>CALODY010000027.1:0-64905 GCA_942492215.1 Pirellulaceae bacterium
GATACCAACGCCAAAGAGGACCCGGCTGGTTTGATGAGTTACTTCGGCGTGCATCGGTGACCGCCAGGCCGTCGGTGAGCCACTCCACCAGGACCGCGACTACCGGCTGATCGCCAACGAGACCTCCGATGCAAACGTCCGCGGCAAACGGTTCTTCGGACGTGGTCCAAGAATCTCTCTTCTGACCCGCATCAGCGCTTCGGGCAATTTTAAAGGTAATTCGAAATCGGAATTTCTCGCCTGGCCTACGGAGATATTGTCCAACGATCTCCATCGGGCAAGGCGGACCTTCGAAGGCACGCAAAAACGCCAGCTCGATCGAGAACGTCAACTCCAATACAACTCGTCGGTTGAACACCCGCTGGTGGATACAGAATTCCCTCCCTCCACCAACGCCTTGGTGATGGAGGAAACGCTGCAGTTGCGACAGGCGATTGCCAAGTTGCCGTCGGACTACCAAGAGGTACTGCAACTCCACAGCTGGCAGCAGCAAAGTTTCGTTGAAATTGGTGCGAAAATGGACCGGACGCCTGACGCTGTCAGGAGAGTTATGGACCCGTGCCGTGCTGAAATTGCAAGAAGTTATGTCAAAAGAAGAAATATCGAATAATTCGAGTCCGCTTCCGCGAGAAAAAGGAACTTGGTGTTGAGGTCTGCCCATTTTTGTTCAGGTTTAATCATGCCCCACGAACCTCTCGATCCAATTCCAAACTTGCTGAAGATCAGTTGGATGAACTCTACAGAAAAATCCAGGGCGGAGATGAAGGGGATTCTGTCGACGAGCAAGTCCTCAAAGCACGGGCTGCGTTGAACCTGATCAACCGCGTCCGCGACGCCAACAAAATTGAGACCGCCAAAGCGGGCGATACCTTTCGCGGTGTCTCGAAGGAAACGGGCTTTCAGATCGGGCGTCGTAATGGCTTCGGGGCGGGGGATCTTGAGGGGGCACGTAAGAGTTTAGTCCATTTTTGGTGCGGTTTGTAATGTGCGGAGGGTAGCGTTCAGCATTTGTTTGCCGAGGTGTTGACGTTCACCTAATTGTTAATGCGACCGGACGACATTCAACGGGATCCGGTCGGTTGATCCGGTCACCGCGCAGCAGCAAGCTGACTTGAACTTTTGAGCATCAAGCGATGATGACAAGCGATGTGAGGCAGATACCTTGAGGCGGCGGAACGATGCCAACGGATTGACTCCCGTTTTTACATCGGTGCATGGCAGTCGCTTACGCGCCCGCATACAACGTTCGCAGCACCCGAACAGGCGGACGGGTGAACAACTCGAAATAGATTTGGCTGGCTCGATGGCCGTGCCGCCTGCGTGGTCTCGCCGACCGTCATGAGACTGGCCATCCGCCGAGCCCCCCGCGTCACTGCGACTACCGAAAGTGATCTTACGAACAACGACCAACGGACGCAACGCGCGCTCGGCCATGTTGTTCGTTGGCTCCACGCGAGGGTCATCTAAAAAGACAAGCCACTCCAGTGTGTGATTGAAGATTCGAGCTTGCAAGGTTAGGGCTTTCTCGTGTTCAACCAGGCAAGTCTCCAGCCGCGATTGCTCGCCACGCAGCCACGCTTTTTCGGCCGCCTGTTGCTTTTTGGTGAGCTTGCCTTGGCCGCGCTGTAGATGGAATTCGCAACAGCGTTTAACAAATTGTTTGATATCTTCGAAGAACAAATAGTCGAGTGAGTCGGTTTCGGTCAGCTTCTGCCAATCACGAGCGGCGCGGGCCAGATGGGACAAGCATTTTTGCTTCGCGCAGGCAGCCGAAGCGTTGTAGCCACTGTAACAGTCCGTCACCAGTGTTCCACAAAAGTCTTCGCCGAGAATGTCACGGGAGACTTGACCGGCACGCGACGTGTCGTACTGAAAATGGACGTAGTCGTGATCCACATGCACCCAGAAATAGGATCGCGAACCATCGGTGGTCCAATACGTTTCATCCGCGTGAACCGCGCCGTCGCTGCTGGCAAGTTTTTTGGCGATGTCGTCGACCACCGGCGCGGCTTTGTCAGCCAGCATCGTTTCGAATCCGATCAACGCGGCTGGGGTGAAGCGGATGCCGTGCAGTTCTTCGATGATCTGCGGGATTTTGCGGTAACTGATGCCAATCACGTTTCGCAGCCAGATCGCTCGGGATCGCAAGAACGGACCGATCCGACTGTTGAGAATCTCGTCCTTGCCAGCCTGCTGGACCCAGCGGCGACAGTCATTGCAACGACCGGCTTGATGCCGATAGAGGATAACTTGATACAGGTTGTTGATGATGTCTTCTTGCAGGTGGTCAACCGTGTTAGCTGATTCCGGGGTCGAGACCGAACCTCGGCAGTGAGGGCAGCAACGTGGCGGGGGAACTTCAACCAGCCAGTCGTATTGAGTTGGTATTGGACGGAACCAACCTGGATGACCCGCCGGCGCTCCGCGTTTTTTCGATTCCCGTAGAGCGCCAGTATCGCTGGCAGGTTCGACTTTGTCTTCGCTTTTCTGTTCGTTGGTGGCGAATTTATTCTGGCGCTCAAGACGAAGTTCAAGTCGGGCCTGTTTCAATTCCTCTTCCAAACGGAGGACATCGGCAACGAGTTCGGAACTGCGTTGCCGCTCGGCATCGAGCTGGCGGTGAAGGTACATCCGGCTGTCTTCAGCGGTGTTCACCAATTGCACCAGCATCCCAACACCAGCACCGCCCATGTGCGGGCAGTCATTCGGATGGCCACAGCCACGTTCGTGACCCGGATAGAAACTGAATTGCATTGTCATTCACCTTAAAGAACGACAATCCAATACCAAAAATCCACCTCCAACCGAAACCGCAATTTAGCTAAAACTGCGGCTCAGGGAACTAAACTCTTACTGGCGGACTGCACCAGAAAACGGGGACAGGTCCAATTATTGACGCCTGAAGTTGATTAAATTCTGAACCAGATGGTGGATTGCTGTTTAAACTGAAACTGCGTTGGGTACCCAATTGAAGAATTCCCCTTTTTAAAGCAGAAACTCAAACGCCATCGCGCAATGCAGCTCGACGTCGACGGTAAAGCAAGACACTGCCGACTAGGCCCAGGAACAGGGTCGAACCGGGCTCCGGGACGGCGGTAAACAGACCAACATCGTTGCCATCGCCACGGGTATAGCTGATGAACAGGTCGTGGCCGCCAAATCGACCCACCAGTCCGCCTTCGCCAAGTCCCATGAATTGACCTGAAGTTAGACCGGCGACTTCGGCGATCAAATATTCCTGGTTGTAGCCGAGCAGGAAATCATCAAGCAGTTCGACATGGAACATTCCATTGATGGAGAAATCACCGCCGATCATGAATTTGTCGAACTCACCATACTCCGTGCCGGCGATCTCGAACAACGACGACGAGCGGGCACCGAAATTCAAGTTGCCTTCGACCGTCACAACATCGGGGCTATTGCCGATGTTGATATCGCCTTCCATGAATACATCTCCAGTTCCGGTAAACGCTCCGGCTCCACTGATCGCCCCCAGGAACACCGTGGCGCTGCCTTCTTGTGTGCGGATTTCCTCACCGTTATGAACGACATCGTCAAAAAAAGTCGTGATGCTGTAACCGCTGGTAATGATCGTACCGACGCCGACATTGTTGACGGTTCCGAGGATGTCGGCGTTGCCGCCCGAGAATGCCATCTCGCCGTCGTTGGTCAAACCCGTTCCCGTGATGAACTGCCCCCGCCCGCCGATGAAGCCACCGACCTGGTTGGTTAAGTCATTTTCAAACTCGATCACACCGACGAAGTTGTTGATCTCGCCCGCGTTGGTATTGCCGATTCCACTGAACCGTGCCCACTGGCCGCCGAGGGTGCGAACTTCGCCTGTTGACTGGTTCGCCAGTCCGATCCTGGTTGTGCCGCTGCCGTGGATCACCCCCGTGTTCATTGCGCGGACTTCACTGACATCCAGATTGGCCGTATTCGAATAACTCAGGGAGTCGAGGTGTTGGTATCCACTGGTGTTCAGGAGGCCAGCCAGTTGGCCACCGTTACCAAAGATCCGCGAATAGGAGTCCGCATCGATCGAGCCGAAGTCGATTCGTCCTCCATCACCCATTTGAATGCTGGAATCAGCATTGATCGTGGTGGTGCCACCGACGGTCAGCAAACCACCGACACCCACAGTTCCAACATTGGCATGGTTGCCGACCACCAGGTCACCTTGCGTTTGAAATGATCCATTAACGTCGAGCGCTCCACCATGGTTTGACGTGAAACTACTGTAGCCGACATAGGTGCTCCCTGAATTCATCACCGACCCGTTGCCATTTCCGCCGAAAACATTCATCAAGGCTTCGCCTCCTTCCCCGCTGATGACAACCCGAGTTCCGGACGCGGGGGAGCTTTGATTTCTTCCAATTAGGATCGCGCCCTCCATTGTTGGCATTAAGAGTCCCGTAGTTCTGGACATAAATAGCATCGGCTCTGAATTCGGAACCCGTTCCAGCGACCGACACGTCGCTGGATTGTGCCGCTCCGATCCCGGCGACATTGGCCGAGACAACACCTCCGGCGTCCACCAGCAGGTTTCCTTGTCCTTCAAACCCAATTTCAAGCGATTGCGTTGCACTCAGTGTCGAGCCCGCCCCATAGACAACAACGTTTCCTTGATATCCGTCGTGCCAGCCAACAATACCAGCATTGGTCGTCAAACTGGATCCGTTGCGAATCACAAGGTTTCCGTTGCTACCCGAGTCGCCTACCATCAAACCGGAAAAGGAGGCCGAAACGAAATCGTCACCAACGAGCACACGACCTCCGCCATTTCCACCTCCGCTTCCGCCGGCACCAGCACTGTTTATCAATAGGGTGCCCTGCCCTCCATCGTTAACGCCGGTGAAGCCAAGATACAAATTGTCGTTGAACCATCGCGCGAATTGTTCCTGACATCGACATCTCCGTCGGACCCTGCAAACTGGCCGATGTATCCGTTCCGGTTTTCGACAACACCCTCGTCGCGTATTTGCAGACCTGCGGATCCACGCTGCCCGACAATTAGATCGTTGCTTATTTCCCATCGCGATCCGATACCTTGTACGTCGACGTTTCCGTACGAAAAACTATTGGTTCCGATATAGCTGGCTAACGAGCTGGTTACTTTCCCGCCATCGCCAATTCCCATGAAGCCATTGCCGTCCAAACCGATAATATGGCTCTGAGAATTTGTCAGCGAAGAACCGGCACCGTTAACGAGTAGTTCACCCGTGTATCCACTACTTCGGCCAAGAGTTGTGTATTCGGTATTTATTTGTGATCCATTGCGAACGATGAGAGATCCCCCACTGGAATTGGAGTGGCTGATGATCAACTCGCTATTTGAACTGGCAAGTCCATCATCACCGATGTGGACATGGCCTCCGCCGATAATATTCAGAATTCCTGTTCCCGCGTCGGTGTTTTGATTGACTGCACCCATCAAGAGTTCTTGGGATCTCCAAACGGAGTTGGTTCCGCTCACGTTGGCAAAGCCGTTTGAGCTCGTCAGCCCGCCCAAATACCCGGCATTGGTGGACACGGCTGCGCCATTGGTGACATTGATCACTCCTTCGTTCTCAGCACTCAAGCTGGTGCCGACGATGAACTGAGTCCCAGCATCTGTGACTGTGAAATTTGATTTTTCGACCAAAGCCGAATCCTGCATCGTCAGAGAGTTGCCACCAAAAAACTGAACATCACCGTTGGTTTGTTCAAATCGATTTGCATTCTCAGCCCGGTTTAATCTGACACCGTAGCTATCCGACAAGCCAAAAAAGACATCGTTACTGATCCCGGGAACTGAGCCGATGTCCCAATTGGCCCCGGTATCGAAACTGCCACCGGTCCCGTTTTTCCAAGTTGCATTTTGGGCGACACAAGTCGTGGAAACTCCGGTTGCTAACAGGACCGGCAAAACAACCTGTGCGAGTCGGCCCCACAACCGCTGCGGTTGCGTGCGACGTTTTCGAGACGGTAGAATTTGCTTGCAATTGATTCGGGCGGCCGTTGTCATGGTCATGATTTCGTTCCGTTCAATATTCGTCGGTGTCGTAACTAAATCGCTGGCTCTGTCACAAGGTAATTGGCTCGAACGAATCCTTGTCCAAGCACCAAGTGCGAACGCAACTCAATCCGGACGGACGAAATGGAAAAAATGAAATCTTTTTTTAGGACGCTTTATTGCTGTTCAAGCACACGAATCACAGCAATAATCGAAACTGACAACATCGCCCGAAACAGGAGAAGATGTTATCGATACCAACGCAAAAGAGGACCCGGCTGAGTTTGATGAGTTACTTCAGCGTGCGCGCTCGGGTGACCGACAGGCCGTCGGTGAGCTACTCAACAAGCACCGCGAATACCTGCTGCTGATCGCCAACCAGGACCTCGATGCAAACGTCCGCGGCAAACTTGGTTCTTCGGACGTGGTCCAAGAATCTCTTCTGACCGCGCATCAGCACTTCGGGCAATTTGAAGGTAATTCGAAATCGGAATTTCTCGCCTGGCTACGGAAGATATTGTCCAACGATCTCCATCAGGCAAGGCGGACCTTCAAAGGCACGCAAAAACGCCAGCTCGATCGAGAACGTCAACTCCAATACAACTCGTCGGTTGAACACCCGCTGGTGGATACAGAATTGACTCCCTCCACCAACGCCTTGGTGATGGAGGAAACGCTGCAGTTGCGACAGGCGATTGCCAAGTTGCCGTCGGACTACCAAGAGGTACTGCAACTCCACAGCTGGCAGCAGCAAAGTTTCGTTGAAATTGGTGCGAAAATGGACCGGACGCCTGACGCTGTCAGGAAGTTATGGACCCGTGCCGTGCTGAAATTGCAAGAAGTTATGTCAAAAGAAGAAAATATCGAATAATTCGAGTCCGCTTCCGCGAGAAAAAGAACTTGGTGTTGAGGCGCTCCATTTTGTTCAGGTTTAATCATGCCCCACGAACCTCTCGATCATTCCAAACTTGCTGAAGATCAGTTGGATGAACTCTACAGAAAAATCCAGGGCGGAGATGAAGGGGATTCTGTCGACGAGCAAGTCCTCAAAGCACGGGCTGCGTTGAACCTGATCAACCGCGTCCGCGACGCCAACAAAATTGAGACTGCCAAAGCGGGCGATACCTTTCGCGGTGATTCGGGTGCGGCAATCTTTCACGGGGCAGAGCTTGATGGTTTGCCCAGTCAGATCGGCCGCTTCGAGATTAGGGAGCCAATCGGACAAGGGGGATTTGGAATGGTCTTTTTGGCCCGTGATCCCAACCTCGATCGGGATATCGCCCTCAAGATCCCCCGCCCCGAAGCCATTACGACGCCCGACCTGAAAGCCCGTTTCCTTCGAGAAGGTCGATCTGTAGCGGCGCTGGCTCACCCCAATATCGTTCCCGTCTACGAATCAGGACAAATAGGATCCGTTTGCTACTTGGCCAGCCAGTACGTCGACGGTGAAACACTGGCGGACTGGGCATCGCAACACGAAAACGTTGCACCGCTAACCGCCGCCGAAATCTGCCAGGCGATTGCCCAAGGACTCGCGCATGCCCACCAGCGCGGCGTACTACACCGCGATATCAAACCCTCCAACATCTTGGTTGAGCGACCGAAGCATGGGAAAAGCAAGAACGAACAAGGAAAGGATAACGAAAGCCTGGTCGACCATTCGATTCGCAATCGAATTCGGATTACCGATTTTGGATTGGCCAAAACCATGGGCGATGACGCTGGACGGACTCAAACCGGGGCCCTGATCGGGACACCCTCCTACATGTCGCCGGAACAGGCCAGCCAAACCGCGGCTTCTGAGTTGACCGACGTATATTCTGCGGGAGCAGTGCTGTACTTTCTGTTGACCGGCAAGCCACCGTTTGCGCGCGACACCCTTGTGGAAACGATCCAGGATGTTATTCAGGCGGAACCGGTCGCTCCTTCCAGAATCAACTCGACCGTGCCACGAGATTTGGAAGCCATTTGTTTGAAATGTCTGGAAAAAGAACCGGGCCAACGCTACGCATCGGCATTCGAATTACACGACGATCTAATTCGCTTTCAAAACGCGGAGCCCGTGAAAGCCCGATCGGTCACGGAAATTGATCGGTTCGTCCGCTGGACTCGGCGCAACCCGTCGATCGCCGGCTCGCTATCAGCTGCGTTCCTGTTTTTGGCGATTGGCATGGTCGCATCGGTCGCTGGCTGGATTGCAACCAGCAGGGCACTTGAGCGGGAATCGACAGCTCTCAGAAATGAGACGGCAGCGCTCCGGAGTGAAAAAAATGCGAATCAGTTGGCGCGTGAGCGGTATCTTGCCCACAAAGAAGCGATCGATACCTATTTTCTCAACGTCTCTGAAAACGCAGTCTTGAAGAGCACTCCTGGGACCCGACCGCTTCGCCAGGAGCTTCTCGGGTTGGCATTGGGTTATTACGAACAGTATGTCAACGAACGTCAACAGGATTCAACGTTGGCCAGTGATGTCGCGGAAGCAGAAACCAGGATCGCCCAAATTTTTCAGGAGATGGAAGAAAATGAGATTGCGCTCCGTCACGCCCAGCATGCCGTGGAGCTTTTGGATGCGGCGCTGAGCGAGGGCCCGTCAAAGGAACTGGCGTACATGAAATCACTGGCTTTGTATCAGGTTTTCGCGGCGACCAGCGGCTTGGGTAAACTCGACGAATCGCTCCCAGTGTTGGCCGAATCGATCGACCTGTTGAAAACACTTTCTGAAGACCCGGACGCCATTGATGCAAACATGAAATGGGCTCAATACACGGCAGACTACGCCTCAAAGCTCCACCAAACTGGAATGCCGGATGAGGCCGAATCCAAATTCGACGAGGCAGCCGTTATTTATGAAGCGATCGCGCTGACAAATGACTCACCGGATGTACAACTGAAATTGCTGGACATTTCGGGATCCTTGGCAGTCCTGCAAAAGCAATCTGGAGATATTGACGGTGCGATTGAGAGGCAAAAGGGAATGTTCAACCAATTGTCAGGCCTAATTCAAGCACATCCCCATCGCTGGGACGCAGTTGAATCGTATGTAATAACGGGGCTGAATCTTAGCGGTGGATTGTTGATGAAACGACGAACTGCCGAGGCGTCGGAAATCCTCGAAAACACCGATAGCGTGAGTCAGCGCTTGCATGTTTTATTTCCCTCCAATGAAAAGTACGTTCAGTTTCGAGCCGGACTCTTTCTGCGCCTCGGAGTGTTAATGGATCAACAGGGAGACAGCGACGCCGAGTTGGCATTGCTTGCCAAGGCCGCAGATTTTTATCGAGAGCGGTTCGAGCTAAATCCCGGATCGGCTCGCTATAAGTCGATGCTGGCAAGTGGACTTACAAACCTTGCAACAATTCGAACACGGGAGCGCAGTGATTTGGATGAGGCCGAAGTAGATAACGATTATGCGATCGAGTTGCTGCGGGAAATGATCGTTGCTGACCCGCATACCGTGGATCACAAACTCTCATTGGCCGGAGGACTGAGAAGTCGATCGCTTCTCCACCTGCTTGCCGGGCGATTCCAGGAAGCTTTGGAGCCAATCGATGAGACGATCGAAATTTGCGACCAGGTCATTGCGAAAAAAGTCCGCGAATCTACGGTTCGAGACTTTCGCATGGATGCATTCATTTTTGCGGGCAAAGCCCATTACAACCTGGGCCATTTTGAAGAAGCGGTCGCTTCATGGAATGACGCGTTGAATTCCGAAGCGCCCTCGCTACCTCGAATCAAGGATAGTCTCACGATTAGTATTGCCTGTGCCCTCGAAAAAATGGGAAACCATGCCACCGCTACAGAGACAATTGCTACGGTCGACCTAGAAAACCTGATACCCAAAGACATGGTTTCCATGGCTCAGTTTCATTCCATCATCGCCCTCAGCAGCGACGATCCGGACGACTGGGAATCCGCCAGTCAGTGGATTCACAAGGCCTTCCAGCAAGGCTATTTTTCGAAAGCATGGCAAGTCGCAGAATTCGATTCGAAAAAAGTATTCGACGAATTGAAAAACCGCCCTGCAATCCGGGGACTACTCGACCAGATTCGTTCAAGGGAAAACGGGGACAGGTCCAGTTATTGACAAACTGCGTAGCATTGTTAAGCTGGATGGATGCCCAGAACAGCACGCAACGCGCCCGGAGGAATGGTTTACCATGTCATCAACCGTGGCGTGGGTAAAAACGACTTATTCCTCCGAGACGCCGATTATTTGGCCTTTGAGCGAGTAATTCGCGAAACGCTGGAAAAACGGCCGATGCGAATTCTAAGCTACTGCATCATGAAGAATCACTGGCATTTTGTTCTGTGGCCAGAAAACGATGGTGACCTGGGGCGCTTCATGCAGCGCCTGACCGTAACGCACGTAACCCGCTATCAAAAGGACCACAATACGGTCGGGTATGGGCATCTTTACCAAGGCCGTTTCAAATCGTTTCCTGTTGAAACGGATGATTACTTCTACCAAGTCAATCGTTACGTGGAACGCAACGCTTTGCGAGCCAACTTGGTAAAACGCGCTGAGGACTGGGCCTACGGCAGTCTCTGGATTCGTCAATACGGAACCGCTGAGCATCGCGCGATGATCTCCGAATGGCCTCTATCTCGTCCGCGCAAGTGGTTACAGTACGTTAACGAGGCTGAAACCGAAGCTGAGTTAACCGCTTTGAGAAAGAGTTGCGTTAAAGGAACACCTTATGGTAGCCCTCAGTGGACTGAAAAGACGGCAATTCGACTGGGGCTGACGGCTACGTTGCGACCGCCTGGAAGGCCAAAGAAACGATAAACTGGACCTGTCCCTGTTCCTTCACTATTTTGCCGACCTCGGTTACGGAAGATCGTCGGGCCGTACTAGAAAACGGAAAAAAACGGGGACAGAACAAACGGGGACAGGTCCATTTATTGACGTACTGCGTAGCATGTCAATTTGGACCGATTCCAAAAAAGCTCGATTCGTCCATGCGACAGCAAATAGGCCCCTTCCGGCAAAACGGCACTTGGTTTTGCGGGTGCCAAAGGTCAGCTCGACAACTTGGAACATTTCAGGAAACTGTTTTTGCACCTTTCATGGAAACGACCGTCGTGGTTTCGGGTCCCAACGGAGTTCAACTTAGATCAAGATCGCCAGGTAATGAGTCGGCGGTCATTTGTCGAATTTTCATCGGCAGCAAGAATTTGATATTCGCCTGATCAAACTTTTCAAATATCTCAATGTTCAATCTTTCACTAAAGGCCATGTAGTCCCAATAGTTGGGCGGCGTGTACCAGTACATCATGCGGATATTTGAACGAGTCCTCGTTGAACTCGTTAAAAAAGACTCTTGGAGGTCTATCTGGATCCATCCCTTCATGATCCTTAAGCGCGGTTCGGATGATCTCGACTGCTTCCCTGATTTTCTGCCGGGGAGTTTCCAGCGGTAATTTGACATCTGCCAGTCGACGTAAATGCGGACGCCGGCCGATATTCTCAATATCGCAACGGGCCAGTTCGTCGTTGGGAATGGTTGCTTGGTGACCAGTAAGCAGGTGGATCCGGGTGGACCGCAATCCAATCTCCTCCACAATTCCGTCGTACTTACCAAACACGATCCGGTCACCGCTTCGAAAAGGCTTGTCGCCCATCAACATAAGCGTTCCGAATACTGTTTTCAGTGTATCTTGCTCGGCCAAGGCGACCGCAAATCCACCCACTCCCGCACTTGCTAAAAGCGTCGTAAACGGAATTCCCAAATACTGTCCCCCCAATAGAAAGATAACGACGGCGATGGCAAGTCCGAAAATCTTGCAGACAATACGAATCAACTGAGCATCCAAGCCCTCACGATGAATGTGAGGAGCCGTAATCAGGATTTCAGCGATCCGGTTGGCCAACGCAAATGCTGCCAGCGAGGATGGCGACAACATTGGCGGCGAAACTGAGCAAATACAGGGGGATGCCGCGTAACACGATGTAATGACTGATAAAATCCTTAAATCCCAAGGGGATCAGAATGGCGGCAAGCGGTATCACGAAAGTCAATGCATTACCAAGGAAGCGCCGTTGGCTCACCCTTTTTACAGCCGCGCGTTGCAGGCTGAATATCAAGTAGAGAGAAATAGTCGCCACGAACACGCGCAAAAAACACCCAGCCATTTCCAAAAAATTACGCCGAAAACCATTCGGTGTTTCGCCCATTCAGGCAGCAGGTCAACGATGGCTACGATCGCCAGATGACCAGGCGCAGAAAAATACGAATGATAGAACCCCTCGGAGATAGGCGGTCCGGTCGTACGGTAGGGATGCAACTTGACATCTTCGTAGTACTGCGTGGGTCCGTTCGACCGTGCCGGCTGAAAAAGGTATTCATAAATACGTGGCCCCTCAGTAACTTTGGCAATCGTGATGCGGGTCCCGGGGATTTGCCATCGGCCGAAATCGGCAGGGTCTTCCGCATCTGCAATCTTCTGCTTGCCAGGAATCTCGTTCCAGTCCGGTATCTCAACTCGATCCAAAATTTCTTTTTAGACAGATGGCCACCTCGCCGGCCATCTGTTCGCGGGCAAAGGCTGGTATTTCAGAATCATCGAGGCAGTCCAAAATGGCCCTTTCCAAAGGGCGGTATAGGGGCGATTCACGATCGAAATAGCCGCTGGAATTGATCTCGTCATAAAGCGTGTTTGTCAGTTCAATAAAACTCCGCAGCGTCGCACGAGGGCTGGAAGTGTCCGCCCGCTGCAAAGCGGCTAAGACATACGGACTGTCTTCAATCGATTCGGTCGCATCGGAACCGTCTTGGGACGCACAAAGCATTGCGGCAGGACCAGAAGGTACTACAACCAAAAGGCAAATGAGCAAAGGCAACGTCGACAGTCCCCTGCTTTTTGTATTCGGCTTTTCGCTCTCGTCAAAGCCTGGAATTTGCGTCGCACTCCACTGATGGGACTCATGCAGTCTCCAGCGAAATGAAACTCGGACGGAAATTTCTGAGAATGCGTCAGTTTACAGGAAAGATATTCCAACTGGCAGCGGGATTGCTTCAATCACTTCGAACGAAACCAATCGTTTTGAGGGCCAACTTGACTTGATCGATGGTTGGCAGTTTTTTTTGCCGATTGTCCCTTGAATTACTCAAATGCCGAAACCGGGGGCTGGCGAAACCAAACCACCCAATTAATTGTCTCCAGATTGCTCACTGGATTTTACGACCACAGAAGAACCAAGGAGAAACGTTTTAGCCAGACCTGCTCCCGTTTTTGGCCTGGAAAGCCAAAGAAGAAAATTGGACCTGTCCCCGATTTGGACCTGTCCCCGATTCTGGTCTATTTTTTTGTTGGGGGTAGCGGCGTGTTTGGCGGCACGGCATTCTCAGGATATTGGCCGCCGAAAACCATCATCTGCTCCTGGGGCTCGACCGTGACAAACGACTCGTCGATTTCACCAGCGATGCTGACTCGTCCCAAATCGAGGCCCAAATGTTTGGCGAGAAACGGATACACCGCCATCCGTTTGGACGGCCCGTAATCATGACCCTCGTCTTCAAAGTGAGCGTTCTCGACGAACTCCGGCTTGCCATATAATCCGTAGATGTATTTGACAAACGGGTATTCCACCTCGCGAGTGTTCTTTGTCCAATCCTTGCCGTTGGAAACCAGCAGTTGCGGTCGCGGTGCCGCCAAGGCTGCAATCTCCGGGTTCGTCGTCTTGTGATCTTCGCTCCAGTGAATGGGCATCCCGCTTTCACAGACACATCCGCCAAAGAAATGTGCCGAAACCTGGCACACGGGAACCGAAACCGCGATCCGTTCATCCACGGCGGTCAGCAGGAAAGTTTGAGTCGCGCCGCCCGAGCATCCAGTGATGGCCAACCGCTTGGGATCAACATCATCCATTGATTCCAGGAAGTCGAGCGCTCGTATGCTGTTCCAGGTCTGCAACCGAAGGATTTCGGGTGTCTGGCGATGGTCCCAGCCGACAGCTTTCGAATCGCCATATCCCATCATGTCGTAGTGATAGACAACCGCTCCCATTTTGGCCAAGACGGCGCAGCGTTTCTGCCGATTCTCATGAAACCGACCTCCGTGTCCATGTGCCGAAAGGATTCCTGCCAGTTTGCCATCGAAGTCAGTTGGGCGATAAAGGGTCCCCGTGACATAGAACCCAGGTGAGCTTTCGATCGCCACGTTTTCGGCGGTGTAACCGTCGTACGTCCGCCGAGCTTGATAGATTGGATTCAGCGGAGTGCGTTCAGGGAGCGTTTCCAGCTTCGCTCCTGTGAGTATCCCGGCTCGAATTTTTGTCGCGCGTTGTTCCCAGGCCTGTTTATCTTTTACCCGATCCATGACTTCGCGGAGTTCAAGCTTGGCGGCTTCTTCGCTTTGCGCGTTCCCGACTCGGAGTTGAGGTTCGTCCTGCCGGAGTATTGCTTTCGAGTCAGCCTGGAAGCCAAACGCGGGACAGACCATCGCAGCCAGGATCAAGAGTGTAAAGAATAGGCGACCCATTTCCTGGTTGCTCCTCCAAAATTTCGTGCCACCGCCATAGTTACTGAATCAGCCGTTGCTTATTTGCCAGCCTCGCGAACGAAGGCATCTCCAAATCGAATAAGTACTGTACTAGCAACACCGTCCGAGCCGATCGTGACGATGTACAGTCGATCATACTCCTTTTCTTCGATCTTTGAGCCGGGCTCACCACCGAGCAGTTCGACGAGCTTCGGCGTCGTATTGCTATGGCCAACGACCAAGTGTCGGCCGCCGCTGCTTTTCAGTTGTTCAACAAAAGCGGGCAAGTCCCCGGCCTCGTAGAGATCGACTTTCACGCCGCACTTGGTCGCGACCGGCAATGCCGTTTTCCGCGTACGGATGAAGTCGGTGCTGTGGACAAATTCAATATCAGCATCGTGCAGAGTTGTGGCCAGCACTTCTGCTCGCGCGTTTCCAGCAGGTGAGAGCTGCGATTCTTCGGATGCATCAACCTTCTCAGCGTGACGTACGAGAAACACCACAAGCGGCTGCGGACGAGGTGCAGGTTCCAAGCAACAAGTGATCAGCGCGATTGGCAAGAACAATTTCGACAATTGCAGCATTGAGTTGAGTTTGAGCATATCAGCTTCCGTTGCGGCTTAAATGGAAAGCACCAGGACAAACGAAGTCACGGAGGTAACCGGTGATGTTTCAATAATAACAGGAAAGTGGATTTTGTGTTTCATGGCAACCAGGAAGCGTCCTGGGAAAAGGCAATGTCGTACGCGCTAATGATTTTCATAGCGACTTTCTTGATTACCGACATTCACATTCCCTATTTTTGACAACGACCCAACTTTCGCCCACTCTTGTAGGCCATTGACTTAAGTTCCGGTCGGTTTGAAGATTAGGATCTCTATCAGTCCAACCGAAAATCTGTGATGACGTAGGCTCCATAAGGGACTCAACCCATGAAAGCAACTGCCGATTTGATCGACGCCTATGCCGATGAACTCCAAAGCTGCGAACTCCAATTTCGCTCCTTTGGCCAGCGCAAGCGCTTTTGTGGCCCCATCTCCACGGTACTCTGCCTGGAAGACAACCTGCTGGTCCGAGAAAGCCTTTCCCAGGACTCGTCAGGCGGCGTGCTGGTCGTCGACGGCCACGGCTCGCTGCGTACTGCGTTGCTCGGTGATCGACTGGCCGAGCTTGGTCACAGCCATGGCTGGAGCGGCGTGATCATCCACGGCGCGATACGCGACTCGCAGATCATCGACACGATGGACTTCGCTGTTAAGGCGCTCGGCACCAATCCCAGAAAAAGCAGCAAGTTGAGGATCGGCCAGGTCGAAATCCCGGTGTCCTTCGGTTGCGTGTTGTTTCAGCCGGGTGACTGGCTTTATAGCGACGAAGACGGAATCGTGGTGGCGTCGCGACGGCTGGATTGAAGCGTACAGGCCGCGTTTTTGCGGGTGCTCCCATTCAAATCGTCAAGTGAACCAGCCGATCGCTTTTGTTCACCACACTTTTTTCTCTCATTCCCCGAGACAAGTTCCCACATGCCGTGCCGACGCGACCCAGGGGTGGTCGAGAGGAACCAGTTTTTTCTTGCCAGCGACTTCTTCCAAAAGAACAGGTTCGACACCTTCTCCGCGCGCGGCCACCATGACGCCGAAGACCCGATCGTTGATCAGCTCTGCCGCGGCCGTGCCCAGCCTGGTGGCAAGCAATCGATCGGCAGCGGACGGAGTTCCGCCACGCTGCACATGTCCCAAGATGGTCAATCGCGACTCAAGGCCAGTTTGTTCTTCTAGATCTTGCGTCAGGCGGAGCGTATGATCCAGATGCTGCTCATGAAAGCGGTTGAGTTCGGCCGACGACTTCTTCTTGTCGGATTTAGAGTCGGCGTTTTCCTTTCGTTTCACGAGCGCCTTGACCTTGCTGGCTTGTTCCCTCGTCATGGCACCTTCGGCTACGGCCACGATGCTGAACCGTTTTCCCTTGCGCGCCCGCGCGCGAATCGCACTGGTGACGACGTCCAGTGAGTACGGGATCTCGGGAATGAGAATCACGTCGGCGCCGCCTGCGATTCCAGCTCCCAATGCCAGCCAACCCGCGCGGTGCCCCATGATCTCGACGACAATAATGCGGTGATGACTGGTCGCAGTCGAGTGCAGACGATCGATGGCTTCTGTGACAATGCCCATCGCCGTGTCGAAGCCGAAACTGGTGTCAGTTCGCGCGACATCATTGTCAATCGTCTTGGGCAGCGTGATGACATTCAAACCGGCCTTTTTTAACCGGATGGCGTTCTTCTGCGTTCCGCCGCCGCCCAGACAGATCAGAGCGTCCAGCTGATGGCGGTTGTAAGTCTCCACGACGGCATCGGTCATGTCCTGCACTTTGCCGCCAATATTCATCTTGTGGGGCTTGTCACGGCTGGTGCCGAGGATTGTGCCGCCATCCGTTAAGATGTCGGAAAGAAGATCCGTTTCGATGCGCAGAGTCCGGTCTTGCGCCAGACCTCGAAAGCCGTCTCGAAAACCGACAATCTCCATGCCAAAAATGTCGAGCCCGGCCTTGCCGACGCCACGAATGGCCGCATTCAGTCCCGGGCAGTCACCTCCGCTTGTCAAGATCCCGATGTATTGCGACATTTCATGCCGTCCTTGAACGCCTCCGATTTTTCCCAACCAGTTGACAGTTTCTATCGATTTGGCATTTTTTCAACCGGCCGACGACGATCGCCAACCTTTTTGCCGTTTCTGACGTGTCACAGAAGTAACCGCTCTCACGTTTCGGCCATGATTGCTAATATTTTTGCGACGTCGTATGAAGTGGAACTACGGGCGTGCTCGAAAGCTTTTTCAAAACGGATGACCTCGGCAACCAAGAAAAAACAGGGACAGGTCCAATTTAAGAGAATCACAGGCTTGCCATTGCCAGTCCGCACCTAGTGGCGGGGCAGAACAACCAATGAGCGTTTGACTCTGGGTCGGTTGGCCGTCGCCAAATTCCCGTACGATGTTTGTTCGATTCGAAAAACGACCGTAGTCGATTGAGCGTCTTTATCGACGGCTGATTGACGCCGATTAAGGAAGACCACCAAGCCCCCGCCGTTTAATCAACTTGTCGTTTTCGAAGTATCCCACTCAAGGAACCTTTAATAGCAGGCAAAATCGACTCTTATGTGTTCGGCAGGTCGCGACAATGTCTGGCTCAGAGTTTAAGATCTGGGCCAACGATAGCTCCAAAGTAGTCAATTGTCGGCAAAGGATATGATGGTCGAAACAAACGAACTCAAACCCAACACTTTCTTTATTGAAGTGTCTGGAGCGGGTCTTCCCGAAGTCGATGGTCTCTTCGTTCCTTCCACGGCTCCCCCCGCCAAGTCTGAATCGGGAACCGTATCAAGTCTCGGCTATTGGAACGGCAAGATGGCGTGGGACCGTGCCGATGGCAAAGCTGCCAGAAGCCCAGCTCTCTCATACTCCAACAGCTACAAATCCTGGAGAATCTCCCGCCTCGATGGTCACCTTGCCTACGATATTACATGCGAAGATGACATGCCGCCGATGGACAGAGAATGGCACGTCTACAAAAAGGGAGTCGCACCTGCCCCCAAGGTCGTGATCCACCACTACGACCCGAGACAGCCTTGCCCCGAGCCTAACGTCATTTTCGTTCTCGGAGGACCCGGTGCCGGAAAGGGAACCATGTGTGAACTTGCCGAGTCTCAACTCGGCTGGACTCACTTATCCACGGGCGATCTCTGCCGCGCCGAGCGTCAGGCTGGAGGGCCGACCGCCACCACCATCGAAGGGTTCATTGCGGCTGGAAAGTTGGTTCCTAACGAAATCGTTGTGACACTGCTCAAAAACGCAATGGAGACCGTTACTCGAACGACAGGAAGGAACAACTTCCTGCTCGATGGTTTCCCTCGTTCCCTAAACAATTTGGAAGGATGGTACGAGATCTTCGGACGGGAAACTGAACTTCCAAAAATGCTGTACTTTGAATGCCCCTACGCTGTTCTCGAGAAGCGTATCTTGGGCCGTGCCAAGTACTCTGGCAGAAGTGACGACAATGTTGAAACGATGAAGCTGAGATTCGACACCTTTAAAGCGGAGGCTTTGCCTACCGTTGAGTTCTTCAAGAGTAAGAATAAGTGTGTGGAGATCGACACGAGTCAAGACCGTCAGGCCGTCTACGCGATTGTCGTCAGCCACCTCGCGGAGTACACCGACAAAAATCTCGCTACCAAACCGCTCACCGAGAGAGCGGAGATGCTTCTCGGCCTGAGACCTTACCCGAAACAGGAGCGGCAGGTATAGGGTGGCTCTGGTCCAGGTAATCACCAGGAGCCCAACCGTTCGCAAGCCGACAACCGCATCCCAAATCTGTCGCTGTTGGCATGTCCCAGAAAGTAAAAGGTTATCGTCCGACTGGCGGCAAAGTTGGCGGTTGGGTACGATGAAGACGGCGCATCCGGCCATCCTGGCCGATTGCCAAGTCGCCCATGAGTTGGAGGAAAAACGATGTGCAGCAAAACAAAAATCCGGATGATTACTGGTTTCAGCCTGGCCGTGCTGCTGGTTGCGTCCGTTTCCAGAGCGGAAGACTGGACTCAGTTTCGTGGTTCGGATTTTGGACGAACATCGGAAAAAAATGTGCCCGAACGTTGGGTGGCGGAAAACGTTGCTTGGAAGACGGAACTACCCGGTCGGGGCGGATCCTGCCCGGTCGTGCTTGGTGATCGCATTTACCTGACCGCTTACACGGGCTATGGCATCGAACAAAAATCTCCGGGCGAGCCTGGCAACCTCGTCCGTCACCTGATTTGTATCAACGCGACAGACGGGAACGTGTTGTGGAAGAAAGCCGTCCCGGCAGCGTCTGACAAAAATCAATTCAACAATTGGGGCGTCGGTTTGCACGGTTACGCCTCGAGTACCCCCGCCGTGGACGAAACGGGGATCTACGTCGCCTTCGGTGCAACCGGCGTATTGGCATTTAGCCACGAAGGAGAAGAGCTTTGGCGAACCGATTGCGGATCGGGAACCCATCCATTCGGCGCCGGCAATTCACCCGTGCTCCACAAAGATTTGGTAATCATTAACGCCAGTGTCGAAAGCGGTGATTTGATTGCCCTGAAAAAATCCGATGGTAGCGAAGTGTGGCGACAACCCGGAATCGAGGAATCCTGGAACACGCCGGTGATCTACGAAGGGCTAAGCGGCGCGGACGAGTTGGCGGTTTCCATCAAGGGCAAGGTGCTGGCGTTTGCCCCCAGCTCAGGTGAGCCACTTTGGAGTTGTGAGGGAGTGAAGGACTACATCTGCCCACACATCACGGTCGAGAACGGCATTGTTTATGCCGGCGGAGGCAGGAAAAGCAAAATCATGGCGATCCGCTCAGGTGGCACCGGCGACGTGACGAATTCGCACAGAATTTGGGAGACCGCAAAGGGCTCCAATGTTTCATCCCCCATCTATCACGACGGCCATCTGTATTGGGCCAAAGAAAAAAATGGCATCCTTTATTGTGCCAATGCAGAAACTGGCGAAATCATGTACGAGCAGCGGCTCGATCCCAAACCGGACAAGATCTATGCCTCCCCGCTGTTGGCCAACGGGCGTTTGTACTACGTAAGCCGCGAAGACGGTATTTACGTGGTCCCAGCAAAACCCGCGTTTGAATTGATGGCGCATACGACGATGGCGGGGGATGACTCGGTTTTCAACGCCTCCCCCGTGCCGCTTCCGGGAGGAGCCGTTTTACTTCGCAGCGATCGGTTTCTTTATCGACTTAAGCCAAAGAGCTGAACAGAAAAAGTGGCGGCCGCTTCGAGAGAAGACTCGGGGAGCCAAAACGAAAAACCCCGGGAAAACAGCGAATCCCGAGGCATGAACAAGCACAAAATGCCCCCTACGGGACTTGAACAACTAGCCAATGGACCTCGGGCTTCCGGGGTAAGCGTCCGGTGAAACCATACTTGACGGCTTTGGTAGCCTGAGATTTCTTTTCTGAATTCTAAGGAATCAAGCGATGGCTAAACCTGTCAGGCCCGGTCCTGGGCTTGACGATTATCTGTATTGGCAAGAGCGTCTGGCCAATCGCGAGCGAGCTCGCCAAAAAACCCGTGAGGATTGGCGTCTGGTTGACCTCGTTGGACTCCCGCCATTCTTTAATAAATCGGTCTTCTGATTCTGCATCCAACTCGAACCCCTAGCCTGATTATGTCGCGGTACGGGAAAATGTGGGCATTGATTTTTATCCGCCGGTAGGAAAGCGGTGGTCGGTGAGGATGGTAGGTTTTTGTTGCAATTATCCTTTGCACGAGAGGCACGTCACTGATGTCAGCAGAGCCACTGATCGCCGTATTCGTGGATTTTGAGAATCTGGCGATCGGCGTCCGGCATATGAAGTCGGGCAATTTTGAGATTCGGTTGGTCCTCAAGCGGTTGCTGGAAAAAGGCCGTATCGTTTACAAACGAGCCTACTGTGATTGGCGGAATTACGCCGACGAGGTACGCGAGTTTCACGCCCAAGGAATCGAAATGATCGACATTCCGCAGAGCAAGATGAGCGGCAAGAACAGTGCGGACATTCGGATGGTTGTGGATG
Source organism: Pirellulaceae bacterium (assembly GCA_942492215.1). Classification (GTDB taxonomy): domain Bacteria; phylum Planctomycetota; class Planctomycetia; order Pirellulales; family Pirellulaceae; genus Mariniblastus. The sequence continues at coordinate 21,065 of CALODY010000027.1, forward strand.
CGCTCGATCTCTGCTACTCGAAGCAGCACATTGATGCCTTCGCCTTGATTTCCGGCGACAGTGATTTCTCGCCGCTTGTTTCCAAACTCAAGGAGAACAACAAGCGCGTCATCGGCTGCGGAGTCAAGAGTTCCACGTCCGATCTGCTGATCGCCAATTGCGATGAGTTTATCTACTACGATGACTTGATTCGAGTGGCAACGCAGAGTCGGCGCGCACCGAAGAAGGGAAAGACAAAAGAAGACAAAAAGCAGGAAGCCATCGGTCAACTTCTGGAAGTGTTGCAGTCCGTTGAGCAGGACTACGACGATGTTTGGGGCTCGGCGCTCAAGCAGGCAGTTCGCCGTGTGCATCCTGGATTCAACGAAGGTTATTACGGTTACACAAGCTTCTCCCAGTTACTCAAGGAAATCGAGGGTGTCGAATAAGAAAAAAGAGAAGGGGAGGGGGGGGGGGGGGGTGGCGCGGGATGGTTGGGTTCATCCGTGTAACTTCCACCGAGAAACAATGTTCCGTTTTAGCCTTGGAAATACCTTAGATGCCTGTCCTTTAAGGATTCCCTCCTTCTTCACATTGCTCGCGGCATCCATTGCTAATCGGCGTCGCCCGAGACATTCCAAACCCGAATGCCACGTTTTGCACCTGCGTTTTCAAAGCTACCAGCAAGTAAACGGGAGTCCGGTGAAAAAGCCAGTGAGCACACAATGGGAGGGCCTTCGATTTGAGTCTGCCATCGAGGTTTGCGATTTGCCAAGTCCCAAACAACAACCCGGCCGTCATGGCCTCCAGAAGCAAGCCATTTGCCGTTCGGCGCAAACGCCAGCGAATAAACCGCGCTGCTTAAGAAGATAGTACCCTTGGTGTGGGCCTTGAGTTCGCACTCCAGTACACCTTGCGAGGTGTCAAACAGGCGTACCATATTGTCATTGGAAGTACCTGTCGCAATCCATCGACCGTCGTGGCTGAATGTGAATGAAAACAGTTGATGCTCGTGTTTCAATTTCGTGCGGATACCGCCTTTCTCCACATCCCAAATTTCGATGTCGCGATTATTTCTCACGGCTACCAAATTGCCATCGGGTGAGATCGTACATTTGAAAGCCTCAGGTGCCAAAGGTACGGTCGAGTCGTTCTCGTCCGAGTCGACATTCCCGTAGTAGACTGACGGTGGCTTGGAAAACACAAGGGCGAAACGCTTACCTTGGTCGATATACCTGGCCGCCACGAGATTGCCGGTCTGTTTCAAGACTCGCCGTCGTAACCCATTGTTTTGATCCCAGAACAGCAGTTCTCCCGATTTGGGTGTCGCGATTAACATGGATTCGTTGTTCGCGACCAGATCGATAATCTGACGAGATTTTTTAAATCGGTTGAATTGCGAAGAGTCCACCCGCTGGCCATCACTCACGCTCCACACCTCAAGTCGGTCTGTCCAGAGTCTTGAGCCATCGGCCGAAAAACGCAATCCGCCGGGAAATGGCTTGCCGTCAAAATCCACGGTCATGACCGGTTGCTGAAGTTGGGCAACTGCTATTTCTTCTTGCGCAGGAGCCAGCGAGCTGAAGAGAATTGAAATGGCGGCGGCAGAAAAAATGTGGCAATCAGTCATTGCTCACCCAAGTTGTTTGTTCTACTTTCGGTCGATTGACCCTTCTCAATTCAACGAACAGTTATTAGTGTGCACCGCTCGCAAGTTTTCATCTCTTTTCTGCGTCGAATTATATACGATTCATCACAAGTTTTCCGAAACGCCAATTTCGTTGGGTGCAAATTCATGCGGAGGTTTGCCACCAAGTCTCAAGCCAGAAAACTTTCGTTTTGCCGGGGATGGAAAAAGTGCCCAAATCGGCCTCGCGGTCTGGGACCGGTCAAGGGCGACGATTTGGGCCCTGAGCCAATTTGGCATTCGACAAACGGTCGATTTCTGGACGAGTTAATTATCGTATGTTTGTTATTCCGTTAGACCTTCATCAGAATCTGAACTGCCGTCAATCCGATGTCCGGGGGACAAAACGGGGACAGGTCCAATTAACGAGAATGTCAAGAAAAGTCACGAGACTTTGTCTTCACCCTTTGACCGCACGCATTTTTTTAATTTCGAGTCATCGCGAGTGGAGCAAACCGCTGTGGCCCAAGGTGTTCCGCTTGTGTCATCTACTCAACCCTTTGCTGCATGGGGCGCAATGCGACCCAGTGATGGCGGCTGTTCAAGAAGCCACACGCGATCAAGAGTAGGCGAGCCAAATCGCGATGACAATCGCCGCTCCGATGAATCCAATCACGAGCATGGACTTGGATTTTGCGTCGTCGATGTGACCCACTCTTCGTTTCATGCGTTGATAGCGCCAGTAAAATGTAAAACCCACCAGGAGCGGAAGTAGTAACAGGACGATGGGATATTTAACGACAAAGTCGAGAATTTGATCTTTCATGGAATCGATTCGCTCTTTCGGGGAGAGGCTTGGGTTCGGCGGGGTCATTCCCAACGGGCAAACCGGGTGGAAGCTGCCGGCAGCGCCGATACACACCAAGGGCGTTTTCGAGCCAGAGTTTTCCAGGTGACCCATGCTCTCCGGGCAAAATTATTAATACTCTTTTTTTTAAGACTTATTCGAACCAGTGGCACTGTTGGCTTGCCCCACAGTGATTTTCTTCGGATCGCCAGTATTTTGTTGGAGCCGTTAACGACCAGTTTGGCCGCACGTCGCTGGCGGCGGTGAGATTCACCACGAACACAATGAGTGGTTTGTGTGCTCCCGCTTTGGACGAGTACATCTGAGTTGTCAAGATTGTCTCTCCGTTGGTCGCAAGCAGATTGAAGAAGTGTCTTCCGTTTCTGGAAGTCTTCCGCTCGAATTGGGCCGCTATTTTGTTCCTCCGAGTTAATGGCTCAGGAAGTAAAGTCGATGATTTGCTTTCACGTGAAAAATTATCAACGTGGTCCGCCGAAGTCTAGGTTGTCCAACGCCCAACCGTTGTAGACTTCCGTGGATCGGGCATCGACAACCATCCAGTCATCATCGTTCAAAACCTTGGCGAGTTTTGCGACAGAAAGTTGCCGCTCAAAGAGTGATTGTTCTGCAAATCCAAAACTGCCAACCGCCGCCCCAATGACACAACCCATTGAGCACAACAATCTGTATCGATTCATGTCTTCAACCAATGTCGATTAATTGGCTACCAGTTCGTATCCCGCTCCGCGCCAGGCGTCGATCCCTCCCGGGTAGCGCAAGACGTTGGTGTAACCCAGCTCCTTTGCAAAAACAGCGCCGTTATGACTCCTCGGGCATTTGACATAACCGCAATAGAAAACGATCTTTCGATCCTTGTCTTCCCCCAGAAAGGCTTCGTATTCCTCGATCGTCTGCTCGCCCATCGACGATTCATTCCACTCATCAATCACCACTTTGGGAAATACGAAATTCACGGCCCCGGGAATGTGACCTTTGTTGTAACTTGGGACCGTGGGCATGGTATCCACCAATAGGATCGTTTCCCCGCTGTCCAGCAACGCCTTCAACTCTGCGGTCGCAATCAGGGGATAATTTCCCTGGACCGTCTCATTGGTCAGTTTGACAGCGGCCTCCTCGATTTTCAGTTCCTGCTGAAATCGGTTGGTTCCGCAGCCGACGATCCCGGGCAAGGATGCCAACAATAGGCAGGTAACGGAACGCACGTTGACCCATCGGGGGCTTGTGGAATGGGAAGTCGTCATGCGTTGATGGCCCCGTTGCCCGGGGAAACTGCCGATTGTTTGATTCGCCATGATGCTCTGCTCCGGTAGACGGCACCCACAAGAATGACCAGTCCTAAATCAATGAATAGTTGAGTCTGCAAGCTAACGTGAAATCCGGGGCCAAAACAACCACACTGGATGTCAAGCCCCAACACAATTCCATAGATCAATACGCCGACGAAAAGACCCAGCAAAACCAAAACTCCCGCCAGGCTCCCGCGGAGGTTGAAAGCCAGGCTTGCTCCAATTACCAATTCGGAAAGAACGACCAACCAAGCGGTGGTCAGCACGAACCAGTCCGGCACCAGCCCGAAGTCACCAACGCTTTCGGCAAACTTCGCCATGTTAACAAGCTTGACGGACCCCGAAACCAGAAACACCAATGCTAACAGAAGTCTCAGTAGGTGATGCAAAAAGGTCATGATGGGCCATTTTGATTGGGCTTCGCCACATTCGTCAATGAAGGGTGCGCTAGCCGGTACTCCGGGACGTTGGAAATTACGCGGATCGCTTCAGTATTAGTATCACGAATCCGTTTGAAATCGAAACCCAATTGACTCTGTTGAACATCGCAACGGTAGTCTGCGAGTTTACCGCGCACTGGTTCATTCAATCGACTTTGCTGATCGCAATCGGCCTTTTCTTGGGCAGGCTGCTTCGCTCGCGTGGTTCGGCAGTGCAATCGTTGGTGTATCGAACCACTTTGGCAGCCGCGTTGGTCTGCCCGTTGGCGACATGGGGTCTGTCCGCAGCTGGATTCTCCGGCTTTTCCATCGTGCTTTCCGACGACTGGGCTTATCAACTGATTGAGCAACCGTCAGCCGATATCGAACCGTCACAAGTATCCGGGTTTGCAGCCAGCATGGTTAGCACCGACACCACGGACGCCACCACAAATGGGGAGTTGGGTACGGTCAAGAATCCGATTTCGACTTTCGACATGGCAACCGAATTGCCGTCTAAAGAGGTTGGTTCTTTTGACTCCCAATCGCATGTCTACGATGGGACTTGAAACACCAGAAAGAGTTCACGAGCAGGCGATCGTCGTTCCCATCGTCGCCGCATCTGATGCAAAGCTAGTCTCAACACTGTCGATTCAACGGTTGGGTGCAGTCGCAATCGGGGCAGTTGTAATTTGGCTGTTGGTTGCTTCGATCATGTTGGTGCGGCTTTGTGTGGCGTGGTGGAAACTGGTCCACTTGCGACGCAGCGCAATTCAAGTCGACACAGAAATCGCAAACGAGTGCTATGAATTATCGCGACTGATGAAGGTCACTGCGCCCAATATATGCCGCAGCCCGTTTCTGCCCAGCCCATGCTTGGCAGGGTTGCGAAAGCCGGTGATCTTGCTGCCTGATGACGACTTTTGCCTGTCGATGCGAAACGTATTGATTCACGAACTTGCCCACCTTCGTCGCCGTGATTGCCACTGGAACTTACTGCGACAACTTGGTAACAAACATTGCCTGCCGAGATGCAGGGTCTTCGGGCCATCGCCGAGAGTTGAACGAACACCCGCTTCCTGTCAATATGTAGCCTGACCCGTTTTTATTCTTTGACCCGTTTATTCTTCGGCGTCCGCCCTGGTGATTTCGCCGGCGCCCATACAACGAGTAATCATTTGCTCGGATTGGCCATTTTTTCAGTCTCAGCCGCGACGATTTTGGTGCGTCAGAACTTGGTAAGTCATCGGGATCAAAGAAAACAGCTTTCTATTTGGGTCTGCGTAGTTTAAGCTCGGAAATTCCGATTGACATGCTCAAAACTTCTACACATCAAGCGTGAATCAATGCGCAGTTTATTCGCCATCCTGGCAATGCTCATCTTCGCCGGACCGCTGTACGGTCAATGAGGCCCTGCCGGGTGCCCGCCGAGTTTCGGCTTGCTGATCTATCGCCCCAACAGACTGGCCACGCCGATGTACCAACCACGCGCGACCCGACCAGTTCCAGCTTCGGCAGAGTCGTCTCGGACGCCGGTCAATCCATCTCCAACACCGCTTGTCGTTTCAACGTCTCCGGCTCCAACGGCCACGTCGGTTGCCGCTCCGGTAACCACAGCCAAAGCCTCGATCCCACAAATCCCGATGGGGTTCGTCCTGATCGTCAAACAAGAGAGCCCGCGCACCCAACAGTGGCGACAAGCGATCGCCGACGCATTGCCAACCGGCACGAAATGCCGAGTCTTCGACTATCGGGACGTTATCGGTGATTACCGACGGCTGCCGAAATTGGTTTACGACCGCAAAACGGTCTTCGATCCCAAACGCGATTCTCTTAAGGCATTCCTCGACCGCTGATTTGAATACGAGGAACCGTTTGATCGAGTAATGAAGCGAGATCATCAGGTACGATGCGAAAGCCATTACGTTTCGCGAAAGCTATGGATTGACTTCATCGGTAGACACAGAATTTTTGAGTTAGGCAAAGTCTACCGAATACGAAAAATGGCCGCCTGCAATGAAGTTACGCAGACTGAAAGTCTCTACTTGGCTGCTGGCGAGCCAGCATTGACAACCATCAAAAAGGCCTCCGGGGAAATTCCGGAGGCCTGTTTACTGAGAAATTGTGTTATCGATTAGTCCAAGTTGGCTGAGAGCGACGGACTACCAACGCCGATGTCCGCCGTGGCCGCCATGATAACGGTATTGGCCGCCGTGATAGCCGTGGTGCCTGGCATGCCCGTGACCATAAGGGCCTCCGTAACCTCCACCACGGTAGTAAACGTGGGATCGACCGTAGCCATAAACTGGACGATACGACGAGTATCCGACGCTGACTCCGCGACCATATCCGTATCCGCGATTGCCAGCGACAATGGTTAAACCGCCGCCGCCGTAGCCGCCTCCATAACCGCCAACGTAGCCGACACCATATCCGCCGCCGTAGCCGCATTGCGCGTTGGCGTCTTGCGACATAACAAATACCGCTGCCGCTGCGACCATCATCACTGCTGCTGTTCGAATCAACCAAAAGGAAGAAGTTATTTTCATCCAAGTCTCCAAAAAGTTTGGTGGGAGCGACGATGACCGAGGTCTTCCCCGACGCGCATGTCGCAAATCTAGCTGGAGCGCAGATGCTCCAGTTTTCACTACACCAGGTTGCAGTTGACGTGCCAATCGTCTTTGCTCAAACCGGTCCGATGCAAACATTCAAAAACACGGGTCCCGAACCGATCTGTTTTGCTCGGCCCAAAAAAAATGTCCGCCAAGAGTGATCAATTTGATGAATAACTGAAGTCAATTAGATGACGCAGCACGAGAGTGGCGAGACGCGGTTGGCGTTTTCTGCACCCATTTTCCATCCGCGCAGTTTTACTTCGCATCCATGCATGTGGATCGAGCTGGCAATCTTCTCAGATTGATTGTCGTAAAACTTGCCGAATTCCGATTCGACTTACTCGCTGGATTGCGTCGGCAAGCGCTCCAACCATTTTCTCCCATTCCGTTTTTCGAAGCTTCAACAAGGTCGTTGTGTTATTCTTTCGGAGCGGTCTCTTTTATTTTGGCTCGAGGGTTCAAAATCGAATCCACTAAATTGACTTCACCCTCACCTTGTTAATCGATATGCCAAACCGGCCGAATGACGACCTTGAAATCCACCGAATGATTCCGCTTTAGAAAACAACGTTAGCGGATAAACACCGTGATCCACGCAAGATATTGAAGCCAACACTACGAAGGCAGCCGTTTTGCATAACTCTCCAGCGATTCGATCGTTGCCATCAAATCATCCATCGTCGTACGTGGATTAATTAAGCACATTCTCAGCACCGTTCGTTCGTTGACAATCGTCGTGGCCAGCATGGCTTTGCCGTCGGCAATGATCTGATCTGAGAGGTATTGGTTGATTTGGTCAACGTCTTCGTCGCTCACTTGATTGTCCGCCGGGTTAAAGCGAAACGTAATAACGGCAAGGTTCGCCCCGGTGATGACTTCCCAGTCGGGTTTTTCCTGTAAATACGAATCGAATTGTTCAGCCAGTTCAATGGCACCTTCTACCGAATCTCGAAACGTCCCGATGCCGTACGTTTTCATTGACATGTAGAATTTGAACGCGCGAAACTGCCGTGTCAGCTGAATCCCCTGGTCGTAAAAGTTGACTTCCTCGGCGGCACCCACCAAGTCTCGCAGATAAACAGGTTGCGTGCGAAAAGTTCCCGAGAGGCGTTTGTGGTCGCGAACCAGCAGGCAGCCAATCTCATACGGCTGATGAAACCACTTGTGCGGATCAATGGTAATCGAGTCAGCCAATTCGATGCCGGAAAGTGCGGCCTTGCCCGCGGAGCACAAAATCGCCGCCCCGCCATACGCCGCATCAATATGCATCCAGATATTGTGATGCCGACAAAGAGTGCTCAGCGGGTACAGCGGATCGACTGCCCCAGTATTCGTGGTTCCGCCGTTGGCGACAATCAGGAATGGTCTTTTGCCGTCGGCAACGTCTTGTTCAACCGCTGCTTTCAACACGTCAAACTGTAATCGAAAGTCGGAATCGGTAGCGATGATGCGGATTTGGTCTTTGCGGAGCCCGATGACTCGAGCTGCCCGTTCGACCGAAGAATGCGTTTGGTCTGACCAATAGGCGACGCCGTTTGAAAAATCTTCACCCAGAATGTTCTGGCGGGCCGCGACCATCGCCGTCAGGTTGGCCATCGAACCGCCGCTGACGAACAGCCCACCGCCTTCTACCACCGGAAGTCCGAACAATTGCAACAACCAGTTCGTTGTCAACATCTCCAGCTCGGCCGCTCCTGGCGACGAAACCCAAGCCCCTGAAAATAGGTTGAATCCAGTTGCCAACGCGTCGGCAAACGTGCTGACGATGTTGTTGGGCGAGGGCACAAACGAATAAAATCTCGGATGATCGAGATGAGCACTGTTCTCAAAAATGTTCCGCTCAACGTGATCGAGGACCTCCATGACCGGCGTGCCAATTTCCGGAATCGGTTCTTGCAACAGCCAATCCATTTCCTCCCGAGTTGCATGCGTGATTGGTCTTTTTTGGTCAAGCGTTTCGAAATGAGCGACGATCATGTCGACAATCCGATAGCCAAGCGCTTTCATTGCATCATGTGGAAGTTCGAAGGGATTGGCTGAGTCTTTGTGTTGGTTGTTGGGTGCCTGGGATTCCATTGTTTTCTGTCACTATCTTTGAAAGCCGAGAACAGACGTGTGTTCGCTGGTTCGAGAGTCAATCCTCCAAGTTCACTGGGTCACCTTGGCAATGGCAGTCAAGAGTGATCGAGAATCGAATTCGATGACGCCCCGGTCGGTCTATCGGTTTACCATGATGCGCCATCTACTGGGGGCCCAATTCCTATCCAGGAGTCCCCACGTGAGATCAGCCGACACGGATGATACCGCGACGAATAGCCTGGACAAAGAGCAAACAACTCGATTCCCGGTTCAGCCCCGTCTTCATAGTCTTGCCACAAGGCCGTGAATGCTGCTGCGAAAAATCATTCGGTTGGCAGCATCCATCGCTCCAGTTGCTCGTTCGCGGTGCGGCCCTGCGAGCGCCTTCATTATTGGCCAACCTGTCTTTCGTTCTTGGATTAAAGCGAGGAGATAAAACCACTTCGAATTGCAGACATCGCTGCCGTTGTTGGCGTCAGTGTCCCGACATTGAATCGTGCCTTTCGCAAGTGTCATGGAATGGGGCCGAAAGCATTCGTAAAAAGGCGGCGTCTGGACCGAGTTCGATCGGAACTTCTGCGTGCCGATCCGGAGGCCACCTCCGTGACCAAGATGGCAACCAAATACGCTTTCTGGCATCCAAGCCAATTTGCGGCGGACTACAAGAGGGCTTTTCACGAATCACCCTCGGATACTCTTCGGTCGGCTGGGAAATAGAATCTCATTTGAAAATGCGACGCCTTTCGATTCTGTCAACGTTTAACCCGGTAGCCGAAGATCATTGCCGTGTTGCATATGATTTAACGCAAGCGGGTGACTGCGACCTGAAGAATTCGAAGCATACCGGGCGTATTCCTTTAGGAGAAACTCGGGCTCGCCAAATTGGTTTTTCTTGCTATTGCGGTCGATGCAGTCTTCGACAGATGCCCGGCATCACGCCGGTCCATCTGCGAAACGCTCTGCCAAAGTTTGCCGGATCCTCCCGCCAACATGCCGTTTCCGAAACAACGGCTGTCCAGTGGTTGGAATCGGAAATCGGAGAAAAACGGTTCCACAGATTCACGTCTAACAAACGATCTCTAGTCGATGCGACCCAAGACACCTCCAAAAAAACAATTTCCAAGTTTGCATCCATCGCAACGAACGATATATGTAAGTGGCTGCCGGATACGTCAACACCCGACAGCCTGTCCAATCAACTACTTGGAAGCTGACTGAACGATGGCAAGTCTATCAAAAACAATGCGCAACGGTAGAAACTATTTCCGATGCCAATTCTTTACCAACGGCAAACGGCATGCTGTTTATCTCGGTTCAATCAAAGAATCGGCACCTAACAAAAGCAGAGCCAGAATCGACGATCTGGAAACGTCGGTCAAACTCCGGATCAAACCCGATAAGACATCGCAGGAATGGATTCAAACGGCCGACTGGACCCTGATCCAAAAACTCGATTCATTGGGACTTTGCGAGCAAGTCGAATCCCTGATTGCCAACCGTCGGCAAATCGAATCAGGGATGGAGTCGCCCCAGAGACCTACCCCGTTAGTATTTTTCCAATGGTATATCAACCAGCGAAAGGCCGATTGCGAGAAGTCCACGGTCGAGAAGATCCCAGCCAGCCTGAATCAGCTTTGTGACTACTGCCGCGAAGTGGAAACAACCCCAACAATCGCCGATCTGACACCAGAGGTTGCGTTCAGATTCCAGCTATATCGGCAGCAGAGTTAAGCCGAAGCGACCGTCAGAAAAGATATCAAGATTGCCAAGACTGCATTCAGAGACGATCGTTGATTGGTTCGGTCACGATATGAAAACGGCATTGAAGCACTACAACCAAACGACCCGTCAGGACTTCGATCAGGCTTTGAAAGTGGACCCGTTCGAGGATTCCGTGATCGCCAAGAATGACCATCGTCTCGACGACGCACAGGACGACGCAGTCACAGCCAAGAACGACGCAGCACAGAAGAGCAGAAATGAAAAAAACCCGGGAAACAAGCGTCTCCCGAGGCATGAAAGCGCAAAAAGTGACCCCTACGGGACTCGAACCCGTGTTGCCGGCGTGAAAGGCCGGAGTCCTAGACCGCTAGACGAAGGGGCCGTGGTGAAAAATAAGGAGACGGACAAAGTCTGAACCGCTCCCCTCTCCCAATTTCAGCGAAGCAATAAATTAATCTCTTTGATCGGCGCTCGTCAAGGGCAGAGATGAGCGTATCAACTTAAGATTCGCAGATTCGTAACAACGAATGGTAAAAACGGCGGTCGTCGACTGGCAAACAGAATCCTACCTGGAGAAAACGACGTAAAGCCAAATGGTTCAATGCAAGAGTTCGCTCGGAAGAGATTGCAAATCAACGCCAGATGCCGACGATTCTTAATCCGATCCGGACGAAGCCGTCGTGTTTTCGTCGGAATTCGCCTGTTCGGAATCTCGATTCATTTCTGATCGTTTTATCGCGTCGTAAACCTCTCGACGGTGCACTGGGACTTCCTTCGGAGCTTCCACGCCAAGTCGAACCTTATCGCCTCGAATCTCGACCACGACAATCGTGATATCGTCGTTGATGACGATGCTTTCATTTTTCTTCCGGGAGAGAACCAACATTCTCGCATTCCTTTGTTCCGCTGAGGGCTTTTCGAAAGCCCATTTGTCGCCGTCCCAAGCCGATACGGGGGCTTGACAACATCTATTTACGACGAGAGCTTCCTATTTACTCTACGCAGTACCTAAGGATAGTCAATAAAAACTGCGCGTGTTTTCAACGCTTTTTGAGTGAAAATGCCGGTTCCGAACGTATCACCCGTTTTTTTACCCTATTTTCACCCCTTTTTGGATCAGATCTGCTTACCCTTCGTGAAAGCTTACGGGTAGGCAACCGACCCAAGTGACGTGTCCAGAAAAGGTTTATGCGAAAACTCACAATTGGCGGGATCCTATTTGATACCCAATTCATCAAATGAAGTCGCAAGGTATAATTGAATTAAACGCAAGCTTGCATCCTTGATTACGACCATCCGTGATTATTAAGGTCGGCCATTATGAAACTACTCCCTCGTAAAACGTTTACCATTCGATTGGCGAACTCCATGCTCCCGTTGGTGCAACCAATAACGGCTGACATCGTTCGACTTGCCGAAGACGTTAAGCAGACCCGACAGCGCCTCGAGTATCTGACGGATGGCAATTCGACCAGTCGCTCCAATGATATTTACAAAAAAGAACTTCGATCCATTGAAAAAGTCACCGACCAAAAGTCTCAAACGGTCGAAGACTGTATCGTCGAACTCAGGGACCTTGGTCTAAATACCGACTCGGTTATTGAGGGGTTCGTCGACTTTCCCGCGGAACGCAAGAACGAAAAAGTTTGCTTGTGTTGGAAGTTGGGCGAACGCGAGGTCAAACACTGGCACAATCTGAGCGAAGACTGCTCGCTGCGACGTCCCGTTGATCTGGAGATGATTCGGTTATCGGGCGAATTGAGTTTGATCTAGTGCCGCTTCATATTCCAATTTTGGCGTAGGCCAATCATTTCGTACTCCAGTTTTCAGGTTGATCGTTTCACGGTCAGATTTGCGATTCTGAAATGGCAGTCGGCATCGGTTCATTGACTTGTGTGTCCTCTAAGAACTCAGAAGCAACGATAACGGATTCCGATGCCTTTCTTTGATACGCACGCACACTTGGATGACGATCAGATTTTTTCCTCGTTAGAGAACTATCTTGAACAAGCATCCCAGGCGGGTGTTGTTGGGATTACAGCTATTGGCACTAACGTCAGGTCGAGTCATCGGTGTGCGGAGCTTGCCCAACAGTTCGAAAGAGTTTATGCGGCGGTCGGCATCCATCCAAATGAATGTCAAAACGCGACCGATTCCGACTGGGAAGAGATTTTGAATCTTGTGACCCAGGAACGGGTGGTGGCAATTGGCGAGACGGGATTGGATCGACACTGGGACTTCTGCCCTTTTGAAATTCAAAAAGAATGGTTCGGCAGGCACATTGAATTATCCTTTCAATCCAACTTGCCCTTGGTGATTCACATGCGAGATTGCGAAGCTGACATTCTCGATCTTCTGGAGCACTATCAGCGGGACCATCACATTAATGGAATCATGCATTCCTTCTGCGGGAGATGGGAGACGGCGAAACGCTGCCTGGATTGGGGCATGTATATCAGCTTCGCGGGCATGGTGACCTTCAAAAACGCCCAAGACCTGCGTGAAATCGCCGCGAAGATCCCTCGGGACCGTTTGTTGGCGGAAACCGATGCTCCTTATTTGACACCTCATCCGTTTCGCGGCCAGCGCCCCAACCATCCAGCGATGGTTCGGCATACCGTTCAACGCCTTGCAGAAGTCAAAGGCATTGCATTCGAGGAGATGGCGGAACTTACCACCCAAAATGCGGAAAACGTGTTTGGCATCCATTCGCGGAAATAGAGTGTACCGGCGATCGCACCGAGATCCGCGGTTCTCGTGCATCGTTCAGTCTCGTCGCATTACAACGCCAACAACAGTCGACTGGGAGCCTCTAGATAGCCGATGATTTCGTTCAAGAACCTTGCCGCGGCACCACCATCAATTAGGCGGTGATCGTAGGAAAGACTGAGTGGCATCATCAAGCGAACTGCAATCTGATCATCTTCGACAACCACCGGGAGTTTACGAGATCGTCCGACCAAGAGAATTGCCGTCTCGGGAGTATTGATAATCGGCGTCGAATACGTCCCGCCGATCGCTCCCAAATTGCTGATCGTAAATGTCCCGCCCCGCAAATCGTCAATGGCGAAATTATTAGCTCGCACGTTCTCTGCCATCTCGCCAAGCTTTATGGCAATGTCGGGGATGCCAAGTTTGTCGGCGTCCCGTAAGGCAGGCACAACCAGTCCCCGATCGGTATCAACTGCGATCCCGACATTCACGTAGTCTTTGTAGATGACCTGCCCTTGTTCCAGATCGACCGACGCATTGATGACCGGGTGGGCCTTGAGCGACATCGCCACGGCCTTGATCAGGAACGGCATCGTCGTCAGCTTGATTCCTTTCGACGAGTACTGCTGTTTGCTGTTCCGCCGAATCGCATCCAACTCGGTGACGTCCGCGTCATCGAAGTTCGTCACACGTGGACAGGTTGTCCACGATTCGTGCATCTTTCGCGCGATCGTCTGACGAATTTTGGGCATCTTTTCTACGTGGATGGGTCCAAACCCGTCGTTTTTACCACGATCCTCTGCGGCAGCCGCGGTCCGGCTTCCATCTCGCACGACCCGCAATACATCTTCTCGGAGAATGCGTCCGTTTTCGCCAGTCCCCTCAACCCGCCCGAGATCGACTCCCACTTCACGTGCAAAACGCCGGATCGCTGGTCCTGCCGGGATTGTCGACGGATTGGAGGTCGATTCGACGGCGTCGCTTGCCTCCGCCGAGGGCGTTTGTTGCCGAGCCGGAATTGGCGGTGGCGTAATTTGCGGTTGAGATTCTGGCGTTTGCGCTGGGGGAGCGGGTTCAGATGCCACCGGCTCCGATGGCGGTGCCGGTTCGGTCGGAATCGGATCGACGGCAGGCGGATCGGGCTGCGCAGCGGCAGCTGGTGGTGTGACAGGCGCTGTGTCGGTTGTCTCGGCGGCAGTTTCCATAACCAGGATGACATCGCCTGGCGATATGGAATCGCCCTCAGCACAATTAATTTTTGTGATCGTGCCGGCTTGTGGGGATGGCACGATGACCGTGGCCTTGTCGGTTTCCAGTTCGACGATTCCTTGTTCCTTTTCGATGGAATCACCTTCTGCGACCAACACCTCCAGAACGTCGCCGGAATCAACGCCTTCGCCAAGATCCGGTAGTTTTATTTCAAAAGCCATAATTTCAAATTTCAAAGTTCAGAGTTCAAATTCCAGATTTTGGAATTTTCGATTTGGATTTTAACGACATTTGCAGGCGTCATTGGCGGCGTTCAAATCGCTGTGCCACGACGGTCTTTTGGCCAACTAAGCATACAGAGGGTTAACTTTGTCCGGATCCACACCCAGATCTTTAATCGCTTGCTCAACAGCTTTACCGTCAAAGTGCCCCTGCTGGTGGAGTTTGTAGAGGGCGGCAATCGTGATGCATTCCGCATCCACTTCGAAATGTCTTCGCAGGGCCGGACGGGTTTCGCTGCGTCCCATCCCATCGGTCCCCATCGCAACCATTTCATTTGGCAACCATTCGGCGATCTGCTCCGTATGCGCCTGCACGTAATCGCTGGCGGCAATAAAGGGTCCCTCGGTACCCTCCAAAACTGATTCCAGGTAGCTTTTTCTCGGCTTCGCGGTTGGATGGAACATGTTCCAGCGGCGGCATTCGGAAGCTTCCCGCCGCAGTTGCGTATAGCTGGTGACGCTCCAAACGTCGCTGGCAATCTTGTACTTATCGGCGAGGATCTCTTGAGCTTTGAGAACACCGTTCATCACGGCACCACTCCCGAATAACTGAACCCTTTGTTGGGACGCTTTCGCGGTGCGGCTACGAAACTTGTAGATTCCATTGATAATGCCCTCTTCGCAACCCGCGGGCATTTTGGGCATCACGTAGTTGTCGTTACCGACCATCAGGTAATAAATCGCCGTTTCGCCGTCTTCGTAAAGCCGTTTCAACCCGTCAAAAATGATGACGGCAGTTTCATAATGAAAGGCGGGGTCGTAGGATCGCACGGTCGGAAATGCCATGGCATTGAGCAGACTGTGCCCATCCTGGTGTTGTAAGCCTTCACCATTGAGCGTGGTACGGCCGGCGGTTCCACCCAACAAAAATCCTTTGGCTCTCATGTCGGCGGCTGCCCAGATCAGGTCACCGACCCGCTGAAATCCAAACATCGAGTAATAAATGTAGAACGGTATCATATTGACGCCGTGAGCGCTGTAGGCCGTTCCCGCAGCGTTGAAGGATGACATAGATCCCGCCTCGGAAATCCCCTCTTCCAGCAACTGGCCATCTTTGGCTTCCCGGTAAGACTGCATTTGATGACTATCAACAGGCTCGTAGAGTTGGCCAGCGTGGGCGTAAATTCCGACTTGCTTGAACATCCCCTCCATGCCGAACGTTCGTGATTCATCGGGCACGATGGGGACAATGTTTTTGCCGATCTTTTTGTCATCGCACAACTTGCTGAGCAGCCGCACGACTCCCATTGTCGTCGACATCTCTTTTCGTTCGCTGTCCCGATCGATCATTTTGCGATAGTCATCGAATCGAGGCACCTCCATCGTGGGAATCGCTGTCGGTCGAGCCGGCACAGGTCCACCGAGGGCCTGACGACGTTCCCGGAGGTATTTCATTTCGACGCTGTCATCCGCCGGGCGATAAAAGGGAGCCTTTCCAACTTCTTCATCCGAAATCGGAATTCCAAATCTCGTGCGAAACTCCAGCAGTTCTTCTTCATTCAATTTCTTCTGGTTGTGAGCGATGTTGCGACTTTCCCCTGCTTCACCCAACCCATATCCCTTGATGGTCTTGGCCAGGATCACCGTCGGTTGACCCTTGTGCTCACTGGCCGCTTTGAACGCAGCGTAGACTTTTTCGGGATCATGCCCACCGCGCCGCATCTTGACCAGCTTTTCGTCGGAATACGATTTCACCAACTCCAGCAATTCCGGGTAGTGTCCGAAAAAGTGCTCGCGGATGTAGGAGCCGGGCATGGCGACGTATTTCTGATACTGCCCGTCAACAATCTCGCCCATCCGTTTGACGAGGTATCCTTGCTCGTCTTTCTCCAACAACGGATCCCAGTCATCGCCCCAGATAACTTTGATCACATTCCAGCCGGCCCCCCGGAACAAGGCCTCCAGTTCCTGGATGATCTTCCCGTTGCCACGAACCGGTCCGTCCAGCCGTTGCAGATTACAATTGATGACGAATTTCAGATTGTCCAACTTCTCCCTCGCGGCCAACGTAATCGCGCCCAATGATTCAGGCTCATCACATTCGCCATCACCAAGGAAGGCCCAAACGCGTTGGTTCGACGTGTCCTTCAGTCCCCGATCCTTCAGGTACTCGTTAAATCGGGCCTGGTAGATTGCCATGATCGGACCGAGTCCCATCGATACGGTCGGATACTCCCAAAAATCCTGCATCAACCAAGGATGCGGATAGGACGACAAACCCGGTGTGTCCTGAAGTTCACGGCGAAAATTGGTCAGGTGCGATTCATCAAGTCGCCCCTCCAGGTACGCTCGGGAGTACATGCCGGGCGAAGCGTGTCCTTGAAAATAGATCAAGTCGCCGTCATAGCCGCTAGCGCCACGACCGCGAAAGAAATGGTTGTAGCCAATCTCATAAAGTGTCGCCGAGGACGCAAAGGTCGATATGTGACCGCCAACGCCTCCCAATCCAGGGGCGGATGTCGCCTTGTTTGCGCGAACCACCATCGCCATCGCGTTCCAACGAACAAAGCTTTTGATGCGCCTTTCGATTTCTCGATTACCAGGAAACGGAGGCTGTTCGTGAGTCGAAATGGAATTGATATAGGGCGTATTGGATTTCATCTCCAAATCAACGCCATCCAGGCGAGCACGGGCTTCAAGGACGGAAAGCAAATACTTTGCCCGATCCGGGCCCTTGCTATCAAGTACGTAATCCAGCGAATCCAGCCACTCCTGCGTTTCTGTCGGGTCGGCGTCGACTGTCTGCTTCAAATAGGGCTCGTTGGCGTCCTGAATTGATTTGGCCGCTGGTTTAATCACATCCGACATAGAACATTTGCCTGTATGGGTTGGGAGGCGCACACATCGCACCTCAGTTATTTATTTCGGGCAGCCAGTTGGGAGCAACGGCAGCAAATTCGAATATTCGAACGGGTTCGCCATCTGTCTGGCAAATCGGGCGACCAGGCAACCGAAACCAACGGAGATTGATCACGTCAACAGTCACTTTTTAATTCGACGTCTCAATGCAAATCAATGCGTCGAACCGATTTGGATGTCCCAGGTGCTTTAATTCTCGTAAAACGAATACGTTTCGTAAAGAACCAACCATCAAATACGTCCAACAAAGCTTTTCCAGACACCCAAAGGCCAAATTAAAGGCAACGATTTGACCGCTGCCAGCAAACTCCGGCTCGATCCTGTCTTACTTTTCCTGCTTTGTGCCCTTTCTCGCAGATTTCAGGGATGCGGAGTTCACCAAAATGGCTTGATCGCTCGGAACGGGGTGGACCATGCGACGCCCCATTGACGCGAACGCGGCCCAATCAGCTTTGCCCGCCTTTCGGCTTAAGTCGTATTGCGAAATTTGCAGGACGTCAGATATGCGGAGTCTCCCAATCCCGGTTCGAAGGCCATTCGACTGGTTGCCAATCCGTCAACGTGCCATTGATCGAGACGATTTGGCTGCAGCAGATTGCTATATGAAGTCGTAGACATCGTCCAACCCCTACCACCCGCACAGTCAGCAAACGTTGAATTTTGATGTTGCCAAAGTGCAACGTGCGTTCGCCGTATGTTGCCGGAATGACGCGCAAGGTTGCAAAAACGATGCAACGGCACCTACTCGGAAACGTCGATCGAGAATTTCAGATTTATTTAACCCTCAAAGTTTGACTAACGCACAACGTGGCATAGGTTTCATGTGAACAGAGAACACGACGCGTTTTCGTTCAACGACTGGTTGTTTCCGATTTGTGTTCGGAGGCAACTACCAACGACCTGCAATGTTTTTCCTCGGAAAAACTTATGAGTATTTGTGGGACAGCTGACATTCGCAGGACAGGTCTCATCACCTGGTCAGCCGAGCCCGTTTTTAATGTCCTGAGCCGTTTGGCTCGACGCCCCTCGGGGTGAATGTCCTATCCGTCGGAGGAATGACACGATGAAGAAATTTGTTTCGAAAGTACAGCACTTCTTGAAGTCTGAAGATGGCCCAACGGCCGTCGAGTACGCAATCATGCTTGCTTTGATTGTTATCGTTTGCTTGACCGCGATCACCAACGTTGGTACCGCTGCAAACTCAGCTTTCCAGAACATTGCTACGGAACTGGAAGGTCTGCCTAACTAGGTTAGCAGACTCGACGAGTCACAAAACGGCTCAGGAAATAATGCCCCTTCGGTTGTCCTAACCGGAGCGGGCTTTTTCCGGTTTGTAACTCAGCTTTTCGCTGTGCGACAGATCGGCGGTAAACCAACCAGCTTTTGAATCGAGAAAGACAAATGGAATGGTTCGTTTCACCAGAAAGTTACCAACAAGCCTTTGAGATGGTTTGTTGCTTTTTTACGCTGATCGCAGTTTTTGCGAGCTACCTTTTCACGATGCGAATCTGATGCCTCGAAAGGCTGGAAGGTTCGTCCCGATACGGCAGGCAGGAGCATGCCGACGCTGACGTGCGTGAGATTTCCAAACTGGCAAAGAGAGCTCGCAGCGACTGAATCAAATCAACACTGGGTGTAGGAGATATTTCGATGACTGACGTACTTGCAACCATGGCAGAAAACTGGGTCTACTGGGCCGTATGTGTTTTTGCCGTCGTGGCGGCTTACATCGACGGCAAAGAATTGCGCGTCCCCAACAAGCTCACCTTCCCAATGATCTTCGCGGGTTGGATTTGGAGCTCAATTCATTACGGGCTCAACGGAGACGGCTGGTATATCGGTTTGGCGTGGAGTCTGGCTGGCACAGCAGTCGGCATCGCCACTTTGTTGCCAGCCTATTCAATCGGCGGCATGGGTGCCGGCGACGTCAAAATGATGGCGGCCATCGGTGCCTGGGTGCATTGCTCGATTACATTTTATTCCTTCTGCGTGGGCGCCATCGTGGGGGCCATCCTGGCCGTCGGAATGATTCTGTTGTCGGGCGAAGGCCGCAAACACTTTAACCAATTCTTTTTTATTCTGAATGAAATTTCCACCGTTCGAGATCCGGAAACCCTGGCCGGGATCGCCGCGGAGAGGAAAAGCTCGATGAAGTTGCTGCCTTACGGCATTCCATTGGCCATCGGCACCGTCCTGTACTTCGCCTGGAACCGGCTATTGATCTGACCCGATCGCCCCGAACAAGAGTCACGCTCCGGAGACCCACCTCCGATTTTGCGGAATTTGCCTCGAATTAGAGCAAGCAGCACATCATTGGAGCCAAACCTAGTAGCACGCCGAAGCAATCAACAAAGCCTACGCTTGCAGTTTTTATGAATGCAAGATCGCTGACATCGATTGATCTCCAGGATGGAGCAGATAGCCAGGACGGTTGTCAAGCGCGTGTCAACTATTAGTAACCGTCACAATTCGTAATTTGCCCAGTTGGGCAATCGAAATTAAAAGGCTATTTGCCAGGATGACTCCTATGAAATCAAAATCGTTCATGCTGATGATCCTTTCGATGGGATTTGGATTAATTGCAGCAATTGGCATCAGCCAAGTAATGGGACGCAACAACGGCCCGGCGGTCAAAGCCCCGAAAATGGGACCGGTTTTGGTGGCTGCCGACCATCTTGATCACAACGCGCTTGCTGACCGAAGAAAACGTCCGGATTGAGAATTGGCCGCTGGAAATCATTCCAGAAAACGCCGCTACCAGCATCGATGAAATCGAAGATATGGTGATTCGAACTCGCCTGAGCAAGGGTCTACCAATCATGGCCCACGACCTGCTCAATCAGAAAGAGGTCTCCACGCTTGCAATTCCGCAAGGTTACAAAGTCGTGGCCATCAAGGTGACGGAAGACGACACCATCGCAGGATTGCTCAACCCGGGCGACAAAGTCGACGTAATCGGACTCTTCAAGACTCGGGACCGCAGCGGTCAGTCTCGAACTTTCTCCAAAACATTCCTGAAAGCACTTCGAGTATTCTCGGTCAACGCTCAAATGACGGCGGGCTTGGGCAGTCGTTCGGAAAATAGTAGCCGCGGTAGTGCAATCGTCGGAGTGTTAGTGACTGAAAAGCAGTCCGAAGCGATCGTCTATGTCCAAAAAACTGGGCAACTTAAACTGGTCCTGCGAGGGGATACGATCGAAGGCGACGATGATATCGACAACGACAATCTGCTTGCATTTGGTTTCCCGGGCGAGCAGCAAGAGGAAGCTGAAGAAGAAGAGGAAGGCGAAACATTTGGAGCTTTTGGTTCCAATTCCAACTCGGACGAAAGCTCCTCCATGATCGTTTGGCAGGGCAACGAGCCGCAAAAAGTAACGTTTCGAGATGGTTCTCTCCCAGAGTCGACGTATAGGCAGCCTTCCAGAGGGCAGCAGGAAGAATCCGGTCAGGAAAACTCTGACGCCGAGGATGACCCTGACAGCTTTGAGGAAAGTGACCGTGGATTGGAAGAAGATCAATATCGCGGTGAATAGTTTCGAACTACCTATACGTGACGCATCTGTTAATCCACTTGCGTACACTTGACACGATTGTCGGGCCAATGCGGCCCGACTTGTGTTATTCTGCAGTTGACAATCAAGGATGATTTCACGGCAGCGTTTTCGTTGAACTGACTTCTTCAATGAAGATTCTACCGTACTGCCCAAACGCGAGGATTCACGGATGAATATGCGACAGACCCTTTCAGTTTTTGCCTGTGCCGCTGCCGTCGCGGTGTTTGGCCAGCCGCTGCCCGTCTGCGGGTTTCAAAACAGCGTGCAATTTCAAGTCAATGATTCGGTTGAGAATCTTGAGATCATCGCCGGGGCGAGTCGACGTCTGAAGTTCGACTACAACGTCCCGGAACTGATGGTCGAAAACCCGGACATCATTCAGGCAACACCGGTTGCTCCCAACGAGATTCTCGTATCCGGTCAAAAACCTGGAATCTCGACCATCACCGTCAGCGATCCAGACAAGAACCTGCAAACGCTGACCGTGCATGTCACGGTAGACGTTCGCAAACTGGAACGGGCCTATGAAAAACATTTCCCCGATTCGCAGATTCGCGTTGACGCGTTGCAGACCGGAGTCCTGCTAAGCGGTTATGTCGCCCGCGCCGACCAGATCGAGAACATCATGGGCGTGGCGAGGGATTACTTCCCCACAAACGTGATCAATCAACTGCAGGTCAACGGAACCCAGAACATTGCCATCAAGGTAAAAGTCTACGAAGTCTCCCGCACTAAACTTCGACAGCTGGGAGTCGACTGGTCCTTGATTGGTTCCGACTTTGGTGTCGTATCCAGCATTTCTGATCTGATTCAGGAATTCTCCCTGGCGACTGGGAGTGTCACAGGAACCGGCCAAAATCTGACCGTGGGTGTCGTAGGGAACAACACGGCCTTCAACGCTTTCATCCAGGCTTTGGAGAAACGAAACGTCGCCAAATTGCTGGATCAACCGACTTTGGTCGCTCAGAACGGTCGTCCTGCCGAGTTTCTCTCGGGAGGTGAAGTTCCAATCCAAGTCGCGAGTGGTTTGGGTAATAATGCCATCGAATTTCGTGCCTTTGGAACAAAGCTGGATTTGGTTCCGATCGTTCACGGCCAAGGTCAACTTACCCTGGAGGTCCGTGCCGAGGTCTCCGAGATTGCCAAAGACCTGTCTGGCGAAACCGGCGTTCCCGGTTTTCGCGTTCGACGCGTGAACACCGGTGTTAAAATGAAAGCCGGCCATACGTTGGCCCTGGCTGGTGACTATCGAGAAGATTCGGCAACGGAAACCCAAGGTGTTCCGTGGGTGATGGATTCTCCGATTTTTGGTCCACTCTTCCGAAGAATCGAAGACGAAGTCAATGAAACCGAACTGGTATTCCTGATCACTCCTCGATTCATCAGCGAAGTCGAAGCCAACCAGGTTCCTGGCCTGGGACCTGGCATGCTAACGCAAACCCCGTCGGACCACGAACTCTTTATCGGCGGCTACACGGAAGTTCCCAGGTGCCAGGACGACTGCCCCGTCAACGACCGATTTGATGATCCAAGTGCATATCCGATCAAGAAGCTGTTACCGGATTACCGACCATCAGAACCCGCACCAGGTCAATCGCCTGCTGGAACACAGCTACAGAAGATTGATCTGAGCAAAGCATTGCCACCGTACCAATCACCCGAAAAATCCTCACGACGCGTCGGGTCAGCTCAACCGGTTCGGCAAGCCAAAGCAACTTCCGGATTCGCGTGGCCCTCGTCCACAACGAAGAATCGGTAAGCCTGTCACTGTTTGGTAATTGCTCACTCGCGACGTCGTTTCTGCCGATGGAGTCTTAAGTGACTGCATCTGCACGACGGCGTCGAGGGCGTTCAACCGACGTTCTCGGCTTGGGGCCCAGGTTATCTTTACAACAAGTGGATGTAAAATGAGCGGAACGTTACGGATTTCAATTTGCGATCCAGATGAGAGCACCCGGGAAGACCTGAAAAAGTTCTTGATCGGTATGGATCAAATTTGGCTGGAAGCCGACTGCTCACGGTACGAATTCTTTTCCGAAATTGTCAATCAGACGACGCCGGACGTGGCGATCGTGGACATTGACAGTGACGATGAAAAAGCGCTGGCGTTGGTCGAATCGCTGACTCGAAACCACCCCGATTGTGGGATCATCGTGGTCAGCCAACGAACCGACGGCCAAATGATTCTCAGGGCGATGAGAGCCGGCGCGCGTGAGTTCCTCAATTCTCCCATTCAGATCGATGAGTTGGTGGCTGCACTGGATCGAGTTTCCGCCTCGCAGGAAGGTCATTCACGCAGTAACACCGGGGCGATCATCTCCATCGCGGGCTCTTCCGGCGGAGTGGGAACAACTTCGATTGCCATTAACCTGGCCGTGGCGCTGGCACAAAATCCGGAACGTAGTGTGGCGCTACTGGACATGGATCTGGCATTGGGTGATGCCGATGTGTTTCTGGATATGATTCCGGACTACACCCTGTTGGATGTGGCCCAGAACATCTCGCGACTGGACTTGGCGCTCCTGCGGAAATCATTGACCAAACACGAAACGGGAGTCTACTTGCTGCCACGGCCCGTTCAAATCGAAGACATCACGACGATCTCTCCCGAAGATTTCAAACGAGTTCTCGGTTTATTGAAAGCCTCCTTCACGCACCTGGTGATCGATCTTTCCAAATCGTACAGTCGCCTCGATTTGGCCGCTTTGGAGGCTTCGCAACACATCCTCTTGCTGACTCAACTTGATTTGCCGTGCCTGCGTAACGTCGTGCGTTTGCTGACGTCACTTGAAACCTATGACGGCCTCAATGACAAAATCAAAATCGTTGTCAACCGTGCCGGCCTGGACAAAACTCAAATCAGTTCAGCGAAAGCGGAAGAAACCATTGATCGTGAAATCTTCTGGCGGATTCCGAATAACTATGGCGTGATCTCCGAATGCCGGAACAACGGTGTACCGCTGTTGCAGCATGCCCCGAAAGCCGCAATCACCCATTCGATTTCCGAACTGGCGGAAAAATTGACCGGCAAAGGGATGCTTGAAGAAGAAGTTGGCAAAAAAGACAAAAAGGGCTGGCTCAAGTTTCTCTCGAAGTAGACTTGTTCTACCAATCGAATTCACAGCGCGCTCGGCAATGGCGTGCTGTTTTTGTGCGCCGAGCGCGGTACGATTAGGGCCGGATGAGGTAGCAGGATCCGGCATTCCGATGCTGCTGGATTCGCGAGAATTCAAACCACCAACGTTGGAATCCACCATAGTCTGGCATATCGACTTCGGTAGAAAGCCAACCTCGCGATCGGGGCTCAGTTGGAAAACCTCAACATCTTTCGACGGCATTGCTCAAGGTGGACGGTTAAGGTGCAAAAAATCAGCAGGTTTGGTTGGTGGGGAGTTTCTTCCGTTCTTTTTGCCTCATTGATATTGATAGGCTGCCAAGAAGCAAATCGCCCTGCCAAACAGGCCGCGACCAACTCTCCAAATCAGGTCGCAACAACGCCAACGCAGATGAACGGAGCCGACGATGATGCCGTTCTGGCCCCGACACTCACTCTATTTGATGGCCAATCACTCGATGGCTGGGAAATCACAAACTTCGGGGGCGAAGGTGATTGTCGCGTTGAAAACGGAGTGCTCGTCATTGAAGCTGGTTACCCGATCAGCGGCGTTACATCGACGCGCGAGAATTTGCCCAAAACCGATTACGAGATTTCGTTGGAGGCCAAAAAGACCAACGGTATCGATTTCTTTTGTGGCTTGACGTTTCCGGTCGCCGATTCCTATTGCTCATTGATCGTTGGCGGCTGGGCCGGTTCCGTCGTCGGTTTGTCCTCGATCGATGACGAAGATGCTTCGACGAACGAAACTCGCAAGCTTATGAAATTTGAAAAGGACCGCTGGTACCGAATCAGGGTTGGCGTACAACCTGCGCGTATTCAAGCCTGGATTGACGATGAACAGGTCGTCGACCTCAATATCGAAGGTCGAAAAATTTCACTGCGAAACGAAACGCTTCCGTCCCGACCGTTGGGCATCTTTAATTTCGAGACGACATCCGAATTCAAGAATATTCAGTTGCAGCGGATGATGCCCGCCGGCAAAGGCGAATGACCCGCGAGTATTCCCATGAACCTTGAGATATTCCCGCACGAGTACTATATGCAAATGGCCCTGGATCAGGCCCGGGCCGCGTTTGAATTGGATGAGGTCCCCGTCGGAGCCGTCATCGTTCATGGTCAACGTGTCATCGGCGCGGCACACAATCTTTGTCAGCAACTTCGCGACCCGACCGCCCACGCGGAAATGATCGCCATCACGCAGGCCGCCGAATCGCTGGGTGATTGGCGACTGGAGAACTGTACGCTCTACGTAACGCTCGAACCCTGCATTATGTGTGCTGGTGCCATTCTGCAATCCCGGCTTCCCCATCTCGTGTACGCTGCGCGTGATCCCAAAGCAGGTGCGGTCGATTCACTTTACCGCTTACTGAGTGATGACCGCTTGAATCATCAGACCGAAGTCGTCTCAGGGACATATGACACCCAATGCGGTCAATTGCTGACTCGTTTTTTCCAAAACAAAAGGGCTTTGGGCAAAAAGTGACCGTCGTTGAATCAGTAGTGCGATTCCCGCCGCATTCCGGTCTACCGGTGCTGGTAATCGTGCTTTTGCTTTGGATTTTGATGGCCGGTTATGCCGATTTGCGATATCGCCCCGTCGAGCCGTTAGGTGAAAACGCAGCCAGCGATCAATTCTCTGCTGGACGAGCCGCAAAACACTTGCCCATTGTGGTGGACGGTCAAAAGTCTCGCGCAGCTGGAACATCCCAAAACGATGAAGCACGAAATCGCATCGTCGATCTGCTGGAAAGTTTTGGCTATGAAACACAAATCCAGTCCGGAGTCGGATCGGTGAATCCGCTCGTTCGCCAGCGGAGCGAGCAAGAGATCGTTCCGGTCAATAACATTTTGGTTCGACTGCGTGGCAAAGACCCTCACTCAGCGATCCTGTTGGCCGCACATTTCGATTCCGTGCCTTACGGTCCCGGCGCCAGCGATGATGGAGTGGGTACGGCTGCCGTCATTGAAATCGCTCGAATGTTATCCCGAGCCGAACCGCCCGATCACGACATGATCTTCCTCCTGACCGATGGCGAGGAACTGGGCCTGCTGGGTGCCACGCTGTTCGTCAAGAATCACACCTGGGCGAAAGACGTGGCTGTCGCGATCAACCTGGAGGCGCGAGGGACCAGCGGTCCGAGCCTGATGTTTCAAACGAGTTCCGCAAGCCGCTGGCTGGTTCCGTTGTTCGGACGCGTCAGTCCCAAACCGTTTTCATCCTCTCTTTTTTACGAGATTTATAAGCGTCTCCCCAACGATACCGATTTTTCCAAGTTTCGCGATGCCGGCATGCAGGGGTACGATTTCGCGTTTATCGGTGACGTAAAGAACTACCATACCGTCGACGATTGTCTTGAAAATGTTTCGCTTGGCAGTCTGCAACATCACGGTCAGCACGCGCTGGGTTTGATGCGTGAGTTGGATAAATTGGATTTTGAAAAACAACCGACCGGACGAGTCGTGTACTTCGACCTGTTTGGCTGGAAATTGATTTGGTGGCCAGCCAAATGGTCCCAGTGGTTCACAATCGGCGCCGCCGTTTTGTTGATCACCTATTTGAGTTTGCGACGGACGCCTCGCGGCAGACGGCAGCAGGCCTTCCCTTCGAAAGACCTGGCTGCCTTCGATTGCAGCATTTTTACTGGTGGCATTAACGATCGCCGCAACATTGGGCTCGGGATGGATTCTGTTGTGGCTTGCCGAACTTGATCCTCGCCTGAGAAATCTGTGGCCCAATTCTCCAGTTCCCTACCTGTTGGCTTACTGGCTGGCAATGATCACGGTTCTTAGCTTTTGCAGTCTTGTGCTGCTCAACCGATTCAACCTGGCAACGATCGCTACATCCGTCCTGGTGTTTTGGCTGCTTCTTGCCGGGTTGGTTTCGGCGTGGGTCACGGGCGCCAGTCACCTGTTTGTCGTGCCCGTCATGGTCACGGCTGCTGGGGGACTGTTGGCTGTGCGTTCAGAATCGAGCTGGACAGGGATTGCTTTCCTGTTTCCCGTTGCGGTCGGAGTGATGTGGATCTCACTGGAACGACTGTTCTATGATGCGGTCGGTCTGCGAATGCCTCTTCTGATGTTGATTCGGGTATCCATCGTTTCGTCATCCTTGCTGCCTGCCCTGCGAATGTTGTCGTCCAAGGAGCAATTCCGAGTTTCGATCACAGGGGTTGTGGCAACGGCTGTCTCGTTCCTGTTGGCCGTCTTCCTGAATCCCGTCGACTGATGCGATACCTGAGGGTTGAGTCAAGAATAACTTCCTGGTCCTCGTCGTTTGTTTTGAACAGTCGAGTAGAGGAGGAGCGTTGTGCCCCTCCCCCCTCTTCAAACCGGACTTGCGGATTTCCCGCATCCGGCTTACCGAAGGCGTTTCGTCGGTGAGCACACGTAGCCCTTGCGATTGCCACGGATCAACTGTCATCCCAGATAATGATACAGATGTTCGTATAAATTGCGATCACCCGGAGGACGACAGCCACGTTGACTTCGGCGATGCAAGTGAACCGTCAGGCGTGTGTACGCTTGGTAGTTCACCGTCGCAAACGCACGCCGTGGATGACCGTAGCCAAAGTATTGACTCCAGCCACCGAGCAGACGATTGACTTCGGAAACGATCTGCGGGGCCGGTTTGAAACAGACGCGGTGCGAGGTGAGTTCGCGAAGCTTCGTGCGAACTCGTTGCATCGCTTTGTGGCTCGGGCCCACGTGCAAGTAACAATCGCTGCCCACAAGGACAGAACGTTCGTATCGCAAGGTGAATCCGAGAAAGTCCAAACCTTCTCCGCCGACCTGACCAAGGCGTACGACCTTCGTCTTGTCGCGGTTGATCGTCAGGCCAAAGCGGCCTTCCAAAGTCGTTTCGATCCACTTCCGAAGACGCTCGCCTTGATAACGAGCGAGCACGACGAGTCGAACGGGTCATCAGTGGTTCACTTGCGTTCGTCTTTCCGTCTCGTACCTGACAAGAACAGCCAGACTTCGCTGGCGCACGGAGATAACGGAGCAAACGGAGAATTGACTCGGTTCACTCAGTCTCCTTGTTTTGAGCGAATCATTCGAGATTGGCACCAGGCAACATCAGCCGTGACAAACCATCCGTTAGTTTTTTTTCGTTAAAATTGATGACCAGAGCCAGGGAATGTCGAGCAGCTGCAGGTAACTTAACCGTTGCGCTTGATGGATGGGATGCACGGATTCGGTTGCTTTGACCTCGACAAACAGACAACCCTCTACCAACAGGTCGTATCGAAGCGGGCAATCTCGGCAAAATTGCTTATGCCGAACAATTACGTTGTCCTGATTCTTGGTCGAGTAACCGCGCCGTCCGAGCTCCGTCTTCAGAAACCCTTCATAAATCGATTCTAGCAGGCCTGGCCCTTTGTCCTTGTGAACTCCGATTGCTGATCCGATAACATCGTGCGTCAATCCAGAGGCTTTTGAAAACAAAGAATGCACGGTAATGCCCTCACAAAGAAAGCAGAGAAACACAAAGAAACTCAGTTATCTCTGTTGCCTCCTGTTGAAACAAACTTGTTTTCCTTTGAAGTTTCGGAAGTTATTTTTGAGTGGCTCCTAATCCCGATTATCCTCCGCCTGGGCGATATCGTTCAGCCGATACCACTCGTCGGCTGAATCCGCACGCAGGTCGGTCTGAAAACTTGCCGCATCTCGTGCCAAGGCCTGTTCCAGTCGACGAGTGATCATGTTGCTGGTGATGAGCTCATGCTGCTTCATGCCCAACTGTTTGAGAATTTGAATCGTCAAATCGTTAACCACTCGCCGCACTACCGCGTCTTCAATCGACAGCAAATAGCCGTACCGGACTTGGCAAGGAACTTTTTTGGCGAATTCGCCGATGCTCTGATCATGGAGGAGGTAAGGGTGTCGTTCAACAATCATCAGGGCCAACTGAAGATCGGTGCTCAACTGAAGATCTGCGGATTCCGTCGGCTGGAGCAGGTCGGCCAACACGAGCAATAATGAGTCGTTCAAACTGCGGCTAAACTCAATCACGGATTGCGGCTCGATCCGCTCACTCGCGATTTCGTAGGGGATATTCCATTGGTCCAGCAGTTCCTGAACCTGTAAAAACGTGTCCGCGAAATGGCAGACAATCCATGGCGTAAAACCGTCCTGCTGTTGCTTTAGGATCGCCACCCTCAACTGCGGCCACAGATTGGCACGATCCATCGCGAATGAGTCTTCAAATCGCTTAAAACTGGGAGTGCGAAATAGCCATTCGAGTATTCCCATCAGCAAATCAACTTGAGTTATCAGTCGGCGCGATTGCTCTGCCCAACTCTTGTTTGGGCACCAACGCCGCCCACGATAGCGGCAGTTGGATCTTGATCATACCTTGGTGCAGCCTTTCTGACACGGCCCGGTTACGCTGCCTTTCAAAATCTGTCAATCGCCGCAAAATCTATCGCCAGATTGTATTCGCCTGCGGTAGATCCAAACGCTTTCCATTGTCAGGCGGCATCGCCGGCTGAGGCGAGTCGATTCGACTGTCCAACATCTGCCGATTCGTAGCGACCCGCTGGTCATTTGACTGTGCTTGCCTTGCATACCAGCTCCCCTCGCCCCCTGTTGAATTGGCCTGAGGCGTAGATGCGATGGCGTAAGTGCTGTTGGCGGGAGCGACGGCTAGTTTGCGTTCTCCGTTGTCGCGGTTTGGCTCCGCAAGATTGACAGCGACGCTTTCACTGGCCAACTGTCGGCTGCCATTCCTCACCCAGCCGAGCCATTCAAGCTGCAATTCCGAAAGATCTTCATATCCATAATACTTTTCCGTGGCGCTGTTCCAGGCAGCCAATTCGCGTCCTCTTCCTTCCGAGTTCATCCCGGATGCGACATAGTCCAGAAAGTAGCGTCGCCCTTTCTTCATGATCAAGAACTTTGCCAGGCTGTAACCTTGCGCATACAACGGCAAAATGTCGTGTGGGTATTCTCGCATCACAAACATCCGATTAAATGGGATCCCACGCGATGGCTGAGCCTTCAAGAAGTCCATCAGCATCGTGTGATTCTTCTGTTTCTCCGATTCATGTTCGACCGTCGTGCAAGCCCCTTCGTCCGCCCAGCGAGGAAGCGGACGTCCAAAATGGGTTGCAAAAATGGTGTGGGTCACTTCATGAGGCAACACGGCATCCAGTAGTCGGTCCGGCGGGCCAAAGATCTTCATTTGCCAACTGACAGGAACCCCTTGGCCTCCGCCATCGTCGATAAAGGCAAAACTGGTTTCACCCCCAGCATGCATCCCAACCTCGACTTGAATCGGACAGCGATCGCGCCATGGCCCCAACTCCTGCCCCAGCCACTCGATCGCGAGTTCTTTTCGATACCGTTCCGCCTCTTCAGCGACTTTCTTGCACAATTGAGGGTCGGAGGCGGTCACCACGAAATGTTCCGTCGACGTCCGATATTGCTGACGGTTGGGTCGTTGCGACGGATAGTATTGGGCCGTCGCTACGGAAGGCGCGGCGCTGGAGACGATTGCCGTGAGGGCCCACGATAGCAGAATGATACGAGCTTCCATGCTCATGTTTCCTTCCGAAGTAATTCTGTTGGCGGCAACATCCGTTTGCCGAACTGTTCGCTGCGTTCCTCGGTTTGCCCGCCTCAAGCTGATTGTGTCAACGGGCGACGCTTCTTAACTTTTTGACGTGCAACGCGGATGAACGAGTGGTCTCGGATTCAAACACCCATGACGCACTCGAACTGACTACTGCTTTGTCATGATTGAATTTTAGGGTAGTGGACGAGGCTACGAGTCCTTCAAAGTCGCAATCCAAAAAGGGGCTCGTTGCCTCGCCCACTACGGCTAACCCGAATTTTCAACGTTGACGATCCACTACGTTGTATCGTTAATAAAAGTTCTGCGAATCACGGACGAACTTTTGTAACGCACCACAAACTAATGAATATGAACGGCTTGACCTAGGTCGGTTCGTCAGCAATCGCCAGAGCCGGTGCTAGCGGCTCCATCGCTTTCGATCTGTAAACCTTACGTGGCATTCGCATCTATCAGCCTAAAAGAGCATTCCTTGATCAGCATTTGAACTTGGTCTGCGAAACAAGCCACAATTGTGACCGGGAAGTTTTTCTGCCAATCCATTTTGCTTCCTGAATATGTGGAACAGTTTGTTAATCTGCCCGGCGAGTTGACCGTCGCCTACCATGCGCTCGCCCCATTGAGAGCGGTTCATTTCGCCACCTCGAGTGTCCTGAATTCGCGACAACACTCGATCGGCCTGGAGTGGCCGGGTCCGATGTAGCCATTCACGAAAAACGGACTCAACCGTCAACGGCAGCCTGAGCAGCACATAATTCGCCGCGCTGGCACCCGCCTCTTTCGCGGCCTCGAGAATGACTGGAATTTCGGAATCGTTCAAACCGGGGATGACTGGCGCAACCATGACTCCCACGGGAACTCCCGAATCCGCCAACGTTTTGATAGCGCTTAGTCTGGCAGTTGGAATACTGGTTCTCGGTTCCATGTCGCGTGCCAGCTGCGCATCGAGCGTCGTGATCGACACAAAAACATGAACCAGGCCATTCTTCGCCAAACCATTGAGAATCTCCACATCGCGAGTCACCAACGCATTCTTGGTCACAATGCTTATCGGCTGGCAAAATTCAAGCGCGACGCGAAGGCACTCCCTGGTCAAGAGAAATTTGCGTTCGGCAGGTTGATAACAGTCAGTTACCCCTGAAAAATTGATCGGTTCGACATTCCACGATTTGCGCAAAAGAAACTTGCGAAACAAACGGGCCGCGTCCCGCTTCACAATAATTTTCGTTTCAAAATCCAATCCCGCACTGAAACCAAGATATTCGTGGCCGGGGCGAGCATAACAGTAGCTACAGCCATGAATACAACCGCGGTAGGGGTTCAAGCTGTACCGGAACGGGATATCTGGCGAGCTGTTTTCCGAAACGATGGATTGCGAATCATCTTCGAGATATTCGATCGGACGATCTATTCTGTCGCTGAGAAACTCGTTATCACTTTCCACTTGATCGAAGTCGGTCTGGGTATGGATCGTCTCGAATCGATTCGGGGGGTCAATTTGGGAACCGTGCCGCATATCGTCTTCACTGATCAGTGAGAGAAATCGTTAGAATGGTGGAGGTCGCAGACGAGGGAAAAGAAGGGGGGGGGGGGGGGGGGGGGGGGGGGGGTATAGTTTCTCCTCCCGACGAATCGATGGCGAGCAGTGCCCCTAAAGACCGGTAGGGTAAGATAGGATGAAAACGAAGAAAAAGTCGAATGCAGATCCGTCTTCGCGCCAGTGATCGCGATGATGACGGTGCCGGTGGATGGGTGCCGATCGGTGTAAGCCAGGATTCCAGGAAGACGCCATAGGGTGACATCGCATCACTCGCTGCGGCTAGATTGGGCAGGAGATGGTCGAGGGGGGGGGGGGGGGAAGTGTGGAAGGTGGGGGGTCGCAGGGTGGGTGTGTCGATCGTGGTCGGTTTGGGGGGCCAGGTGCCCCAGTAGGCGCCATCGCTATGCCAGCCCACCGTCGTGCTGATTGAATTGCCTGGCTTGGCTGGCGGTTTATAGACCAGTTGGTCGTCGAGCAAGCGAATCTCATCCGCCCTTGCCAGCCGCGCCGCGATGGCCCCAAGGATCGGTTGCAGTGCCAACTGCCGCAACTCGTTTTTTTGTAGCGAAACGAATTCGTTGTTGCGAACGATGTCGCCGTCAGTTGGCTTCCAATCACTGAACCCGCTGTTGACTTTGAGACTCGCGTCTCGTTCGCCACGGTAGTAAGCTTCGCTGCCCTCGATGGCTTCGTCGATGACGGCCTCGGGAAGAATTTGCTTCGCTATAAACCAGCCATGCTCTTCATAAAACCGAACGTCCTCTTCGGTGGGCAAGAACTCCCGTTGCTGCGGGGTAAGTGCAGATTCAAGATGGTGCATTTTTTTATTGGGATAGGAAGTGGAAGTGGGAGAAACGCGGCGATCGATCGAATTCGGGGACTTGGTGATTTGCGGTTGCCAACCACCAGAATAGTTTCGCGTCGGAACGAATCAAGCCGCGAAGGTGAAACTCGTTTGGTTTGTCGGCTTTTTAGGGAAGTTCCCATCCTAACGGACGCAACTCGACTACCTCAAAACGGCTTAGCTCGCGAGGTTTTAAGTCACGGAAGAGCGATAATTCAAGCTGTGCCGCAAGCCGCTTGATAGCCAGATTGGCCAAACTCGGTCGGAGCCGTAAACCGAAAATTCTCGACGAGAAACAAGTCATACAAATTCGGGCTGATTGATACCTCAAACAGCCATTCCGGTGCTGGACCATGCTCTTTGATCTGAATCACCGAGTCAGCCGAGGCAATGGACCGAAATTGGAGCGAAATCCACAATACTCGGATCCGCCGGCCTGAACCAAGGCGTCGCTCTGTGGTCTAGCTTGGTAGGAGGATGAAGCGAACGACGATGCATGCCGAATTGGAGCTTGACGACTCGAAACGATTCAGAAAATTTGTTACATTTCTACGTAGCATCGCCGCATGCAGGGAGTGCGTATCTCGTTCCCGATGTCATTTTTTCACGCTGGTTTGACTCAAGAAATCCGCAGAAAGATGAGTTGGTAGAGCTCGCAAACCTACCAGATCTAACGATGCGAATTGGAGGATAAGCGAATGGCTAGCAGGTTGATTCGAAATCATCCAAATGGGTTTCGGAAAAGTCGATTTCACGCGGTAAAAACCGACTTTAAATCACTTTTTGGGATTTCTAAAATCCCTCTCAAAAACGCCCAAAACAGGTCTTGGGGTGTTAGTGGGGGTGTTAGTAATTTCAGAACTGCCACGTTTGCAAGTCGGCAGCGCATTTGTAAACCAAACGTCGGCAGTCATCAATGAATTTCGGCCAACGTCGAAACGAGATAGGCTTTGACGATAAACACCAAAGACCTGGGTACACCGCTCGTACAACTCAATTTAGGTTCCAGTAGAACACGAAGTTATGACCGTGCCGTTGTAGTGGATGGTGGGGGATCGCTGACCTTTTGGTTTTGCAACTTCAGTCGTCATCGTGAGCCTATGGTTGCTGGCAGGGTGGCAGGGCTAATTCCATTTGTTGCTGTCCATGCACGTAACGCGCGTAAGAAAGTGAGGTGAGGATTGACCCCTGCCACCCAGCCTGAGCGGGTAAAAACCGACAAGAACGAAGGAAATGCCCTGCCTTTGCCCTGCCATTGCCCTGCCAGCAACCTCTAATCTTTGCCATCATCACGCATCAATCCCAGAAAAACGTTAACACGAACGCTACTGCCGGCAGTCCTTCGTCCGGTTGTGACCTTTTGCCCTGCCGCTGAAATCAAGTTCTTTGCGAACACTGGCAACGTGTGAACACGTTCTATTCCTTCAGAGTAGCACCATGCTTTGAAGTGCTGGTAAAGGATATCCTTGGCAATCCAGTCTTCATCGTCCTGGGTGATATGGTAGTGGTCATCCAAAAACGCTTTTTCATTTGAAGCAAGTCTTGACAATTCCATCAGCTGTTTCTCTGACGACTTCGGAATGTGCAAACGTCCCTCTGCGAGTAGTGACGCATAGCCATCGACTGCCCACCAAAAGATTCCTGCGAGTTCGGATTCCAACTGGTCGCCCAAATATAAATCTTCACGGCCCAAGAAACTATCCTTCATTGTCAAGACAATCATGCGACTCGCCAACGCGCCGCTGGCATCAGTGAGGCGTGGGAGTTCGTTTGACAGGATCATCAATCGTGATTTTAGAATCCCGATCCACTGTGGCATATATTTTCGATCAATCGTCAAACAATCTTCGCCGCTGATTGACAACAGACGTTCAACAATTGTCGCCATCCCTTTCCCACCGATTCGAGCATCTGCGATGATTCCTAGCTGTTTCCCGATTAGAGACTGCAAGCCAAAGTTTTGACTGAAACTCAAAAGCGTTGGCCCTGCCACGTTCGGCTTGCCAACTAAATTTCCGAGAACTCTTGCAATCGTGCCCTTGCCGGATCGTTTGGGGCCGATTAGCGTTAGGATTTTTTGCTGGTTAGTTTTTTGAGTCAACGCATAGCCGAACCATTGCTGGAGCGTCTTCGTTTCGTCGGGGCTTGGCATAACTTCATCGATGAATTGCAGCCAGCGTTCGGGAGTTCTGGCATCGCATCGCGGAACGAAATCAAACTCGTTGGCGTTCAGATTGAAAAACGCCGGTGTCTCGACAATCGGCTTGTAATTCGGATCGTTGATAATGCTTGGCAAGTGCAAGATGCGGTTGCGAGTGCAAATCAAGTCGCGTGGATCAAACTTGTTCCCCGCATGGTCTGCAATCCAGCTGTGAGATTCACGGGTGGACGGCAACAGCACCTCGGCGCGTAGCTGCATCATTACGTTGCTGACGACTCTGGTGACCACCTTGGTGTGATCTTTCTTGATGTGGAGGACGATCGCGCTCTTGGCATCTTCTTCGATGATCTCGACATACTTACCACCAGCACGACGGTAATAGTTTCCTCGCCATCTTCGCAGCAACGGAAGCATTGTTTCTGCGTCGCTGTTAAGTTTGATGAACGATTCAACATGTTCGGCGGGGTCAACTTTTTCGGCCTTCTTCGACTCCCACGGTGGCGTTCCGAGTGCTGCTTTAACGTCCTGCCACGCGTGTTTCCCCTGACACGAATCGTGATGACACTTCGACCACAACACTCCACTTGATTTTTCACCCACTGCGGCTTCGTGGTTCTCGTCGTTGATACAGGTGATCTCGTGAACGATACCGTCCGATTTCTGTTTTGTTCGCAACAGCCGTCCTGAGTCACGAAGATAGCCTTCTAGGTCTCTTTCGGCTGTGTTGCCCGCAGACGATGAAAACGCCGGTGCTGGCTCTCCGTTTTTGCTTTCGAGTCCATCAATAAAATTGTCTAATGCGTCCATGTTCATTCGTGTTTCCATCCTTCACGTAGGTAGTCGGGTACGTAGATAATCCGTGACTGTCGATGTGGCCGGTCCGGCGTGGAGTCACCTTTCAAGTCCTGTGGTTCCGTAGAGTTTGGTCATTTGAGCCGCGTTGCTGGTTGTAATGTCAACCATTGGGAATCTCGATTTCAGCCCCTTTAGCAATCGCTGAACCTGCTTCGTTTGCTCGTCGGTGTTTGGCAGGTTGACTGGGATATAGAGATGCCAGCCATTACCACTGTCCGCCACAATCGGCTCGGCAAGGTCTTTCAGTTCTTCAAACACTTCTTCGCGGACTTCGACTGATTTTTCCTTTTCGTCATCTGATGCGGAAACGCCGGAGGGTCGCGGCGGGTCGATGTCTACGAAAATCCAACGACGGCTGAGAATTTCTTTATCGCTGGTCGTATTGTCCGGTCGTTCCTGAAAACGATTGAATGCGCGAGCATGGCAACCGGAATGAATTTCGTTGAAGATGAAATAACATCCTTTTGGCTGGTACTGCGTCCAAATTGTTTAGCTCGTTTGCTGCATCATGAAAGTGCTGTCGATCAAAATAGCCGGAGACGATGAACGGAGCACCATAGTTAGCCTGGCATTTCAGCAACCGGATTTCAGTAATCCCGACGCAAAACAGATCCAACGCCCTGACGATTTCAAAGTGTCGTATTTTGGTTGTGGCCTTGGCGTTCATAATCGTCGCCCGCCGTGTCACCGTGACGATGATTTCGTCAAAACCCGGGGGGGGGGGGAGGGGAGAAACGGGGGGGGGCGGGGGGGGCGGGGGGTGACGTGGCATTAAACGTATTCCTTCATCGAAATAACCATTGGGCGGCGGCGGCGTTCGCTCGTTTGGCTGCCGCGTCCAACTTCTGGAACGTGGATTTCAGAGCCAGATATTTTTCCCAAGCCTCAGGCGAAACGCGGTAACTGGGTCGCTTGGAGGAACCAAATCGGTGGGCCTCTAATTCGCCCCGCCTGATCGCAGCTCGGATCGTGTCCGACGATATACCGGTGTCAGATGCGAGTCGAGGTGGTGTTTCCCACTGACTTCGATGAAAACAGTTTTTCTGACATTGGCGATCGGTCCCCTTGTCCGCTTTAAGTAACTCGAACTCGGTGGCGTTGGGCAAACCAAAGTCAATCCCATTCAACCGAGTCGGCTAGGCGACGGGTTTGATTGCGGGCAGGTGAAGCCCGTCAGAATAAGCGAACGCGGTACCGAGTGAATGTCGTCGGCAACTGCCATAGTCACGAGCATTTTGTCTCCAACTGAAATTGAAAGTCAATCAGTGGATACAAACAGATGGTCGCTTAAGACTAGCAAAATAGGTTTGAAAGCACTACCGGTGGATTTCTTTAGAAGAGTTTCGTTTTAGACGTAGGCTTCTGCGCAACAACCATCGGTGTTTAAGTCCGTTTTCTGCATTGGGTCGGCTCGGTATCCGCTGTCGGCAGATTAGACAAATCGTAAACCGCAGCGTTCATTCGTAATTTCTCGGTTTTTTTCTGGTGTCGGTTTTCGTGTCGGCTCTCCCCCTTAGTAGTTCGGATTCGACATCGGCAAGCCAACTCTCGACAATTGGAATTTCGTTCACGTCGAGTTCTTTCGCAGTGTGAACAAGTAGCCAGTACCAGTTCGCTTGTTGAAACTGGTCTTCGACCTTCAATCCTGATAGGACTTCGGCTTCGTTCGGCATCACCGTACCCCATGCGCGATTTTCTCTGCTCCTGAAAAACCATGCGTCGAACAGTGCCGACAACCCAGCGAATTTCTCAGTCAATTTCAGTTCTCGTTTGGGAACTGGCAGTGGCAGGGCGAAGTTTGGGTCGTGGTCTGGCGACAATTCGACCGGAATCCAACCCCTGCAAATCGAAAACATATTCGTAATCACATTTCGTGTCATTGGGAAACCCAAGTTCCCTCACAAATCGAATGTCCGCCAAGCAGTAATCTTTGTCCGCCTCTACCCAGGCATCGAATTTACTTTTGAACGCGGTCTTTACGGTGCGTTGTTTGGCGGTCAAATCCTCAGACAGAACGCCACGGATTTCATCTGGAATGTCGGGTCGCTTGGGTGGTATTGGTAAATCAGAGTCAACTGGTTTTTTCAATCCACCACGAACAATCTCTGACCAAATAACCCACTCCGTCTTGCCATCAACTGGTCGGTCGGGCAAGTCCTCGACACTAGGCAAAACACCGCTCTTTTTGAGTAAATCAAGACGCTGTTCCTCTCGCCTTTGACATTCACAACGGGCGGCGAGATGCTCGGTTGCAGCTTGCCGCGTCTGTTCACGAAAATGCTCAAGACCATTTGCACTACGGATCAGCGAATCGACCTCACGGGCAATCTCCCGAAATTCTCCAGACTTTTGGGAGACGCCGCCTTGCTCTTGCTCATCCATCAATCAGATACCTTGCCGGTTGCCTTGCCGGAAGGAAAACAGAAAAGCACGGCACGCCAAAATCCGGCAAGGATTTGTATTTGGCTAACGGTTGCAACCGCCGCCGTGCAAAGAA
The DNA here is from genome assembly GCA_942492215.1 of Pirellulaceae bacterium. Lineage (GTDB taxonomy): Bacteria > Planctomycetota > Planctomycetia > Pirellulales > Pirellulaceae > Mariniblastus. The sequence goes on from CALODY010000027.1 coordinate 59,864, forward strand.
GATTTTAACAAATCAGGTTAACGCCATTCGCCCCCCGATTGCTATTCGCGCAATCATGTGTCGTTTAGTCGCAATCACCAGCCATTGGGCTGTAGACAAGCAGTTGTTCCGTTCAAATAGGGTGTACCCTAAGCGCAGTGACACCATGTCACAACGGCTATGCGCATTCTGGCAACCTGTCGAAAAACGGATGAAGAAACTCGGCGGGTATGTGAAAACAGTTGTGGCGGCAGAGATTCTTCACGTAGCACATAACACTATTCGCAAATGGGCCAAGCCGGGGGAAAGATCCCGATGCATAGGTTTTGAAAAAATGAGTAGAGAACACCGAAAAGAAAACCGTTTTCATCATTGAGTGGTCGCAACTTCCTAAGAAGTGGAAGGACTACATCAAAGACTATTGCGAGCGTCGTCGGATCTTCTAAAACCTTCGCGGCCGCCCAATGATTGTAATCGAAACCCTGGAATAGCCCAAATCCCCACGTACCCCTGGGCCTAACAGCGGCGCAGTAGCCCACCAGGAAGCCTGTTGACTAAAAATCGCTGACATCAATGCGTCCAAGTAGGCGTTGTGACTGAACATTTCCGGTTTTTGATGCACGAGAAATATCGTCTTGCAGTTAGGGCAACAAACCTCTCGACCAACATCATTCTCGCGTGAAACAATTCCGTATCGCAATTTGGGCAATGCATTTTCATTGGAAGTTTCCCCTAATTCAGCTGGCTTTCATTCGCAACTAACAGAACAAACGCCAGGAAGAGTGTTTTTGTTCGAGCGATGCCAGCGTGTATTCGACTTTAAGTCAGGACGCTGTCAAAACGTTATCGTTGATTTTTTCGAATCACACCGATCACCTTCTCCGCATCGTCGCCGAGGATGCCTGCGATGCCGTGATCGTGGAAATCAGTGAATGGTATGAACAGCAGTTCAGGTTTCATCGCCAGCGGCGGCCTGCGGCCTGCATTGGCGATGAACTGATTTGGTCTGCTGAATATTGACCTCGGCCAGGAACCTGAAACGCAGACTCTGGCGGCACTATATCGAGGCCGACGATCCGGACGTACCAGTAAGCGCCAACGGTTCAGTCACTGCCACGATTCCAGAAATTTTCGCGCGTTCCTGGTCCATCGGCAAACAGAATCGCTTCCAGAGTCAATGTCGCCGGGATGTAACGGTTTGTTTTCCTTGATGCGTTTAATCGTCGGGTGGGTTTCGTGTTCACGAATGAATCGCTCAACCTGCACGCGGTAGTGTTGACGGATATGGATCTGACCGCCAATCCGCCGATCTCTTTGGCTTCACCCAGTTCGTCTTCAAAGGTCGTGTAGATCGTTTCCTGACCGGCGTTTTTGTCGATGAACTTGATCAGGTCCCTGAGCTGTCGCCGTACCTGCTCCAGCATGGGCAGCGTGACGTTCTGCCAGTAAGCATCGGTTTGCACTTCCAGAATCAACTCCATCTGTTGGGCGACGGAGGGGATCGTCTGTTTCTCTTCCAGCCCGCCCGCAAGGTCGCATACTCGCTCCTGGTAGCGGGCCTGATCGGGACTGCACTCCAAGATAGCCAGCTGCAGATTCAGCAGCAGCAAGTCAAAACGGCGAGCGAATTCATCGTCGTTATCTGGCGTGGGCATGGGCGACAGGTGCGTTTCGATGTCAGCCGCGTCGCCGGTGCTCAGCTGGTTCCACCGTACACGTTCACCGAATTCCTCGACGTATCGCCGATGGGGCCGCACCAGGAAATTGTCCAAATTCATGCGTCCCACTTCACTGTGCAGCTGGTCCAGCAACGCGGTTCTTAGCCCTTGCAGCGACTCGTCTGGTTGCTTGGCGGTTTGCAGCAGCCTAGCCAAGCTGAGCCGCCGCTTGAAGACCTGGTGCTTGACCGACTCCTGGACCGGCGCCTCGTAGCCCTCCGGCTTGCGACCGAAGAACTCCAGGTTCTGGCAGTAGTCGAAGATGTAGAAGAACTCTTTGTCCTCGCCGGGGCCGAACAGGTCCGGGCACAGCCGCGTGCCTCTGCCCACCATCTGCCAGAACTTGGTCTTGGACCGCACCAGCTTGAAGAACACCAGGTTGACGATCTCGGGCACGTCGATGCCGGTGTCCAGCATGTCGACCGATATCGCGATGTGCGGCGCCTTCGCGGGATTGGAAAAGTCGTCGATTAGGGACTGCGCATATTCCGTCTTGAAATCGATGACGCGGGCGAAGTGCCCTTTCAGGTGCGGATAGTTCGCGTCGAACCGCTCGGCGATGAACTCCGCATGGTGGTGGTTCTTGGCGAAGATGATTGTCTTGCCCAGCCGGTCACCGCCCTCGACCTTGATGCCCTCGGTCCATCAGATGTTCCAGCACCTTGTCCACGGTGTCCGTCGTTGAACAGCCACTTGTTCAGCGCGCCGGCGTCGACCTCGTCGGGCGGAGCGTGCCGGTTCCCTCCTCGTCTTCGCCCCGTCGAACTCGTCCCACTCGTCCTTCTCCTCCTCGGTCAGGTCGTCGTACTTGATGCCCTTCCGCTGGAACTTCAGCGGCACCGAGACGCCTTGGGCGGCACCAGGTACTCGTCGCCGATCGCCTGGTCCAGCTCGTAGGCGTCGGTCGGAACGCCGGTCTCCAGTTCGAACAGGTCGTAGGTGTTCCGGTCGACTTCGTCCTTGGGTGTTGCCGTCAGCCCGACCAGCAGCGAATCGAAGTACTCGAAGATGGCCCGGTACTTCTGGTACACGCTGCGGTGGGCTTCGTCGATGATCACCAGGTCGAAGTGGCCGACGCCGAAACGTCGCTGCCCGTCGAGCGCGGTATCGTCGATCATGTTCATCATCGTCTGGATACGTCGAGACATAGACCCGGCGCGTCCTCGTTTTCTTTCTCGGTCACCAGATTCACCAGGGACGCGTCGGGAAGCACTTGCTTGAAGGCGTTGTCCGCCTGGTTCTGAGCAACGCCGTGCGGTCGGCCAGGAACAGCACCCGCTGGGCCCACCCGGCTTTCATCAACTGATCGACCAGGGCCACGGTGGTACGGGTCTTGCCGGTGCCGGTCGCCATCACCACCAGCGCCTTGCGCTGGTTGTCGTTGTCGAAGCGCTCCATGATGCGGCGGATCGCTTCCTCGTGGTAGTAGCGGTCGACGATGATTCGATCGATGTCGGGCGTGGGCCAGAGGCTGGCGGCTGCGTGCGCCGGTTGATCATCAGCTGCAATTCGTCCTTGGTGTAGGAAACCCTGCACCGGCTCGCGGCGGATACTGCGTGTCGTCCCAGATCCAGGCTCGTAGCCGTTGGTGTAGAAGATGACCGGCCGCTGGCCGGTCATTTCCTCCAGACAGTCGGCGTACAGCTCCGCCTGCCGCTGGCCTTGACGGCGACCTTCGTCCTTCTTGGCTTCCACCAGCCGGCCAGCGGCAAACCATCGTCGCCCCACAGCACGTAGTCAGCCCATGCCGGTTCGGCTGCCGTCCTTTTGGGCATCCCAGTGACTTCGTATTCCTCGACGTTTGGGCCATGCGGATCCCAACCCGCTTCGCGGAGCATCAGGTCGATGAACAGGTCGCGAGTTTCCCGGCTTCGGAATAAACCTCGTCTCGGATCGCCTTTTGGTTTTCGGTCTTGATTGTGGATTCCTTTAGGGGGGTTCTTCTTGGGGGCCAGTTTTTTTTGGTTGGTTGGGGGTCTTTTGTGGGGGGGGGGGCGCGTTATCTTTGCCTGCCAATTGTTCTTGCAGCGTGTTTGAGTTGGGCAACCGTTCTGTCGATGGATTGCCTGATCGATACGCGGCACTGGAATGAAGGCGTCGTCGAACATTTCGCAACTGAACTTCCGGTCTTGGAATACGACTTTGCCATCCAACCACAAACATCATGCAGGCACTTGGTGACGTTCTGCCGAGTCCATCGTGTTGATCTTCGTTTCCCAGTGGACAGCGGAATTGCCGAGGGTTTCCAGATCAAACGCACGTAGATGGAACAGGCCGGGCGTGAGCTTATCCTTGAACGCATTCGGTCCATGGATCATAGACGCGAGATTGTCCTGATCCGGCATTTCCAAGTAGTTGTCGTGGGCGTACATCCACTTGACCATCTTTTCCAGCAAAGTACCGGCGTAGAACGCAGCGGTACGTAAGGCGCGGTGAAGATGTTGGCCTCGGTCGCAGCGGCATCCTCGTGTAGCGCGGGGCCATTCAGATTCCAGAAACGTAAAGTTGGATGCCATCGTTAATTGCGATCACTTTCGTTTGTGTCCACCGAAACTTAGATAGGGTAACCTGGCGAATCGGCGTCACCGACACAAAAGTAACGCACTCGCGGCAGGTTTCCTTCATCAATCCGTGAATCAGAACGCCACCGTTTCGATACTTGTGTGTGACTCGATTAAGCCCTTTTTGCAAACGCATTTTCATAGTCAAGAACTCACCACAGTGGATCGCAAATATTCGGCAATTTCCTGCCCCAGTTCATCCGTCGGATTCGAGAGACTTCTGAACAAGAACCCATCGGGCCAATTGTCGGCATTTTCCTCACCTTCAGCTTCTGAAAGGATTTTGGAAGTCACCCTCGTCGCAGGATAAAACTCTACCGTTAAGACTGTCGCGAAATTTTCCGTGTGTCTCCTAGTTCGACTTCGGTTTCTACTATTTCAAGGTTGATTGCTGCATAGTCGAGATAAGCAGAGCTTCCAGTTGATCAAGAAATTTAAGTGCCGTCGTACGAACCCCTTCTGACTCTTTAACAGTCGATTCCAAACATTTATTCCGGCCGTTCCACTCCTGCGCCATACCAGTTGGCCCACTCGGGTCGAGCGAACCATACCAAGTCAGCCAGCTCTTTATCCTCAATTTCAAACAGATTCATCAATTGTTCTTGCTGCTCTTGGGCCGCTACACCAAAGTAAGTCCTTCGCGTAACCAGCAAAATCGACATGAAGCGTTTTCAATGTTGCGTTGCACAAGGTTACCAGGCGTCGTTGGCATCCTCTGGCTTGTAACCACGCTTTGCAATTTGCAGCTGCCAGTGCGCACCCCTTCCGAGAAGCGTTCACCTCG
>CALODY010000028.1:0-67552 GCA_942492215.1 Pirellulaceae bacterium
CGGCGGTGGAAGCCGTTTTGAAAAGCGTTGAGTCCTTCGCCGCCGCCCGCTGAACCGCACCGTTATCCGACGCAACAACTTGAACGGTAGCAACACAATGGAATCACTCAAACGTCTCGTTGCATCATCGGTCTGCGCGTTGGTTCAATCAATGCCTTCGGCGTCTGTGCGGGACTACCTGCTCCGCCACTTTCTGTTTTTCATGTGTCCTTACTTGGTATGCGTCGTTTGCTTCTACTGTTGTTTTAACGGTACAGCAGAGACGCTAGACTCGATCACTGCTGAATCTCGCTTGTGGTTTATGCTGTTGGTTCATGGGATCGGCGTTTGGTGTGTCCATGTTTGTATTGCAAGACTCTTCGCATCCGTCTGGCGAGCCGGACCATTTCTAACCGCCGCTGTGGGGCGCTGTTTCCTTTGTGGCTGCGCTTGGCTTTCGGTTGACCGTCGATTGCGCCCACGACTCAATCGCCGCCCTGGTGTCGTGGACGTCTGGATATGTGCGGTTTTCTGTTTGTATTGTTGGCTCGGTTGTCGCCGTAGCGGTCCTCGCACGGATGACTCGTACAACTCCAAATCGCATTCCCGACGAGGTATCGACAGCCTGCCGCGTAGCACAACTGCCGGATAACCATTAAGGCTTTGACATCGCGAGGGGACGAGCCGATGTCAAAGGCTTTGTTCAAGAAGGCTTATGCGAGCTTTTGATCGATGGCATGGGTGACCATGCGGGTGAACGGGAGTCGCCGATGACCCGAGTTTTGATCATCCGCTTTCGATCGAGCTGTTGCGCCAGTGCTGCGTCAGGTGTTGCCGCACAGCCAAGAACAAACCCAGGTCTGTTTCTCAGCTGATCCGAACTTGGTGGCTCGGATCGAGGAATTGGCAGCAAAGTCTACTGAAGGCGAGTTGACTGACCAAGAGCGAGCCGAATACCGCGGTTACGTCCGCGCCAACAAGTTTATTGCGACTCTTCAGCGGCAACTTCGACGCCTTCTTAATTCACCTGCGTAACCTCCGTGAATGAATCGACAAAAACGCAGATTGGGTAGCGTGCCTCAGGGTTCAGGGCACCAAAAATAGCGGGGGTCGGCGACCCCCTATACGCCCGGATTTAGCAAGATTTGCTAGAAGAAAAAGTGGCGAAAACGCGGCGTTTTTGAAAGTGTCCAAGGCCTAAAATTGTTTTTGAAAACCGGTGCCTTCAAAAACGAAAACATATTGTTTCGATAGCGTCAATCCTTCCGGTCATTTCGACGTAGAATCGAACAACCCATCATTTGTGCTTACGTGACCTTTTCGGGGCACCTGCCAAAAACCAATCACGTACGAAATTGGTGACGCTTGTTAATCGCTCGTCACTAATCCCTTGCCGATAAATGGCACTCATGTCGCTCTCGCTTGGTGAATGTCCCATAAGATAGTTTACGGCGACTTGATCGCCCGTTTCTCCAGCAATTGTTGCGAAGGTTCTTCGCAAACAGTAGAAGCCCTTGCCAACGGTGTGTGCGTTCAGCAATTTAAGAAGCGTTCGAAACTGTTTGGATACCGGATTGTCTTCACCTTCCTTTGCCCAACCAAGACCTTTTGCCGTTATGAAAAAGCGATCGCCGTCCTTGATTGACTTTGGCTCTACTCGAACTGCAATGGATTCTTTTATTGAATCGATAGTCTCCGGCCACAGTGGGCTTCGTCGCTCAACTCCTGTTTTGGGCCTGGGGAACCGAATCCATCCGGAAGCAAGATCAATGGAGCCAAAGGTCAGGTTGCCACAATCACCGTTTCCAAATCCACAATTGATTCCAAGCAGGATCATGGTCTTTAGTGGGACAGTGGCTTCCTTTGTTAATTTGAAAACCAGATTGGCGTCAAACATCTGCGTCCCCTTTTCCGCACGCAGTTTGCGGATGTCTTTTGCAGACGGTTTCTGGAAACCTTGTCCGTATCGAATCGGTTTGTCCATGAGTCCTTGATCAAATCCGTACTTAAAAATGATCCGGACTCGCTGGATGATGTTGGAAGTTGTTGTGGGATTTAGCTTTTTAGAAAACGAATTACGGAACGCCTCAAAGTCCGCAGGAATGATGTCTTCGACGTACCGGTCGTTGCCAAAAAACCCAAGAACCCGTTTGCAAACTGCTTTGTAGTCGTCGAACGTTCGTGGAACGATTTCCTCAGATTCCAGCAGCCGCTTTTTGGCTGTAAGGAATGCATTGATTAGATCTACAACTCTCAACTCCCCTTTTCGATCTCGCGGAACTCGACCCGCCAGCAGGTCGTCTTTTTGATCCAGCCACTTTTCCAGTGCCAGTTGGCCGTCGCGATCATTGAGTGTGCTGCCGAAGTAGTGGAACTTCCCTCGGATCTTCTTCGCCCAGCGGTTGGAGGCATGTGGAAACAGGGGAAAGTCTGGGTGGGGCTTGCTGACCCGATCATGGTTCGCTGGACGCCTTTTGGGCGATTTGCTAGACTTTGGCATCGAAACTCCGGGAATACGCGGGTAGGTGTCAGTGACACCTGTTGGTGAATTTGGATCTACTCGAAACCCGCTCAAAACAACACTTTTGAGGGTAGCGGGTGTCAGAAAGGGTGTCAAATTTCCTGGGTTGTCGAGAGTGCTGATCGAGAAAACGGATCTAGACTCGTGTTTTACAGTATATAATTCCAACGCCACCGTAGCTTCAATTGGCAGAGCACCGCATTCGTAATGCGGGGGTTGGGGGTTCGACTCCCCCCGGTGGCTTTTCAAAAAACGCGAGTATTTGGTCTTAGACTGTTGTTTAGCATCTTCTTGAACGCTCTCGTTTGTCTGGTGACATTTCCTGGTAGTACCGAAGTGGTTTCGTTCCACCGATGTCGTTGAAGGGAAAATCAGGACTGCATCGCTCCAATCGTTCCGTTGGCCAAATGTTGTCTGCCAAAATTGTTCTGGGGACGGGAATCTGTTCCTCAAAGCGCTCAATCGCCGGCCTTTTGGTGATTTGTCAGCCTGGATTCCAGCGAAATCGCGACGTTAGCCGGTGATATCCAAATGGATTCGGAAAGCTCTTATTCCTTATCGCGATACTTCGCAGCCTCATCGGCGCGGTCGAGCGCCTCGTAGACCCGTCGCAATTGACTCCGTTGCCAGGGAACATGCTTGACGTCACCGGCGTTCCCTTTCCAAGTCGCCAATGCTTCTACCAACAGCGGCTCGGCCTGTTCATAGGCGCCTTGTTCCAGTAGCCACGAACCCAGATTACTCGTGAACTGAGCGCGGCGATCGTGACCTTCCGACAGATTTTGTTCTCGGTAGTCGAGCAGTTGTTTGTAAAATGTTTTTTCGTCAAATCCTTCTGCTTCGCGAGCCCGCTCAAGGTAGATGTTCATCGCGGTCTCCACTCGATCAACCTGGTCCCGGTTTGCCGTGCGCAACCATGTGTACATGAACACTTCACGATATTCATCCAGTTGCTCATCGAGTTTGTTCTTTTGAAGTTGCTCCACCAAACTTGAAAGCGATTTGATCGTATTGTAGTTGTCGGGTCCCAACCCGTCGCGCATTCCCTCGTAAGCCAATTTGATTACCGGGATAGCTTCGGTCTCGCGTCCCAATTCAAAAAGCGAAGTGGCGAGTCCCATTCGAATCACGGCGAGATGCCAGTGCCCAGGCGGAAGAATTTCCTTCGCCTTTCGCAGCAACCGCGTCTGGATCTCCAAAGCTTCGTTGAACCGTTTTTCGTTAATATAGATCACCCCGAGCGTGTTGAGTCCGGACAGATAAGCTTCCGGAGTGGAAGTTTTTTCGGCCAGATCTACCTGACGTCGCGTCCACTCTTCGGCATTTTGATAATCGCCTCTTGCATTCAGCGAAGCAGCCAACGTGCTGATGGTGGTCAACGCTTCCCGGTAACGATCCGGGTAGTGGACCTCAAGATCCGTCAGCGCCTGTTTCAGTAGAGCATCTGACTCATCGAATCGGCTTAAGGTCTGCAGCGTGTTTCCGAGGTTGATTTTTGCGCTAATCGTCATGAAGTTTTGAGGACCCAAGCGAGCTTCCAGGCGTGGTATCACGTCTCGCAGGATTTCTTCGGCGCGATCGTACTGGTCAAGTTGGCTCAGGTAGGGACCAAGCGTGGCCTGCGATTGCAGGGTATCAGGATCGTTTTCCCCGATCGCGTCGCGACGTATCTCCCAGGCACGTTGCATTTGATCGGCCGCTTTTGCTGCTTCTCCCAAACCATGAAACGACTTCGCCAGCACATCCCGAACAGAAGCCTCGACGATCGGCTGGTCCGCGAATCGTTCGGCAAGCGCAGCCTCAGCACTGTTGAGCGCATCCACCATTTTGACTTCGTGGCCCTGTCCGCCATAAGGATTGGGTGCTGCGAGAATGTCCAGCAAGATAAATTCGTTGATCGCCGTCGCGGTATCGGCAGATCGCTGGGCTTGAATACGGGCAGCGTCTGCCTCATTTTTGGCAGTTTGCGTTTTCTCAAGCTGCCGTTGGGTTTCCTTTTCGGCTTTCTTCGCCCGGAACGCCTGGTTTGTCGAAACGGCGGCTCCGAGCGCTAACGCCGTGATGATCAGCCCCGTTGCGGCCACTAGAATTCTTCGACGTTTCTTTTGCTCGATGGCTTTCGCTTCCGCAGCCACTCGTTCCTCCGCTGCCTGCCGAAGTCGCCGCTCCATTTCCGCGCGAAACGTCGCCACGGCGGTTGCGACTTCCACGGCGTCCACGGGACGTTCTTCGGCTGACGGAGCGAGACATTGTTTCGCCAACGCGACGAGTGTCGGATCGGCCCCGCTACGATCCAATCGCAGCATGACTTGGTCGAGTTTTCCCGTCGCGGCCAACCGAATTTTCTCCAGTGACGACCGTTCCTGGCCAAACGGGGCCGTACCGGTCAGAATAGCGCACAACATAGCTCCCAGTGAAAATACGTCGCTACGAGTATCGACCGATTCCCCGCGTGCTTGTTCGGGCGCCATAAAGGCGGGACTGCCCATCACCGTTCCGGCCAGCGTCGCATTGAAATTCTCGGCCTCGATTGTCTGAGCTCCCGATTCCCGATCCGACTCAGTCAGGAATTTCGCCAGCCCCCAATCCATGACTTGAACTTCGCCAAATTCTCCGACCATCACGTTAGCCGGCTTCAAGTCTCGGTGAATAATCCCTTGACGATGCGCGAATCCGACGGCCTGCGAAATTTGCTCAAAGATCTGCAAAAAGCGTGGAAGCTCGCTTTGCGTCGAGTCCCGTGACGTTAATAGGTCGGCCAACGTCTGACCTCGAATCAACTTCATGACCAGGAAGGGACGCCCATCCGGTAGCGTGCCCAAGGCGTGGACTGGCGGGATGCCGGGGTGCGCGAGTCTCGCTGCGATTTGTGCCTCTCGAACGAAGCGGTGGGATGCCGATTCCGATTTCATCCCCGGGAGGACGGTTTTGATTGCGACTTCGCGATCCAGTCGGCTGTCCAGCGCGGACCAGACGACTCCCATGCCGCCGCGGGCGAGTTCGCGAATGATTTGATAGCCGACAATTTCCGGGGCGTCCGCGGCCGATAGGTTTGAGTTGGCATCGGCGGAGAAATCAGGCACCCCGGAAAAATCGACCGTCTGGTGGCCCAGTTTTTCGCTGTCGTTATAACGCGATCGGGGACTTGGTGGCTCGGTCAAATCGGTGTCCACGCCAAACTCACTCGGACTGGCTGCTCTCGTCATCGCGTTCGCGCGGCTGCCTTCGCCTGCCGTCGCTTCGAGTGTGGACTGACAATCGGCGCATGTGGAAATGTGCGCCATCAATGCAGCGTGATCACCTTTGTTAGCCACCTCAGGCTGACCCAACTGGAATCTGAAGAGCTGTTCCGGGCTTGGGCAATCCTTTTTCATTTGCACGTTCCTGTGTTTCCTCGAGACGCAGCCCTACCGAAGTCAAAAGGACTCCGCATAAACCGTCAGACAACCATCCCAATACGATACGTCATTTGAACGATTGTCCGCTAAGTTGCCAAACTGAAAATGGTTCAATCCTCGAGCAACTGTCTTTGATTGCATTCTGTCCTGTCTGTGACGCGTTTGCAAAACGGGCCGTTGGCTTTGGCTGGACAACCAGCGGAATTCCGGACGAAACCCATCCGCTGACACTCGGCGAAACCAGGGCGGGCGTGGGTTTCGGTTTTGGGGTTTCCGTCGTCGTCGAGAAAACCGATTGGACGAAGCTCTGCCACGTTGGCGAATACGGCTGGGGTGGCGCGGCCGATACACATTTTTGGATTTCCCCTCAAGACGATTTGGCCGCTATCGTGCTGACCCGGTAGATGCCATTTCGTTTCCAACTTGAGTCCGCGGTCAAACCATTGGTTGGCGACGCGATCATTCAATAGCCGCAAAACGGCATTACCGAGATCCAATGGATTGTGAGCGGCTGGTGGATGCATCTCCGTGATTGATGTTTCCGGGGTACGGAATATCGTGCCGTTTGACCTGGCCGAATTTTTGCGATTCCAGCACCGTTGGCTGTCGGGTCGGTGTCGTTATTTTCTCGATTGCAATTCAGTGTCCGCGTGAGAAGCAAAAAACTGGCTGAGCACGAAACCAAAATAAGCAGCGCCTCTGCACCGGTGTCTCCGTATTACCGGCGACCTGTTTTCCGCCAGCGTTCCTTTGCCGAACTATTCAAAATTTGATGTGGCATTTCCGCGAGTGTGGGGATAGACGTCGAATTGATTTTTGCAACAATTCTGACGTCGAGCTGAACATTCGACGCGATTTAAATTTTCAAAAGGCGAACCATCCCCAGCAAGCGCGTTCGGGTTTGAGTTTCATTTCGCCAGGTTTTACAGGAGAGAAGAGATGTTGACGGAAAAATTTTTAGTTCGTTTGGCTGCCGTTTGCTGTGTCGCATTGATGGTGTTGCCGAGTGGATGCAGTAAGGAAGACGCCACCAAAGCGATTGAGAAAGCTGAAGGAACGGCCGGAGAAACGGCTCAAGCGATTGCCGATGACGCCGGCGAAATGGTGGAAAAGGGCAAAGAAATGGCCAGCGACCTTGGGGAAAATGTCGTCGCCTACCTCTCGCCGCTTAAGGAAAAGTTGGGCAGTCTGGATGGGCTAAAGGATTCTCCCGAGAAATTGAAGGAAACGGTTACTGAACTGATTGACTCAATGGATAAGAAAGTTGAAGGCTTGAAATTGCCGGAATCCATCAGTGGCGCTCTATCAACCATCAAGGAAAAATTGGTAGCGCTTAAAGACTACTTGGCAGGCGAAGTCGAGCAGTCGAAGATCGACGAACAGGTCAAAGGCATCATGGACACCGTCAAATCAAACTCGGTATGTCCGGCAAGTAAGGTAAGCATCAAATCGTTTCGGAATTCTGGGACGGCGGAATCCCAGAATTCCGCCGTTTGGCACAGAATATCCGTACAGTTCGTTTCCTGTCGCAGCGGGCAGCTAATCCGCATTTCTCACACAGTTGTTTGTATGTCGGAACGAGCCAATGCGGACGCCGGCGGAAATCCGGTCGTTGCGTAATGGCCATATTGGCGTCCACCCGGTGACAACTGCGAGTATCGCGGCCTGGTTCCTGCTTGAGGTAAGAAAAGTGGCCACGTAGTTGCAGTCCTAGTTTCGCCATTTCAATAAAGGTCGGACAATGAATCTTACAGGTTTGTTAATTGCACTTCTAATTGGCGCGATCGCCGGATTCCTTGCCGGTCAAATCGTAAAGGGTCGCGGTTTTGGCCTGATCGGGAACATCATCGTAGGCATCATCGGGGCGCTGATCTTTGGATTCTTGTTTGGGAATTTCGATTTGCTCAAATCCCCCATGTTGAATGAAATCGCCGGTGGGACGATCGGCGCAGTAATCCTGCTTTTCTTGATCAGTCTTATAAAAAAATAAGCTCCGAGAAATCTCTCGGAGCATTGGGCAGAGTTTGGCCTGGGACGAGCTATGTCCGGTAACGTCGCGATATTGCAGGGAGCGAATCAACTCGATCTCTCTCCTGTGTCGGCAGTGCGTTGAATCGGTACAAGATTCGGTCGCCGATTTAGGTTGACGAATTTGACGCCAGTTTGGACCACTTCTCGGCAGCCGCTTTGAACTCGTTTACCTGAGCTTCGGTCAACTTGCGAAGTGAATCAAAGGAGTGGCGATACAATTCCGTCACTTTTTCCTGATACTCCTGGGGAGTTTTTGCTTCGCCGACGTGGAAAAGGTCTTCCAGAGCTTTCTTTCCGGCTTCGTAATTCGTGTCCATCAGCTCTTTTTGCTGTTGCACCATTTCAGTGGACAGTCCCTCCCATTTTTTGATCCATTGACTGACAAAATCTGGCGTTGAGGGCACGCCGATCTTGGCTGACGGAAGCGCTTCCATCCATTGCTGAAACATTTGTTGCTGCATTTTTACCGAAGATTCAGTGGCTTTTTGCAGGTTTTCGAATACTTGCTCAAACATTTTCCGCTCCTTTGGGACTTGCTGGCCGCTCGACAGAGAAGCAATCACAACGTTGCTAACTCAGTAATTCATTATTCAACTGAAAATTCGTTCGGTCAATGAATAAATGCTGCAACTGCAGCATTTTTGGGAAATTAATTTATTGCTTGATTATCGGCAATATTTGACTAATAATTGAGGTTGTCTATGCGGCTGCAGCATTTTGTGCTGCGTTCGCACCCATTTGGCTTGTTTCCTGGTTAACCATGAACGAAACCGTCGAAATCACTCGATACCCTAATCGCCGACTCTATGATCGAACTCGCAAGAAATACATCACGGTGGGCGAAATCGAAGCCATGGTATTGGGGGGAGAAAATGTCCGAGTTCGCGACAGCAAAACGGACGAGGATTTGACCCGGATGATTCTGACACAGATTCTGCTTGAGCGGCATCCGGATCGGATGAAGATGTTTCCAGTGGCGTTCCTTCACGAAATCCTTCGCGCGGACAGGTTGTCACTGGATTGGCTGACGGTGTACTTTGGACAAGCCAAATCCCTTATGAATGGCGTTTCCGGCCCCGTGGGTCAGAATCTTGTACCTGGAATCGATTTTTGGCGTTCGTTGATGCCTAATGCCGCGTCACGAGCGGAAGTCGACGTCGCCAGCCCGCCGGACCCCAATGATGAGCACGACAGTGCCGATTTGGAAACAGTTGAGCGTAACGATCAGCAGAAGATGTCTTCCAGGTTGGAGGAACTTGAGCGTCGTCTCAAGCAATTGGAGGGAAAGGGGGACTAATTGGCAAAGTGTCAGCAGCCAATTGCGCTATTCGTTTGGCACGATTCGCCAAAACTAACGATAAAAGCATTGGTTTGGCACTGCTTTTCTCACGCTGTTCGCAAGAGATCTACAATGGGACACTCAAAGTCGGTTCGCTGGTAGCGCAAGACTTCCGGCAATCTGTTGGGATCCGCGGATGTCTCGATATTTCGACCGCGAATAGCGCGCCGGCCTTGTCGCTTCGTACTATGCAAGGAAACCAGCAGTCAGTGAGTCCAGTTCAATGGACAAATCGTATTCCGCTTCGGCCATTCGGTCGGAAGAGAATCGACGATTACGGCCAAAATCAGAGAAAAAATTCTCGCGAGCTTCCCGGGTTGTTTCGGGCTGTGTAGATTCGTCAGGGACGTTTGATGAGAGGTTGTCGGCAAGCGACAATGACCGCAGGCCTCTGCCGGTTCCCTTGTTCGTTGGTAAGTCCGCAGATTTCATCGGAACACCAAAAAAATCATCACCGCCAGAACCGTCAGAACCAGGATCACCGGTGTTTCCGCGGGCTTTGTAAAGTTGTCTGATCGCTCGGATATCATCATCGGACAATCCGTCGAACACTACATCGGTGAGTGTGATCGGGCCCATAACCGAATCTAGCCTGGGGACATGTGTCAGGCCCAGGGCGTGACCGATTTCGTGGACGGCAACATACATTAAGTCGTACGCTTCCCCGCCCAATTCGTTTCCGACCTCCCATCTTTCCATCGCTTCGAACTGGACGTCACCGGCGATAATTGGCGGACTTACATCATCTGGGAAATAGGCCTCTCCCATTTTGCCACCTGGACCATCCATATGACCGGACGTGAAATCCAGCGACCGACGCTGCCCGGCGAAAGGAGTTTCCGTGAAATCGACCTCGACCACTTCGGACCATACGGACAATGCCTGAGTAATTACCGATTGGAATGTTGCCTGATCAATCGCTTCCGGAGCGTTGCCGACGTAGTAATTCAAATCGGCTGCGCCAAGTCCAACACCGTCCCAACCCACACTACCTGTAAATGACAAGCATCGTCTGGCCTCAAGAGTTTGATAACAAGCGTGGGGCTGACTTGGGCGATTTCGGGTCTGGGGCATAAGTTAAAACTCCGGGAAGGCGGGAACATATTTTCTACGCCAAAAGTCCTTGTTCTTCAACCGATTATTTGATTCGGCCTATAAAATCAGCCAATTTGTGGACGATTTCTGGGGCGGGGAAATTTCCTCGATGCTTTTTATTGAAGGAATTGAAGTGCCGCAGAGGATCCAGTGGCAACCGTGCAATGTGAACTCTCGGACAACGGCGGTCAGCGAATCAGATCAAACTGCGCGAAATTTTCTATTCGATCGGCGGTAACCTCAAAACGCAAAACGGTATTTTCGTTGTAGCAAGCGGGTACATCCTCGTCTCGCACGATTTGCTCTCGAAACAGTTCAAATTCGTCCGGCAAAAGACCCGCAAATTTCTCACTGAGTTCCGACAGTCGTTTTCGGGGTTGCCCTTGTTCGGAACGTCGTGAGACGAGCACACGGTATTCTCCCACGAGTATTTCATCCGTATCGGCGGCCAGTTTCAATTGAAAGTTGCCTTTTTCATCCGTGGTTCCGAATGCCAAAGGAATAATTTCATTTGTCATCGTCATTAATTTTTGGGGCAGGAAAACTACCTTGGCATTCGCCAACACCTCACCATCGAGGGTGACGTTTCCATTGACTTTGACCCGTTCCGGGTACATTTCCGAAGCAGTTTGACCGCAGCCACAAATAACAGCGGCGGTTACCGCCAGCATACTAAGTCGTCCAAAAATTTCATTCACCGCAGATTCCAGATCGTTGCGCACTACTTTGCATTCCACTCACCATTTGTCGCCTCCTTACAACGGAATCTCTCGAGATCGCGACGAAGATTCACGGTTGGCTTCATCGAAATGCTCCAAATGTTAAACACGCTCAAACGGACCAGACAGTCGCAGAATAACGGTCGAAGGCAGCCAGCCAGGTCGTGGTCCGAATTCAATTCAGCTTGCGACGATTTTAGCAGGATCGTCCGCCGGACGCAGTCAGTTTCCTTGAGGAAGTGGCAAGAGGCGGAAGCGATTCTTCCAAAACCCCATGGGCTCGGGGCCATACGAGAATCGCTTCGACCACCATCCAGACTTGCAGTCCGAATGTGATTAAGCCCACCGAGGCCAACAACTTTCGATTGGCAAAATCCCAACACCAACCGGTTTCCTCGTTGAACAGCTGCCATAGCAATGCCCAACCCGGCATGACAATCATGATCATCATGGGTATGGCAACAAACCAGATCGGTTTGTTTCGGCGCCACAGATAAAACGTCGTCACCATCAGTGCCAGCCCGGCCAGCAATTGGTTGGTGGCGCCGAACAACGGCCAGAGCAATAGGCCTCCAGTTCCCGATGGGGCGCCTGGGGACGCAGGAATCATTGCGATCGCACCACCCAACACGACCGCCACGGCGGTCGCCGCGTACATGTTCTGGAGCGGGGCAAAATGGACCGTTTCGGCAAGTTCCTGGATGACGTAACGTTGCAACCGCGTCGCCGAATCGAGAGTCGTTGCGGCAAAGCAAGCCACCAGGACGGAAATGATGCCGACCCCCAGGCCTAGCGGGATGCCAATCGCGGTAAGGAAGTTTGCGCCGCCGTCAACGAACGCACCAACTTTGTTGCCAAGCTTAAAGTCTCCCCACGATTTTTCGGTGCCCAGCTGGTAGGTCGATCGCCAAGCCGCGTTGCCCGTTAATGCGGTCCCTGACGCATCCGTTACCGTTTCGTATTGAATTTGGCGTTGGAAACCGTCGGCGTTGGCGACCACTGGCTGGAATTTCCCCATGCCCACGCCGGCACAACAGGCCAGAATGACGACTACCGCCAAAGCGCCTTCCAGCAACATCGAACCATAGCCGATCGCTTGCGCATCGGATTCACACGACAATTGTTTGCTGCTGGTTCCGCTGCTGACCAGGCAATGGAAACCGCTGATCGCACCACAGGCAATCGTGATAAACAAAAACGGCCAAATCGGGGGCGTGTTTTTTGGTAAGTCGGAGGTTATCGCGGGTGTCGATGCAATCAAGTCGGCCGACCCGGAAAGACTTGCCACCAGCAATCCGGCCATCAACAAACCGAGAGCCAGAAACAACTGATGGCTGTTGATGTAGTCGCGCGGTTGCAGCAACAGCCACACGGGCAGGACGGAGGCAATCGCGCAATAGATCAACAAGACAATCGTCCAAACAACAATTGGATTCTCCACCGGCAGAACGATTGGCAAATGATACGCACCGAGAAAAATCGCGACATAAATCACCACCAACGAGCACAACGACATCAGCAGCAGATTGGGCGACCCTTGCCGCACACGGATCCCGATGAAAATCGCGATGGGCAGTGAAATCCAGACTGCCAATACCGACTCGGGGTACTTGGTGAATATCGAGGCGATCACCAAGCCAAAGATTGCCAATACAATGGTCAAGGCAAAAAAAAGCGCGAACAAGAACAGCAATTTGGTCCTCGGTGAGATCAGGCGACCGGCGACTTCACCGATGGTTTGACCACGGTTGCGCATGCTGACCACCAACGCACCGAAATCGTGCACGGCGCCAATGAAGATGCTTCCCAAAACAACCCAGACCAGGGCGGGCAGCCAGCCCCAGAAAACCGCAATGGCAGGGCCAACGATCGGTCCTGTGCCCGCGATACTTGTGAAGTGATGACCGAAAACGATGGCGCGTCGCGACGGTACGTAATCAATGCCGTCTTCCAGCTGTTTGCTGGGAACCTCATTTTTGGGATTCAGGTCAAAGATCTTGGTTGCCAGCCATCGTCCGTACGTGTTGTAGGCGATGATGAAGCCAACAAAACTTGCTGCGGCAATTAAGAATGTGTTCATGTTTACCGACCTCGAAAACGAATGACTTGATATTGTATCAAAAACCATTCTGCGGTTTTGGCAATCGCTATTTGGACAAACCCACGTTGTCGTTTCAAATGGAATGAAGGAGTCAATGGAGGTGAGCTAATCAACTCAACCATTCACACAACGATTGCTTGTAAGCGGACCGGCATCCAGCGAGAAGTTGCTGTTTCGATGCCTTCCCAATCATTTTGGCGATCTGAATTGCGAACGCTATTTTGCCTGGATGGTCAGGCGACGACTCTGTACGCGAACGAAATTGCCGACAGCATCGGCCAGCAGTTTCCTCTGGCCATGGTGGGAGTTGCGAGTGACCCGCCCAATCGCGCCGAGGAATACGTTATCGGTCGTGACCCGGACGTCTATTCCCGTCATGAGGAGTTTTTCACCAGGACGATTCCCAAATGGGTCAAATCCGAGTTTGGAATCGAAAGCGCACGCGAGCGTACGGCTCTGTTTGGCTATTCTTGTGGAGGAAATTTTGCGACGGCCATGGCCTTGGCTCATCGCGATAAATATGTTGGCGCGATCGCAATGTCGATTGCCGGCCGACCGGTACGTGTAGATCAAGACCTTAATCCGGACATCGAAATCTCCGGTTCGAAATTCTATCTAGCTGCCGGACACGATGAGATGTCGGGCATGAAAAACTACATGATTCGACTGGAAGAATGGCTTAACGACAACGGAGCAATCTGCAAACGATCGTTTTCGCCAGGTGATCATGACTTGTTTTTTTGGACCAGTCAGCTTCATCTGGCGGTCCCCTGGATTTTTTCCCGATCGTAAACCCGACCGCACTCGGGATGGTGGATTAGCCATTTTTCAATGGAAGCCGGACGGTTGCCAACTGGAGCACATTCATGCGTATTGGTTTATTGGCGGACATACACGAAAAAGATCAACTGCTTCGCGCAGCGATTTCGCAATTGGAGAAGTATGGCGTCGATCGAATGATTGTTCTCGGTGACGTCGCATTTTCGGGAATTCGTCTTGCCGAAACCGTTCGGCTGCTCATGGAACATGATATCGGTGGGATTTTTGGGAACCATGACCTGGGAATCTCGCTCGGCCCAAGGCCCGAGTTTCGGGATCGGTTCTCGGCGGAGGTAATCGACTACATGACTGGACTGCAGTCGACAATGAACTTGGGTGGCTGCCGGTTTTCACATACCGCGCCGTGGAGTGATTCGACCGATCCAGTCGCCTATTATCTTGACGATCACGCACACGATTCGAATCAGCTGAAGGATTACCTTCTGCAGACCGAGTCGTTCGTCACGTTTATCGGCCATTTTCATTGCTGGCAGATCTCAAACCTGCACGGGCCGGTCACCTGGGACGGAGACTGTCCCATCGTCTTCGATCCCGTTGAAAAATACTTGGTGACGGTCCACGCCATGATGGACGGTTGGACCGCGATCTACGATTCGGAAACTCGCACTCTCATTCCGATTCGAATTTAAGAAATGGTCGTCCGTAATGTCAACGGTCACTCGAACAGAGTCTTTCGAGTTTGGCGATCACAACTTGGCATCCAGTTCGACCGCAGTATAGAGGTCAACAGGTTTGAATGGCTTGGTCAGGTGTCCATCCATGCCGGCTTTCATAAATCGTTCGCGATCGCCGCTCATTGCGTGGGCAGTCATCGCGACGACCCACAAGTGTTTTTCCGAGTTCTGTTCTCTTTCACGCAGGATCTTGACCGCGGTCAGACCGTCCATCACGGGCATCTGAATATCCATCAGGACAATGTCGTATTCATGTTTTTCGATCGCATCCAAGGCCTGCTGACCGTTTTCGGCAAGGTCGACCTGGTGGCCCCGTTTTTCCAGCAAACCAATCGCGACTTTCTGATTGATCAATCCGTCCTCGGCAAGTAGCACACGGCGCCCGCCCGAAAGTCGGATGACCTGAGAATCTTCCAAATCCGAATCCGGCGCCTGAGTCGGTTTAAGCGAAGCCGTGAAACCAAACAGGCTGCCTTTGCCAATTTCGGAGGCGGCGTCGGCTGTTCCGCCCATCATTTCGGCCAAGGTTTTACAGATGGCAAGCCCCAAGCCGGTTCCTCCAAATCGCCGAGTCATGGTGGCGTCCTCTTGCTCAAACGGTTGGAAAATGCAAGAGAGTTTTTCGGGGCTGACCCCAATACCGGTGTCCTCGACCTCGAATCGCACCAACTGTGTGTCTGAGCCGTCGGTGTCAACGCGATCCACGCGAATTGCAATGGTTCCCTCCTCGGTAAATTTAACGGCATTGCTTAACAGGTTCAGCAGGATCTGGCGAATTCGCAATGCGTCGCCCTCGTAGTATTCTGCCAGCTCGCTCCCTCGATGCTCAATGAATCGCAAGCTTTTGGGTTTTGCCTGGGTTTTCATGAGCCCAATCGCTTCATCGAGTAGTTTGTGAATCGAGAACGGGCGGCTTTCCAGGACAAGTTTTCCCGCTTCGATTTTGGAAAAATCAAGAATGTCATTGATCAGGTTGAGCAGGTTTTCGGCACTGGAACTGGCGCAATCCAGATACTCAAGTTGCTGCCCCGTGAGCTGCGTGCTTTTCAGCAATTCGCACATGCCGAGCACACCGTTCATGGGGGTGCGAATTTCGTGGCTGATGTTCGCCACGAACGAACTTTTCGCTCGGCTGGCTGCTTCCGCCTCGCGCCGGGCTTGATCCAATTTTCGGTTGGCATCTTGGGTCTGTTTTTGGGCCGCTTCCAAATCATTGATCAAAGCCGCTTGTCTGCGATTCCAGAACAGAACAATTCCGCTGCCAAACAACAGCACCGACATGCTCGAGATCAAGATCCACCAAAACCTTGGGCTGTCGTAATATTCTCTTCGAAAAAAATCAGTTGTCACCCATTTGGCATAGTACTCGCGATGTTGTGCCGGTGTCATTTGATCGAGGGTCTTGGAAATGATTCCAGCAAAAATGCCCCAATCGTCACGCACGCCAAACCCATTGTTGTAGACAAAATCAGTTTCGCCGGCGATTCGAAGGTTGGTGATTCCTTCCGTTTCGGCGACATAAGTGACAACCGAAGCGCCGCCAAAAAAAGCCTTTACTTCACCAAGTGAGACCATGCGCACACCATGGGCTGGACCGTTGGCCTCCACAATCTCGATGTCCGGATATACTCGTCGCAGAAAATACTCACCCGTGTAGTCGTTGGGAACTGCGACTTTCTCGCCGATCAAATCTTTCAAGGAGAGATCTCGAACTTCGTCCTTTCTCACAATGATCAGCGAAGGGTAGCTAATGTAGGGCTTGCTGACCGTAACGAACGGACGATTCGTCCAGGGCACGATCAAAGAAACGGCGTCAATCTCACGGGTTTTGAGTTTACGCAGGTTCTGTTCCCATTTCTCGGTCCGAACATATTCAAACTCAACGCCCAGTTGCTCTGAAAAGTAGTCGAGGTAGCTGCGAACAACGCCCTTGAATGCGAGCTCGCCGTGTTCATCTTCTTCCCAGAACTCGAACGGCGGATAATTGGGAGTCGGGGCCACACGAACTTTGGGATGCACGGCCAGCCATTCGAGTTCAGCACGTGTCAGGTAGGTTTCGAGTGACGATTGAGCAGGGCAATCCGGCGCAAAAACGCTGCCGATCGCGATCACGACTGTGATAACCCAATTCTTAAGCATCGAAAAATTCTTCTCTGGGAAGATGATCAACCAGCCTGCGAAATCTGATTCGCTAATCTGGATGATTTCTATCACGATTCTACGCCTTACGCGGTTCAGTTTCAAAACTTTCGGCACTCGTTTGTAAAACAATCCGACTCCGGGTCGCAAAGACGGCCTTCGTGTACTGCAAACATTTGGTCGTAAGCCATATAATCTTCGCTTTCCGGCGCCCCCTGATGTTGCTAGTCGCGCGCGGACGGAAATGCAAAGTCAAGGAGAAAATTCAGTGGCAGAAAAGGTGGTTATTATCGGCAGTGGACCGGCAGGTTGGTCGGCTGCGATTTATGCGGCGCGGGCAAATCTTTCGCCGGTCGTCTATGAGGGAACGGCGAAGCCAGAGATGATTCCATTGGGGCAACTCGCTTTCACCACTGAAGTCGAGAATTACCCGGGTTTTCCATTTGGAAATATCCGCGCGTTCGTCGAGAGTGCCGTCGACAAATCCCGCCATTGGAATCTCCCGCCGGCGCCGGATCACATGCGGGACGGTCAATACCACTACGCCGTCCAGGGCGTCGAACTGATGGAGTTGATGAAGCAGCAGGCGCTAAATTTTGATACTCGAGTCATCGGTGATGATATCGTCGATATCGACATCGAATCGTCTCCGCTGAGGGTCATTCCTGCCAAAGGCGATCCTGTGGAAACACACACGATCATCCTGGCCACCGGGGCACGGGCTAATTACCTGGGGTTGCCCTCGGAAGAGTTATACAAAAACAAGGGCGTTAGCGCTTGCGCCGTGTGCGACGGGGCCCTGCCCATTTTTCGAGGCAAGCCGCTGGCGGTCGTCGGCGGAGGTGACTCGGCGGTGGAGGAAGCATCCTATCTGGCCAACCTCAAAGATGCCAACACGATCTACATGCTGATCCGCAGAGATCAAATGCGGGCATCGAAAATCATGCAGGATCGCGCCATCGGCCACAAGAATATCGAGATTTTGTGGAACTCCGTTGTCGACGAAGTCGTGGGTGACGGGGCAGTCGTCACTGGAATCAAGATCAAGAGTACGGTGGATGATTCGACCCGAGAACTTGACGTCGGAGGTCTGTTTCTCGCCATCGGCCATACACCCAACACATCCTTTCTTAGTGGCAAAGTCCACATGAACGAGGAAGGCTACGTGCAATGGACAAAGCCGTTTCGTACCGACACGAATGTCGAGGGTGTGTTCGCGGCGGGCGATGTTGCGGACGATTACTATCGACAGGCAATTACGTCGGCAGGGACCGGCTGTATGGCCGCACTTGATGTGGAACGTTACCTCGCCGAGAAAGAGATCGAGTGACCAAGGAGATTCCAGCTTTCGTTTTCCAGACATTGATTCCGGCGCGTTCGACGCCAGTCCTTGTTGATTCTTGCGAGTCGGTCGAATTCGTGCCTGCCCGGGCTGCCGCCCAACTGTTTAGTGGACATGTCGGCGCCGACGTGATTTAAACGCTGATGAAACAGTCCCAATGTTGCGGAGAACTCCGCAGCGACAATCGAATCAAAGGTAGTCGAATATGACGGGCAAGATATTCAAAGATCGTGAAATCCTGCTGTCAGCCCAGGAAAAAGGTTCACTGTCGACGTTTGGTGCCTACCTGCGTCTTTCCGGACCGGGATGGCTGCAAAGCGCAATCACGCTGGGAGGCGGATCGCTAATTGGCGCGCTTTACCTGGGCGTATTGGCCGGCACCAGCATGCTCTGGCTGCAACTGGTCGCGATTGTAATCGGCGTCATCATGTTGTCGGCCATCGCCTACGTTACTCTGTCGACGCGGAAACGACCCTACGCCGCCATCAATGAATACATCAATCCGGTTTTGGGTGTCGGTTGGATTACGGCGACGATACTGGCCAATATGATCTGGATTATTCCTCAGTTCGCGCTCTGTTATGACGCGCTGGACAAGAACCTGACCATTCGACCGTTGACTGCCGAACAAAGGGCCAGCGTGCAAACGGAACTGGCGGCGTTTGCCAGCCTCGATGCCTCGTCGTTTACCGAAGAGGAACAGGCGAAAGTGGAATCTTTGAACGGTCAACTGGCAGCCGAAACCAGCGGGTTGGGTAACTCCAGGACGGCACGAATCATCATTAGTGGATTATTGGCCGCAGCCGGTCTGTTTATTGTGATTCTCAGTTTTAATCCCGGCTGGATGGCGAAAACGTTTGACGTGATTCTCAAATTGATTGTCGGGATGATCGTGATCTGTTTTGTTGCCGTTGCCTATTATTTGTCATCCGTGGATGCCTTGGATTGGGGCGCGATCCTGATGGGATTCATTCCCAACTTCAGCCACTGGAACAATCCCGCCCCCTCCATCGCGTCGTTGCTCAGCCAGTTGGACGAAACGCAACGGTCGTTTTGGAGAGATCAGATCGTTGCCAAGCAACAGGAGAGTATGATCGGCGTTACCGCAACCGCAGTCGGGCTGAATATGACATTCCTATTGCCCTATTCGATGCTGGCTCGCGGGTGGGACAAACCGTTTCGAGGACTGGCCAGGTTTGACCTGATCACGGCGATGGCGATTCCCTACATCTTGGTGACGACTTGTATCGTTATCGCTTCGACGCACGCATTTCACGCCAAAGCGGATCCGAATTTCCTCAGCAACGATCCGGCGGTAATGCAACAGTCCGTCTTGTTCGACAGTACCCTGGGCGTGCTGGAGAAACGATTCATCAACGATCAAGGAGCGGGGCCATCTGCCGAGCGAGCTCAGTTGCTCAACGGTCAAGTCAACGCTCTGCGCGCCAGGCTCGCGACTCTCTCGCTGGACGAAAATCAAAAGAGCCAGCTGCAAAACGAAATCGCTGCGGCGGAAGCAACCAAGAAGCGAACATTGGCAAACTTTGGCGCATCGTTGAGCGAAACGGAAAAACGTATCGCTCCCACGTTGGTGAAACCCAATGCGGCGCAGTTGGCTGCCACCCTGCGGCCGCTTATGGGCGAAGGAAACGAGAAGTATGCCGATTTGATTTTTGGATTGGGCGCGCTGGGAATGGGTTTTTCCACCATCATCATTCTGAGCCTGATTAACGGATACGCGTTTGCCGAAATTGCGGACCGATATGAGAGTCAAACGATCCGCATCGTTGGTGCGGTGGCGGCCATCGCCGTCGGTTTCTGTTGGCATTGGATCTGGCAGGGAGATTCACGAACATGGCTGGGAATTGTGGCCTCGACTTTCGGCGCGATCCTGTTGCCAATCGCCTACATTTCCTTTTTCGCACTAATGAACAATTCGCGCCTGCTGGGAGAGGAAAAGCCAGTCGGAACACGCATGTGGATCTGGAACCTACTGATGTCGATTGGTGTCCTTGGGGCGCTCACGCAAGCCTACGGGGCGATCTCGACGAAGGTCAACGATCCCCTCCAAGGGCCGTTCGTCATTGGGGGGGTTGCCGTCTTCTTGCTATTGGCACTGGTTGGATTCTCGGCGCGACCCAGGCGCGACGAACTGGATGTCGCAGCCGACGAGTAGGCAGCGATGAATTCAGATAAATTTCAAAACGTATCGATCAAGTCTTTTGAGACGACCACAAAAAAATATTCAAACTGGAACAGTATGCACCTCATTGAAAAGATCTCCGTAAACACAGCGAGAAACGAAACCTCGATCGGGAAAACCGGCATGTTGCAAGGCTGGGTAAGAACGCGTCGGGACTCGAAGGCCGGATTCAGTTTTATTGAAATCAACGATGGATCCAGTCAAGGCAATATTCAGATCATCGCCGATAGCGATCTGTCCAACTACGAATCCGAAGTGAAGTCTTTGACGGCGGGGTGTAGCATCTCCGCTGAAGGCGAAATCAAAGAATCCGGTGGCCGGGGACAAAAGACGGAGATGGTGGCCAGCAAAGTGATTGTCCACGGTTGGGCCGACCCGGACGATTACCCGCTGCAAAAGAAACGCCATTCATTTGAGAAGTTGCGCGAATGGTCCCATTTGAGAATCAGGACGAATACTTTTGGTGCCGTCGCGCGCGTGCGGAACTGCATCTGCAATTCGATTCATCAGTTCTACCAGGAACAGGGATTTCTGTACGTCAATACGCCGATCATTACGGCCAGCGACTGTGAGGGCGCCGGAGAGTTGTTCCAGGTGACCACCATGAACCTGCAGCAGATTGGCCAGCAGCAAATTGAAAAACTGAATTACCGATTTGATTTTTTCGAAAAGCCGACTTATTTGACCGTCAGCGGGCAACTTGAAGCGGAGACTTTCGCTTGCGGTTTGGGCAAAGTCTACACGTTCGGTCCGACGTTTCGTGCCGAGAATTCCAATACGTCGCGGCACTTGGCGGAGTTCTGGATGGTGGAGCCGGAAGTGGCGTTTAGCGAATTGCCAGAGAATATGGATTTGGCTGAATCGTTCCTGAAGCGAATCTTTGCTGACGCCCTTGCAAAGTGTCCCGAAGATATGGAGTTTTTTAACGATCGCATCGACGAGGACAAAGCCCTGATTGAACGGTTAACCAAGATCATGGACTCCGAGTTTGTTCGACTCCCCTACACCGAAGCGATTGAAATACTTGAAAAATCCGGCGAGAAGTTCGATTACCCCGTGAACTGGGGAACCGATCTGCAAAGTGAGCATGAGCGTTTCTTGACGGAGAAACATTTTGAAAAACCGGTAATTCTGTTCGACTATCCGCGGACGATCAAACCGTTTTATATGTACTGCAACGACGACGAAAAAACGGTTCGAGCCATGGACGTGTTGGTTCCCGGGGTGGGAGAAATCATCGGCGGCAGCCAACGTGAACACCGACTTGAGGTTTTGGAATCGCGGATGAAAGAACAGGATCTCGATATTGAGGAATACTGGTGGTACGCCGACCTGCGCAGGTACGGCACGGTGCCGCATGCCGGGTTTGGTCTGGGGCTGGAGCGTGCGGTCCAATTTGTCACCAGCATGGGCAATATCCGCGACGTGATCCCTTATCCGCGAACGCCCGGCAATGCCGAGTTTTAAGCAACCACACCACGTTGGGGATGCCGATTGGAAACCGCCCCTTTGCGAACGCGATTACCACCACTTCATCAACCGAAAAATGGAATTCGACAAAGGGCGGTTCCCTCGCCAAACTCCATGCACTGATCCCCACAGAATTCCTAAACCAAACAACGATTCCTCGTATGCACGCACACACTACCCCATCCTGAAATAGTTCGCTCCCATCAGACTTCTTCCTCGCCTTCGCGTTCGTCCAGCGGTACGAATTTTCGCTCTCCCGGCCCGACGTACTCCGCAAGTGGGCGAATCAGTCGATTGTTGCTGCGTTGCTCAAACACGTGCGCCCGACCAACCACTAATCCGTGCCAACGCGAAAACGGTGGTAAACAGTTTGGTGGGAATACCGAGGAAGTGAAAAACCGAAGCGGCAAAAAAATCCACGTTGGGAAACAGCTTTTTCTCACGCCACAGGACCGATTCAATGCGTTCGGAAACCGGGAACAGAATCGTGTCTCCGATGTCCTCGGACATTTTCTGTGACCAAAACCGGAAAATGGCACTGCGTGGATCGGCAACGGTATAAACGCGATGGCCGAACCCCATGATCAACTTTTTGTTGGCCAGCATTTCCATAATGCCAGCTTCCGCTTCGTCGGGAGTTTGAAAGTTCTCGATCAACTCCATGGCAGCTTTGTTAGCGCCTCCGTGCAGCGGCCCCCGCAACGTTCCGATGCCAGCACAAATGGCTGAGAACAAATCGGAAAGTGTCGCCGTGCAAATTCGGGCCGCGAAAGTCGAAGCATTGAATTCGTTTTCCGCGTAAAGAATCAACGACACGTTCATTACCCGACGTTGCAGTTCCGTGGGCTGGGCGTCGTGCAATCGGTCGAGAAAATAGCCAGCCACCGTGTCTTCCGAGGATTCAAAATCAATCTCGATCCCGTCATGGCTGAAGCGGTACCAGTAAACCAGCATCGAGGGGAAACTTCCCAGCAACCGTTCGGCTTTTTCCTCCTGTTGATCAACAGACGTTTCCGGTTCCAACGCGCCCAGCATGGAACAGCCGGTTCTCATCACGTCCATCGGGTGCGCCTGTTGAGGAATCGACCTTAGAGCCGCCTTAAGGTTCTCCGGCAGACTTCGATGCGATCTTAATCGCGATTGAAAACTGTCAAGTTCCTTGAGCACAGGCAGGTGGCCATGAATTAACAGGAAGGCAACTTCGTCGAATGTGACCTTGTCGGCCAATTCTTTGACCAGGTAACCGCGATAGTAAAGCTCTTCGTTACCAATCAACGCGATCGCGGTTTCGCCGGCAGGGATTCCCGCCAAACCGGCTGGCTTCTTACTTGCCGTCATGAGCGCCTTTCGTTAGTTCGTCCTGCTGGACGTCATTGCTGGTTCGGAATGAATTGGGATGCGAACGTGAACAGTACCAGCAGCATCGTGAACAACGTTCCGCCCGCAAACAGGAACTTGCGGACCCAGTCGCGGTCATAGCCAAGCCATCGTACATACGTTTCCACGGCTGGGCCGGCAAAAAAGCAGACGTTGGCAATGACCGCGCCTTCGACGATCAACAAGATGGTACGTGGCTCCGTCATCGTCGGAGCGGCAATCAGCGCCGTGAACAGCCCCAGCAAAATGATGTACGCGATCCGCAAACGTTCCCAAGCCAGGAAGACGTTCTTGGCGATATCGCCGAGCGACTGGCGATCACTGTCCGGGGCGGTTCGCATCACCGCCTGCGACTCTGATATCGGTGAAGAATAGGGATTTTCTGTCATTGACTTCATAACCGGTATTTCGGAAAAAAGCGTATCAGACCTTTTCCACAATGCAAGTGCCGACCATTAAGAGGTTGAGTATTTGCATCCCGTCCACAACGATACAACCTCGGCGATCCGATTTGACGAGGATCTACTTTGGAATTTTGACTTGGTCCGGAAGGAACAATGATTGGAATGCAGATTCAGATGAGTCATTTTCTATTGGCGGTGCTTTGCTTACCGGCCATCGCCAGCGCACAGAATACAGAAACGTCTAAAAGTATCGCGGTTACTTTTCTGTTGGAGGCTCCCGGTCTGGCTGACAATACTCCGGTGTTTATTACCGGCAGCCTCCCTGCATTGGGCAATTGGAATCCCGCTGCCATGCAAATGAAGTCCTTGGGCGATCACAAATGGTCGATCCAGATCATCACGGAAAGGGGCTATCCGATCGAATACAAATACACTTTGGGTTCCTGGAAAAAAGAAGCTGCCAGCGAAGACGGCCAACCGCTGCAGAATTTTGCGATCAGGCCCGAAACAAAGGTCACGATCAAGGATCGCATTCTGCAATGGACCGACGGGAAAAACAAACAGGTGGTCGGCCAAATCACCGGCAATGTCAAATACCATCGTCAGCTGCAAGTCGACGGATTGCTCCCCCGTGACGTCGTTGTCTGGCTGCCACACGATTATGAAAAATCGGAAAGTCGCTACCCGGTGTTGTACATGCACGATGGTCAAAACATTTTCGATCCACAAACCAGCTCGTTTGGAGTTGATTGGCAGGTCGACGAGACGCTGACTGAGTTAATTGCAAAAAACAAGGTAATACCAATCATTGTTGTCGGAATCTATCACACGCCTCAACGTGGCCGGGATTATTTGCCCGGTGAGCAAGGTACGCAGTATGAACATTTTATTTGCGACAACCTCAAGCCTTTGATCGATAAGACTTATCGAACGGACCCTTCTCGCGAGGCAACCGCGATCGGTGGTTCATCAGCAGGTGGTATTTGCGCTTTTGCTATCGCTTGGCAACGCCCGGAAGTTTTTTCCAAAGCAATTTGCATGTCACCCGCGTTTCAATACAAGCGGGCAGACGGAAGCATGACCGTTGATTACGTCACGCAATTCAAACAGTCCCAGCGACCTGCCAACCCTCCCTTTTTTTACCTGGACAATGGAGGTGTTGGCCTGGAAGAGATTCTACAACCCGGAATTGACGCGATGCTCGCCGCGATGAAAGACAAGGGTATGGAACCGGATGCCGATTTCACCTGGAAGAAATACCCCGAATCGCGACACAACGAAGCAGCCTGGGCGAAACGGTTGCCGGCCGCGTTGCAATTGTTGTTTGGAACATAGTGCATTGTCAACGCTGAGAATTGGGGTTGGTGAAGTTGTTGAAGTCGCCAGACTCCAGTGAATCGCCGAGCCGTCCGAATCCTGGCGAATCCGGCTACCCCAAAACTTAAGCTTGACGATGCAATAGGTCGCCCAGCGATTCCAGAGGACAATGAGATGTCGGCTGGTCTGCACGTTCGGTCAACCGAAGTATGCACACGCGCGTCCAAAAAGGAGACATGCCGCTTTTATGAAAAAGTAGTAAGTCCCCTGTTAGTGACTCCGGTGGATTCACTCGCTACCTTCGTCGACCGCGAAAGATCGATGGCAGGATCAATTTCTTGACAAGTTGTAATTCAGATCTTGCAGGAAATCTCGCAGCTCGTCTGAGGATTCCGCAGTGGTATTTAATACAACGTAGCCGCCGATGATCTGAAGCGTTGCCAAACCTTGACCGGATTCCTTCCAGGAGTCGCTTGCAACCGACGAGTGAATGAGATCGATCAACAATGATTCCGCCGTTACAAGCTCAACCGGCTGAGCCGGTGAAGGGACTGGTTGGGACGCTGGCTTATCGGCAACTTCTGAGGCCACTTGCTGCCCGACGGCTTGATTGACGACACGAAATACTCCGCCCCCGCCAACCACCGGCGTTGCATTTGATGCATGACCACACCGACGAATTCGGGGCTGCCCAATCCTCGCCTTCTCCAGAGTTTCGATCTGTGCCAGCAGCGGGCGCACGTTGATAAATGAATGTTCAAAATAGCGTAAGTCTTCTGCATCATCCAACGAAATGATCAGCAGTACGCCGTTGCGAATTAGAAAAGTTGCGTTCTTTTCTCTGAGCACGAGTCGGAGGGCGTTCTTGAAAGGAATCCCTGTCAAATCGCAGGTGAGCGGTTCGTCCTCGGTAAGCGAGTCATCTTGTGCCGATCGATCGAGTTGAATGTTGAACTTAAATTGTCCCTCCAATTCGGCTTCGATCTCCGACCAGGGGGTCTCGTCATAAATCAACGAGATGGGCTCATTAAGGGCCTGACGAATTTTCTCATTGCGCCAGCGCATTTCCGACATGCCAGGATTCTGGTTGTCGGGAGTCGTCGTCTGACTGGATACCGTCGTTCCTGCGACAAATGATTCTTGCCCTTGGGCAAGTCCACTATCGGTCGTCAACATGAAGCAGTGGACCGAGAACAAGACGGCCGAACAAACCATTGAATTGAGAATCGTTTTCATCGCACACCTCCCGCAGAATATGAAACGGCTTATCAAAAGCCACGATTGGTTGGAAGTGATTCTTGCGCCGGTGACTAAGAGTAATCCATCAATGTGAGGTGGTCAACAAATTGGTGAATTCAGCTGCCCTGTGGAAATGCTTTTGATTGCAAGTTGGGTTTGGCTCATTCGCCCGGTCGCGAGGCATTCGGCGTCTCGCTACTCGCCTCCCTCGTCCCGCCGCTAACCTTCGAGTTTCGAAAGTTTTTTATACAACTAGCCGGTCTGGTGGCGAAATGGTTACCGGGGGTCCAACTGTATGTCTCCCGGCACCTATTTTTTCACACAACTTTATTTATCCAGGGGTGAGGAGCAAGGAACTTAAACTGCGATTTTGTTCCACTCCCTGAATTTGTTTTGGATTTGACGCGGTTTTTTTTTGACACCTGTTTTCCCCTCACCCCCAGCCCCTCTCCCCACAAATTCGGAGTGAGTTGGATCAAGTGGCGAACCGTTTTCATCCGAATTTGCGGGGAGAGGGGAGCAGAATTTTTTCTGCACAAAATCCGAAGTTATTTCCAAGGAGTAAAAATCAAGGTGTCAATGCCGCGTTATCTCATATACTTCAGCCAGATGGGTCGCGAAAATCATCGAATTAACTGGCATTGCCTTGAATAGATCAAATGCGAAAAATAAAAATGCGATGTCGCTTATTGCGATGAAATCAATCCACCCGAAGTTTTAAGTGGGTTTTGATTCGCGACTGAACAGCTATCCAATCCATCCTTTCTACGATATTCATAAGATGTTTTATTTTGATACCACCTACCTGTTGATGGTTTTGATTCCCGGGCTTTTAATTTCTGGCGGGGCGAGCCTCTTGGTCAAGTCCGCCTTCAACAAGTATTCAAAAATTCGAGGGAGACACGGTTACACGGGTGCACAAGCTGCCCAGATGCTACTTGCCAATGCCGGCATCCATGATGTTTCCATTGTTGCGACGCACGGCCACCTCAGTGATCATTACAATCCCCAGACCAAACAACTGGCGTTATCAGAAGGCGTCTATGCGAGCAATTCGCTTGCGGCGGTGGGAATTGCCTGCCACGAAGCCGGACATGCGATCCAACATGCCAGGAACTACGGTCCACTTGGGATCCGCTCAGCGCTGGTCCCGATGGCGGGGATCGGATCGAACTTGGGTTACATCGTGATGGTGGTCGGTCTGTTCATCCATCCGTTGGTGGTTGGGATCGGAGCGATCATCTTTGCGGGAGTTCTGCTCTTTCAGTTAGTCACACTGCCGGTGGAATTTGACGCGACGGCCCGTGCCAAGAAGCTGGTTGTGGAGACCGGTATCGTCGACGCAGACGAAAGATACGCGATTGATCGAGTATTGAACGCTGCGGCACTGACCTATATCGCTGCCGTGGTCTCGACGTTACTGACGCTGGTCTACTTTTTGATGCGGTCAGGGCTGCTGGGCGGAAGCGACGATTGATCTAACTTATTCGACGACCCTTTGCCTCCTCTTGTTGCCGATTTCAAATGGGAGACGCACCCCGAGTCGCGACACCGCGAAACGGGATGGGCGAATGGGTTCCCGCTTGCGTTGGCATGGATGGCTGGAAAATCGGTTGCCTGGCAAAAAAGGGGACAAGGAGATGTCCCCTTGTCCGCACCTTTATCCGTATTTGGGATAAAAAAACTATTGTGTCGCCGTTATCGGTCGTGTGACAATCGTGTGGCTAACCTTCGGACGACGGGTGGTATTTAAACGAAACCTTGACTTTGGTTCGAAAGGCGACAACTTTTCCTTCGGAAATCTGCAGATCCATGTCGGTTACTTCTGCGATTCTCAAGTCGTTCAAATGCTTCGCTGCTTCCTCGACTGCAACGACGGCCGCCCGCTCCCAAGACTCGGCGCTGGAACCTACGAGTTCAACTACTTTGTACATGTGCTCGCTCATCTTCATCTCCTAACCTGAGTGAAAAAGGGTGTACGTCAATCAACCCAACGATCCTTAAAGATCCGATGGGTCGCATGAACCTTATGAAGTTAACCGCGTTGCCTCCCTGGTGAAGCAATCGCCATACCAATTACGGTATGAGACGAAGGCGATTATCTGTTGTGGCTCCTTGCGAGCGTACGTGCGACGAGAGGAGGTTCTCGCTGCCCGTATTCGCCCACTTGCAGTTCGTAGTCGCCCATTAAATCGCCGTCTAAAATTCCTTGCGGAGAAATTTGACCACTTCAAGTATGTAAATGTGCCGCTTCTTCGAATCTAAAACCGGTACCAGGTATCAATATCTAGAAGCGCTACTTGACCCATGCAAAGCACCTTTTTTATCGCACCGTCCAGGATCCGTCGTCAAAACGACCAACGGCTGGTCCAACGCTGCGGTGTGAACTCGGGAATCGGCAGGGGAGTCAGCAATTCTCCTTGGCTGGGTCGCAGCAAGGAACGGGGATCCAGTCGTTCGCCTGTCGAATAGTAGTGGGCAAGAAAAGCATAATCTGCGTCAAACCAGTCACTGACCCAACGGTCTATCTCGGCAATCGGCTCAAGTCCGGCGTCGCGACATAACGTCAGCGAATAGCGAGTCGCGTCACGCTCATAAACGTGGATGCGGGCCATTTCCTCCGGTGGCTTGGGAATCGTTTGATCCATGCCGAGCCGGCGATACTCAGCCGACAGATTCCACTGCAAACTGTGGCCGAACAAATGCAACAGGACATAGAACGCCAAGTCAAGTTCGAGTGCATAATCGACCTTGATGGACATGCCGTCGAAGTCGCCCGTATTGGGATCGGTCACGTCCGAAATCGAAACGGGCATCTCATACCGGTCTTCGATATGTTTTTCGACTCGGTTAAAACATTTTTGGAAGTCGATCATATTTCCATAATTGACTAAATTTGGATGACCTGAGTCACCGCCAGCGTGCGCCGGAATTGACTCTTTCGAAGAATCGTTTTGTAGCGGGGTTAAAAATGCATTTTATCCTTTTTTGTAACTCTCCATAACAGGCACCAACTCCTACGTAACTTTTCAAATGACTCCGGCATTTTGGCTTACTGATTTGAGTGTGCCTTGACTTCGGTTGATTTCAGCTCGTGCGACCGGTTTGTGAAAAAGGTCAGGCGGAAGTGCCTGTCCTTTTTATTGACGATTCATGGCGACGACAGAAATACCACTTCCCTTTCCAAGCCCAGTTGGTTGATTCCTTAGCCGCAATTTCCGTTGCACCCTTGCCCCAACGAAAGCAGCGTAGTGAATCCGCTCATCAAGCAGCCTATTCCAGTGATGAAAAACAGCGTCTGCCTGGGATACAAACTGATATTCGGCGGCAGGGTGACCCTGGCACCCTTTTCGCCCTGATCAACAAGTGTCTCACGCAGCTTGATCAGTTGGTTGGAGGCAGTCAACGGATCCACGTCACTGGGCAGTGATTCCAACTCTTCCAAGGAGGCTTTCAAATTCTGATACCAAAATGTCAGATCGCATTCAGGCGTGAAGTAGATCGCGTGAGTGCTGCCCGTGGTTAGGTCGTTTGACTCGAGGAACGCGACGGCTTTCGACAGTTCCTGTTCTGCCAACGCGATCGTGTTCGCATCGGCCGCATGTTTCAGATATCCCTTGCAGTTTCGCTCGAACTGAATCGAACAGACTTTTCCGGCAATCAACAAGCCAATGCCGAAAAACAGGAATCCCGCGAACGCTGCACCACAAATTGGTTTCAAGATTTCACTCCGCCGTAAGGTCAAGAAGTTTTCGCAATCGACGTGATTGAGAATTCACTCGCCTATTCTCCAGCGAGCGGAGGATATTGCTGTGGTCGGTAAAAAATTCTCGCTAATCGCACGCATTTGAGGCGTCTACAACGATTCGCAGATGCATTTCCAGCTCAGCCCCGAGAAAATGAGGCGTCCGGCGTGCTCCGTAGAAAACCCAGGTGATTGCAAAGATATTCGTGATGTTGGGAGTTAGCGTTACCAAGTAAAGGTCGCGACCTTGGCTCCATTTGGATCGTCCATTTTTCGCTGTTGCCTGCCTTCGTTTGTTTATGCTGATGACGGCTAAATACAACCACGAGCTACACGACTGTGGTCACCGGATACAATCCAATTCTCCCTCCTTCCTGCGAATGCTTCGTTGCTGGCACACGAGTCATGATGGAGCAAGGCTTGCGCAACATTGAGAACATCGTTGCTGGTGATCGAATTCTCAGCCGGGATTTGGCAACGGGCGAACTGGGATGGAGACCCGCTCTACAGCGGACCACTCGCCCAGCTACCGACACGGTCAGAACACGGCCAATCGCCTTGGCCCTGAATCACCATCAGGGACAGGGGTAGGCCGAGGAAACTTGTCTGGATTGACGATTTAGCTCCTGACTCCTGACCCCTTTTGCTTCTCAGTCCCCTTTCGCCTCTCGTCGTCCGGAAAGTCGCTGTCTATCTAAAGACAAAGCTTAATAATTCAAACAAAAACCAAAGTGTTCCGGCGATGATCAACAAGGCCATAACGAACCAAATTGCGTACCCGATGTAGTTATTGCGTGCCGGTTTTCTCATCTAACATTGCTCACTATGCCGCAAATTAGCAACGACTTTAGCAACAACTCAACCGGCCTGTGATCACCGGTCGGATCGTCACCGGGGAAGTCGCTTTCGCGAACGGTTACTCGACATTCGGCGGTCCAGTCGTGGCAGCTCCGGTAACAAAATTGAATTCCAGAATTGAATCGGGATAGCGATCGTTTTCGATCCCGTCATCGCCGCAGTTGTTGGTGTCATTCATCTTAGCGGGTTTGATCCAATTCCAGACGCCGTGTTTCGGGAATTCATCGAATGCGGCGTTTCCCTTACCGGAGTTCAAGTCGTAATCGCCGGTGGTAATGAAAGCTCGAGTCATCGCTAAGAAGAAAAGAGTTTGCGTTTCAAGGCTGCCAGGCCTTCAACTGGTTCTTTGAGCCATTGCCATCGGTGAAGCAATCCCAGTTGCTCAGAATAGGACTTCATACGCTCATGATGGTCCTTGGTATTGAAAAATGGTTGCGATGCCCATCCTTCATTGATCCTGCCACCTTCCGTCCTGGACCATGCTCCCCATGCCTTCATTTCGGCAATTTTTTTCCAACGAGGGTCGCACCGAAGAAAGTGAGCCATTTGGTCGGGGGCTTCAAGCTGAAGGTCATCGACGACCATGATTCCACCAGCCCGTAGCCTTGATGCTGTATAGCACCAGTCGACGATGGGGAATGGAAATGCATGGCAGCCATCTATGAAGACCAGGTCAAGTTTTGTCTTCTCCATGGCAGGCAGTATTTCCTCGGATGAGCCGACCAAATATTCGACTTTTGAATCGTCTACGTTGTTGCGGCCGCACCATTCTGCCACTGCGTATCCTTCGTCGGCACTCAATGCAATACTGACATGGTTGCTACGAGTTGCCGCAAAGACTGCTGTTGATGCCCCACATCCTGTTTCCAATGTAGTCCAATGTTCCTGAACCGTTGTGGCCAGAAACTCGAGGCAGTCGGTAGAGGCGGACCAAGCGCCCCGCGGCGACGAGGGGTGTGCTTGGGGCGGATCGTTTCTCAGTCGAACTAATAATTCACTAGTGTCCATTTGGTCGCTAACGCACGTAACGTATCTGAATGATTCCGTATCGCCAGCGGCACTACTAAAAATCAATTCCACCGGCTTGGCGTCCCTGGTCGCCTCGTAATCGGGCAAGAGTCCCCAGCACGACACCGCTCATTAGAAGGGCGTACTGTGCTACGCGACGCTTGGCGACGTACCCTAGATGCGGTTCTTATCGGCTGAAATATACTCCGTCCGAATACGGTTTCTATTTGCCAAACTTGCCGCACTGCCGACCAGCGGCAGGTTAGAAACTTTAATATCTTTCGGCGTGGGGTGGTTGAGAGTGGACCCGATCGGGATCGAACCGACGACCTCTTGAATGCCATTCAAGCGCTCTCCCAGCTGAGCTACGGGCCCGGATTTTGCTCTTCGAAACACGATTGGGGAACGCGTTTCTCCCGGGAATTATCCGGCGGCAATTCCCAGAACGGTATCAACAAGATTTTCGAATGTCAAGGCGGTTGGCCGGACACAAGACGTCTATCCAATAAAACCGATCGGACAGGAAACTCTGACTCGACTCAATCAACCTCGATTCGATCTCCGCTCCCCGGGATTTCGAGTCTTGGATGACGTCTTTTACACGGTAGCTTTGTTCGGCCTTCGCGCTATGTCTGGGTTAGAAATCTCCAATGATTTGGATTGCCTTACCGTAGTTCTCGTCTTTATGTTCCTGATTGCCAATCAAGCCAGTGTGCCGGGCAATTGCGACACTGGTTCCCGATTCCACACCTTCGCCCGGGACGATCATTAAGGATCGACGGTCGAACTTTGACCCTGCCAAGCAAGCTACCTGCCTGACCGCGGAAATCCCAACTTGGCCAATCTGACGAGGGATGGCCCGTTTATTAACAAGTTGGTTCGTGGACCTTATAATTCAGAAGTCACTGAGGTCTGAACTTCGCTCCAAATAACAGCTTTCCCATATCCATGCTCGCAATGGATCGACCCGACCAGACACCCTCAATTTTGTACGGTCTCAAAATTCCAGTCGGCCGCCCTGCATAATGAAACGGCGGCAGGTTGGATGTTCGGGATCAACAACAGTAAGTATCCATCATGAAACCCTGTATCGCATTCCGGGCAATTTTGGCAATCCTCTGCTGCTATTGTCTTTGCATCGTCCAGCCGGGTACCGGTTCGGGAAACCTGTGGGCGGATCAACCGGGCTCGACAGAAAAGGGTGTCCAACTGATCGTATTGGGGATCGCACAGGACGCGGGTTACCCGCAAGCAGGATGCAAAAAGAACTGCTGTTCCCCTGCCTGGAAGGACCCCAAACTGCGTCGAATGGTGTCCTGCATTGCGGTGGTTGATCATCAAACCCAATCGAGATGGATGTTCGACTGCACGCCGGATTTTCCGCGGCAACTGCGGTTGTTGGATCAGGTTTTGCCGATTGGGGACGTGGATCCGCCCAATTCTGGAATCGGTTTGAACGGGCTATTTTTGACTCATGCGCACATCGGTCACTACGCCGGATTGGTCCACCTGGGACGGGAAGTCATCGGGGCAAATGGTGTCACAACGTATTGCATGCCGCGCATGGAGCATTTCTTGCGAAACAACGGGCCGTGGAGCCAGCTAGTCGAATTAAAAAACATCAAACCTAAGCCGCTCCAGGCTAACACGGAGATTGACTTGGGCCGCGTCCAAGTAATGCCCGTACTCGTGCCACACCGGGATGAGTTTTCTGAAACCGTCGGTTTTCGAATCGTGGGCCCGAACCGGGCGGTGTTTTTCCTGCCCGACATCGACAAGTGGTCTCGTTGGGACCAATCCATCGAAGGCATGTTAAACCAGGTAGATGTTGCCTTCCTCGATGGGACGTTTTTTGCGAATGGAGAAATACCGGGTCGCGATATGTCGTTGATTCCGCACCCGTTCGTTTTTGAGACTATTAATCGGTTCGCGCCCCTCGACGAGACGCAACGCAAAAAGGTAAGATTTATCCATCTGAATCACACCAATCCGGCTCTCCATTCTTCCGGTGACGCTGCCAGGCAGATCAAGCGGGCGGGGATGAGCATCGCGATTGAGGGTGATGTGATTGATTTGTAGGAATTCCTGACCCTTTGACAAATTGGAAAAGTCATGAGCTTTGATCCCGGTTCCCCCGTCGGCGACAACCCGATCGCCAGTGTCGATCAACCCAAATCCAAAAAGAAATTCTGGCTGTTTGGCGGTTGTGGCTGCCTCGGGCTGATTGCCATCGTCTGTATCGGCGGATCGGCATTCGTCTGGATGCAATTTGGAAAACCGGTGATGGACATGATCAATGAGACCACGGCTCTGGTTCAGAATTCACAACAAATCGAGGATCGGTTGGGAACGCCGGTCAGCATGGGGACACCTGAACAAAAACAGGATCCCAACAGTCCCGGCGCCATCGATATCCGTATCCCTGTCGAAGGTCCCAATGGAGAAGGTACGGTTGTGATGCGGATCAAGTTTGATGGATCCTGGTCTCGAGAAGAGTTGTATCTCGAAGTGGACGGGGAGAAAATCGACCTCAATCCAGAAAAAGAGTTTGAGTTGGATATCGAGGAAGGCATCTAGACCTTTTCAAATACAGCTCTTGTTTTGACCGACATCGATATCGCCGGTCTGTGGAACTTCATCGGTTCAAAATTCAAATAACCTTAGAAAGGTATTCCGTGGCAAAAATTACACTAAAAGGCAATCCTTGCAACACATCCGGTGATCTTCCCGCCGTAGGTTCTGCGGCTCCTGATTTCGCGCTTGTCGCCGAAGATCTGAGCGAGAAGAATTTAGGAGATTTTTCCGGCAAGAATATCGTTATCAGCATCGTACCCAGCCTCGATACTCCGGTCTGTGCAACATCCGCCAAGACGTTCAACGAGAAAGCCGGAGAGTTGGGCGACACGGTGATCCTTAACGTTTCCGCCGATTTGCCTTTCGCCCAAAAACGATTCTGCGAAAGTGCGAATGTCGATCATGTCGCAACATTGTCTTCGTTTCGAAATGATCAGTTTGGCAATGACTACGGGATTTCCATCGTCGATGGTCCGTTGAAGGGGCTGTTGGGTCGTGCCATCGTCGTTGTCAATTCCGAGGGCAAGGTAACGTATACCGAATTGGTGCCTGAAATCGCGCAGGAACCCGACTATGGAGCCGCGTTGTCTGCAGTTAAGCAAACGGTCTAAACGGCATTTTTCACAGGTAGGCCGGCAACAAGATCCGAGACCCATGCCGGAACGGCGTTAAAACCTGAAAGCGTCAGTTGTCGTCTGTCATTCAAACCAACCCTAAATCTGCGACCCAAATTGCGGAGCAGAGGGAGTTTGCTTGTTACCGGCCTACACCCAGGTAAGACATGTGTCCTCACCCAAGTCTCAGACGGGACTTTGGAACGCGACAATCCACCGCGCCTTTGCCATGCCTTTGGCCCTTGAACGCCTGCAAAAACAACCTTGAAACAATCGGAAAATGTTAGGTTCGCGTTGCACTGTTTTGAATGCAGAATGGGCGACTTCGTTTCGGCGTAATTGAGAATTGCAGGCTGACATTATTCCCAATGGCTGTCACTTGTACGCTCAAATCGGGACGATGAATCGTTGCTCCGCAACGCCTTTTTGTGGTGAAAACCGGTCGCGATTTCCCAGGTGACCTTTGGCACTCGGGAGCGACGGCTGCCATCGTTAGGTCGCCTTTTAGGCTACAATGTAAGCCGTTGCTGATGTCGGTTTCTATTGAATCCGCGTGTCGATCAGAGTCTACGTAGTCACTGCAATAAGATGCCCGTCATATGACGTCCGAAAGCGGAAATCAGAACAAGACGACCGGCGTCAAATCCAAGAGCCTGTCCGCAGGATTGCTCGAAATGGTCAGCGACCTGGTTTGGTCGTTGTCAATTGAGGATCAGAAAATCCTTTATATCAACCCGGCGGCCGAGAGAATTTACGGGCGTCGGATCAATGAATTGATGGATCAGCCCGAGCTCTGGATGGCGTGTGTCCATCCAGACGATCGTGAAGTGCTGCAAAGAAATCTTGATCAGCTTGTCGAGTTGAAGTTTTTTTCCCAAGCGTTTCGGATCATTCGGCCCAGCGGCGCCATCGTCTGGCTTAAAGGGCGTTTTCGGTTGTTGAGGAATGAAGCTGGCCAGCCGGCATTTATCGGCGCGACCGCAAAAGACGTCTCGAAACGGGTCAATGCCGAACGTCGATTGCAGGAGTCCCAGGCAATCTATTTGTCGCTGGTGGAAAGTTTGCCGATCAATGTTTTCCGCAAGGATCGGGACGGCAGGATTGTTTTTGCCAATCAACGTTACTGTGACGAGTTGAAGCTGAGCCTGGATGAACTGATTGGTAAAACCGACAACGACCTGTTTCCCGATATGGCGGACAAATATCTCAAGGACGACGCTTGGGTGCTGCAAACCGGACTCCCCTTCCATGACATTGAAAGCCACCCCAAAGGTAACGACCAGATCTATGTCGAAGTTCTCAAAGCTCCAGTGACGGATTCCAGCGGTCACCGAATCGGTATCCAGGGTATGTTTTGGGATGTGACGGAGAGGAAGAAAGCCGAACGCAAATTGCGGGAGGCCAAGGACATGGCGGAATCGGCAAGTCGCGCCAAGACGGATTTTCTGGCCAACGTCAGTCACGAGATTCGGACACCGATGAATGGAATTATCGGGATCACTGAATTGTTGATGAGTCGCATTCGCGAGAAGGAAGAACTTGAATACTTGGGTCTGATCGAGTCGTCCGCGGAATCACTGTTGACCCTGATCAACGATATTCTCGATTTCTCAAAGATCGAGGCGGGTAAAATCCAGTTGGAAAGCCATCGTTTCCTGATGCGCGATTCACTCGGAGACACTCTCCGATCCCTCGCCGTGCGCGCTCATGCCAAACAACTGGAATTGGTCGTTTCCATTGCCCCTGACGTGCCCGATGAATTTGTCGGTGACCTGGTGCGACTGCGACAGGTTGTGGTTAACCTGGTGTCAAATGCCGTGAAGTTCACGCATGAGGGGCAAGTCGAGTTTCGCGTTAAGTGCTTGAAAGCCAGAAACGGAATTGCTCGTTTGGAATTTTCCGTGACTGACTCAGGGATTGGCATCCCTGCGGAAAAACGGAAATTGATATTCAGCGAGTTCGAACAGGCAGATTCCTCCACAACCAGGCAATATGGCGGGACTGGTCTGGGACTGGCGATCTCGTCGAGACTTGTCGCATTGATGGGCGGTGAACTGAATGTTGAAAGCGAATTGAAAAAAGGCAGCAGGTTTTCTTTTGCCGTCGATTTGCATTTTGACAGCTCCTTCGTCATGGATGCATCGCCGCTGGTCGAGCTCAAAGGCCAAAAGGCGCTGGTCGTCATCCACAATGAAACGCTGCGAAAAAACCTCAAAGAAATCCTGAAACGATACGGCATGTTGGTCCTGGACACCGGTGATACGAATGAGGCGATGGAGATGCTTCGATCGATGGCCGAAGCCCAGTCTCCATTTGCCATCGTGCTGACGGACGTCGATTTGGCCAAAGATGACGGGCTGGTGTTTATTGGTGACATGCGGGCAGCCAGGGAATTTAATGAAACGCCAGTGATTCTATTATCCAGTGCGATTGCATCCGACCTGTCGATCGACCGCTCCGTGCTAAGGATTGACGATATTTTGATCAAACCGGTTAAGGAAAAAGACCTGCTGGAATCGATCGCGCTTGCGTTAGGATTGCTGGGTCCGGAAA
Source organism: Pirellulaceae bacterium (assembly GCA_942492215.1). Classification (GTDB taxonomy): domain Bacteria; phylum Planctomycetota; class Planctomycetia; order Pirellulales; family Pirellulaceae; genus Mariniblastus. Next base: position 37,541 of record CALODY010000028.1, read on the forward strand.
CAACGGCTCACGGTGAATTGGGCCTCGAAACCAATGAAGTGGCTGTCGGGCACCTGGAAGTCCTGTTGGCCGAAGACAACCTGGTCAATCAGAAACTTGCTTGCGCACTGCTTCAAAAGCAGGGACACCGGGTCACTGTCGCCAACAACGGGCGGCAAGCAGTCTTGTTGTACCAACAACAGCCGTTTGATTTGGTGCTGATGGATGTTCAAATGCCCGAGGTCGATGGTTTTCAAGCGACGAAAGAGATTCGTCAATTTCAAACTCAGGTCGGCCAGCGAATCCCGATCGTGGCCTTGACCGCTCACGCCAGCCCGGCCGATCGGCAGCGATGTCTTGCGGCCGGGATGGATGAGTACCTCTCCAAGCCGATTCGATCGAAGGATCTATTCGAGGTGATTGAAAAACAGACGGGTCGACCTTCCGGCAGCACACAAACCGGAGGTCAAGCTCAGGACGCAGACGGCCCGATCGATTGGGCACACGCGTTCGAGACGGTGGGGGGGGATCGCCGGTTGTTGGAGGAGTTGATTCGCGTGTTCCTGAAGGACCAGTCTCATATGCTGGAGACGATCGAAGCGGCAGTGGAAAGGAATGATGAAAAAGAACTGCGTTTAACGGCTCATTCAATCAAAGGAGCGTTGACTCATCTGGGGGGACGTCAATCCGTACGCCACGCTGAGGAACTGGAGCAGATGGGTCAAGGCGAGGATCTTTCGAACGCCGTGGAGGTGCTGGACCGTTTTCGTTTCAGCCTTTCCGCTGTCAAGGATGAGATGGAACAATTCATCGAAAAACCAATGGGCCCCTAGCCACTTGAGATACCCACGCGCTGGCCGCCGGACGCGGATTGCAAAATCGGCATTCCAATCGCCGTATCCGTCAAACTGAAGTCGATTCCGTGCGAAAAGTTGCCTGGTTTGTTAGTTTTTTATTAGCTAAGAGCTAACAGATTGCCTAAAAAAGAAGTTGGATCAGCATGGATTTGGAGAACAAAAAATGCCCACTGTTTTAATCGTGGATGACACCGCGGTCGATCGCCGACTGGCGGGCGGCTTGCTTGAATCAACGCCTAATCTGGAAGTCTGTTACGCTGAGAATGGCAGAGAAGCCTTGGTTCAGATTGGCACGTCGTTGCCCGATCTTGTGGTGACCGATTTGCAGATGCCGGATTTGGACGGGCTGGAACTGGTAACCACCATTGGTGAACGCTACCCAGACGTGCCCGTTGTCCTGATGACGGCTCATGGAAGCGAGAATATCGCGGCACAGGCTTTGGCCAGCGGCGCCGCCAGCTTTGTCCCTAAATCGGAGCTGGCTGAAAATCTGGTCGAGACCGTCATGCACGTGCTGATGATGTCCGAATCCGACGCTCGATATAAAAAACTGGTCAGCTGCGCGACCAAAACCGAGTTTGAATTCAGTCTTGAAAACGATCCGTCGATCATTGATCCGTTGATCGAGATGATTCAACAGGTTGCCCTCAGCCAAGGCCTGTTGAGTTCAAACAGTCGTGTGCAACTGGGTGTGGCATTGGAACACGCTTTGAGCAACGCCATTGTAAGAGGGAATCTCGAAATCGACCGCAATGAGGTCCCGGTGATCAGCAAGGCCATCGTCGAGGAGCGAGCGAAACAAGCACCTTACTGCAACCGTCGCGTTTTCTTCCGGGCTTTGGTCACGCCGGAAGCGGTCGAGTTTACGATTCGGGATATGGGGCCAGGTTTTGACACATCCAGTATTCCCCACTCCAGCGATCCGGAGAGCTTTCGAGATGGGCGGGGCAGGGGACTGGTCTTGATTCAGGCGTTTATGGACGAAGTTGAGTTCAGCCCTGACGGGACCGAATTGCGCATGAAGAAGTTTCGCGTCGACGACCGGGCCGATTGATCAACATCAGATGTGAACCTGGCTTGGACCCAGGTTGCCGTTGATGAAGCATCGCCAATCGAAATGTAGGTTAGCTGACCGACGTGCCGGTTTCGGACCAGATGTCTTCATTGCCGGAAATGTCGATTGGATCCACAAAGTTCGGCGAGACATAAACCAGTTCATGTCGCAAACGCTGTTCGAGTTGTTGATCGGAAACGACCGCTGACAACTCGTACTCAAGATCGGGATCATACTCTTCCGTTTCGAGTGTCAACGTCGTTGGCGAGCTCTTTGCAAACTCCACGGCCACGGTGTTCTGGATCGGCTCTTCCAACTCCGCCGGTTCGGGATCCGGGGATTGGATGGAGTAACTTGGCTGTTCGGAATCGTGACGCTCGAATCGAAGGGGTATGGCCTGGGATTCAAAAACGTCTTTGTGGTGTGGCAGAATCCGGACATCCGAGCCGAGATCGTAAAACAGATCCCGCATATGTTCGTGACACGTAAACATCAGAATCTGGTAGCCGTTTCTTGAAAAATCGACAAGCAACTCGGCAGCGCTTTGTGCGCGTTGGCCGTCAAAGTTGACCAGCACATCATCCAGTACCATGGGAATGACGGCGCCACGCCGGGCATAGGCTCCCACGAGGGCCATGCGCAGGCTCAAGAAGACGGCTTCCCGAGTGCCGCGGCTCAGTTTTTCCACGGGAATGGTTTCGGCCGACTGATTGTCAACCAGGAGCTCTTCGCCAACCAGCCGAGTCCAGATGCGGTTATATTTTCCTTCGGTCAACCGCTCGAGGTACGTTGATGCCTCTTTGAGAGTTTCGGGCTGTCGTTTTGATTCGTAGGATTCACGAATCATTTCCAACATTTGCGTACTGGCGGCCAAGACTTGCCATTGTTTTTGAAGCTTGTTGATCTCGGCGTCGACGGCATTCAATTCGAGGTTTGCCAGGTCCAGGCGGGAATCTTCGCCGAGCATTTTGACTTCCTGGATAAACTCACCTCGCTGCTGGTGCAGCTTGGATTGGTGGTTCTTGATCTGCTCGATCTTGGCGTGAATATCTTCCCAGTGTTTTTCCAATCCGCTGGTGCCATAGCATTGTAGCAGCTCTTGAAGCTGTTCCTCTTTGAAGTGTTTTCCCAAAGCTGCGGAGATTTGCTCGCCCAGATTCTCGGCCTTTTCCGAGCAATTTTCGCCGCTCCGCATGCTTGGTCTCAAACAGCCGGTACGCTTCCTCGGTCTCGGCACCAACAATCGCCAATAGACGTTGGCGTGCGCCCATGAGTTTATCGAGTTCCCGTTTGCCTTTGTTCAGTCGAGTCCTGAGGGATTTATACTTGTTGGCGAATTCCTTACGGGCGTTGACGAGTGATCGTTGCTCGTTGATTGCAAGTGTGATCTGATTCAACCGGTCGACCAAATTATTCGTGGCGAATTGAAGTCCCGATTCATGCAACATCAGATCGATTCGTTTATTCAGCGTGCCCAGTTCTTTGTCTCGCTCCAGCTTTTCGGCTTTGAACTGGTCCAGTCGGAAATGGAAACCTGAGATGCGATCGGTACGTTGAATGATCTCTTTCAGTTGGTGTGGCTCCAGGACCTCCGGCAGTCCGACCGTTCGCAAGCTTGCCCGCCATTGTTCGTCGGCAGCAGCGACTTCACGTTCCTGCGCGGCGACTCGGCGACGCAACTCTTCGGACGAAGATCGAGTCGCCTGAACGCGATTTTCAAGAGGTACCAGGTCTTCCAGGAGCATCAAGCGACTCTCAGCGTCTTTGAGCTCCAGGTCCCATTGGGTAACGGAACCGGGAAGCTGCCGCTCGATTTCGTCCCGTTCATGTTTGGCACGTTTGAGTTGTTGCCGAATGATGTCCATCTGGTGACGAAAATCGTCCAGTTCGTCTTTGGCGATACGCTCCCAGTGATATTTCAGGCTCATCGATATAAAGCCGGCGATGGCGCCCATGAAAATGAACAGAATTCCGACTCGTTTTCCTGTTTCACTCAGCCAGTTTCCGCCAAAAATCGTGTCCAGCAGTCCAAACCCGAGGAATACGATTCCCAGGATAAAGACGAATCCGATGATCGACAGCTTGCCAACCGGCAAAACCTGTTCGTTGACGATGTCATCAATATCACGTTCGAGGTCGTGCCGATTCTGGTTCAACTTCTCGATCTTTTCTTCCAGCTCGATCCGTCGACGAAGACGGTTGACGTATCGGCCGGTATCCTCAAGCGAGTCGGTTGTGCCCTTCTCTGCCAGCGAATTTCCCAATCGTTCCTGGTGCTGGCCGAGGTCGAATTCGATCTTGTCCAATTCGTGCTTCGTTCTCGCCAGCCGTTCTTTTTCCACTTCGAACTTTTTGCCGCTGGATTCCAACGAAGCAAACCCACGGCTGCCCAGATCTTTGACGTCTTTAGCACGGATTTTGAGTTGGTGCCCCAGTCCATCGACTTCACCAACGAGGCTGTTCTCCAGGGTGTCGATTTCGTCCTTCAACCTTTCCGACTGCCGTTGGAGGGATTCAACCCAGGGCAAGTGTTCGGTAATCGCTTCGATTCTCGATTTTTGAGCCCACAGCATGCGGTTGATCGGTAGCGACATCGCCTCGCGTTTGATTTCTCGTCGCTGCGATTTTACTTGTCCGATCCGCTCGCGGACCTGAGTGATTTTCGTGTTGTATTCATCCAGTTTCGCGATGGAGATATCTCGCGGGTCGGGAAGTTTGCCGAACGACTTGATCTGTTCACGCAACATTTTCCTTGATTGCCAACGATCGCTGACTTGCATGGCGATTTCGACCAACCGAGCCTCCCGCTCTTTGGCAGACAGCGTCTTTTCGATGTCCTGGATCTGATTATTCAGATCGGTCGTCTCGGCGGCCATCCGCGACCAACGTTTGGAACGTTGCTTGAGTTCATCAATTTCGCGAAGTAGTTTTTGCCTTTTTTCGGACAGCTCCTCCAGCCGCGAATCCTGCTTCTTCGTCGACGACCAGATTTTTTCGCGACGGTTCTTCAGGTCCTTCATCACGTCGATCAGGGAAACACGGTCCAGGCCACTGGTAAGTTTATACAACTGTTCGGCCGCGGCGGTGTTGTTGAGGGCTCCCAGTTCCTGAATCTCGCGCAATCCGATGGCGAATACGTTGTTGAAAATGGACTCGTCGATATCGGACATCAGGCTGCTAAGTTGCGCGCGACCGTGTACCGAACCGTCCTGGTTATCCGTGACCGCCAAATCCCCAATCGGGTCGGAATGCCGGTTCGGATCGACGTGGCGCTGGACTTCGAAAATTCCGGTGGGCGCCTGGATATCGAGCGATCCGCCTGGCAGACCGCCGTAAACCGGAGGTGTATATTTGTCCAACCGGTCCGTCGAGAATCCGAACATCATCGACCGGATGAACTGCATCAATGTCGTTTTGCCGGCTTCGTTCTCGCCACAAAAAACCGTGATCTCATCCGAAATGGACTCAACGGTCAGGCCTTTCCATACACCGAAACCATCAACTTGAATATCCGTGATTTTCACGCCGACTCCTTGTCGAGGTAAAGCTGTTTCCGGGTTAGTTCCTGCGGTCCAAAAATATCTGGTCGGCGATCAGTCCTCGCCGACGTCCGATTCCGCCAACTCTTTGTGTCGAGCGAGGTATTCCACTCCAACCATCGTTGCCATCCGCAGAATTTCTTCCCTGCGACTGGACGAGAGTTGTGCGATTCCGGCGGTGATCGTGCTATTGACTGTTTTTGGCATATAGTCATGAAAGTTCAGTTTGAGCGAATCATCGCTTTGATAACGACCGGTCGCTCGCATGTATTCCCCCAGGATCGTATCTTCCTCAAACCATTCCAGCGGCAGGTTTTGAGGCGGTTCGACTTGGAGGCTGACCGACCATAGGCCGTGATCGGTGCGTCCAAATTCGTCGCGTAACCAATCCAGTAACTCGTCGACCCATTCACGATTGCGGATTCGCGGATTGAAGTCGCCCTCGGTGGTCAACAACCACTTGCACAAGATGACCTGATCGGTCGTGTCGGTCATGATTTTAAGAGCTCGTTCACCGAGTTCATTTTTGAGCTCGGCCGTTTTGACTCGCTCGTTGATGGCGACCTTCTGAGGCAACCAGCGAACTCGGTCACATTCGACCGTTTGCACGCGAAGTTTTCGCGCGGAATCGACGCGACAAAGTTTGAAACCGCGGATTCCCGATTCCTTGGGAGACCTGCCTTGCGGCGTGCCGGGGTAGACCACGATCGTGTCCGGTTTTTCAAGCTTGCTCGCTTTGTGGCGTCCACCGAGTGCCCAGTATCGAATGTTGTTTCCGCTCAGCGATACGGAATCGAATTCACCGTGCCCCAGGGCTATGTTGAAGACTTCGTTGTCTGGCGCCGCGAAATCTTCTGCCGAACGACGTTTGGGATCGTATCCGCTGGCAAGGATCCGCACGACCGTTTCGCCCTCGCGACGATGATCGACCTGCTCCACCAGGCTGGACGAGAATATCAGCACGTTTTCCGGAAGCTCGATGGAGCTTGGCCAACGATCGGGATGATCCGATTCACCACCGCACCAATAGACCTGAATATCTTTCGCAGCCAGTCGTTCGAACTGCCCTAACAGGAACGCCGCAGCGCGCGCGCTTCCCGACTCGTCATCGTACAAATCTCCGGCAAGCAGCACGAAGTCCACCCGCTCCGCGATCGCCAGGTCAAATACTTTTTGGGCGGCAATGTAGGGAGCGTTAGCGAGAACTTCGACCAGATGATTGGGAAGCTCGGCAAGGCCTTTGATCGATTTATCGAGGTGAAAATCGGATGCGTGGATGAATTTGAAAGGTTCTGCCATCAGGAGCCCTCCTTGCACCTTCTGAGCGTTGCTGGTCCAAAAAATGGATAGCTCGGCAGTTCACAGAAATCGTTTTCTGCATTAACTAGGACGTTTTGTCCATTCCAGTAACGCGTAGTCTATCCCATTGGCAATTTGCAGCCTATATCAATCAATTGTCGGCAATTGGATAGTTGCCCCAGCTTGTGAGAGGTCACCGAAGGCCCGCCGCTGGCCAAAAGCCAACCTTGCAGGTCTTCGAAATCGGGTAATTGAATTGCCTAAATTCTCGCGAATCCCGCTACATTGCGCCGCGATCTGAATAGTTGTCGGACAGGGCGAGCAGACACCATTCTGTGGGAACAGCAGTTGTATTGTCGACTGTAAGCATCGCAAGCAGAATCTAGAGCAAAAGGACAGGCGTTTGGCTGTCCCCACCAACGTCACAAAATCGGGCTGGCTCAAAACATGAGGATTTAGCGCTCCGCATCCTGCCAGCCAATCGCCCCGTTGGTCAATTGTCCAAAAGTGATAGCATTGAGATCGATTTCAGATGTACACGGCAAATCAATATGATTGTTTTACGCGGGCAAGAACATGTCGGTCACTTCGGAAAAAGCAACGACGGCCCGATTCATTTTCGTCATCTGCCAACACGGCGCGGAAACGGCGGTGAAACAGGAAGTGATGGGAAACCATCCCAATCTTCGGCTGGCCTTTTCTCGACCAGGGTTTTTGACATTCAAAATCGATCCCGACAATCCGTTGCCGGAACGTTTTTCTCTCCGTTCCACTTTGGCCCGCACCTATGGCTGGACCATCGGCAAAGTGGAAGGCACTGATGCTGGGGCACTGGTTGACCAAATCCGCGGTCAAGTCTCACCCACAGACTGGGAGCGATTTCATGTCTGGCAGCGCGATTTGGCATTGCCAGGTAGCAGGGGATTCGAGCCGGGGGCGACTCCCCTGGCCGAAGACATCGGGCGTCTGTTGGAAGACCACCTTTCGTCACGCGGCAAAAAGCTGATCCCCAACCAGGTTGCCAAACCGGACGAGAAGGTCTTCGATTTGATTCTGGTCGAACCGAATCAATGGTGGTTTGGTTTCCACTTTGCCGGCACCGTTGCTGGACGATGGCCCGGTGGCGTGCCGCCCGTTACTCTTCCGGACGAGATCGTAAACCGTGCCTATCTCAAGGCGTTCGAATCGGTTGCCTGGTCGGGTATCACCATCCAGCCGGGTGATGTTTGCGCAGAAATTGGCAGCGCTCCAGGCGGATGTTGTCAGTTTCTGCTCGATCAAGGAGCTGCCGTTATCGGTATCGACCCCGCTGAGATGGACGCAACCGTCCTGGAACACAAAGACTTTCGACACATTCGCAAACGCGGACATGAAGTGAAAAAGAAAGAATTCAAGGACGTTCGATGGTTGTTTGCAGACATCAACATCGTACCCAACTATACGCTTGATACGATCGCGGACATCGTCACTCATCAGAGCGTCGATCTCAAAGGCTTGATCCTTACGATGAAATTGACCGACTGGAAATTGGTCGCCGATATCCCCCAATTGATCGCTCGTGTTCGGGAAATGGGATTTTCGGTCGTCAAAACACGTCAACTCGCTTTTAATCGACGGGAGTTCTGCCTGGCAGCGGTCAAGGACAAATTCGTTCTGCGTATTGGCAAAAAGGGAACCAAAACGAAACAGAACGCCCAAGCATCAAGTACCTCGTCCGGTGAAAGTCCCGACTAGTGGATTATCAACGTTGAAACTTCGGGTTAGCAGTAGTGGGCGAGGCAACGAGCCCCTCTTTGGATTGCGACTGTAAAGGACTCGTAGCCTCGTCCACTACCCTAAAATTCAATCCTGACAAAGCACTAAATCGTTTCCAGGTTTGATGGGCAGACAGACGTTGAGCGCTCCGTGAACTCATCGTACTGATCGCGGAACGATCCGCGTCTGTCAGTGGGCATCATTCTGGAACTGTCCAAGAGTGTTTTAGCTTTCATCGGCGTGGCGGGTCTGATTCGCCGCGATTCTCCTGACCACGAAAGGTCAAATTGGACTTGCTCTATCGCGACAGCCCTGCCTGATGCAAATGTCGGTTGTCTGTTTCTTGATTGGCGAGCACGATTGGAATCGGCAATGCTTCCGACAGGTTTCGAATTTCTGGTGGCAGCCTACGCGACTTCTTTTTCGACGCTGCGAATCGAGCCCAAAAAGTTTTTGCAGCTGGCCATTCTCTTTTCGGGATCCGGCAGCAGGCATTTATGAATCGCTTCTGCCAATGTCTTGTTGAGGTCCGGTCGGTGCTTGAGGATGGACGCAGGTTGGGCGGTATCGTGGACCAAAGCTGTCTTACCGGTCGTGTCGGTAGAACCCCAGGGGTGTTCAAAAGTTAGCAGCCTGTAGGTGGTGACGCCAAAGGCAAAAATGTCCAACCGGTTATTCGTGGCGCGTCGGCGGACGATTTCTGGAGCCATATATTGGGGCGTCCCGGTTCGATTGCCGGGCAGTCGGTAGGGGGGTTCGTCTGGAACCGTCAGGCCAAAGTCAATCATCTTCAACCAGGAGTGATCTTGCGCACAGATAAAGTTTCTTGGACAAATATCGCGATGGATGAAGCCAAAGTCATGCACGGCCTGGATTGCCTCGGCCATTTGACGGATCAAAACCAAACGATCCGGAAACAGGTTTGCATCCTCTTTGCGAATCAACGCATCCAGTCCAGGACCGTTGATGTATTCCATTAAAATGTAGTCTTCATCGGCGGTCGTCACGCCGTATTCGAAGGTTTGAACGATCTGCGGGTGTTCGATCTTCATCGCGATTTCACCCTCCGGCGGTTTGTTCAGTCCCTTGAAGCGGGAATTGAAATAGGCCGTTTTTTCTGCATCGAGGAACTTAATTCCATACAGCTGATTCGTACCAATTTCTTTGGCCACCTGAAACCTGGACATGGTTCCGGTGAAAGCGTGTTTGTCCAGGCGAAACCTGGCAGAGACATCGAGCTTTGTTTTTGCTTTTCCACTTTTTTTCTTCGGCTCTGCTTTGTCACTTTTTTCTTTGGAGCCGCCGAAAAATTTGTCGAGAATTCCCATGTCGCTTCATTCTAAACTGTGCCGCCTGGAATAGGCCTGTGTCGCAGGGTTCGCAATGAACTCCGACGAGATCGCCACCATTCCCATGCCGTTGAGGCGCTTCAAAAAAAGTATGGCCCAATCCATCCAAGCCCGGAATTCGCAGGGAAGAAGCCCTGCATTCTGTCCAAACTGATTCCGTCCTTGGCCACCGATTGACCTATTATACACGACCGCGCCGATTTGAAATCCGCATCCCCACGATAAGCCGATGAGAACTATTTGCCGCAATAGTCAATCGTCCGGGCAATCTCGGATTTTAGCTTGGAGCGTTGCACAATTCGGTCAATAAAACCGTGTGCCAGCAAAAACTCGCTGGTCTGGAAACCCTCGGGCAGTTCGATTCGAATCGTGGCCTTGATCGTTCGCGGCCCCGCAAATCCGATCAATGCCTTGGGCTCTGCAAAAACAACATCTCCCAACGACGCAAAACTGGCCGCCACTCCGCCCATCGTTGGATTGGTGAGTACCGAGATGAACAATCCACCGCTTTGGTCGTAACGGGACAGTGCGGCCGAGACTTTGGCCATTTGCATCAGAGAAAAGATTCCTTCATGCATTCTTGCCCCACCGCCTGAACCGCTGATGATGATCAGCGCCAGGTTCTGTTCGGTCGCCCGTTCTACCAATCGAGTCAACCGTTCTCCGACAACGGAACCCATGCTGCCCATGATGAATTGCGAGTCCGTCACGCCAATGGCGACACGTCGCGCACGAATCATACCGGTGCCGGTGATTGCCGCATCGGTCAGACCCGTTTTTGCCCGTTCCGCAACCAAGCGATCGGGGTAGGCTCGACTGTCACTGAATCCGAGTGGGTCGGCCGAAACGATGTTGGCATCCCATTCCTCGAAAGTCCCTTCGTCCAGGACTTGGGCAATGCGCTGTTTCGCCGAAACATACATGTGATAGTCACAAGCCGGACAGACTCTAAGTCTTTTTTCGGCTTCTTTGTTGAATACCGGCGATTTGCAACCGGGACACTGAATCCACGTACCCTCCGGGATGTTTCTTTTTCGACGTGAGTTGACAGGGGTTTGCATTTGAGCCATGGACCTGATTTTCTATTTCAATTGCCGTCGTCGCGGCCGGTTAACCTTTTCGTCATCAACCCGACGGACGCGAAGCGGAACGTTGCCGGTGCAGCGACCAAGGTCAGTCAACGGTTTCTGATTCTCGTGAAACTGCTGTCACGCGAATCGACGTCTACATCCGCTCCGACCACAGGGTTGATTTCACTCGTTAGCGACTGGGGCGCGAAGCCTTTGCGCAATCCACTCGACCACCGTCATTGTCGCATAAATCGTCTTCAAAGTTCAACTCCGGAAGTCGCTGGATCCGAATCCCCATTCTCAACGACGAGTATCGTTGTCACGTTAGGCGGTGTTACGTCAAAATCAAGGTTCCATGTAGCTGAATGCGCAACGATTCGGTCGGAATTCTCACGAATCTCGCCCAGGTAACCCCAAGCCGGGTTTCCAGCCTCGGTGCTGTCCGGAAGAATGGAAATCCGAACACCGCCTCACCGAAGTTCGGGCGGGAATGTCGACGGGTGAGTCCGCATTTCTAATCGTGGCCGAAACGATGCCGCTTGTGCCGCAGAGCAGACTCGGAAAACAAGTTTTCAAACGATTCGGATGTCGACTGTGGGGGAGTGGTCGAAGTGCCGTCATCTTGGGGATTGTTTGTTCTAATCCGGACGGCCTTGGAAGAAACACGGGTTTGTTTGAATTCGATCCGTCATGCAACATAATGTTCGCCAGTCGATATCGGTCAAATCGCATTTGACAGTAGCACGGTCGTGGCACGGTCGCGACAAAAACGTTGTCTCGACGATACGACCAGCAGCGCCTATTACGATCACCAACTTCATTTCCGAAAAACTGTTCGTCTGATGTCGCCAGAATCGTTCCTGTTTACCCGCGGCGGCCGAGACTTTCATGCTTTGAAATGGCCGATCTCCGACCCGCAAGCGGTGGTGTGCATCGTTCATGGACATGGAGAACATATCGGCCGTTACGAACATGTTGCCAGTTATTTGAATGAACGAAGTATTGCCTGTTTCGGTTTTGATTTTTGCGGTCACGGAAAAACCGATTCAAAAAGAGGCCATTGGCCCAGCTATGACTCCGTGCTCGACAGTCTGGAAGAATGTCTTCGCCAGGCGATCCAGCCAATGGCGACGCCGGTGTTCCTGTTTGGGCATAGTATGGGGGGAAACGTGGCCGCGAATTTTGCGCTGCGACGCAATCACAAACTCCGCGGGCTGGTTCTCTCCTCGCCCTGGTTTCGATTGAGCGAGACGCCATCAAAACTTGATCTGATCCTGGCGACCGTGATGCTGAGGGTCTATCCGTCATTCACTCAATCGACGAAAACTGATCCCCGATCAATTTCGCGCGATCCCCAAGAAGTTGCGCAGTACATAGCGGATCCGCTCGTTCATGACCGGATCAGTCCAGTGATGTTTACTTCACTTCGCGACGCGGGCGAATGGGCGTTGAAACATGCCCATGAGCTTGAGCTGCCATTGTTGGCGTATCACGGAGATGCGGATCAGTTGACCAGTTTTGAGGCCAGTCGAGAGTTCGCAATCCAGGCAGGCGGCACTGACGTGACATTTCAGGCTTTCGAGGGTGGCTTTCACGAACTGCACCGCGAACCGGAACCGACTCGAAGTATCGTGCTGAAAACAGTCGCCGACTGGATCACCGAACGAATCGGACCGGGACGCAATAGTTTGTCCGCAATTCTTCCGTAGGCCGGAACAAAGTCGGTTTTCAGATTCAACGGCAATAAGCAGCCAACGAACCTTTCGGTTCATTCATCCGCGCCGAGATTTTGGAGCGGCCCGACCGCGATTGTCATATTTTGATGCAGTGGAAATTGGCGGATGGCCTCGTTGACCTGCTCTCGCGTGACGGATTCATACTCCGCAGCGATTTCGGCAACCGTTTTGAAAGGACGACGCGACAACCATTGGGATCCGACGGAGAACATGCGATTCTCCGTCCGTTCGCTTCCCAATACGATACGCGAGGCGATTTTCCTTTTGGCCAACTCCAATTCTTTTTCTTCAATCCCTTCGTCGATCAATTTTTGCTGGACCTCTCCCAAGCGTTGCAGATTTGACTGAGCTTGTTCCGGTGCGCAGCACAAGTAGCTCATCACGGCACCACAATCGTCGAATTCATAAGCCCCCACGCCAGCGGATTCGGCCAAACCGGAATCAAGGAATTCCCAATACAGGCGGCTGCCGCTGTCGTCGCCGAAGATGGTCGTCATCACTCGGGTCGCATATCTCAGTTCATCGTCGCTGGCCGGACCGGGAGCAAGCTGTAAAATGTACTGCTGGGTCGAGTTGGGTTGATGTAGGGTACTGAAACCGAATCGATAGTCGGGTCGGATCTGCAGTCGCTCGGGAGACAAACGTTTCCAGGAACCGCAAAATTCTTCCGCTTCGGCAATCAGTCGTTCGAAATCCACGTTGCCCGCGGCGGCCAAAGCCATATTGGATGGGCAATAACGATCCTGGAAATACCCCATCATCTGTTCGGAGCTTAATCCTGATACCGATTCAAGGCTGCCCAGCACACTTTGTCCTAACGGATGGGATCCAAAAAACTCTTCCATGATTTTTTCGTATCCACCGAACGGAGGTTGATCCGCGTACATCTTGATTTCTTCAAGAATCACCTGCTTTTCAGTCTCGAAATCTTCACTGCGCAAGGATGGTCGCATCAAATCGCTGAACAATTCCACCACATCGGTTTGAAACTCAGGCAAAACGGCGGCGTGGTAGATCGTGCTTTCTTCACTGGTCCTGGCGTTGCTGTGGGAGCCCATTTCGTCCAATTTAAGGTTGACCTCTTCGGCGTTTCGTTTGGGAGTGCCTTTGAAGACCATATGTTCCAGGAAATGACTCACTCCGCCGATTTCCGCGGACTCATCGCGCGCACCCGTGCGCACAAAAAATCCGAAAGCCGATGTATACGCCCGATCATTGCACTCGGCCAGGATTTCCAAACCGTTATCCAACTGGTGTCGGCGATACTCCATAGTTCTTCATCTCCAATGGTTGAGATCCCAACGTCACGACGTCGAAGTTGGCGGGCGGGTTTTCGGACAGGTACTTATTGATTGAATCGACGGATAATCCATTGACAGTTTCGTTGATCTCGTCCAGGGTGCGGACCCGGCCCAAATGAAACCAGTCACCCGCGATCGACGACGCCCGCGCTCGGCAGGACTCCTGGGCCATGACCAATCCACTGCGAATCTGGATCTTGAGTCGTTGCAACTCATCATCCCGAATTCCGTTAGCAAGTTCCAGCAATTGCTCGATCAATACATCCAGCGTCTGTTGTGCCCGGTCGCTGCTGGTTCCGCTGTAGCAAAGGATCGCGCCCCTGTCCTTGAGCGAGCTGCTGGAAGCAAAGACGGTGTAGCAGAGGCCTCGTTTCTCACGCACTTCCGCGAATAAACGCGAACTCATCCCGCCGCTCAATACACCGATCGCTCCGCGCTGCAGAAAATAGTCGTCATGCGAATAGGGGATTCCAGGATAGGCAATCGCGATATGGGTTTGCTCGCTTTCATAGGGAATATGATGCATGCCATGTTGAGGCGGGTGAACCTTGATGACCGGATCGGGTTTCGGTTGCCAGTCACCAAACAATTCCTCGACATGGTCTCGCAGGGAATCCCAATCCAGTTTGCCGGCGCAAGCAATGATTAAACCGTTCGGTCGGTAAACCTGTTCGAAAAACGATTCAATGTCCGCTTGTTCGATCGCGGCCACCGATTCCATTGTGCCTTCACAATGTCGGCCATCGGGGTCGCCGTAAAAGCGATGCCGAATTGCCATCAGCGTCTGCTGAGACAGGTCATCTTCCAAAGATTTGATTTCCTGGAAACAGACCAGGCGTCCATCATCGAGTTGATCCGCTGGGAGTCGGGGGCGCCGAACGACATCGGCAAAAATCGAAATGGCGTCCAGCAACTGGTCGGCTTGCATGGCTCCACCGAAATTCGTGTTGTACACTCCCGCTGAGGAAGAATAATCGACCCCAAGCAGATCCAGTGCTTCCACGAACCGGCGACTGTCGAGTTCGCCGCACCCGCGTTGCACCATCTCGCAAACGAAATTTGCCAATCCGATCTTGTCGGCCGGATCGTAGCGGAATCCGGCAGGCACTGCGATTGAAAATGCAGCCGACTCAAGCCAGGGCATCGGCTGCGCAACGAGCGTCAAACCATTGGAAAAAGTGTCGTGAAGAACCTGTTGTTCCAAAGCCATGTGCTCACTGATCGTTGGAGTTTGAATCTTGCCAGTCGAATTTGTTCCCAATCCCCTAGTTTACAATTCGCCACCCTATTGCGAAGGCGGCATCGAGAATTGGCACTCCCCAATCAAGTCACGGAACGGGGACGATTTTGGGAGCCTTCGCCCAAATTGGCTGCCAATCTAGATTTGCTCGGGCAAGAGGCGGTCACGAGCAAATTCCATTCTGTCGCAAATTCAGACGCTTTTTGCCGACATAAATGAAAGAGTTTTTGCTTGTGCAAAATCCGAAGTCATTCTTCCCGTGATACAGACACGTGAGGTAAACAACTTGGGGTGCAGGCGTCTGGCCTGCCTTTTGAAGCCGAAACGGCCGCACCACATATGCCGAAGTTACTATTCGCGCGTGGCTAATGACTAAGCGGCTTGCAAGGAGCGTGTTTTGCCGGCCCAACTGATCCAGTCGGACACTTCCTTCAAATCCGGTTTTTTCCCGGTGCGAATGATCTTCAAACCATCCTTGGTATCCGAGAAAGGCCCAATTACATCGAATAGGTTTTGCGGCTGCAGCGTCGCGATCTCCTCTGCCTCGGTATAACCGCAAGCCACCAGCAACTGGGCATCGTGACCACGAAGATTGGGTATTCGGCAGACCAGTCGTGCCTGATGTTGCCAGGCCCGAACCAGATCTGCCGTAATGCGTTTATAGTTCAGTTTCGCAGCCATTGATTCCGCGGTTTGCTTCAAAAAGTCTCCGACCGCCGCGACTCCAATTTTTTCGAAGCGTTCGGCCGTCTTGGGGCCGATCGAAGGCGCGGCTTCGATGTGGTCGTTCAAATTCAGGTAGAAGCGAAGTTTTGATTGGCCGGCTGTCGTTGAACCGAGCACCGAATTTCTTGCGTTGCGTTGGACAGGCGGCAACGCGGGTGCCGGGCTGGGACGATCCGGAGTTTTCATCCGCGGGGGACGGGCGACTTGCGGATCGGAAACAGGTGGTCGGTTGCGGCTGGCGGTAGCACGGTTCGACGACCCCTCGCGAAGCAGACGCGGCCCTCGCCCGTTGCTTTCGTTGGCCCGATCCCAATTTGCTGATCGTGGTTGCCGGTTACTGTTGTGATCTCGGTTTTTTGCGCGGCGACTGAAACCGTTACTCAGCGACCATTGGGAACGCGTGGAATCGAGTGACTGGTACCAGCCGTTGATTCGCTGCAACGAAATCGAGTTTACGGCTGACACAAATCGTTGGCCCTCTGACGACCCCAGGAATCTCTGGATCCGCTCAAACATTAGCTGCGCATGAGACGTCGCCAAATGCTCCGGCTCGCTAACACCGCAGGCAACCAACAGTTTGGCGTCGATGACTCGCAAACCAGGAACATTACTCAGTAGCCAGAGTTGCGATTGCCAACGATCAACCTGTTCGTAAGAGACACCTTGTTCGATCAAATTTTGCGGCAAATCGTAAGGGTCGACATTTAACAAATCCGAAACGCTTTCGATCCCGGCCTCCGCCAAAGCTCGAAGTTGGTGGATTTCGACGAGGTCAATTCGCTCCAATGACGTGGCTCCGTCCACTCCTGCCACATACCCCAATGGGTCACCGGCGGAATCGACGGAAATTGGCGAAAAAGGTTGGGCGCCGTACGGCTTGGCGTACGAGTTTGAGTATTCAGCTTCTTCACGACGGGAATCGACGGGCTGCGACGTAAAAGGGTTTGCCGGTTGAGAGTATTCGGTTGCAGGTGGTGAAAGATATTTTGAAAATGGGTATGTGGATACCTGATGCTTGGGCTCGATTTCATCCCAATTCTCGGATTCCATTGGGGGCGCCAAATAAGTTGTACCTCGGGCCGGCGTTACAGGAATCGAGGGAGCCCGGTCCGGTTGCGTGATTGGGCTCGGGAAACTGTTGGGCGGCAATTCCAGGACCGGAGTGCCAGGGACACGGTCTGCCAGGTACTGGTGTTGAGTCAACACAACGATTTGGTGCCCTGCTGTGCATTGATGCATCAATAATTCCAAAACGGCATTTACGCGATCTCGGTGGATGTTTGCGAAAGCGTCATCGATAACGATTGGATATTGGATACTCTTGGTCTGCAATTCGTCGGTAACTGCGATCGCAACGCACAGGTAGACCAAATCCTGTTGTTCCGAATCGAGAGCAGAAAAATTCAAAATGTTTCCGATCCGATTTCGAGTTTGAAAATCGCTGACGTCCGTAACTTCACTCAGGTAGACTTGGGTCAATTCTCCGTTGGTCACCCGGTGCAAGTGCTTGGCTGCCTGGATCAATATCCGGTTTGGCTCGGGCGCAAGGTAACCTCGATCGCGTTCCACCAGTTGAGCCAGCGTGGAGATTTCTTGATGCAGCCGATTCAGCTCGGACTCGATATTGCGAATTTTCGCTTCCAGTTCTGAACTCTCGGGAATCAATCTCAAAGAGTCGCGCTGTCGCACCAGTTCGGCATGGCGTGTCCGCCAGGTTGCCAACTCGCCGTCGGCATTGGCAAGCAACGAAACCAATTGTTGGCGTTGTTGATGAAGTGAATCGAGCCGGCGCCGTTCGGCCGTCAGGTCAGGAGAAACGATTTGGTGCGTGAGTTGTGACGGTACACTTTCGGGGCTGCCTGCGACATGCTTCTTTCTCGCCTGCAAGTATCCTTCATGCATCGCGCACTGACAGAACCCTGCTTCGGACCGTTCGATCGCCTCAGCACCCGCCGGATCAACCTTCCGGATTTCCTTGATGAGCGCATCGCGACGCTGGACCAGCCGTTGTGTATTTTCACCCATTTCGTTGTAACAGCGGCGAAGCTGCTTCAATTCGGCGGCTGCCGCTTTGTGGCGGATATGTTTGTATTGTTGCGCCAATTCTTGGCACAAGCCATAAAGATCGTCACGCATTTGGCCACAGAGATCCTGAATCGAGCGGACCAGCTGGCCTGGATCACCTTGCTGGGTCGGCTTGGTCCAATCGGCGCATTTCTTTTCCGTTTGATCGATTTTGTTCTCAAGTGCAAACAGGATTCCCTGCGCATTGTGGTACGGATGCTCGTCGGAATCGAGCGTCAAGTCATTCCATACCAGCATTTCGTCCTTCAAACGAACACGCTGGTTCTGTATATCCGACTGAACTCGGCGCCAGCGACGAATTTGAAGATCGATTTCATCAAGGCGTTGATAAAGCGCTGCAAAAGGATCGTTCTCCGGCATCGTGGGAACGTAGGTTACTTGCTTGAACGCGCTGTCAATTACGGCGCGCAGTTGGTTGATTTCCTGGTCCAAGGCGACCAGTTCATTTCGTTTCTGTTGCAGCCCGGTTTGACTGATATGACTTGCGGCCAAACGTATCTGATTCTCGAGATCGGCCAATCGGCTACGGTGGATTGTATTTGCCGATTGGATCTCGTTTTGACAATTTGATTTTTCCGCCGCGAGTTCCGTGGCTTTTTGCCGCAACGCAATGAGTTTTGCTTGTCGTGATTCCAATTCCCGTTGCCAGTCGCGATGGGCACTGTCGTCGCCAATGGCAGAAGGGCCACGGGGGACGGACAATTGATTGTGCAAAACGGACGCCAATCGCCGCGCATTTTGAATGGTATCGCGCAGACTGAAACTGAATACCGATTCATAAAGATCGTGACTGATATCGCCGGCCAAATGACTGAGCGACGCAAAACCGTCCGATCCTGATATCGATGCGCCATTGATCTTGAGTTGGCGGCCCAGGTTTGATTCGCGCGCGTCTCTTGCGAGACTGTATTCGTTAAATCCCTGACGAACACCGATTCGTCCGGGCGACCCGCTGCTTGTGATTCCCGTTAGCGGATGAGAGTCATTGTCAAAACCGAACAAAACCCCTTGAAGAAATTTCCTGATCGTTGTCTTGCCCGCTCCGTTTTCGCCATAGACGAAATTCAGACCGTCGTTGAATCGCCCCAAGTTAAGACCGCGGAAAATCCCATAGCCATCAATGGCGATTTCGGAAAGCTTCATTGCTGTACTCCATAACTATTCGTCGGGACTGAATTTTCTGCCTATTCAATCCGAACCTTGTCGAATCCATTCGACTCCGCCGCTGATCCACGAAACGGAGAGAGTATGTGGGAAAACTGGAAAAAGCGGGCGAATCGAGAGTATCAAAACTTAATCGAACCGATTTGATCCACCTAGGTCAATTTGACCGGGAGGTTGCTAGCGATTGCCATCCGAATGACAGAGAAACTCCTCCGCAATGGTCCGTTGGAGACCAACCAGGGGTCATCAAATTGGCAGGCGGCCCCGTTCCAATTCCGGCGTCCAATGAAACCTGTATTTGTCGCCCATCTGCAATCGCGTCAGCAAAATTATCTGGTGCGTATGCCCCACGAAGTGCGTCGTCGTGTGCATGATGGCCTGAAGAAGCGTGACCTGAAAACCTTGAATCAGGTGGGTCTCGGCGAGCGCGGAAGGCAGCAAGCCCAGCCAAAGTTCGTTTGCTTGACCTGAAACGTCGAGCAACATCCCGTTCAGTTCTTCCCGCGAGTGTCGCCGGTCTGGATCGAATTCGGCTTCCCGCTGGCGATCGAATTGCTCAGTTGTGATCGGCGCAATTCCCCATTGGCGAAGATTGCCCGTGATGTGCAGGACCAAATTGCCGATACTGTTAACGTTCGGATCAGGCCTCCACCAGATTTGTTCCGCTCCAAGTTGGCTAAAACAGTTTTGAATCTTGAAGACCGCTTGATCTAACAAATCGGACGAATTCCGGCAAAACTCGTGGGCAAATTGCGTCATCGGCACCCGTTTCCTGACGAGGTAAATGTGGATGGCGGGTTATTATTCGTGGTGTCGCCTGAAAGCCTTATTGAACCGGGTTTGCGGTCAACCAATGATAACGTTGAAAAGCTATTTCGACTTAAGAAAGCTGTCGATGGCATTGGCCAACTCCGCCATGGATTGGTAACGTCGAATCGTCAGTTTTTCCATGGCACGTAAACAGATCTCCTCCAGCTGTTTCGGTAGATCGGCAACGATTTCCGAGGGTGGTTGGGGTTCTTCGGTCAACACAATCCCTAGTACGGCCATCGCATCCTTGCCCTCAAACGGCAACTTGCCTGTCAACATTTGATAAAACATCACGCCGAGCGAATAGATGTCGGTCCGGCCATCGACTTCGCCATCACGATTTTTGATCTGTTCCGGACTGACGTAGGCTGGCGTTCCCAGGAAGGATCCCGAAATCGTCAACTGAGTATCTTCATGGGTATGTCGACGCGCCAGTCCAAAATCCATAATGATTGGTTGGCCGCGGTGGTTGATGGTAATGTTGGATGGTTTCAAATCACGGTGAATGACGCCGGTGTCGTGAGCTTCGTCCAAGGTCTCGGCGACTGTTTTTATAATTTCGGCAACTTCTCGAAAACTGTATTTCTTGCCTTCCTTCATTAATTGCGAAAGCGGAACGCCTTCGATGTAAGCCATCGTCATATACCGCTGGCCATCTAATTCGCCAAACTCATAGACCGGGCAGATATTCGGGTGATTCAAGACCGCAGCAGATTTTGCCTCGCGAAAGAACCGATCAACGGTTTGCCTTTCAGTGAACGTTTTGGGTACCTTCAACGCTACCAGCCGTTCAAGTTCCGAATCCCTACACAAATAAACCACACCCATCCCTCCTTCGCCGATTTGTCGCAGCACTTCGTACTTTCCAAATTGCTCCGGCTTGTCAAGCGGCGAGAAGGCGGCGGGAAAGGAATCGAGTCGATCGGGTCTGCCAAACGATGGTTCAGTGCCTGATTTGGCGACTGTCTCATTGCCTTGTTTTCCGGGCGTGTCTGGCTCGAGCAGCGTGAGCCCCTCATCGGGTGCGGGAGCTGGTTTTTGTGGGAGGTCGGCTCCTGCGGTTTTCTTGTTGTTCTTGTTGTATTTGGAAGGTGTTAGATCCTGTGTGCCCGATTTTTGCGAGTTGCCGTCTTTGACGGACGGCGGCTGCTTCGACGGATCGCGATTGGCTGAAGTTGAATTGCCTGCTGTTTGTTTTGCCGATTTTGCCTTCGGCGGTTTGGTTGATTTCGAATCTCCTGACCCTGCTTTGGAGCCCAGTCGAAATACAAAACCGCATTGACACCGGACCTTGTGTCCAGCCATTTCTGGTTTCACCCCCTGGTGTATTTTGCCACATCCAGGACATTGAAATGTCAGGGTTACTTTATCGTACGGCATGATTTATCAAGCTCGAAATTGCCTGCCGGCGTTGCGTTACGATTGTGACCGAATACCTCAGAAATTTTAAGTGATGAGCTCCCAGGAACACCCGCCTCAGGCATGGCAACCACAGTATCTTACTTACTTGAATGAAGGTTGGCCAATTTTTTGGGGTGAACCCGCATTCAGGTGGCGGATCTTCGCTGGGCTCGTTTGGTAGGCAAGCGAACGCGTCCGCATTAAAATGGGCTTTCTCCGTCCAAGTTGGCAATTCTGTGGCAGATAAGTTGGAGTTAAAGTGAAAGTTCACCCCGAGCGGCTGTTTTTGTTGTTGGCATGCCTGCTTTTCGCAGAATCGGCGTTCGGCCAAGATCCGCCGGCGGGTTTCCAATCGATTTTTAACGGCAACGACTTGGCCGGTTGGTACGCGATTGAGACTTACGACCCGCGCGATTTTGCGTCACTTGATGGGGAAGAGCGCGAAGCAAGGAAGGCAGCCGCAAGGGAGGCGACAGCGGAATTCTGGCGCGTCGAGAATGGCGAAATCGTTAACGATGGGGAAGGCCCCTATCTGACCTCGGAAAATGAATACCGCGACTTTGAGTTGTTGATCGAATACAGGACGGTTCCCAAGGCGGATAGCGGAATCTATTTGAAAGCGACGCCCCAAATTCAGATCTGGGATAGCACCGATCCAAGCAAATTCGCGATTGGCGCGGATCGAGGGTCCGGAGGCATCTGGAACAACTCGGCCGGAACTCCCGGTAAGGATCCGCTTGAGTTGGCGGACAAACCGTTCGGCGAATGGAATCAGTTCCGAATCCGTCAGCTTGGTTCAAGAACCGACGTTTGGCTGAATGGCAAACAGGTTGTCAAACATGCGATTATGGAGAACTACTGGGACAAAACCCGTCAAACTCCGTTGATCGCATGCGGCCCCATCCAATTGCAGACACATGGCGGCGAGATTCGCTGGCGAAATATTTTCATTCGCGAGATTCCCTCCGAGGAAGCCAACCGGATCCTGGCCAGTTGCGAGCCTGAGGGATTCGAATCGATCTTCAATGGTCAGGATTTCGCTGGTTGGAAAGGACCGACGGACAACTACGAAATCGCTGAAAATATGATCCGCTGCAAACCGGGAAAAGGTGGCACGATTTATACGGCCAACGACTATCGTGACTTTGTGGCGAGGTTGGAGTTTCGCCTTCCCGAAGGTGGTAACAACGGTCTGGCCATTCGATACCCCGGTACGGGCGATACGGCTTACCAGGGCATGTGCGAGCTACAGGTACTCGACAACACCAGCGCGAAATTTGCCGGCCGGCTGGATCCGCGACAGTACCACGGTTCGGCATACGGGTTGGTGGCCGCCCATCAAGGGTACTTGCGTCCGGTCGGTCAATGGAATTTTCAGGAAGTGACCGTCAATGGCTCGACGATCAAAGTGGAATTGAATGGTACGGTGATCCTGGATTGTGATCTCAGCACGGTCACGGAATACATGGCGGACACGCCACATCCTGGTAAAGAAAACGCGTCCGGCCATTTCGGACTTGCCGGGCACAATGATCCGGTGGAGTTTCGCAATCTGCAAATCAAAAATCTGGACAATCCCAACGGCTGAAAATGAAATACTGGTTTCGCTTGCTGATGCTCGTCGGCGCAGTGTTAGGTGTGGTGGCGTTGATCGGATCGTTGCTACCGCGCGACTACGACTTTGCGACTCAAGTTCGTATCAACTCGGAACCGGCAGCGGTATTTGGTGAATTGAACAGAATTGCGAGTTGGCGCGAGTGGTCGCAATGGAATCCTGCAGAAATCGACGGCCTCACCGTCAGCTATTCCGGTCCTGCTTCCGGTGTCGGCGCGACCCAGTCCTGGTCGGACGTTCGGGGAGACGGCAAACTTTGGTTCACAAGTATCGTCGAGAACAAACGGATCGATTACGCGATGCTGTTCGGAGGGTTTCCTAAAATGTCCAGCTCGCTGCAGTTGACCGAAGAGAAGGCAGGTACGATCGTCGTCTGGTCAAGCAAAGGGCGATTGCCGGGAGGCCCGTTTTATGGCTTCTTGGCCCCTTTTTTTTCCACACACATGAAGTCCGAATACGACAAAAGCCTGCTGAAATTGAAGCAAAAACTTGAATCGAAAAAGGTAGAGAACAGGTCAGAAACTGTTGGCAAGTCGTGACCGGCAAACGCCATCATTCTGTTGCAGCTTGTTTCGGCCTCCAGTGAGGAACTCGGGGTATCTGTGAATCGTTTCGGCAGAACCACGCCGTTTTCTTCTTGCATTGGTCACGGAAACGGTTGATCCGGGTTCTCGCTGTTGCTGGGCAGAGGTTTGTCCAACAGTTGATGGGTGTGCCCCGGCATTTGTTCGATGGCAAACGCGATGGCTACGCCCAGTAGCAGCATCGCGGACAGTTTGAGGCGATCGTGCGAATGAAAATGGACTTCTGGCAACAAATCGCCGAGGGAAATGCACAGAAAAATCCCGGCTGAGAATGCCAACGCGACGCCAAGGACGGTTTCTCGTTGACCAATTACCTGGTCAACGCCGAACGCAAACAGGATGGCCCCCAAAGGACACATTAACGAGAACACCAAGCTGACCGTCAGCTGTCGCGAAACATCCCAGCCCCGCGCCGCCATTAACGATGTGATCGACAATGCATCCAGCGGTTTGTGTAGAACGATGGCCAAAAATACTCCCAGGCCAGCAAACGACAATCCCGTAGAACCACCGGATTGAACGGCCGCTGCCAACGCAATTCCATCAATCAAGGTGTGAATTGCCAGCCCGAAACACAGGCCCGCCCAACACAAGTCCAAGCCGCCAGAATGCTGACCACAACTGACATGGTGTTGCTCGTGCTCATGATCGCAAAGGTCGATGTGGGCTTGATCGTCCTCAGATTCAACCGCCAGGTCGTGCTGATGAAAGTGAAACATCCTGACCATAAAAAACATGAACAACAATCCGACCAGGCAAATCCCCAATGCCAATTCCACATTCCCCAAAACGTAGATCGCGTGCGGCAACGAGATCCCAGAAGGGCTACCCAACATCACTCCCAGAAACCAGGCATATGGTGAATTGAATTCGCCGGTGAGTCAGTTTCAGGGTCGAGCAGGAACCGCCCAGCGTAGAGGCGATCGCGGTCAAAACGGCAGTCAATCACTAGTTGCGTATACGCCCAGCGTCTCTGCCCGTTACCTGGATCGCTGCCCCTGAGAGCAACGTGCGTCACCACGAAGCACGAGGCGAAAATTCGTGCAGGCAATGACTGCATCGAACAGAGAAAATATCGGCTTTCAAACAGTCATCGTAGGTCAACCGGTACGATTTGCAGTGTACGCCAAGATCAGAGAAACTCCGTCTGCCTGCCCACCACGCTCTTGTGTGGTAGGCGATAAAGACCGCGGGTTCAGGGCATTCAATCAATCCGGTGCGGGTCGAAAAAATGAAGATACCGGACCACAACCCAAAGCGCTCAATTCGATGCGGGCATCAAAGCAGAATTGGCCGGCAATGGCTCTGCCAAGACTTGAACCGCATCGGCCAGGTAGACTTCGTTTAACATCTTATTGAGTCCATTGCGTACCGATGGAGTGTCCGAATATCGCACAACCGCATGCTTCCTTCCGACTTCGTTTGCGAGGTCTCGAATGCGAACTCCGTTCAGCGGCAGATTTCCTCGCCGAACCAGGCAGGCAATCGAAACATCACATCTCCGCACTGCTTCCGACGAGCGACCTTGGACAACCCTAGTGCGCGCCGGTCAATGGAGTGGTGAAAATATCCGTGCCAGCCCGGCGTGGTTGCTCGGATGCTGGTGGAGCTGAGCACAGGCAAATTCTCCGTCGAGGGCTGGAGCAATGAGCGACACCCGAAATTGGCCTTTCGTCTCGTCCACGTCATGCTGGATCATTGGATGGTCCAAGGCGGAAACCAAAACCTGAACACCCAAACTGAAACCTGCCAACACCATCCGTCGGTCCTCAAATTGGCAGAGAATCGTCGCCAAGGCACGCCCCACTGCTACCGAACGCTGCGATTTATAGATGTAGTCACGACAATTTCGCAACAACTCCCTCTCCGATCGCCACGCCAGTATGACGAATCGGACGGGCGGGCGGCACTCAGAAGTGGTCGAAAATGCGTTGTTGTAAACCTGTAGTCCCTTGATCTGTCCCAACTTCGAATGGCCCGATTTCCGTGGGCCACCAAACAAAGTAACTTTGCTCCCGGTCAAGGCCGCATGCTGACCGACGATCGGCGGGCCCGACGATGTCCACCGACCACCCCGACAACAACTGACATTGAGCGAGCAGAGATCTTCGCCGGCACAGTGGGCGTTTCGGGCATCAATCAGCCAGATTTCATCTTGCGGCAAAAGCGTAACGTTGTCGGTGGCACCAAACCGTTCTTGAACGACCACGTCAATCGGACCGTTCCGGAACAGCGACAATGGTTCCTGTGCGGGCGCATGACCCACGATCATAAAGAAGGCAATAACTGCCGTCCGCATCGCACATTCGCCAAACGGATTGGAAACTGTTGATTTCATGAAATGGATTAACTCAAACTGAAACCACAAATGGTTGTAAGCTGCAGAATTGGTTCAACCGTCAATCCTTCATCCATCACAGAATCAACGCACTTAAAGATTGTAGTTCACGATTTCGAAACAATCGTACTCAAATTACCAGGTTGCAAAAAATCTACATTTTCACTGGCACATCACGTAATCGGGTTGCCTTTACGCATCCCATGTTTTTGACACGATTTGAATTCTGTTTGATCGCCCGGAGCCCAGTGATGAATAAATTCTTTTATCCAGCCATTTGCCTGTTGTTGATTGTGGTGACAACTGGATGCTCCAGTTCTGGTTCCCGTTCCTGCAAGCCATCGAAGGGACTCTTTGCCAATTGTCGATTGTTTCGAAATCCATTTAAAGGCGATCCCTGCAGTGTCTGTCAGCCTCCGATGGGCCAGCCTTCTAACGCCGGAATGAACGTGACGCCGAACTGCGCAGACGGTTCTTGCGGCCTGAATGTCGTGATGCCCGAAGGCCAATCTGCTAGTCCGACCATGTCCGATCCCGGCATTCAGTATTACGGCGATCAGTTGAACGCACCAATGACAGCTCCCATGCAAACGCAAGGATATACACCGAATTACTCCGGGCCGGGTATGGAGACCGCTCCCCAAATGAACTATTCTCCCGGCGTCAATACGGAAATTGAAACACCTCCAATGTACGGTTTTGGCACGATGAATTAATCATACGGAAAATTGGTTGGGCAACCGCTGGCGTTCATTGCCCGCGATTTTGCAGGGGGCCTACCCTGAGTCCCATCGCAAAAACACAGTAAGCCCTCCCGAGTCGAACGGCGAAGTGAATGTCACTTCGCCGTTTTGCTTTTGTTTTGGAGGTGCTTTGGTCAGCCTGCAATTCGGCCGGTTTTTTTGTCTCGGAAGTGCCTTGGCCAGGCCTGCAATTCGGCCGGTTTTTCCAGCCGTTTGTGGATTTCAGCCGGATAATCCGTCAGATTGCCCGATTCAATTCTCGGGTTGACGTAGAATGGACAGTTGGGCGAAATATCAGTTCGAGAGCGTTCGCAAAAGGCCGAATTTCAAGAAAGGCCCAACTGCAATAGGCATTGCCTTGGCCGGCGCCGACAATCGAACTCGCCGTGCCGGAGACGGATTTCGTTCCGGATGTTTTCAACTCGATCACAACTGAATTGATCGCATGACTCCAATTATCTACAGACTTCGATGGTACATCAGGATTGGCTTGGTTTGGTCAGTGTGCTCCCTGGTTGGCATCACGGTGCTCCCCTGCTTCCTGCCATCCGCGTTGGCTCAACAAGATCCCAAACCCAAACCCAAGTCCCAAACGCAAACCGTCGAGAACCTGACAACGAGACTGCCGACAAACCGGCGAGCATCGACGTCACGTTTTCCAACCCCCGCAAAAGCCAAATTGAAAGTTGGCGTGCGAGTCGTCGCCCTCCAAATCGGCGCGCAATATGTTGGTGACGATTCCGTGCCTAACGATTGGCCGGAACAACGAGTACAGATGGTCAGCGAGGAAATTCCGTCGAGCGTCGGAGATGTAAAATTTCGTGATCTCGAAAGCGGCGTCAAACAATTGATCCTGACCATTCCGCTGGTGCGTGCCCGGGAAGAAACGATTGCCACGATGACGTTCCTGGTCTCCACCAGCCAGATTGAAGCTCCGCCCGATCCGTCTGCTTTCCTGCGGCCAAAATCGAATAACAAAGTGGGGAAGCCCTACCTCGCAGTGGGGCCGAGAATTAACTACCGAAACACAAAACTTCGGAAACAAGTCAAGCAACTGGTGGAGGGAAAATCATTCATCTGGGAGGAAGTCGAAGCAATCTTTGACTGGGTGCGTGACAATGTCGAACAGCGCGACGTGGAACCCACCGATTCGATCCGTGTCTTTCGGGCGAAATCGGGGTCAGGTGAAGACCGAGTTGCTCTATTCGTCGCAATGTGCCGCGCGAACAAGATTCCAGCCCGGATGGTCTGGGTGGAAGGGACCCAATACGCGGAATTCATGTTGGTCGACGCCGACGCCCAGCCCACTGGTTTCCGTGCAACGTTCAGGAGATCCGTGAGTTTGGATCGCTCGAATCCCCGGATTATTCGGCAAAAGGGCGACAGTATCCGTGTGCCTGAAAAGGAAAACCGCCAAATCTATGTCGCCGAATTCGCCATTTGCTCGGGCAAAGTCAAACCGGGACTCAAATTTATCCGAGAATTACTTCCTGCCGATGATTGATCATGCTCAGCCCAGGAAACGGTAACATGCCTACATTCAACCGTGTCACGTCGCGATTCCAACGTTTTTGGGGTTGGCCTGATTCTTTGCGGGTTGCCTTTTCGTCGGCCTTGAGGCCAACGCGCCAACTTCGTCGTCCAAGTCGACATCGAGGCGGCGATCCGTTACGTGCTCCCGTAAAAAACGTTTGGGAATTCGGCTTGAAAATCTCGGCGACCGGTGACGCCAAAGGCATATCGGCTTCCCTTCCCGTTCCCATGAATTGGCCCGAGCAGGTGGTGGAGGTCGTCGACGAAAACAAATCAGCAAACGTGGGGCGCGTCAAATATGACAACCCAACCAAGGGATCAAGGCAAATCCTGATCAACGTGAACCGACTCGCCGCCGGAGAATTTGCCGAAATCGTTGCCCGTTTTCAGATCACGAAGCAGATGATCATCGCCCCGCACGATCCTGAGCTGCTGAAACTGGCTTCCCCGGTGCCGTCGAAGTTGCGGACGTACCTGAAACCAAGCCCTTACATCGAGTGCACTCATCGTCGGATTCGAGACATCGCGGCGGACCTTAAAGACGATTCGCTTTCCGGATGGGCGCAAGTCGAAGTGATCTACAACTGGGTTCGGCAGAATGTCGAGTATGAATTTGACACCCAAATTCACAGTTGTCTCGAAGCACTTGATGAAAAGAAAGGCTAGCGAAGAACTTTCGTCTTGTTCATTGCCATCTGCCAGGCGATGGATATCCCGGCCAAGGCCGTCTGGATTCCAGGCCACACGTACCCGGAGTTTTATCTTGAAGAAAAGAAGGGGCAGGGCCATTGGTTTCCGTGTCAGGTTGCCGGCCAATACGAGTTTGGTTCGATGACCGAACTAAAACCCATCCTGCAAAAAGGCGATCGCTTCCGCTTGCCAGGGAAAAGCGGCTATGTCAGGTACCTTCAACCTTCCCTGTTGGCAAAGGATGCGGCGGGCGAGTTGAGCATCGAGTACATTTCTCGCGAGGTAGAAGACACATCCGCGATGCAGGGCGCCAATTCGAACCTGGGATCGAAAGCGATTTCTCAACGTACTGGTTCCGGTACACGCCCGGCAAAATGACCTTGCGGTGCCGCTTCCCAAACCTGGAATTCGGCCCAAACCGGGAAATGATCGGATACTTGTAACGCCTGGTCGTCGGTCAAACCGAAAGCCGCTTGGACATCAAATACTCCCCAATTTCCCATGTACTCGCTGGTACTGGGTGAATGAAAAACGATGTTGTCGTAGGCTTTTTTTACGTCGTGTGTTTGTCGTCGTTGTACTGACCCAGCTCAATCCCGAGGACCTGGCCGAGGCGGCCCATCTGCGAACTATCAGCGTTCAAGTCGCCCAGCAGGATCACATCATCTTCGTCGGGTCTGGCGGTTTGCATTACCTGAAACACATCAGCCAAAGCGGGAACTTCTGTCTTGATTTCGTCCGGATCTGTATGGATATTGATCAGCCAGAAAGAGAAGGCTTTGTCCGGCATGCTGGTGCGAGGTCGAAAGCGGGCGGCAAACGGTTCCCGGTGCAGTAGATCGGACGGATCGCCGATCGTGCCCACCGAAGTCGGGTCATGTTCGATGCGGTTGGTGTCAAATACAAATGCGTATTGTTCGGTGCTGACGGAGCGGCCAATTCGGGGGCCGATTAGATAGTCGTAACGGCTGCCATCGGTATTCAATAGCTGAACAGCCTGGGCAGGGTATCGTCCTCTTTCGATCGAACTTCCTGAATGGCAACGACATCAAATTGGCGAATGGTCTGCACAATGACCGAAATGGCGTCCGGCTTGGCGGGTACTTTGCCAAATACCTGAATGTTGTAAGTTGCAGCAGTAACG
>CALODY010000029.1:0-212481 GCA_942492215.1 Pirellulaceae bacterium
GTCGGCTACGAGGCGACGAAAGCCGCGTTGAAAGACTGGGAATAGGCTTGTCGATCAGTCCGAGGGGGTTTTTTCCACCCGGGGCGGGCGGAGTTGCAGGCGGTCGTTTTTGATCTGAGGCTTGATGCGCACCAGCCAGTCGGCCGCCGTCTCACCATCCGGGGCCAGAGGCCGCCTCGTCGGTTCCGCAGGAGCAATAGTTCCAGACCTGCACACCTTTGTTCAGGGGCATGGGTCCGTAGACCGCCGAGTCCAGGCGCTCGGTCTGCTGCCCCGCCAAAATCAGCTTGGCCGGTGCACAGGCGGACAGGGCCAGCAAGACCTTTCCCAGGGCCGGTCCCGACACAGAGACGTCGGGCACCAGCAGCAGGGGATTTTGGCCATCTAAGCCCATGCGCCGATCCCGCAGGTTCACTTGTTTCAACTCTTCGCACAGGGTGGCTTTAACCTGCAGCTGGGTGTCCTGCAGGTCCGCGCCTGCGTCCGCTCAAGAACAGCGCTTGGTTGCTGACGCTGAGTTCGGGGCCGGCATGCGGGGCTGGCCCACCTCAAGCAACAGCAACCCGTTGCCCGAGGCCGCGGGCCGAAAGCCCGATCCCTCGGCCCGCTGCAAGATCTGCTGGCTGCCGGCGCAGGCGTCGGCGGCGTGGGGTCGGGTGCCGAGGAAGAATAGGGTGCCGACGGCAAGCGTCAGCAAGCCCCGACCAGCGCGGCTTGCCGGCCTGCCTGGAATCGCGGATGCGCCAGACGAGGCCGCCTAAGATCAGTCCTGCGGCCAGCAGGGTCGGGATGAGCAGGCCCGGCAGCTCTTCCAAGCCCCGGGCCAAAAGCTGCATTTTTTGCTCGGCGGCCACCATGGCCAGGGCGGAGAACACATTGTGAAAACCCATGGCCCGCCAGGCCAGGCCGGCGCCGAAGATCAGGCCGAAAGGCCCAGCATCAGGCCCGGACCGGTGAAAGAGGGACGGGGAGCCATCGCCTCGTCGTTGCCCGCGCGCAGGCTCAGCTCCGGCAGGCGGCTGTCGAGAGCGGCCGGACAGCACCAGGGCAAAACCGCCGGCCAACTGCAGCATGATGTCGCCTGCCACGGCCTGGGCCAGGCTCATGGCCTTCTGGGAGGGATCCGCCCAGGCGGCGGCCCCCAGGCCATTGGCCCGGGATAGTTGCACGCCTGCCAGCATGGCCAACAGCAAACAGAGCGGCGCGGCCAGGCTCAAGGCCGTGGCCCAGAGGCGGGCGAAGGCGCGGCCTTCTGCGAAGAGCGCGATGGCCAGGATCACGATTTGAAAGAGGACGAGCAGGGCCGCCATGACGAAAAACACGGCCCCGCCGGGGACGGAAATGAGCTCGATGAGGAAGCCGAACATGTCCCGCCTCCTTCCTAGACCAGCCACATCATGGGCAGGTAGAAGGCGTCAAAGAGACAGTAGGCCGCCGTGGCCATGAGGGCCAGACCGGCGCCGAGGGCGGCGCTCAGGCCGGCCACCCAGAGCTTGGTGTTCAAAAGTTGATCATCAGTCCAGCTGTCCCAATCGGGACCACGTGAAGCCTGATTTTGCATGGAGGTCTCGGGGACAATTTGAAAGTTGAAAAGTGAAGGCGGTCATCGAAAACGGGAGTGGGTGGGCCTTGCCGGTGACAGAAACCTGGAATTCTGAGTTTAAATTGGTGGGCGGTGTCCCACCTTCGCCTTGTCCGCTTGTTGGGCGGTCCCCGCTCCAAATGCTTTTCGCGCATAGGTTGGGCAATGCCCACGATGAAAAATGATGATCCCGCGACCCACCATGTGTTATCGAACGCTTTCTAGCCGGATCAAACTAGCTGGCTTGTTCTTGTGCTTCTTTCAACCAGGAAAAGTGCTTCCGAATTTCGCGCCCCGTGGCCTCGATGGGATGTTCCAAGTCTTCCTGCAGCATTCTTTTGAAGTTTGGAGAACCGGACGCAGCTTCGTCTTGCCATTGTTTGGCAAACGTGCCGTCCTGAATGTCCTTGAGGACCTGTTTCATCGCTTCGCGGGTTTGGGAGGTAATGATTCTTTTGCCACTTACCAAGTCGCCATAAGCAGCAGTGTCGCTGATGAATTCATGCATCTTTGCGATGCCACCTTCGTAAATCAGGTCGACGATCAATTTGACTTCGTGAAGGCATTCAAAGTAGGCGACTTCCGGTTGATAGCCTGCTTCGATCAGGGTCTCCCATCCGGCAGTGATCAATTCCGTCAATCCACCACACAGCACGACCTGCTCGCCGAACAAGTCCGTCTCCGTTTCTTCTGCGAAAGTGGTTTCGATGATCCCGGCCCTTGCCGCTCCAATTCCCCAGCCATAAGCCAGCGCCAATTCAAGTGCGTTTCCGGTTGCGTCCTGATGCACCGCGACCAGCCCGGGAACGCCGGCACCTTCTTCGTATTGTCGACGGACCAATCCACCTGGTCCCTTGGGTGCGAGCATGACGACGTTGTTTTCGGGAGCGACCTGGATGGCACCATAATGGATGCAGAATCCGTGAGAGAACAGCACCGTCGAACCGGGCTTCAAATGGGGCGCGACGACATCACGATAGATTTGGGGTTGGGCCATGTCCGGCGTGAGCAAGCAAACGATGTCTGCCTGCTTGACCGCTTCCTCGACCGTTAAAGGGGACCAGTTTTCGGCTTCCGCCAATTTCCAGCTCTTGCCGCCTTCTCTCAAACCGACGACGACGTTCACGCCGCTGTCTCGCAAATTTAGCGATTGGCCGCGACCTTGACTGCCGTATCCAATAACGGCCACACAAAGATCGTCCAGTGCTCTCATGTTGATGTCAGTTTCGAAATACATGGTGGCCATCGTTAAAGCTCCTGAGTGATTTGGCGCCGAAACAATCGGCAATTGGTTTCCGTCAAAAAAAAAGGCTCGCCAACGTGCGAGCCGCAAAAAGATATTTAAATCTTTGACTTCCGCACGCCTAGTGCCGAAGCAAGATATTTGCATTCAGAGAGTCGAGTTTTAGGTTCTCCGTTTCGGACATGACAGAAATTCTAAATATGGACAAAACCCTGTCAACTGGAAAACCGTACGGGAGGCATTCGTCACCCATTCGAAGAAACCTGGTATCTTTGTCGTGTCAAGGAAGCAGGGTCGGCACGGGCGCGTTGGTTGCCGTTGTGTGCATTCAGCGGCATGTTCGGTTCCGACGTTGTCGGTATGCCAATTTCTATCGTGATGAGTTCCGACCGATGGCTGCGGCTCAATCTCCCGAACCGATTGGGGTCGTGTTTTGGGGCATGGGACAACTTCATTTAACTCGGGCAAGGCAAATGACGGTTGAGATTGCTTCGGACCAGTCGAACGCTCGTCCCGCAACAGCGACGGGAGTTGATTCCGCTTCGGGACGTCCCAGAAGAATCCAGATTGGACGGAGCCTATTCTGGGGTGAGGTTTTCTTCATCGTGTTGGGCTATTTCTCGGCCGGACCATTCCTTTTCAGGTCGCCGGGTACTGAATCGACTTGGGCCTTGTACCTGGCCACGATTGTGGTCATCAGTTCGTTGTTGGGAGCCTGCGCGGGATTGGGGAACCACTCTCGGCGCTGGCCTTTCGTGATCGTGATCAGTCCAGTCATCGGCTGGTATTCCAGTTATTCAATCGGCGACGGCGGACTGATTCAGTTCGAGGTTTTCGTTCTTGCGAACGTTGTTGTCGTCGCGGTTTTGACTTGGGTTACAAAAGTTCGATTGGGACAATTTCTCCGACTCACATCTCCATCCCAAATTGCGAGCGGACTGCAGTTCCGAATCAGCGACCTGCTAATTTGGACCACTGCCTTCTCGATTTTGGCTGCCGTTGGAAATGCAATCTGGCACGCAGGTGACAGATTTCAGATCGACTCGGAACTGATCGCAATTTTTTTGATGTCGGGAAGCCTGGCAATTGGCACCGCAACCAACTTCTGGGCTTTGTTGGGTGACCGTGTTTCGCCGTTGAGATTGCTGCTCGTTGCTATGGTAACATTCGCTTCGGTCGCGGCAAGCTTTTTGCTTTTCGCAGAATGGATTTTCCTTTTGATGGCGTCGGTCAGCCAGATCGCCGTCGTGATGTTGATTTGTGCACTTCGTTTGCAGGGATATCGATTCGTCAAAAGCCGGACCTGACTTTGCTCGACGTGTCACCGAAGCCCACGCGTCACGCTGCGCTGCGACCCGTTGCAGATTTGTTAACCGAAAAGATCGTCGCGACACCGGAGGGACGGTCCACGAAACCTTCGCACGAGTGACTCAGCTTTAACGGAGCGTCATGCATAAAATGGACTTGTCCGATATGGCTCGCGAATAAGGAATGAATCTGCGAAACCGAATTGATTCGAGCCACTCCAGGTATGACCAAGCTGTAACCAAGAAGTTTTTCATAGCCCGCCTGATCGAGCGTTGAGTATTCAACGCCGACTGCAATCAACCCTTGATGCTTGCAGACCCTGGTCATTTCGGCAGCAAGTTTCAGCGGAGAGTTGCTGTAGCTGAGCGTCCAGCCGCAGACCACGATGTCGAATTGATTGTCGTCATAGGGCATGTCATGCATGTCGCCCAAATCGATCTGTTTGGAATATGAGATCAAATCCAGGCCGCGGACACATTCCAGCGGTAGATCAAAATAGGCTGAAGCGATGAGTAAATCGTTTTCGTTACGAGGTCCAATCAACAGGACTGAACGCGCGAAGCGGGCGGATTCGACGACCGAAAGTGGTCGGATCAGTAACTCAATTCGCTGATTCGAAAAATCGCGAAGGCTTCTGAGATTATGCTTTACCGTTTGACCAAGGGATTCTTGAGAGTCGATGGTTTTTACGCGACCCAGTAACCTGGCCCACCGCAATCGCAGGCGCCCGACGCATTGTCGCACCCAGTTGATTCGCAAAACCGACCGGCAGCGGATTTTCGGGATCAGTCGCATTTTGCTATCGACTCCGCCGTTCAAAATTCACGAAACAACGCCGATTCGATTCCAACCTCGCAGCGGTCTGCTGGCAAATATCCTCTGAGACGTGGACCCGAGGATAATTCTGACCGAATAGAGAGTCAGCAAACTGAATTTGAAAAATCAGGCGGTCTTTCGTTACAAGTGGTTTCCCCTTGTGAAATCCCCGAGTATCGACAGCCAATAAAGTGCCGACGGGGCCAGTCAATTCAACGAGGTCTTCTGCAGGGTAATGGTCAAAGATCTCTTCATCGGAGATCCGTTCGTCCCGCAGAAGGTTCAGCGGTTTTCGAATGTGAGAGCCACGGACATAACAATGAGGTCCGTTGTCCGATCCGACGTCGGTCAGGTAAATAAAAAATTTAACGAACTTGAAACGATCCATGTCAAAGTGATAGAGCTGGGCAGCTTTTGACTGCAACGAAATGTCACCCGGGGCGCTCCACCACATTGCAAGTAAATCAAGGACCGGGTTGAAGCCAAGGTATTCCTGCGCAATTGCCAAAAAATACGGATCAGTCGCGACTTGTTGAACGGCGGGTTCCTGGAACAGTTCGTTGGCTCGAAACTGGTGCCGGACCGTTTGGGGGTTGTTTCGGTCGAATACCGTGGGGGCCCCAAGTGGTTCGTGTGTTGTGGCAATTCCAGGCGTGATCAATGAAAACTGCAAAAGTTTTTCGCAGAGATCCGTCGGCAATCGACGCCGGAATTGATAGAAACCATCACAGCGAAGTTGCGTGGCAATGCCGTGAATTTCCCTCGGCCCCGCATGCGTGAAAACGCTGTCCGATAGTTGCGTCGACCGTTTTCGATGAAGTACGCTGCAAACGCCGCCGATCGCATCGTTGAATCGGCCGTTGGTTTTGCGATACAGCCGCCGCATGCTGAAATAGGCCGACTCGGGCGTGTGACCACTTTTTTTGAAATCTCGATAGCCCGACAGCACACAACTGACGTCGCGAATAATCTCCTTGCTCGAATGGGAGGCTTGTTTGGCCCAACGCGATATCTTGCTCATTTCCAATCCGTCGTTGACTCTGTTGTCGGCAAATCCAGCGAACGAAACAATTCGATTTCGGATGCTGGATTCGAAGGAACCTTTTTCAACCGTCCGTCAGTCGGATAAGATGACACGGATCGCGATGCAGTTGAAGTCAGATTGGCTGAGACAAACGGATGCTAGCAACCGCGCCGGCAACTCGGAAATTTGCTTTGATGTCGCCCGTCTCAAACGTCATCAAAATCCTGGCGTTGAAACCACTCCAGAATCTTCGTCGGAACCTCAGGCGGCGGCGCCTTGAACTGCCGCAACCGTTGTTCGTCGACTCCCGCCGCGTACATCTTCAGGTTTTTGATCGCGGTCCGACGTAGGCAATCGTCCATCGGCTGGTTCGCCATGAGGCGGTAGTATTTTTCATTGGGCGACATCAACTCGGTACCAACGTTCAGCACCTGGTCCCCGGGGACAATTTCTCGCCACGTATAATCTGGCAACTCCATCGCTTTGCGGCTGGCATCGAGAATGCGTTCCGGTGTTAATGAGTCGAGCAGGTCAAAGCTTTTTGAGACAAAATAGGTTTTCTGGAACTCACTGATCAGGTAGTCCGTGTTTGCAAGTCGGAGCAAATTCGCGTCGTCAGAAGGGTCGATCAGGATTCGATTGCATTTCGGGCTCTCAATGCTAAAAACGGTTTCGCCGGGTGAGGAAAGGATCCCGGCACCAAAATCGCGCAGTTCGTTTTTCTGGATGACTAGACCAAACTCCACCATGAACCAATAAATTCGGCCCGCGTAGGTCAACAGCGCATCAGCTGCCTCGTTGAGCCGATTGATTTCCTCGTGGTCGCCGCCAGCTGCCTTGATTTTTTCGTCGCGTTCGGCGTAGATCATATCCCGGGCCAGTCCGTGATTCTTCATCACCTTCGCCACCGAAGGAATGGTAAATGTTGCGACGTGCCCTGCTACATCGTGGCCGATATCAGGTTCTTCAAGATAGTCCGTTCCCAATGGCCGCATGAATGTCGTCACGGGAAAAAAGCGGCGACTATGGCAAGTAAAAAACAACTCGGCGGGAATGATCTTGTTGACCGTAGATAGCTGCCAGCGGGTCTGTTGATAGACCCTTGCATTGAGCAAGTAAAAATCTGGAATCACCGTGCCGCCAATCTCGAATAGGCGTTCTCCGTCGAGATATTCCTGGCAGCCGTATTGGGCCTTGGTATGTTTCTGATCGGCAATCAGGCAAGCCCAGCTAAGGTGATCTTCAAACGAATAATCTTCGTAAATTTGAAAGTTCGCGTACTCACCGAGATCGACGGTCTCGTTGCCGAACGGCCCGATTCCGAAGGGTTTTCCCGAGCTGGCCGCAGCCAGGTAGGCGATCTGCTTTTCAGGACTGATTGGATAGGGGACGTCGGTGCGCACCAGAGTTTGCTTTAGTTTTTCCAGCCGATCGTCTTTTGACAGCGGGCGAACTGTGGACAGATCAATTCCATGTTTGTTGGCGATCGTTTCGTAATCTTTGCCAGTTGTCGACATGTGGATTTTTTCGTTGATTGGCGGATCGGTTTCATTCTAAAGCATGTTGCTCTTTACTGTTCGTCAGTGACGCCTATTTTTCCCGATAAAACTGATGGAAAAACGCAAACACGACTGGGAAAAACGCTTTAGATCGTATGACCCTTCAGTGTAGCAGGTGGCTGCATGGCGTTTCACGTTGCGGATCAATCGACACGTTAGCGCGAATGGTGGACCGGTTGGCCGAGAGCGAACAAACCTGAATCATCCGATCGCCACGCATTTTGGCGTACCCGGTGGGTCACTCTGGTGGATGCCTGCGAAGCAGTTTTTGGTAGCCAGATATGCGGGGATTTCAGGGATTCCCAAAACCTTCCAATCCCTGCTATGGCGCTAAATTCCGCTGGAGCAACCGATCAGCGCCTTGGGACAACAGCATTTCGGCAACGCAAGTTCCCAGATCGGTCGCATTGGTCAGCGCGGCACTCTCTTTCGCCTGGATCCTGACTCGCCCATCACGGCTGAGGACAATGCCTTCGAGTGTCAACGCGTTTCCGGAGATCAAAGTTTGCGCGCCGACGGGAGCCAGGCAACCGGCAAAAAGTCTTCGCAGCATCGACCGCTCTGCCATTGCGCCGTGATAGCTGACCGGATCGTTCAGCGGCTGAAGGACCTGAATGGTTTCCTGATCGTCCGCACGCGTTTCCAAGCCCAACGCGCCCTGCCCGACCGCCGGCATCATTTCGTCCGTCGAGAAGCAATAGGTGATGCGATTTGCCAACCCCAATCGCATCAGCCCAGCGGCTGCGAGAACGATGGCGTCAAACTTTTGTTCGTCAAGCTTTTTGAGCCGCGTATCAACATTGCCCCGAATGTCCCGGATCTGCAAATCCTTCCGCAGATGAAGCAATTGCGCGGCTCGTCGCACGCTCCCCGTACCAACCACCGCATTGGCGGGCAGGTGTTTGAAAGAATCGGTCCGGTTGGCCACTAAAACATCGGCTGCATTCTCTCGCTCGGGAATGGCGGCGACGGTCAGATCCCGGTGGTCTTCCGTCGGGAGGTCTTTAAGGCTGTGCACCGCCAAATCAATTTCTTCGTTCAGTAGTGCGTTTTGCAGTCGCTTCGTGAACAGGCCTTGCCCGCCAATTTGCGAGAGAGGTTCAGTCTTTACGTCTCCGGCGGTTTTGATCGGAACGAGATCGACAATGACTCCTCGGCCTTGCAGTTGCGATCGAACCCATTGGCTTTGCCACATCGCCAGTTTGCTGGCACGGGTGCCGAGTCGGATCTTCTTTTGACTTCGAGGCATCGCGCTCAGTCGGACGTTTTGGATGTTTGGGCGGGGTCTGGGGGCGGTGTTGACGTGGTCGTGGACAATGCCGTTGGGCCGTTGGGGTCACCGGAATCGACTCGCCGACGGACTTCCCCTTCCAAAGCAGCTTTGGCCATTTGGTGATCCGGCACGACAACGCCGCAACTGACGCAAAATTGAATTGCCTGGTCGATCGAAATGTCCAGGTCGATGGTCTCACTTTTGGGAACTGAAATCGTAAATCCGGTCGCGGGCATGGGGCTGGTCGGCATCAACACTGTCAGCATCGGTTCGCCCGC
Source organism: Pirellulaceae bacterium (assembly GCA_942492215.1). Lineage (GTDB taxonomy): Bacteria > Planctomycetota > Planctomycetia > Pirellulales > Pirellulaceae > Mariniblastus. The sequence goes on from CALODY010000029.1 coordinate 9,084, forward strand.
AGCCGTGCGAATATCGAGCAAGCTGTCTCCCGTGACGAACCCCATCGACCAGAGGCCCTTTCGTGGATATTCCACGGCAACCACACGGGTGAATTGGATTTCGTTGTCATCAAAAACAAAGTCTGTTACCTGTTTTACCGATGAATAGACGTTGCGAATGATTGGCAAACGATGGATCAGTTTTTCGATGGCATGGTAAAAGAAACGGCCAATCCCGGCGGCCAGCAATTTCCCGACCAGGTACATGATCGCCAGGAAGATCGCCATAAAGGCGGGAATGACGAGGTGTCGTTTCAAGTATCGAATTTGCACATACCGCCGATAATAATCACTCGAAGACGCCAACTCCGCGTCGCCCGGGTTGGCTCGAACAGCGGTGGCGATCTCCAGCGGAATCCAGTTCGATTGGATTTTGACGTAAAGTTTGCCTGAGTCATTGAAGAAGATTCTTTCTCCCTCAAATTCCTTAAAGTGCGACCCCCGTTGCTTTGATTTTCGGACGATCTCGTCAACTTCCGTATCGGTCAGTGTGTCGTCAATCATCCACCACACCGTGCTTTGCGCCAGCGATTCCAAAGGCCGCAAGACCGCCCGGTCGATCGCATTCCAGGCCCAGACGAAAAAGATAATCGTCAACAACGGGGGTAACAGAACGGCTAAGCCACGCAACGCCGCAATTCGAAACGGCGAAAACGATTTGCGAATCCAACTTGAATGTTCTGGCTTCACCTGATCCGAATCGGTAGCCCGTTGCGCGACGCTGGATTCGTCGGACGAGTTGACGTTCGGTTGTGAGTCGCTATCGGAGTGCATTGCCAATCGCGTCGTTTCAAGAGAGGCCAAGTTTCACTGGCCGGCTTGGATTACCGGGTGGGAGAACAATAGCTTTTAATTTAGGCGATCGAATGATTATCTGCCATAACAATACCCGCGATAACTGATTTGAATTCAGCAAATGTTAATTGGCACGCGCACCCCTGGCGACGACGGCCACGCTGACCTCTTCGGCACCGTGACGCAGCAACACACGGGCGGCTTCGCTGGACGTAGCCCCGGAGGTCATTACGTCGTCGATCAATAGAATTCGTTTCCCAGCCAATTTTGCTTTCGGCAGGACGGCGAACGCGCCACGAACATTGGCGAATCGTCCCTGGGTCGAAAGCGTTCCCTGTTTTTTGGTAGCGCGGATGGTCTTTAGCAAACCAGGAAATCTAGCCATTCCCGTCAATTCACTGACGCTTTCACTCATGATGTCGGCAGCCTGAAAACCCCGTTTCAGCTTCCTCAACCAGTAGGTTGGAATGGCGACAACATGATCAAAATCGTTCATTCCGGCCGCCATCAATTCGAAACTCAGCAGGCGCCCCAGTTGGACGGCCAGTGCTTCATCCTGACGTCCCTTCATGCGGATAATGAGTTCCTGCAATAAACCCTGGTAGTTGCCCACTGCGATCGCCCTTTTAAAGCGAAGATCGTGTCCATGGCAAAGTCTGCAATGATCCTGGAAGGGGTTCGTCAAAACCAGCACGGCACCGCATCGGAGGCAGCGTGGCAGGGTGCGGTCAACCAACTCGCTCCAGCAATCGTCGCACCAATGGGTTTGTTGCCATTTCAAGAACAACATTGAGTCGTCCCCGGACGGCGGCTGATCCGGAGCTTCCGATGGAATTGGCTCGATCTCCAAACGACACCCAATACAGTTGGCCGGGAACACCAGCGCAACGATTCGACGTTTGGAGAAAAGGTTCACTTGCATTCCATTCCATCAGGTTGAAAAGCGAACTCGGTTTGGAGCAGTTTCGTTGACCCCTTGAGGTTGCCCGGTATCTTACTCGTGGTCAACCCGAGAGCGAACAAGGGGAACCGCAACTGCAAGGGAAAATTCCACCGGCGTCATTCTCTTGATTCGCTGCTCCTGGTTCCGTGAAATAAGCCAGCGGATCAGATTTTCGCGAAACCGCCCTGTTTTGCCTACCGGTGCCAATGAAAATGCTGTCGTTCGATTCTGGCAGTTTTAATACAATGCTGTGGGATCTTGCCGACAATGACTAAAAATACCCAAGGATAATACGGCGTCAGGATGACGATTGTTGACCGATACTTGTTGCTTCTATTTCTCAAGATCTTTCTGGTCTGTTTTTTCAGTTTTACCGGGCTGTTCATTGTCATTCATGTCTTCAGTAACCTCGACGAATTGGCCGCCCTCAGCCAGGACAGCGGTTGGCTGCCATTGATGTGGGAATTCTACGGTCCTCGTGCGGCAGAGGTTTTCGATAAAACTGCCGCGGTATGGATGTTGGTGGCTGCGGTGTTCGCCGTCAGTTTGATGCAAAGACGTCGCGAGATGACGGCCATCGAAGCCGCCGGGATTACGAAATCTAGAATCCTGCGATCAATCTTTTTCTCCGCAATCGTAATCGTGGGGCTGACGATTGCCGCGCGTGAATTCATCATTCCAAGAGTCAAGGATCAATTGGTCAGAACACCGCAAAATTGGTCCGATCAGGGCAATATCTCGATGGGCGTGTATCATGATCGGAATACCGGGATGAAGATTCGGGGTACCAGCCTTTCGCTGTTGGAGCGAAAGATTACCGATCCTGATGTTCAGCTCACGCTCGAAATCTCTGAGGCGATACCCCGCGTGACCGCGTTGTGGGCGACGGTGGAATCGGCGGACAGCACGCATCCCAATGGTCTGTTATTCCAAAGTGTTGTCGATCCGGACAACCTTGAATCGCAGAATTCGTTGTCACTTGACGAGCGGATCGTAATCTACTTTCCCGGTGACCAAGACTGGTTGGAGTCGAATCAATGTTTTGTGGTTTGTGAATTCGATCCGGAGGAAGCGGCCTACGGAAATAGGTTGGCCGCGTATCATTCGTTGCCGGAGATGTTGCAGGAGCTTCGCAAACCGAGATTGTGGTTCGGAAATGGTCAACAGATCAAGGTTCATAGCCGGATTCTGCAACCGGTTTTGGATTTGACTCTGCTGCTCCTGGGATTGCCACTGATTATTACCCGCGCCGAAAAGAACGTTTTTGTATCGGCAGGTTTATGTTTCTTGATTGTGGGCGGGCTTCAATTGACCACCATCGTTGCGCACAGCCTGGGAACATACAACATCATCCAGCCGGCAGCGTTAGCCGCTTGGCTGCCGGTGATTCTGTTCGTGCCGTTTGCCATTGTCTCCTTGCACAGGATCGACGGGTAACGCAGCCACTCCAGCATTCCGCCTTCCCGCTGACGCTGGTTTGAACTCGCTGAAGCATCCAGAGTCGATGTGTCGGTTAGCGGATTTAGACTGCAAATGGGTCGAATTTTTTTGCGGCAACAATGCATCCGGTCAGCTTGTCAAACGGCAGCGAATTCAATGGGATGGGCGTCGGTCTTTCCCTTGCGATTCGGCTCGACTGAAAAATTGAAGTGTGCTGACCGGAAAAGATTGCCAAACACAGTCGCTCAGGCAAAAAATGGACGTGTCATTCGTCAAACCCGGAGGTTCATATGAGTCACAATCGTCCGTTCCAAGATCGTCGGCATTTTCTGAAACAGGTTGGTAATGGCATGATGATCGCGGGGATCGGGCCGATGTTAGCAGCCGATTGCGGTTTCGCTCCAGAGTGGTTGTCGGATGACGACGGACGGTTCGATTTCGGGAACTCGGGGCCGCTGGTTTCCATGATGCAGGAAACCGAGCCTGCTGCGTTGCAGGGAATCCTGGTGGCTCAATTAAATTCGGGCAAAACGAATTTGCAACAGTTGATCAAAGCCGCTGCCTTGGCCAACGCGGAAACGTTTGGAGGCGAAGACTATGTCGGCTACCACGCCGAAATGGCGCTGGTCCCCGCCCTACGGATGTCGGAGTTGATGCCCCCGGAACGTCAGTCATTGCCGGTGCTCAAAGTTCTCTATCGCAATACGGATCGGATTCAAAACGTCGGCGGCAAGAACAAGGTCACGCTGCGTCCTCTCGAATCGAATTTGCCTCCTGTCAAGAACTTGGACCAAAAACTGGTGCAAGCCACGCGAGACTGCATGGGAGACCGGGCAGATGAGTTGTTTGTCCAAACCCAATCGTTGCCACTGGCGGAAAAACTGTCGATTCTACTTCCCTTGATCGAAGACGACATCGACGTTCATCGATTTGTGCTGGCGCATCGAGCCGTCGAACTGGTGGACATCGTTGGCGATCAACATGCCCAGATGATGTTGCGCCAATGCGTCCGCCATTGCGTCCACGTCGAAAAAGGACGGATTGAAAAAGGTCGGTCAGAATCTCCGATTCGCAAATTGTTACCCAAACTGATGGACCAATATAAGCTTGATTCGATTGAACTGGGGGATCGCGATCCTGGTGTCGGTTGGGTTCGCGATACGAGTGAACAGATCTATCAACGAAACAAGTTCGAAGCAAGCGAGCTGGTGGCAGGCGCGTTGGCCGATGGCATCTCTCCGGAAGTCGTTGGCGAAACGATCACGTTGGCGGCCAATCAACTGGTTTTACGTCAAGGACCTGAACAATGGCGCACCCACGGTGCTTCAGCGGGGGTTCACGGTACGGATGCAGCCAACGCATGGCGCAACATCATCCGCCAATCTGCCCCCCGTCACCAGGCAGCTGGTTTGATCGTCTCGGCGTTCCACACGGCCAAGTACATTCCCTTCGAACACGAACCCTACCCGACTGAGTTGCATCGGGAAAAGGTAAAAGCGGAAACAGCGAGTGAATTGCTGGGTGTCGCCGAAGAAGCGATTCGGGCCAATGACCAGCCGACCGCGGCCGCGGCCGTGTATATCTATGGAGAAAACGGATTCGCCGCTCAACCGGTTTTTAATTTGATGTTGAAATACGCGGTCAGCGAAGACGGGCGACTGCATGCAGAAAAGTATTTCCATACGGTTCGCGAAGAGTTTGCTTCCACACGGCCAGAACTTCGCTGGCGACACCTGGTGGCGTTGGGGCGAGTCACTGCAAGCGCCTTCGGTTACAGTGGCCAGGATGAAAAGGGATACCGCGCACCCGGCTATGAGGACGCCTGCAAATTGTTGGGTGTCAAAACCTGATTGGGGACACGTTTTCGCGAGAGTCGAATCAAGTGAATCCCAGCTGGGCGTCTTTGATCAGAGTCGCGACAAAACCAATCAATAACCACCAGCAGAGCTGGTGGTTCGCGAAGGTGAATTAGAAGTTGGGAAGCCCAAAAAAACGTAGCTACACTCGCCTGGTTGCCAACTTTTGATCCCGTAACCAAATGGGCCGAAGGCTGCTCAGCGGTTCTTTTCGAGTTTGGTGATGCGCAGGTCGAGAGAAAGAATCTCTTCTCCGAAACGGTCAAGTTGCCGCTGCATGCTGTCCATCAGAGTCACAAACGTCCTCGGGTTCTTCAGCATGGCAACGTTCAGCTTTGCCAGATCATGGCTTAGCTTCAATCGTTTAAGCTCGAGGTCGCTGATGGTATCCGTTTGTCGAAGTTTTTGAGCGGCTTCAAAATCCATTTTTGCCAGCCGGACCTTCTCCTCGGCATGTCGCATGCGTACCTGCTCGGGGCCACCGGTCGATTCCTGCAAGGCTTGTCGAAAGTGTTCTTGGGCAATGGCAAGATCGGACTTTAGCCGTTCGACGACGAGGCGCGGAATCGTCTCGGCGCCTGCATTCATTTCTTTCGCCTTCTGTAACTCGACTTCTGCCAAATCGAGTTTCACCTTCGAATGCAGAATCGCCAGTTCGCGTTGGGTCATCTGACTTGCTTCCTCCAGATCGTTTTGGCCAAACAACGTCCGGGAAGGCAGGATGCAGGGGACAGCGATCAATAAAAACAAAAACGATTTCGTGATGGTAGCCATGGGGACACCTCCAGAAGACTGCATGTGCGATTAAGCACCATTGACGGAACGAGGGATACCATAACGATTGAAACCGCAAGATCTTTCGACCGAAAATCACGGAATGAGCGTTACGGCCGTCTACTGCTGGCAATGGATGCAACCGATGTGCCACGTTTGCTTCAGATTGAAAAATCTGGCAGCAATTGGGATTCGGTTTTGACGATGGCCCGTCAATCAGCCACGTTCAACAGATCACGCAATTCGTCGAACAATTCGTAAGTTGACGTTAGACAAAACCTCGGTCGGTCCAATGACAACGGCTGACCAGAGAAATCGTCCAGCGTGGCACCGGCTTCCTGAGCAATTAACCATCCGGCGGCGACATCCCAAATCTTCAAACTCGTCGCCCAATAGGCATCCGTTCGTCCGCAAGCGACATAACACAGGTTGAGGGCCGCTGAACCAAGTCGACGTACGCTGGAGGCGTGGGGCAGCACGTTTAGCAATCGTCGCACCTGCACGTCATCCGGTGCAAGACGACTGGACATGCTGAATACTACCAGGGCTTGATTTAAGGAATCACACCGACTGGCACGAATTGGGTTTCCGTTAAGAGTTGCACCTTTTCCCGCCGCTGCCGAGAAACATTCATCGGTCGTCGGGTCATAAACCGTACCGACCAGAATCTGATCTGATTCTTCATCGCGGTATCTCAAAGCAATCGAAACGGCAAACGAACGAAGCTGGTGGACGAAATTAGTTGTTCCGTCGAGGGGATCGACGACCCAGCAGAATTTTGGCTCCGGATGGATTCCAGTTTCAGTTTCGGATTCTTCGCCGAGGAAGCCGTGGTCAGGGAACTGTGTGAGCAAGAAATCTTCGATCGCTTGTTGGGATTGGAAATCAGCTTGAGTAACCAGATCGCCAGGCCCTTTCTCCCAGACATTCGCTTTCCCCAATAATTCCAACAGAATTTTTCCACCGATTTTTGCGGCGCGTCGGCTGGCTTCAAGAAATCGTTCCAAGATGTCATCATCCAGAAACGGTTCGGTGCCAAGCCTCGACGGTGGGTCGCAAGTCATGCTGGATTAGTCTGGGTAGAAAGAATCGAATGTATCCAAAACAACTGAAAGTGCGCTGTTGTCGGCTCCAAATGCAGTTTTCACTGCCATTTCGTTTGGCGATAAGGATTTGCATTTAAACACGCTTTTCTTAAATTGGAGGCTGCGCGTCGGATGGCCTTTCGTTGTTCTGGCTGACGATTCGGATTATCTCATAGAGCCATCCCGGTTCAAAGCTCAAATCAAGGTTCCCCATGGCGAGCGAACGGTGGAACGTCCTGTTCTCGGGGCGTGTTCAAGGTGTTGGATTTCGGTATCGTACCCGGCTGATTGCGAATAATTTCGAAGTGTTTGGCTGGGTGGCAAATCTGAAAGATGGGAAAGTGCAATTAGTGGTCGAGGGAGAGGGAAACCAGATTAGTCAGTTCGTGGCGGATATCCGGGAGGCAATGTCGGGCTATCTTCGAGATGTGCAGGTTGAAAAAGGACCAGCCCTTGGGGAATTTGACGAATTTGAAATCCGCCGAGGGTGGTGATCGGAAGCCCCGAAGTTCAGTTTGTTCCTCGCCGCACCCAACATTGGCCGGCAAGGCTGGAAAATTACGGATTCCCGATTGATCGAGATGTGTACGGATTGGCCAAAGTGGTTCAGCCCCTTTGATGAAATCGAACTTTAGGAACATAATGTGCGTACAGGTAAGAATTATCAAAATACACCGTGAGCCGGGAATCGAGTTTTTCTTGGCTCATTTTTTCGTTCGAATCACCTCTTGAATCGTCTTCAAAGAGCGATTTAGCCTGGCATGGGAACTAGACCGCAAAATGTTATCTGAAACCCTTCTATTGGCCCAGAACATTCGGGTCACCAATTGGCTGACACCTGTTTGGATCATGTCCCTGGGGATCGCAATTGGATTTGTGCTTGTCCTTTTGATGTTGGCCAAGTTTGCGGTCGTGCAACGCATCTCGGGATTCAATTCAGTGACGGAAAAGCCCGGATTGAGGCTGGTCGTTGGAATCATCACGTCGCTGTTCTACCTCGCTCTCTTCGTTGGATTTATGTACTGGCGTAACGGCAACGCGTTATTTGAGGATCTGCAAGCCCTGGTCTTTCAGTTGGTATTCGCTGTGCCGATCTGTTTACTGCTGGGGTTTGGCGTTTGGAGTTTGGCGTCCCGTCGCATGGTCGGCGAACTCAAGAGCATTTCAACGGAAGGATTTCTTTCGTGGATCAACAAGATTTGCTTTGCCATGCTGGTTTTCGCGATCCTTGGATTTGTATTGTCATTTCAAATCGGCGGCAAATCTTTCGACGGATTTGGCCTGATTAAGTTCGTTGATGATCCGAACGGGATGGTCAGTTCGTTGGCCAGATTGCCGTTTACGGGTAAGTTCTCACGGGAAATCAAGATCGAACCCAGTTCGGAAGATCATCCTGGTGATCGTCTGGATGTCTCGTTCGAAGGTGCGGAACTGCAATTTATGAGTTTTGATTCGGATCGGCGATTGGAAATCTCAACTCAAGAGTTCTCTCCATCCCTACCAACCGATCGAATCCTCAGCATTCCGGCCCAAGAGGGAGAACCTACCGTTTACATCCAACGGACGGATGGGCGAGGCAGAATCCCTCACGAAAAAATCGAGGCTTTGTACGTCAATAATCTGGGCAGTTCGACAGCGAATCTAAACCTTGAATGGAAATTGGCGCCGGTTTACCGCGAAGTCGCCGTGATCCCAGTCATCGCCTTGATTGTTGTCGCGATTTACCTCTTCTACCTGATCTTTGCCGCTCTGACACCGAAAGTTTCGGCGATCGCCTTTTCGACGTTCAAGACGGAAGTCAGCCAGCCGCTGTTCGCGATTGTGATGGTGCTTGGATTGCTTTTTATCCTGCTGACGATCTACGTGCCTTACAATACGTTTGGTGAAGACATCAAAATGTACAAGGATTCCGGCCTCACCCTGATTCGAGTGCTGGCAATCTTTTTGGCGATTTGGGCGGCCAGTAAATCGGTGGCCGAAGAGATCGAGGGTCGTACAGCATTGACCGTCCTGTCCAAACCGGTGGGCCGACGGCAATTCGTGCTTGGGAAATTTTCAGGAATCGCGATCGCGATTGGCCTGCTATTTATCGTTCTGGGTTTGTGGTTCTACATCTGGGTCGCCTACAAACCGATCTATGACTATCAAGAAAACGCCAAGGGGATCGCCGAATGGACGACCTGCTATGTCGAGGCCATCCATACCATGCCGGGACTTTTTCTGTGTTTTTTGGAAGTTCTGATTTTCGTTGCGATTAGCGTGGCGATCTCGACCAGGTTCGGGATCTTGGCCAACTTCCTGATTTGTTTTTCGATTTACGTCCTGGGCCATCTCACTCCGTTGATCGTCCAATCGTCTTTTGCTGCTTTCGAGCCCGTTGTCGTTTTTGGGCAATTGATCGCCATCGTGTTTCCAGTCTTAAACCACTTCGATGTGCAGGCTGCCATCAATACCAACGCGCCGGTACCTTTTGCCTATTTGGGCTGGTCGGTTATTTACACGGCGCTGTACGGCTCGATGGCCATGCTGTTGGCATTGGTGCTGTTTGAGGACCGAGACTTGGCATAGTTCCGCCGGATGCCTGCGAAAATTTCAGGCATTCCCTGATGAAAGCCGGTCACTCACTGATCGCAAGTGACTTTGGGGTCGAGCTCTTGCGCTGCTGGAGCTTGCAGCTGTTTCGAGCGATAGGATGCACTTGGCGATTAAGCTGCGCGAAGATTCGTCGGTTTGGTGGAGGTTTTGGAGTCCACTCCCAAGGTACTCGGGAACATGCCAAAAGGCCCGGTGGTTGCGGGTTCGTTTTGACTCCAGCGATGAGACGCCAACGAGTCAAGTACCGATTGCGCAATTGCAACAGCCTGTTTCCCCTCTTCCGCGGAAACACGCGGTTGCTCATGATTTCGAATCGCGGAGATCCAATCCTGTTGTTCCGATAGGATGGCGTTGGTTTTGGTGATTTCCAGCTCGGTTTTGGGCAGGATCTTATTAAACAGGTTTTCGCGAATGAATGCCTGTTGTTCCGGCGTCGTGTCCAGCAGATCGTACTTTCGATTTTTGAGCCATCCGGGGACCCGTACCAGCGTCACCTTGCTCTCGGTCAAATCCACGCTGGCGAATCCGTCTGAACCAAACATTTGCATCGAACGATCGTTATTAAAACTGCACCTTGAGGCAGTCAGGTTGGCGACGCCGCCACAGCTGAAATGAAGCCGGGCTTGGGCCATGTCCTCGTGATGGCCGAACAGGGACATGCCGATCGCCCGTGTTTCGACCAGGTCTCCTTCGAAAAAGGAATTGACCAGGTCAATGTCGTGAATCATCAAGTCGTGAACGACACCGATGTCGGTCGAGCGAAAGGTGTAGCCACTCAAACGGGACGCCACGATCAGTTTGGGGTCACCGATGCCTTGGATTGCCGCTTCGATCGCCGGGTTGAAACGCTCGACATGGCCCACCTGGATGACGCAGCCATTTCTGTCGGCAATGTCGACCAGTCGCTGGGCATCGGAGACGGAATCGGTCAGTGGTTTCTCGATCAGGGTATGAATCCCGGCGGCTAGCAGTTCACTTGCGATTTCGTAGTGCATGGCCGTGGGTGTGGCGACGACCGCCGCATCGATATCCTCAATCACTTTGCGAAAATCAGAGACGGTTTGCGTGTCGATCTGATCAAGGATTTGCTGTTGCGCCCCGGGACTGGGGTCAGCGACAGCAACCAGATTGACGTCCTTTTGGGACTTCAACAGTCTGGCGTGGATCTTACCCAGGTGACCGGCACCGACGACCGCAACACGTAACTTGCTCACGCTGCTTTTCTCCTTTGCTCTCGGCCCCGTCCATGACGGCCCGACTGCGATACGGCAATGCGTTCCAAAAGGTGCTGGATATCAGGAATCAGCGATCCTTTGGATTCGAGGATTTCTCGAGCGTTATCCAATCCGACTCTGGCACGATACATCAACCGATAGGCTTCATTGAGTGCATCAATGATGTTTTGTGCAAAGTTGTTTCGTTTGAGGGCAACAATATTGATACATCGCGGGCGGGCGGGATTGCCGTCCGCCAGCATGTAGGGCGCAATGTCCTGGAGCACGCGACTGGCGCCGCTGACGAACGCGTAGCAGCCAATGGAACCGTAATGCGTTACGCCAATGGACCCGGAAAGCGTCGCATGGTGATCGACGTGGACGTGGCCACCGAGCATCGACCCATGCCCAATAATCACATTGTCTCCCACCATGCAATCGTGGGCAATGTGGACGTTGCCCATAAAGAAACAATCGTTGCCGACCCGGGTATAGCCATCTTCTTTTTCAGACGCGCGGTTAATCGTTACGCATTCGCGAATGACGTTGCGATCACCAATCACCACTTTCGTATCCGATCCGCGATAGCTGAGATCCTGGGGATCCCCGCCGAGGACGGCGTTGGGTGAAATAATATTGTCCTCACCAATGGTGACATCACCCAGAACCGTTACGTTATTCAGCAGTCGACTGCCACGGCCAATTTTTGCTTTGGCCCCGATCACGCAAAAGGGGCCAATTTCGACGTCGTTGTCGATTTCCGCTTTGGGATCGACGATCGCATGCCGCGAAATATTCGGGGGCATGGATTCAGTGTGCATGCGTTGGACGAATTTGTCATTAAAGGGAATCGTGTCCATCGGTCGTCTCAAGCTGTTTTACGGATGGAATAGTCAATAACAAGTTGTTGCATTAAAGCAAACACCATCTGGGAATTCAGTCGATGTCCGCTTTTGGAGGCGGTAAAATCTCCAACCAGGTCCTTGCCCACCAAAGCAAAATCTCCGATCATGTCGAGTGTTTTGTGTCGCGCGCATTCATCGGGAAAACGAAGCGCGTTGTCGATTGGGCCCTCGTCACCGAAGACCAACAGGTCTTCGAATGTTACGCGGGCGCCCAATCCCTGGAGACGCAGCTGTTCGGCTTCCGTTTCCAGCAGAAATGTCCTGGCCGGTGCGATTTGGTGGATAAAGGTATCCGGTACGGGCTGGACGGAATACGTTTGAGCACCAATGGCTGTGGCATGCGGGTAATCCAGTTCATAGGTCATGCGCAAGGAGCGGTCGAAAACCGGTCTCGCTTCGATCCATGATTCGCCCTCGGCGACCCGGACGGGTGCGACGACGGTCAATGTCGCCTTCAGACTTTCCTGTTGCTCCCGACCAGCGGCGAGCAAGGCATGGACAAAATGAATGCTCGAACCGTCCATGCCAGGCATTTCCGCGCGGTTCACATGGACTTCGCAATTGTCGATCTGCAACCCGGCCAGCGCCGCCATGACGTGTTCGACCATCTCGACCGCGCAGCCATTGTGGACAAGCGTCGTTCGGCGCGGCCCCGGGACTCGGTGCTGAATGGCTGCCGGGACACGCGGCTGGCCAGGTAAATCCGTTCTGACAAAAACAATCCCCGTATCCTGTGCGGCGGGCCGAAATTCGATTTCGATGTCCTGTCCGCTCCAGAAGCCGAATCCCGTAACGGAAACGGCATTTGAAATGGTCGATTGTTGACGAGTTGAATGACTCAAGGCAGTATCTTTCGAGGCTCACAGGGGCAGCAGAACAGACGGCTAACGAAGTTGGGGGTTAGAATCGAGGCTGGCACTTCCCTTGAGCTGTACCAACTGGGCGATAATCTGCTGCGTAATGTCTTTCTCGGGCTGGTAATAAATAATGGAGCCGTTCACCTTTTGCATGATAGTTCCAGGAACCTTGGGGTCCATCGGCTGGCCGTTGAACCGCAACACGAGTTGAATTTCTCGTTGTTCGCAGTAGTTGCCGATCATCTCGTTAACTTCTGCGTAGGTTTCAAAATGCAGTTGAGCTTCGCGCTGCATCAATTTTCGCATCTGATCTCGTTGCTCAACCTCGAGAGCAGCCGATTCCTGAGCCAGGCTCGATTCGGCCTTTTTGAAGTCGGGCGAACCCGGAGCGTACTGCTTGAGAATTTCGGATTTTTGAACCAGCCGCTGCTGAGCCGCAACTGAGTCTGCCTTGAATTGTTCGGCTTCCTGTTTCAGCATTTCCAACTGTTGCGGAAACTCGGGATGGCTCTTGAAGACGGCGCCGATGTCGACAATCGCAACTCGCGTTTGTGCCGAGACGCTGCCGATTCCTGCCAAGGTCGTAATCAGACAAAAAGCAAAACTCGCAATCCATTGCTTGTTTTTCACTTTCAGCACTCCTTTGCTGCCGTGATTTTCCGAGCGAAACATCAGCAATCCTCTCGCTGAATACTGGCTTCGTCGGTTTAAATTTGTTCTCGTTCGGTATTCTGCCGATCTTTGCGTTTCAAGTAAATACCGAATTCGTGAGTCTGTTCTTCTGCCAGCATGAAATTGAGGCTTCTGGACATCAATTCCCAAACGGCTCATTACATCGTTGCTGTAAAGGTTTCTCGCAGTTCATCCGCCAATTCATTGTACCGAACGTAAAAACCTCGAGAGATCCACCCCAAGTAGACGTTCAGGCCCAGTGAAAACAGCAACATGAAATAGATTATGCCTTCGGTCTTTTCTTCATTTCGATTTTCCGAATCGCCGAGTAAGTCTCCCCGCTGACCCGTTCGATTAGTATCACGCACTCCATTGTCAAGACTTCGATTCTGCGGTCCCTGAATCGCGGCCGCCAAACTTCGGACGCCTCCCGAGGTAGGCTGCGGCGAATTCATGTCCGTCCGCCGTGCCGATGGTGATCCAAAACCGTTCAGCAGCTGATCGCTGTAGTTCGAGGTAGAATTTGCCGCGAGCCTTTGCTGATCAAATTGGTTCGACGGAAAGCCCCGTGTTCCAGAACGGTCCCGTCCATCAAAACCTTGCCCATTCGCATTTCGCCGTGCAATGTCAGCCCGAACCTGCTCCATCGATCGTCGCTGTTCAAGAATCGCTTGCTCCTCAAGTCGGTTGGCCGCTTCCAATTCTGCCAACTTCTGTTTTTGGAGATCCAGGTTTCGTTGAATCAATTCAGCCTGTCGACGGTCAAGCTCGTCTTGCTGCCGTTTCGCTTCGGAGATCGAGTTATTCGTCAGGTTGGATTGTCGGTTGCCGGAGTTGTCCCAGTTAGATTCTTGATTTTTGGCCGGATTGATTGGCTGGAATTTGGACGGCGTATCTGTCAACCGAGGTGCGGTGAATGGGGTGTTTTGGTTAGGCCAATTCGAATTGGAAGCGGTTCGATCCGTCACACGGTTCGTTGCATTTTGTCCCCGATTTCCCGTCTCGAAACCGTTGCCCTGGCTACCGAAAGAGTTAGTAGCGCGATTGGAAGGGCCCGAGGCAGGTGGCCAATTGGAATTGCCCGTCGTCGAATTGGAATCTCTTCGGTTGGAGTTGGCGGCCAGGTCCCGCGGGATCGTCGGTCCCATATAATTGGGATCAAACGGTCGCATAGTCTGGTGCCGGGGGCGGAAGATAGCTGGAAGGCGGTTGAGAACCACCCAACTGATTCGCACCGAAGGTCGTGTTGCCGGAGCTCGTGTTTTGAAATGGTGACTTTGCTGTTGGGGAGTTGGATGCACGATAATCGACAACAACCTGTTTGTACCGGCCCTGCTCAAATGGATCGAAGGAATACTTCAGTCCCTGCTGTTTGATTCTCCGCAAATCGAACTCATCAAGTTCAAAACGAAGCGTTTCATCGCCTTTCGAGATCGGGATCATTTTTCCACTGACGTTGGCCAACTTGCTGTTGTTTTCGTGCAGAAATATGATTTCGTTTACGTATTGGCGAGGTTGGATCATCGCCGATAACTGGCCCTTGGTCCGGAAATCCTCAATCAAACGGTCGGTCAAAACCATCTCCAGAGGACCGGATTGACTGGCCGAATTGGGATTGGTAGCAGGCGAAGATCCGGAACTGGAGTTTCCGTTCAAAACCGAACGAGCCTGTCCCGAAACGTCCGGATTTCCGAAAGAGTTGCCGAATTGATTGGCGCTATTTCGGGGCTGTTGACCCATGACCATCCCGGTCATGCATAATGTCAGCAGCGATACCATTATTCCTTTCATGGAACGCTCCGTTTTCAACAAGGTCTGGGTAGCTTGATATGGTAGACATTTTATGGCAGCTGGGTAAATAGCGATATCAAATTCCTTTTTTACTTTTCATTGCTCCTCAAAAATTGTCGGGTCGGATATCCGGATCTGAAAATTTGGCGGGGCTACTGCTGTTTTCTAGAAAAGTAGCTGGCAGTAAAACGTGTCCTGGAATTTCGAAGCGGGAACGACAAGTAACGGATTAGCGACTACTGGCGATTTCCTGTGTCAATCGAGTTCAGCAACCCGTCAGACGCTGTTGGAAACGTTCTTCCATGACCGTCAAAATGACCGACGCCGGCAGTTCTGCTTGCGCGACCGTTTCGGCGACTCGCAACCTGTTGTTCTCAAATTTGTTGATAGGTTGAAAAAAGACATTGGCTGAATCTCCTACTGCCGCATCTGCGGAAACGAAGATCTCCTGGATTCGGCTATTCAGAATCGTCGTCGCGATATCGGTGGTGCTGGCCGTGGCGTATACGGCGATCAAAACAGCGGGACAACTAAGAGAAAGCGAGTTCAAACTCAAAGATGTCCAACTTGGCTGGTGGTTGGTGGCGATTGCAGCCTACATCGTCACCATGTCATTTGGCTGGCTGTTTTGGCATCGCGTCCTGCTTGCACTTGGTCAGCAAGCCACGCTGAGGAAAACGTTGCTGGCATTTTTCGCCAGCCAGCTTGGGAAGTACATTCCCGGCAAAGCCATGGTTGTGGTGATTCGAACTGACCTGGTCCGTGGTGACAAAGTTAAAACGGTGCCGGCGGCAGCCAGTGTCTTCATCGAAACTCTGACGTGGCTTTTTGTCGGCTCCGCGATCGGCTGTTTGTTGTTGATGCTGCTGTTTCGGGAGCAAACCTCGCTGTTGATCACCGCTGCCTTGTTGACCGTCGTCGCTGGCGGCCTAACCAGTCCACCTGTTTTCAGGGGAATCGCTTCACGCTTACAAGTCGTACGGGGGCGACACGCAAAGCGGATTTTGGACGGGTTGACTTTCTCGACGATGTCATTCGGATGGCTATTGATGACCATCGGTTGGTGTTTCAATGGTCTCAGCCTGTGGCTGGTGTTGTATGGAATTAACGGTACGCACATTTCAATTGCAGATTATCCGTTGACTTTGGCCTGTGTTTGTTTGGCAACGGTTGCCGGATTTGTCTCCCTCTTACCTGGCGGCATCGGTGTACGAGAGTTGGTCCTGATTCCAATGTTGGGGACCAGGTTTGGTTCAGTGACGGCGGTGGTCGCGGCCGTCATTATCCGGTTGGTGTGGCTTTCTGCGGAATTATTAACGTCTGGTATAATCTACCTGTATGCACGTCGAAGTCGAAACGACTGAACCTAATGCCAAAACTCTCTGTCCTGATTCCCGTATTGAATGAAGCCGACTCGATTGCAGAGTTGTATTACGAAATCGCAGAAGTAGCGAAACTGAACGACTACGATTGCGAAGTTGTTTTCGTTGACGATGGATCCGACGATGATAGCTGGCAGGTCATTCGCAGAATTGCGGCTGAAAATGAACAAGTCATTGGACTCAAGTTTCGCAAAAACTTTGGCAAAGCGTCGGCGTTGAGAGCGGCTGTGAATGCGTCGCAAGGCGAGTTGCTTGTAACGATGGACGCCGATCTGCAGGACGATCCCCGCGAAATTCCACGGCTCCTGCAAGAAATGGGCGACGAACTTGATCTGGTCAGCGGCTGGAAAGAAATTCGTCATGACCCAATTGGCAAAAGGTTGCCGTCCAAAATATTCAACAAGCTGGTTGGCTGGCTGACAGGCGTCAAACTGCATGATCATAACTGCGGGTTCAAAATCTACCGTCGAGAGATCTTCGACGACGTGAAACTTTATGGCGAGATGCATCGTTTCGTACCGGTCTTGGCAGCGGCACATGGATACCGAGTCGGAGAAATAGCGGTGAACCACCGACCGCGTTCTCACGGTAAATCCAAATACGGCTGGTCTCGACTTCCCAAAGGTTTTCTCGATTTGCTGACGGTGAGTTTCCTGACGGGGTTCAATCAGCGGCCGCAACATTTGTTGGGCTCATTTGGCCTGTTATCGTTTTGTTTGGGGGCGGTCGGACTGATCTGGATGGCGATTTACTGGGTGCTGCGAATGACAATGTTTCCGGATTGGGACCCGCTCCATCAGCGACCATTGGTGATATACTCGTTGGGTGCGACGCTGTTGGGCGCTCAACTCTTATGCATGGGGTTTTTGGCCGAGCTGATCGTCGCCAAAGGCCAGGAACGCAGGGAGCCTTACTCGATCCGAGAGCGCGTCGGAAAAGAGGAAACAGGGTGATGCGTGTTATCGACCGGCGGAACTGATGATCATGCAGTAATCAACGTGGAATCGTAATCTCCCCGCGGCATTGTCGTTTCGGTGACTCCAATGAACGAAACTCCAGCTCAAGAGACCTGTCCAGCCGAATTGCCGAACTGGTGCGCGCAACGGCACTGGTCAATGTTCTGGATCTTGATTGTTTGTTCACTTGCACTGGTTGCCGGACGTGTCGTCATTGTCAAAAGCCATCGAGCGAAAGAAGATACGCCATTTTTTAGTGCCAACGATCGCAGTCGATGGTGCACGGTAAGGTGCCTGGTTGATGACGGTACCTATGAAATCGACAAAGCAATCAACGATGAAGGTTCCGTTCGCTGGGATACGATTGATAAAGTTCGCCATCTTGATCGCCAGGGGCAGCTGCGGTTTTACTCAAGTAAACCGCCGTTGTTGCCCACGCTTGTCGCAGGTCAGTATTACGTCCTCAATCTGCTGACCGGTTGGGAAATTACCACGGACACGTTTCCCGTTGTTCGCGTGCTGTTAATCTTTACGAACGTGATTCCCTGGGGAATTTATCTTTGGTTTTTTGCGAAGATGATCAACTCGGTGCCGGTACGGGACTGGACTCGATATTATGTTCTCGCCTGCGCCGGGTTTGGAACGTTCCTGTCAACATTTGCGATTTCGCTGAATAATCATTTGCCCGCTGCCATTGGCGTTATGATTTCCTTGTATTTGGTCTCCGAGATCTATCGCAAGAAGGATCTCCACTGGATCTATTTTGCCGCGACTGGGTTGATCGCGGCACTGGTGGTCACGGTTGAGTTACCGGCCCTGGCCTTTTTTGCTTGCGCAGGTTTGATTTGCCTTTGGCGATCCTTTTCCAAAACGGCGCTGGCTTTCGTGCCAGCGGCCGCCATTGTGGCTGGCGCGTTCTTCGGAACAAATTATCTGGCCCACGGCGAATGGCGACCGGCGTACGCGCATCGGGGCGACGGTGAGGTCAGCGCGACGTTGGAAGGAAATTTTTCCGAACAACTGGATAAAGCCGTTTTGCCGGAAGCGATTTTGGCCGAGGCAACAAAGGAATTGGATTTAAAGTTGCCGATGGTCGAGCTCGGATGTTGGCCAAGCACTCCTGCCGGCACCCGGCGATGGGTCATACGAGATCAGATAACCTCGGCACAATTCGCGGTCGTCAGCGAAGACGGGAGAACTTATCAGGTCCGTCGCTGGAACAATTGGTATGACTATCCTCAAAGCTATTGGCTGTCCTCCAATGACGATCGCAAATCGGAAGTCGATCGCGGCCAACAATCGGTAGAGTTGTATACGTTTCATATCTTGTTTGGACACCACGGTATTTTTTCTCTCACACCGATTTGGCTGATCAGTTTGGCTGGGATGTTAGCGCTGTCTTTCGGTGTTCAACTGGGAGGTCAGCTGAAAATGCGTTGGCTGGGTGTTATGGCGTTGGCTCTTTCGATCGTTGTGGTGGCTTTTTACATCGGGAGGCCAGCCCTAGACCGCAATTACGGCGGCGTTTGCTGTTCGCTTCGTTGGTTATTGTGGCTAACGCCCATCTGGTTGGTTTGCATGCTGCCGGTTGTTGATTGGCTCGCCTGGACCAAATTCGGCAAGTTGATTTGTTATGTACTGTTATTTGCCAGTGCACTATCTGCCTTTTACGCGATGGAAAATCCTTGGGTCCATCCGTGGCTCTACGAGGTTTGGGATTTGACCGGCCTTCCCAAATGATGGTCCTCACCAGTGTCGACCATTTCCACTTTTGCAGCTGCCGATAGTTTTCTGGATTTTTCAGAATTGGATTGGCCTGTTTGTGGCGAATTACGCATCTATTAGATAGAGAGGGCGGGCACGTGGTGAATTCAACTTGAAGCCAGTCGATTTGGCCAGGGAGCAAACGATGCGGCAAGGCATTCTCCAGACGCATGAAAAAATCGCGGCGACTGACGTCACGATATGTTATGGATGCGGCGAATCCTTTGAAATCTACTTATTGGTGCCACCTGAAAAGATGGGCGGGAATCGGCGCCGCTTCAAACGCCATTACCAGTGCGGATGTTGCCAGCGAGTATTTTGTCGGTACGACCTTGTGTTTGGTTTGAGATTCCTGATTTCACCCAGGCGATTGGCCGAGTACCTTTTTAAATCGCCCAGGCAACGGTTCCGAGAGGGGCAGCAAACGCCCGAAGCCGCTTCCCATTTTCGTGGTCAATTTCAGCGAGTCGCGTTGAATCCGAGAACGACGACAATCTTCAAGTTCGAACATGCCAAAAATCCTCGGAAATCAGACAAATTCGATCGTTCGACGAACCAGAGGCCGAAACATCTGGCTTGAGCCAAATTGCGGTTATTAGGTAGATTTGGGGATGGCCGTTTCACCCGTTTCTCCATATTGACAAACTAGACCGCGATGAAAACTCAGTTCTACAACTCACTGACCAACCAACTTGAAGAATTTAAATCGCTGGAGCCCGGCCTGGTTCACATGTACAGCTGTGGTCCGACGGTTTACGATTTTGCCCATATTGGCAACTTCAGGTCTTTTCTGTTCGGCGATCTTCTCCGCCGCACGCTGGAACTACTTGGTTACCAGGTAAACCACGTCATGAATATTACCGACGTGGGTCACATGGTCGAAGGTGAAGCCGACAAAATGATGGAGGCTGCCAATCGCGTAAAGGAAAACAAGAAATCGGGCCGTGTTCCCGATGGTGCGATCGACGATCCGAGCGATCCTTATCAGATCGCCGAATACTATACGAAAGCATTCATGGAAGACTCGCGTCGGCTTTCTTACAAGGTCGCATACGAATACCCCCAGCATGTTCCCCGAGCCACCCAGCATATTCAGGACATGCAGGACATGATCCAAAAACTGATCGATAAAGGTCACGCCTACATCGCTCAGGACGGGGTCGTCTATTACAGCGTTGAGAGTTTCCCCGATTATGGTCGCCTCAGCGGTAACACGCTCGAAAAAATTCAGAGTGGCGCCGGAGGGCGTGTTTCGGACGCTAACCAAACGATGAAGAAACACCCTGGAGACTTCATGCTTTGGAAGGCCGATGATCAGCACATCATGAAATGGGATTCGCCGTGGGGAACGGGTTACCCGGGGTGGCACATTGAGTGCAGCGTGATGGCCAGAGAAGTGCTTGGCCGCGATGTGATCGACATCCACACGGGCGGTGAGGATTTGATTTTCCCGCACCACGAATGTGAGATTGCGCAATCCTGCGGAGCCACGGGTGAGAGCAATTTTGCGAATTTCTGGATCCACGCCAGGTTCTTGTTCGTGGAAGGCGAAAAGATGTCAAAATCCAAAGGCAACTTCTACACCGCGCGAGACGTGTTTGAGGGCAAGGTTCTCGTGGATGGCAAACCGTGTGGACAAAAAGTTCATCCTGCTGTCCTGCGACTCGAGTTGATCAAATCGCACTATCGCGACAACATGAATTTCACTTGGAAAGGCCTGGAGGACTCCAAAAAGACGATCAATCGGCTGATGAACTTCCGAAAGGATTTGGAGACCAAGGCGGGCGGCAAAAGCGATGACATCGACCTTGCTCATCCCGTCATCAAACAGTTCGCCGAAGCGTTAGCAGACGATCTAAACATTTCGGCCGCGCTGGCCGTCATGCACACCTGGATTAAAGGCGAGCATCCCAACGCTCGAGAGTCGTTGGGCGTTTTGAAAAAGATGAATTCGGTGCTCTCGATTGCTCCAATCAACGAAGGAATTGAAGGAGCGATTGAGGAAGTCGCCCAATCGGAAGACGGCGGCATGACGGTCGAAGAAGCGTTGAAGCGATGCCGCGAAATGGACGCTGCAAAAAAGAACAAGGACTACGAGACGTCCGACTTAATTCGCAAGGAACTGCTCGAAGCCGGTTTCGAAGTTCAGCAAACCTCCGAGGGTTCCACAATCAAACAGCAGCTTGTCTAATTTTGGACGAACTGACCGGTTGCTTCGGCTGCCGAAAGTTGTGGATGGTCCCCCTCCGATTCGACTGGTTGCAGACACCGATGGCCAGCGGTTTCGACATTGCAGTTCGCTACCGTCTAAACAAGCGACGTTCGGATTCTGGTATGCCACAAGTCGTTTTCGAAAATCAGACGTTTACATGCCAACCGGGTGAACGCTTGCGCAATGTAATGCTCGAGAACGGTTGCTCACCTCACAACGGCACTGCCAAAATCATTTGCTGCCACGGGATGGGAACGTGTGGAACGTGTGCGGTGAAGATTGAGGGCGACGTGCCGGAGCTTACGCGGCGGGAAAAGGCTCGACTTGCTTTCCCACCTCACAACCGAAAGTCCGGTTTACGACTGGCGTGTCAGGTGAAGGTCGAATCGGATATCGTCGTGAAAAAATTTCCGGGTTTTTGGGGACAGAACGTTCCCAAGAACTAGGTCCGGGCGATTGCCAACTCTGCCCGTGAGCGGTCACCTAATGACGAAAAAAATCGGTCATCATCGTGTTTTCCGTCGGCATCGGCGGCATGACGATCGTGGTGACGCAGCCGGTATCTGCGGGATCATGGATCATGTTGCAGGCTTTGTCTGGAAGCATGGCCCCGTATTTCAACAGATTCTGGTGCAACTCAAAGCAGCGCCCCAAATCGTGGCGGATGTGCCCGGGACCTGTTTCGCGTAGATAGCGGCGAAGATAGTCACGGTATTCCGGCGCGGCACACCTTTCGATAATCAAGTCGGCACGTTGGTTAGGTGCCAAGCCACGCAGGTCCGCCAGGCCATGCTCGGTAACAACGACTTGTACGGAATGCTCGTTATGGTCGACGTGGGTACACATGGGAACCAACGTCGAAATAGCTCCATTTTTTGCTGTGGATGGGCAGACGAATATGGAAAGAAACGCGTTCCGGGCGAAATCACCGCTGCCTCCAATTCCATTCATCATTCGCTGTCCGTGGACGTGCGTGGAGTTGACGTGCCCCTGCAAGTCAATTTCGAGGGCGGTGTTGATGGCGATCACGCCAAGCTGGCGAACAATCGCTGGATTGTTCGATACGTCCTGAGGTCGCAAGATCAGACGTTGAGCAAAATCATCAAAATTCTCCGTGAATTCGGCCATGTCTGCAGCGGACAAAACCAGAGCGCAAGTGCTGGCTCCCAGGACGCGATCGCGTTTCATTAACTCGAAAGCCGAAGATTGGAAGACTTCGGAATACATGTGGAAACTCGGAATGTCGGGATGGTCTCCCAGGCCACGCAGGACGGCGTTGGCCACGTTACCCACGCCGCTCTGCAGGGGCAAGAATTCTGCGGGAATTCGTTTCGCCGCAAGTTCATCAAGCAAGAATCCAACGATATGATCTGCAATTTGTTGGCTATGGGCGTCGGATGATGAAAACTCCGACAATTCGTCGGGTAGATTGGTTTCGACAATACCGAGGATTTTCTTCGGATCGACCTGTACGTAGGATTTGCCGATGCGCTGCAAAGGATGGTGCAAAGTCAACGACGCACCGTTGGGCGGTGGTTCCGGAATAACGATGTCCGCCAGATCGCTGATGCGGGGCGTGTGATGACGATTGAGTTCGATGATCACCTTGTCGGCGACCTTGAGAAAAGTCGGCGACGCACCGATGGACGTGGTCAGGTAGACGCGACCGTCGGGGGTGACTTCCGTCGCTTCAACTACGGCTACATCGATAGGGCCAAACAGATTGAACAGAACGGACTGCGGGACGTGGGACAGGTGCATGTCCACAAAAGCGACTTCGCCGTTGTTGATCTGTCGGCGAAGTGGCACCGACGACTGATACGGCGCTCGCCAGCTCACCGCTTTCGCTTCGGCCAACGCTGTGTCAAGGCTGGCCCCAGTCGAAGCCCCCGTCAACACACGAATGCGGAAAGGTTTGCCCTGTTCGTGAAGTCGTTTTGCGCGTTTGGCTATCGCAACCGGAACTGCTTTGGCGGCTCCAGCCGGAGTGAATCCGCTAAAGGCGATCATGGCATTGTGAGGAATGAACTTGGCCGCTTCAGCGGCATTGAGAATAGGGAACGGAATCCTGTTTGACATCTATAGATCTTTCGTGCTTCGATGCGAATCTTTGACGCTTATTACTGTTGCCCAGTGCATTGTTTTCGGCATGCTTAGTTCCAAACTCGACATTTTTCTGATTGCCAGTTAAGGCCGGAACACGACAATTAAGCTGCCTTAATGATCCAGATTCGACCCTGCGCAACTGCTGTTTTTAACGCTCGATCAATGACCTGTTGGGGCAATCGGGAGGAGTGCCAGGTGATGCGACCACACCGTGCGATTCGGTGTTGTCGAAAACCTGGGCCTGAGTGCGCAGGCTTGCCTGTTAATGTCGAAAAATCGGACAAATTGACGCAACCGTGAACTCACAATTGCGGAAAGTCGCCAGCGTACGACGATTGTCGGGACAATTAACGCCTTAGGCGAATCGTGCATCAGACTCTGTCAAAGAATGATCGGTAAGTACCATTTTTGTCGACCGAGTAAAATCAAGGTGTTACGTTAAATCCCACGCTTATCACCCTTTGCTGCATTCATACCTCTCTATGCGGTCTCAATGTTTTTCGGGCGTTTTGCCCCTGGAACTCAACAGCTCCATTCAACCGTCGCTCCTCAGTGAGCTTTCCGATCGACATTGCGCACACGTTTCGAGTCCCATTCTGCCGTAACCACTTGGGCGCGGGTCGAAAGCCCGACGCTGTTCAAGATGCTCTTTTATGACAACGAGCAGGAATATGGTTTCAACACGCACGTTCGGTATTATACCTGCGACGTCGAAATTTTTGAAGATTGTTGTTTCGAAAATCGAACAGTTGCATCCAACAAATGGCGTTCAATTTGACCTCAGGGAAGACACGATGCATCGCATTTTTTGAAAGAAAATTTCAACACGAAATCGGATCAATTCTTTCAAAGGAAAATCGCTTGCCCCTCATAGCGCGCTATGGAGATATTGTGACGCTTCCGATGCGCGGCGAGTCATGACCGACTTCCCGATACGCACGCTTCCTACTCGCTTTGGTGAAGATAACGTGAAGAGAATTTTTTGACGCCAATTTCGCAACGAGGTTTTTTGACTAAGTTGACAGCTGGAGTCATTGCACGGTGTGAGTCAAATCATCGCCCGTCATGCCTGCAAATTCCAATTTTTGCTCGTTCGTTCCCATCGTTCCAGGCAAATGGACGAATAACTTTCGAGCGTTTTCACAATTCTTACTCGCGTTTTCCGACAGTTGTGCTATCGGCTGAGCGTTACCTTCCGATTCGCCTCGTCGATGATCACTTGGACCGTTTTTGGGAAATCGTTTAAGCAATAGCCCGCCTGGAACTCGTCCATCGTTAGCCGCTGCGTCGGCACGGACGGAAACAGCGATTGTTCCAGCGCATACTCAATTCCATGTGGCATGCCATCGCTGCCAAACACCAGATCTACTCCTGGCTCGAAGCCTGTTTCGTCAATCAACATTCGAAATGGGTTGTTCGCGAGGCAAAACCGTTCGTCCAACCGTTCACGGTAATCGACAGAATCGGAGCTGAAGTTCGGCTGCATTGATAAAACAATACCCAAATCTTTGGCTCGCATCGCCATATCGCGATCGATTAATTGCGCGTGCTCGATCCTGACTTCGGGCACCCGTCGAATTCCCTCAAAATGATTTTCGAGAATCGAAATCGCTTGGTCGATGGCTCGATCTCCGATGGCATGAACGGCAAGTGATTTGCCAGTGATCAAACATGCGTCAACCATTCCATCCAGTTGCGCGTTCGTATGGAGAATGCGTCCCAGATTCGGATGCGGGACCGAACCGGTTTGGCGAAAAGGACGGGAAATCGCCGCCGTGCGGGCACCAATCGCCCCATCGGTGAAAAGCTTCAATCCGTAAACGGATGCTTGGGCTATTTTCGTCAAGGATTCAAAGGTGTCCGGCGCCGACCAAAAACGCGTTCGGTCGATTAGGCCGGCACCACGAAAGAACTCGATTTCTCGTTCATCGATCAGCAATAGTTCCTCGGCACTGTGAATTCCCAGGTTGCCAATCGTTTCGTAAAAGTCAGTGAGCGCTTCTTCGGAGGCATACAGATTGGCAAACCAGTTCAAGACAAGGCGAAAGTTGTCTTCATACCAGTCCTGATTCGCAACGTTTCGAACATCATCGCCATAGTGCGATTGCATTATGTCGCGTCCGGCCGAATTGAGTTTCAGCGAGTGAAGCGAAACGTTAAAAATGGCGAGGGGTGGCAACGTTTCCAACTCATCGGGATTCCAGTCATAGAGGTTGCTGCGCCAGCCATTTGCGACGACGATTCCCGACGGTATATCATCGGCGGCGTTGCGAAGAAGATCCGATGCATGTTCCTTGGTTTCTACGGAAAACAAGGAGACCGTCTTACCAAACGCCGCGTACAGCAGCGGATGCGTGTGGTGATCCAACAAGGGTGGTAAAGAAACCGTCTCTGGCATAATTCACTGGGCGACTTTCGCGGAGTTGTAGGCGTCGATTGCCGAAAAACTGAGATCGTGGAAAGTTCGTCGGCCATCCGCCGGTCTGGCTCGGTCGGGCAGGATCCTGTTCCCTCGGAGGATTAAGAAAGGATTCGTAACGTGACATTTTCCAGGACATCTTTTGCCTGGTTCCGAAAATCTTCCATGTGTGGAGTCTTCAGGTGAGCCTTCAAAGCATCCAGGCTCTCCCATTTTTCGAGAATCAGGACTTCATTTTCATCTGACGATTGATTTTCGAGGCCGGATTCAAAATCAGTTACGGCGACATACTCGAGGCAGCCGTTTTCGTTTTGAACGTTAGGAACATTGGCGGTGAGAATCTCCAAAAACTCTGACCGTTTTCCGGGTTTGACTTTGGCAGTCGCAATAACACGTATCATGATTTCTCTCATAGGGATAAAGTTCGGCCACCGTCGACAGGTAAATTGATTCCATTAATATAAGCGGCCGCGGGCGTAGCAAGGAATGCGGCGGCGGCAGCGATTTCTTTGGCGGCCGCAAATCGACCGGCAGGCACGGTCGCCTCGAATTCGTGTTCAACGTCTTCAATCGGACGATCCGCTGCTTTCGCTGTAGACGCGATCAGGTTGTCCAGGCGTGTCGTTCGCGTCAATCCGGGCAGGATGTTATTCACCGTGATTCCAAAGGGCGCCAGCTCGACCGAAAGCGTTTTGGCCCAGCTTGCAACTGCACCTCGCACGGTATTCGATACACCGAGTCCCGGTACCGGTTGTTTCACGGAGATTGAAATCACGTTGATGATTCGGCCAAAGTTTTTCTTTTTCATTCCCGGGACGACGGCTTGCGTCAGTATCTGGTTGCAGATCAGGTGGCTGTTGAACGCGTCAATGAACTCGTCAACATTAGACTCGATGGCCAGTCCTGCGGGTGGACCCCCGGTATTGTTGATCAGGATGTCGGCCGATTTCTTGCGACCGATAAAATCGTGGATGCCGTCCTTTACCTGCTGCGGATCCGCAAAATCTGCCAAGATCATTTCATGTTTCTGGCCACCATCGTGTGCAAGCTCTCGATTGACGGCCTCCAGGCGTTCCGGGTTTCGAGCCATCAAAGTGATATCCGCGCCCAACGATGCCAGTTCTATCGCAATCGCCCGCCCGATGCCTTGACTGCTACCGCAGACGACAGCCCTTCGACCGGCAAGTGATGTATCCATATCGATGTACCGCAACGATTTGAAGATTGTCATGAAGAGTTGACACCAATCTAACAAATTGGTCGAAGATTGCAGCAACTGTTTGACTTCAGAACCATTTTTGTCGCGGATTCCAACTCGACCGATCCCGATGTGCGGTTCAATGGGATAAACTGAATCCAAGTGTAGGCCAGTTTTGAAAGTTCGTTCTCAATGAAGATATTTTTGGAACATCAGGCAAAGCGTTATCAATGCCGCATCGACGAGCCAAAGTCCATCGCTATCGAGCTCGATTTCGATGGACCTCAGCCAAATCATTTTGGCGCTGGTCGGGCCCTAAGAAAGCCACTGAAAATGGGCGACTTCATTGGTCGCACCCGAGCGGGTGGCAGTTGCAACGTGGACGTTCTGCACGTCATTCCCCATTGCAATGGGACTCACACGGAAACGATCAGTCACATTGTTTCGGATGAGATCTGGATCGGTCATTTGGCGACAAAACCGATTCAGTTGGCGGCATTGGTCACCGTCAGTCCGGTGTCAGGCAAGGAAACCCGGGAAGCCTACCGCCCCAGTCTGGATGTGGCCGATCAGGTAATTACCGCCACCCAAATTCAAGACACCAGTTCGCGGTTGGAAGAACTCAAACCCGAGGCTTTGATTGTTCGTACGTTGCCCAACCTTCCGGAAAAAAAAGCTCGAGTTTATGCGACCGACAACCAGCCGCCGTTTTTTACGGTGGAAGCGATGTCCGTGATCAATCAATTGGGCGTGCAGCACCTTTTGGTAGATCTTCCGTCGGTGGATCGCATGTATGATGATGGTCGGTTGACGAACCACCACTTGTTTTGGAACGTGACTGAAGGTTTGCATGAGCTTCAAGCGGACAGTCACCAGAACAAAACGATTACCGAAATGGTCTATGTTCCCGAGGAGATCCCCGACGGACTTTACGGCCTAAGCCTGCAAATCCCTGCGTTTTGCAGTGACGCAGCTCCGTCGCGTCCCGTACTTTTTCCACTGGATGAACTGAAATAACTCCGCTCGATGAACCTTTTTCAAATAAGCTGATGTCCGGATCCGCGATTCAATTTGATCAAGCTGATTCGCTCAGTAAGATGCGACAACATTTCTGCATTCCCAAAACCAATGGGCAGGAAGAAATCTACTTTGTCGGCAACTCGCTCGGATTGATGCCGCGAAGGGTGGAAGATTATCTGCAGGTCGAATTGGATAGCTGGAAAACGATTGGCGTACGAGGGCATTTTGAAGGATCGAACCCGTGGGGCACTTATGCAGAACTTCTCGCTCGCCCCATGGCCAATCTGGTCGGCTGCCTGCCCGAAGAAGTCGTGACGATGAACACGCTAACCGTCAACCTGCATTTGATGATGGCGACGTTTTATCGTCCCACTCCAGCGCGTTACAAGATCTTGATCGAGGATCACGCGTTCCCATCCGATCAGCATGCAGTGGCATCCCAAATCCAATGGCACGGTCTCGATCCGGAGAAGGCTGTCATTCGCGTTCGGCCGCCAGCAGGCGAACACCTGATTTCTGACGATCAAATCTGCAAGACGATCAAGGATCAGCAAGCCTCGCTTGCTCTCGTGATGTTGCCGGGGGTCCAATATTACACCGGACAGGTGTTTGATATGGAGGCCATCACCAGCGTCGCGCACCGGTTTGGAATCCCTGTTGGTTTTGATCTGGCGCATGCCGCCGGCAACATTCCCATGAGATTGCATGATTGGGACGTAGATTTCGCTGCCTGGTGCACTTACAAGTATTTGAACTCGGGGCCGGGCTCGCTGGCGGGTTGTTTTGTGAATCAACGCCATGCCACGAATACGAAGCTGGGAAGATTGGCGGGCTGGTGGGGGCACGACAAATCGAGTCGATTCCAAATGAGCGGCGATTTTGTGCCGATTCCAACTGCCGAGGGTTGGCAATTGAGCAATCCTCCCATTCTGTCGCTAGCCGCGATTCGGGCCTCTCTGGATGTCTTCGAAGAAGCCGGTGGCATCCACGTGCTACGTGAGCGGGCCGTACGAATGAACCAGTTTTTTCGCGAGCTTCTGGCTGCGAAGCTGGGAGATCGAATGGAGATTCTGACGCCCGTTGACCGATCGGGATGTCAGCTTTCCTTGCGAGTGGATAGCCAAGGTAAATCGGTTTTTGACCGCCTGAACGCGTTAGGTGTAAGAACCGATTGGCGAGAGCCGGGAGTCATTCGGGCAGCCCCCACCCCGCTTTACAATACGTTCGCGGAGATCGAGAAATTTGTCATGATTCTTAAAGAATGCCTTGAATGAATAACATCAGCGCACCCCATCACATATCAATTGCCGGAGCCGGACTGGTCGGTTCGCTGTTGTCGGTTCTGCTTGGCAAACGCGGCTACGACGTGACGATCTTTGAGCGGCGACCGGATATGCGGGGAAAAGAAGTTGACGCCGGGCGGTCCATTAATCTCGCGCTTTCGCAGCGGGGTATTCACGCTTTGACGCAAGCTGGATTGATGACGGACGTTGAAAAATTGTTAGTTCCGATGCGTGGCAGAATCCTGCATTTGGAGAACGGTGAGACGGAGTATTTGCCCTACGGCCAGCGATCCCACGAGGTCATTTATTCGGTGTCACGCCGTGATTTGAATTGCCTGATGATGACTGCCGCAGAAAAAGCACCCCCGGTCAACATTCATTTCAATCAAAGCCTGGCGAGTGTTAATTTCGAAAACCAAATCATCGAATTGACAAATGAAACGACAGGCGAATCAGCAGCCAAGAGCTTTGAGCTATTGATCGGAACCGATGGAGCGGGCTCGCGGGTTCGGCGGGCGTTGATCCCCGCGGTCGATGGCCACAGTCGATCTGAGTTTCTGGATCACGATTACAAAGAACTGGAAATTCCTGCCGGGCCTGGAGGGGCATTTCAAATCGAAAAAGAAGCCTTGCATATCTGGCCTCGTGGAACCTACATGCTGATCGCATTGCCGAATCAGGACGGAAGTTTCACCGTGACGTTGTTTATGCCCAAAACCGGCGAACCCAGTTTCGAATCGCTGCAGGAACCCCAAAATCTGCTCTCGTTTTTTGAGTCCCGTTTTCCGGATGCCTTGCGACTGATTCCCGACCTCGAAGAAGACTACTATCGAAACCCTCAGGGCCCGCTGGGGACCGTTTATTGCTCGCCTTGGTACTTTGAAGACAAAGTTCTCATCGTTGGCGACGCCTGTCATTCGATTGTGCCATTTCACGGTCAAGGAATGAATTTGGGCTTTGAAGACTGCTCGGAGTTGATGCGGTTGCTGGACAAACACCAGGAAAACTGGTCTCGGGCGATTAGGGAGTTTGATGCAATTCGCCGTCCCAATTCAAACGCCATAGCGCAAATGGCGCTGGAGAACTACGTTACGATGCGGTCAAGCGTGGTCGATCCCAAATTTCAATTGAAAAAAGAACTTGGATTCGAATTGGAAAAACGATGTCCGGATCGATTCGTGCCACGTTATTCCATGGTCATGTTTCATCGCTTGCCCTACGCTCAGGCTCTTCTGCGCGGAGAAACGCAGCAACAAATTCTGGCCGAACTGATCGAAGGCTGTGAATGCGTCGACGAAGTTGATTTCGAGCGCGCCGAAGCAATCGTCAAAGAAAAGCTATCGGTCGTCGAATGGGATGCACCAGGATAAAGGTCGGCATGTGAACGAAGGGGAGTCCCAACCAAGCGGACAACCGTGGATGTTTCATGCCGCCGACTTTTCGGCCAGTCGGACAGGGTGGCTCTTTTAAAAAAGCAGCCTACTCATGTCCGCTGAAGAAGAATCCCAACGCCTGACGAAGTTCTGCCGGCAGCGCGGGACGGTCGGCTTTTGGAATCAAGAACGTCGAAAGGTTATACAAATCGATAAAAACGCGGTTCTGCCTGGTCGTCGCGCTCAGATAGTCATGGCCGGACGATCCACCCGTTCCAATTTTTGTGCCCAGCATGCGCTGCACCATAACCGCGTGTCGCTGTCGCCAGTTGGTAAAGAGTTCGTCGATATCGACCAGGGTTGTCAAGTACCGACAGGGTGAGTAGAGCATCGGTTCGTCGCGGTAGAGGTGGATGAAAAGGGCAGCCAGAAAGCCTTGGTGAGATAACCGGAACTCTCCCTTTCCCCGCAGTTCATTGAATTTGGATTCGTCCAGCAACGACTGGAATCGAACTCGAGTCCCTTCCAGATCATTTAACTGGTACTGTTTCTCGCGGTCGGACAAGGTTGGATTGTTCTGAATGATTTCGGAATCAGATTCCAACATCCTTTCCACCGCGGCGGCGTACTCTATCCAGAAATCAAACTTACCAAACTCAAGAAACGGCATTCGTTCCAACCAATGATCCGTCAACTCCAGGAGATTGGGTTGTTCCTCCAGTTGCTCCAGTTTGAGGCGATCGTCGGTCTTCAACCTGGAGTGAAAAAACTCGCGATCCGCGGCAATTCGGTTTTTGTATTCAATTCCCAGCATGATCTCAATCTGCTTGAACTGAATGCTTTGAAATCCCGAGGCGGGAACCAGCAAATCGCGAAACTCAAGAAAATCCAGCGGCGTCAGCGTTTCGATGATGTCGATTTGCTGAATTAGCACGCGTTGAATGGACTTGATTCGCGACAAACGATGCAGGACGACTCCCATGTTTTTGTCTTCGACGACCGGGTCATCAAAGAAGTTGATAATCGACTTCAGCTCGAAGAGGATCTGCTTGAACCACAATTCGTAAGCCTGGTGCGTGATGATAAACAGCATCTCATCGTGCGCTGGTTTACCGATCTTTTCGCTCTCCAGTTCTTGCGCGTTCGTGATTTTGTCAAGCTGCAGGTATTCTCCGTAGTAAATACCGGATTTGATGGACATCGTGGGCCTGTCGTTGATTAATTGACAATGGACGGTTTTCGCGTCGTAATTGAGACCGGCAACAAAAAAAAGCGACTAACGATTTAGCCGCTTGTTTCGTGCCGACTTGGTAGCACTGCTACCATGGTTCTCCAGGTTTGCGAACTCCCAGTGGTGTATAGTCATTCCAGGCGTACTCTGTCGGACCCAGCCGTTCTTCCGATTTCATGAATTTGTCCCATGTCAGTTTTTTACCCGTGTAACAGGCTTCCCGACCCATGATGGCCATCAAAGTGCTATAGCTCATGTACTGGCCGTTGTTAATCGGCTTGTTTTCGCGGATGCTCTTGAACAACTCCTGATGTTCGACATCGTACATGCTCGGCTTTCCCCTCTGCTTGAAACTTTGCTTGCCCTGAGCGTTGTCGATTTCAAATTTTAGAACACGGGCCGAACCTTCCGTTCCCACGACGTAATCCTGGGTGTCGTTGAAACAGTCGGCCATTTGGCGGCATTGTGAGAAGGTCTTCGCGTCGCTGTCTTCCCATTCAAAGACGCACGCGAAATGGTCGTAAACATTTCCCCATTTTTCATTGGTGCGGACCAGTCTTCCACCGGTTCCGTAACAGCTGATCGGTGGAACATCGTCCATCAACCAAAGTGCTTTATCCAGTGAGTGAATGTGTTGCTCAGCGATGTGATCGCCTGACAGCCACGTATAATACAGCCAGTTTCGCAGCTGATATTCCATCCGGCTCCAATCGGGATTGTCACCTCGATGCCACAACGTGCCCGTCAAATAGTTTTCCTGAATCATCTTGATGTCGCCGATGGCACCATCCTTGATACGACCAATGATGTCTTTTACGCCCAGGTCATAACGCCAACACAATCCAGAGACGATGCTTAATCCTTTGCCTTCGGCAATTTTGCATGTTTGCAAGACCGATTTTACACCTGGAACATCAACCCCCACTGGTTTTTCGCAGAACACATGTTTGTTCGCGTCCACGCAAGACTTGAGTTGGGCCGGTCGAAAATGCGGGGGCGTCGCCAACAGGACCACGTCCACGTCCGACGCGACCAATTTTTCATGACAATCAAAATCCGTGAACTTGTGATCTTCGTCGACTTCCATTTTGTCCGGGATTTGTTTAGTCAACGTGGCGTGGCAGCTGTCAATGCGATCCTTGAATGCATCCGCCAGCGCCGTCACTTTCGTGTTGGAATCGGCGTTGATGGCGTTCAAAACGGCACCGGTTCCACGGCCTCCGCAACCCACCAGACCGACTCTTAAAACATCATTGACGCTGTTGTGAAAGCCCATCGCCAGTTTCGGAATGGAAACGGCTGCAACCGAACCGGCAGCTGCAATTTTTGCAGACCCGGCAATGAAGTGACGACGATTAGGCTGTTGAGAAGACGGCATAGTGGCTCCAGAAAAATCAAACTCGGAACGGCTCAACTAACAACATCCGTTTTGCTTGGCATTGAGCTCGTGACTCGATCGACGATGGACCTATCATACCTTGTCATTGTCTCGTGCTGCAACAAGCCTTGCATGAAGCGAATCACTGCATCCCGACGACGAGACGCCGCGTTTGCAAGAAGGATTCGCGATCATCCGGCTGGCTTATTTGAGTTGCCGTACGTACCCGATGAATTCCTGGTCCAATGCGGCAAGATCTTCACCCAAATACTTCTTGAACTCGGCCAGTCGGGTTTCTGGCGTCTCTTCCACCAGTGCTTCTTTGGTGGACATGTGTGTCAAGTACTTGACGTACTCCCGGGAATGCTTGTTAAGCAGGAAATGGTTGAAGGCCCAGGCTTCGGCGTAAGCTTCTACCCCAGTTTGCGGGTCTCGAAACTGATCGTCAGACTGAATCATGGTTGCCAGCGCGCCGGCCGGGCGCCTTGAAAGGTACCGCAAAAACGTCGTCAATCGCTGGTGGTTCACCAATCCAGGGACTTTCCAACCCCGCGCTGATTTGACGTCGGGAGTTTCAAAATAGATCGCGATTCCCTCGTTCAGCCACAACGGGCATTCCGCGAAACGCGTTTGCAGACCGCGATTGAACATCAGCTGATGGGTCCCCTCGTGGATAATCGTTGCGACCATCGGGATCACGCTCGGCGTTTGCAGGATTTGCCCGATCTTTCGATCGTCCAGTTCCTGACCAGGATGTTTGAGACCCGCTGTCAGATCGTACATCGCGACTCGATTGGTCTGCAAATTGTAGTAAGCGACCATCGACTGGCCAGCACCCAGTTCCCTGACGACGTACTGGTCATAAGCTGCTTTTGAACCAAAAATAATTGCGACCAGGGGAAATTCCGGTCTCTTCAACTTGAACTTCTTTTTCTTCTGCCAAAATGCTTCAAAGCCGCGATAAAGTCGGCTCTCGTACAAGCCACCAATCCAGCGAGCATAGGCCAGCTCATTCTGGTATGCGATCACGTAGTGCTTGGTTTCGTAAATTCGGAAACCGGGTGGTAGCTCGGACAATAGTTTCTTGCCCAGCTCCTTTTGCGAAATGGCCTCGACTTCCTTCTCATCGTCAACCTTATTTTTGATTTGCTCAGGTTTTACGAACCAGATCTTCCCGTCGTTACCGCGAAAATAAAGGCTTTCATCTACTGCTTCGATGAGAATCTCGCCTTCCAGCTCAATTTCAGATCCGCTGATATCCAGAGTCAAATGGTCCGCTTGTGCGGGTGCCATCGTCAAGAAAAGCACGCAGGTCGATAACGCCAATGATCGGATCATGAAGGTTGTCACAGGCAGTAAACACCAGTTTTGAAGTGCGTATGAGAGTGTCACAGGGTCTATTGTTCTATTGTCGACGGGTTGTGCGTCGATTCAAGTGAATTAGTCCCCAGCCGACCAATGAAATACCGGTCATCAACGCAACCATAACGATTGTAAGTGCAGCCGTCATCTCGTCGACTCCCGCATGCAGCAATCCCAGCATCAGGCGGGGAACGGTATCAATCCCCGGAGGCAATACCAACTGAGAGGCGGACAATTCACCAAAGCAGAACGCAAATGAAATCAGCCAGCAACCGGCTACCGCCAGAACGTTACCGGACAGACCCAGGCGAAAAAACTGCGTCAACCCCCCTGCCCCGTCCAATTGCGAACTTTCAATCGTGTCACGGGCGACCTGACGAAAGATGAACCAGATCACCAGTGGAGCCAATGGCCAACAAAACCAGCCGCTGGCCACCACCGGTGCGCAGATCGTGCGGTCAAACAGCCAGCCAACCCACTCGCTGTCGCTCAATGAGAAGAGGCGATTAATCAGCGTACCCATCAGGGGACCAGGCACCGCACAACTGATCGACAGCGAGATCACGAACAGGATCTGCCATCGCACGGAGTTTCGGGCCAGCCAAGCGATGACCAATCCGATCGCAAGAATCACCGTTGCCGCCACCCCGGCGATCAAGATCGACCAGCCAAACTCCGTCGTATAGTCTCGACTGGCGCGCACCAGCGTCTCGGACATTTGCGACAATGAATAACCCGGCGTCGGAACGCCATTGACCGGGTGTACAAAATAGCAACAACGCAAAAAGAGATTGAATCCGGGTACCGCCGCCAGTAGCAGCAGCAAAGCGACCCCGACGCATTTCGAAACGGAGCCCGAATAGGTGGCTCTCTGCAATGGACGCCAGCTTTCGGATCGCCACTCGACGTCGGTCAGTCGCATAAAGATGAAACACGCGGTCGACGCCATCCACCCAATGATGATGACGGTTAAACCCGTATTCAAGTTGCCGGCAGCAACCAGTTGCTCGGGGGTCCAGTTGCCGGCCAAAGAGTTGAATTGCCCCAGTGAATATCCTAGATAAATCTGCTCGGCCAGCGTGCCAATTTGATAAAGATCGGTCGCTGCGATTTCTCTTGCGCATACGATCATGGTCCACAGTACGGACAATACCACAAGCGGCCAGAGCCGTTTGCAAGTTACATTCCAGAACACGCCCCAGCCGCTGGTATCCAGCAGTGCC
Source organism: Pirellulaceae bacterium (assembly GCA_942492215.1). Taxonomy (GTDB): domain Bacteria; phylum Planctomycetota; class Planctomycetia; order Pirellulales; family Pirellulaceae; genus Mariniblastus. The sequence continues at coordinate 44,957 of CALODY010000029.1, forward strand.
TGTTCTTCGAATACGCGACGCCCGCTGGAAACACCCAGCATCATCAGCAATGCCACCTGGGGTGCGGCAGCGATTCCGTGGATCCAGATTGCCGCTTGCCAACCGGAAACCAAAGGGACAAGCACCTGTCCTTCGGTCGAAGTCAACCAACCAAGCCGACCGAATGCGGCGTCCCAGGTGCTGACGTGTAGAAAAACTGGGATCAAGACCAAACAGATCGTTGCCAGAAAAACGACTTTGGCGATCAACCCTCGCCCCAAACTGACCCAAGCCAACAAACCTCCAACGGGGACCGAGATCAGGGCCGCTCCCATTCCCAGTCCCAATGTTCGCAGCGCAACATCCTGATCGGCAGGCTTGCAGTAAAACGCCACGTAAACTGCCAAGCCAACGGTGACGATGCCCCAAACAATTTGCGCTACTATTAATAAATGTGATCTCATGCGCTCAATTCTAACCGGAATTGGGCATGCGTTCGAAAGGGTTTAGCCGACACTCCATGCGTGTGGGCGATGCCCGTTCGAAGGGCCTCCCGGATTGGCGAGAAACATGCCGCGGTGCTCGCACTGCGGGCGTCTCAAATTGATGTTCAGAGGCTCACCCTGCGAGCGTCTCATATTGGTGGGCGTTGCCGATGCTGCGGACTTTGATCATTTCCGCATGATCGGTTTCCCCTCGCGTATCTTAATTTCGACTTTCTGATTTGCGACGTCGGTGTTGAGTGGAGCAAGTGGAGATGAGTTGCTGCCGAGGGAAGAAGTCATGCTTGAACCGAGCAGTTTTTCGGACATTCTCCCGAGGTATTGAAGGTAACTTTCTGGTCCCTGGTAACCTTGAACTTTCTCGTCCCATTCGACTTCCTTACGGACCATTCTTCCCTGGGCAATATCAAAGACGGCGTACCCTTTGGTCATTTGCTGCATAATCTGAGATTTAATTTTTTGACTTTCAACTGGCGTCAAGACTTCCGTGCGAAACGAGATGTAAGCGTTTCCGGATTTGACTTTGACTAACTCATAGGAAATTCTGGCCTTTAATTTTCGATTGTTTCCGTCTTCGTCCGTGCCCTGTAAATCAATGGGAACGTTCCATTTGTGGCCGACCGGGATCGCCTGTTTGGGCAACGGCAATGTGATTTCACCCGTGCCAAACCGGGCGCTTTTGAGGCTTGATTTTCGATCGGTCACCTGGCCGTTGGGCGTGATGGAGATGACTGCCAGGGGTTTTCCCAATTTGTCAGCCATGGATTTGTAGTCATCCGGAATCTCCTTGTCCGTCTTACTGTTGTAAGCGACGGGTTCGCTCTCGCCGATTTTCTGCCACATGTTGGCGTCTTCCAAACTGTGGACGAACGTGATGTTACCCAGCGAGTCGACGCTGGAGACGGTCCAGACTTTGGTCGATTGACTGCGTGAAGAAGTCTCTTCCAGTTCCCCGGCCATTTGTGTTTTGGTTGACGCAACGTGTTCGACCGTCCAACGAATGGTTTCACCTTTTCTTAGTTGGTATTCAAGCTTGTACAGTTGCTTGCGATCCAGGTTCTCGGCGGCACGCTTGACACGATCAGCGGCTGACTCGGCCTGCCTGGTTTCCTGCCCTGTCAGCACAGAACAGACCAAAACCATCAAGAGAAGCGATTGGACAGATACAAGAAGTTTGGTTTTCATGCGTTTGGGTTTCCCAGTTACGCCCTATCGATGGCCGTTGAGGCGTTGATCGTTTGTGGATGACTCGAGCGAAAAACGGTTTGTGCCCCGTCCGATTACCAGAGCGAACGTCCAGCATTTTCGCTGCCAGTATTCGGCGTGAATCCTGTACTCGCGTCCCGACAACGATTGAGACCGAGACTTTGTCGCCACCCGAAATGTTGCATCGGCATGACAATCTACAGGATCGATTTCCTCGACGCCGTTTTTAGCATTGCTGATGCTTTAGAACAACGTTGTTTCTTGCTGAGAATTCACGAACTCGCTGCGACTGAAAATTCCATCGAATCGGGGACTTGCTAGCACGCCATTGGGTGGGAGCCACACGAGACTATTTGGAACTGAATTGGCCGCCCCAACCGAGTTTTTCCCGAAGTGTTCGGTAGTAGCTTTTTCCAGTGACCTCGATTAATTGAAAGACCGGTTCGGCGCTCTGAATCCGCACCAGGTCCGTCGGTCTGAGTTGCGCAAGAATCTGACCATCCAGGACGATGCAGGTCGAGTCGTTCGGTTTGCTCGCGACGATTTCATAAGTTCGATCGCAAAGATCGACGACAGGGCGAACGGTCAACGTGTGTGGGCTGATCGGAGAAATCACGAACGCCCGCAAGTTTTTTCTTAAAATCGGTCCACCCGCCGACAGGTTATGAGCCGTAGAGCCAATCGGCGTGCTAATGATCAAACCATCGCAACTGTAGGAGGTCGCAAGATCTCCGTCGACATAAAGATCGATGGTTTGGATCTCGAAAGGCGGACCACCCAGGATGGCGGCTTCATTCAGTCCCAACTGGTCCGCGATGACTTCACCGTCCCGAATCACCTGACAGCGCATCATCAAATGATCGATAACACGAAACTCTTTCTTGACGACGCTTTCCAGCGCCGCAACGAGGCCGTCCGGATGAATGTCCGCAAGAAAACCAAGTTTGCCAAGGTTGACACCCAGGACAGGTAGCTGGTGATGCCCCATTTGTTTGGCGGCTCTCAAGATCGAGCCGTCACCGCCGAGCACGATCGCCAAATCGGCGGTGGTGCCGGAAAGATCTTTTTCGTAGGCAAAGTCCTCATCGACGATATCGACGATCCGTTCAATCGCTGGCCGGAGACGGTCAACGGCTGGAACTAAATCAGGCTTCCGGTCACCCGAACCCAACAGAACCACCTTGACGCGTGGAGCAGATTTATCGTGATTTGTCATGCCTGCCTTTATCGCAGTTTTTCGGACAGACTCAACTATGGATTGCTTTGGAGCCGCCAAGCAAGCTGGCACCGCAATCGTCTTCCACACCTGTCCTTCAGCAACACGAAGTGCTACAAGGCTTGGGATTGGATACCCGTTTGTGTGGCGGCGGACCGACAGGTTTCCGCGATTCCGGCAGCGTCCAATTTTAGTTCCGCCAACGCCTCGCAACGATTCATGTGCGGTACATAAACATCGGGAATGCCGATCCGATGTACGTGATGGGTTTCAAGCTGCATCGTATTGGCAGCCTCCAACAGGGCGCTCCCAAACCCGCCCATCAACATGGCTTCTTCCACGGTCACAACAAATGTGGATTCGCTCAAAACGCGGTGGATCATTTCTCGATCAATAGGTTTTACAAACCGGGCATTGACGACGGAAATATCAATGCCTTCATTGGCAAGGACTGCTGCCGCATCGAGGCAAGCCTCCAGCACGGTGCCGCAAGCGACAATCGCGCCGTCACTTCCGGTGCGAATCCATTCTGATTTGCCCAATTCCACCGGTTGAAGTTGACGCTCGATTTCTGCTGCGGAAGTCTTCGGATAGCGCAGCGAGCAAGGGGAATCGTGGTTAAGCGAGAAGTCCAACATCGCACCGATATCGTTAGCATCACCGGGTGCCATCACGACCATGTTGGGAAAGATTCTCATGTAGCCCAGATCGAATGTGCCGTGATGTGTGGGCCCGTCGTCCGCCGTCAAACCGCCTCGATCCATCATGAAAGTCACCGGCAGGTTTTGCAGGCAGACCTCCTGGAAAATCTGATCGTAACTCCGTTGCAAAAATGTGCTGTAGATGTCGACGATCGGCCGCAATCCAGTTTTGGCCTGTCCAGCGGCAAATGCCACGGCGTGCGACTCGCAGATGCCAACGTCGAAGAAACGATCCGGAAATTCCTCGCGAACGGGTTCCAGTTTATTGCCCTGACACATGGCCGCGGTGATCACCGTGACTTTTTCATTGTGACGCATTTGGTCGGCGATGGCGTCGCGCGCGTGGTTGGTGTACGCCTCGCTGCTGCTGCTGGATATCGGTACTGCTTTTCCGTTTTCGGCAGTTTCAAATGCTGGAGGGGTGTGGAAATAGACCGGATCTTCGGCGGCCGGTTGAAACCCATGACCTTTTTTCGTGATCACGTGCAATAACACAGGTCCGTCGATTTCGCGAACCATTTTCAAGTACTTTTTGAGGATGCCAATGTCATGCCCGTCGATGGGACCAAAATACTTGAAGCCAAACTCCTCGAACATCATGCCGCCATGCAGCCCTGCTTTGACGCCTTCCTTGATTTGAAACAGCAGGCGTTCGGTGGGATCACCGAGGACAGGGACTTTGTGCAGCATATTGACGACTTCATTTTTCACACCGGCGTAAACCCGGTTGGATCGAAGTCGATCAAGGTAGCTGGCGATTCCGCCAACACGCGGGCAAATCGACATTTCGTTGTCGTTCAGCACGACCAACATTTTGCTTTTGAGCTCAGATGCATTGTTGATGGCTTCCATAACGATGCCGGAAGGAAAGGCACCATCACCGATCACGGCGACCGAATAGTTATCCTTTTTGCCCTGAACGTCGTCCCCGCTTCGCAAACCGACGACGGTCGAGACGCTGCACCCTGCGTGCCCGGTCATGAACAGGTCGTAATCGCTTTCCTCAGGATTGGGATAGCCCATCAAGCCGTTTTTGGTCCGAATCGTATGGAATTCATCGTAACGGCCGGTAATCAATTTTTGTGGATAGATCTGGTGTCCCGTATCCCAGACCAGGTGGTCGTTCAGAAAATCATAAGTGCTGTGCAGCGCCAGCGTCAGCTCAACAACGCCAAGATTGGACGCGAAATGTGCGGCGGAGACTGAGCAGATTGCAAAGAGTTTCGCGGATTTCGTCAGCAACTTGATTCAGCTGCGCAAGACGACATGTCGTGGAGTTGGAGGGGAGATTGAATGGTGGGTAACAATTGGGTCATGTTGCTATTGCGTCCTGTCTACGACGAAGTTTGCGAGGAGTTCTAAAGGACGAGCGGCCTCACCAAAAGGCTCCAGGGCAGCAATCGCCTTGGATGCTGTCTCGCGAGCGAGGATTCGCTTTCTTCCTCTCCGATTACGGCTGGGTAGGTCAGCTTTCCCTGATTGGCGTCTTTCCCCGTCCGCTTCCCCATTTTTGCTTGGGAGCCCCTTAAATCCAACAGATCATCTACGATTTGGAACGCCAAACCGAGGTGTTTTCCATAAATAATCAGGCTGTCGGTGTTTTCGCGACCTGCTTTTGCCGTTAAAGCTCCCAATTGGAGAGATACGGCAAGCAGGGCGCCCGTCTTGCGGCGATGAATTCGTTCCAGCGTTTCCAGGTTTGGGTTGGAGAATTGCAGGAGCAAATCGTCGGCCTGTCCGCCAACCAGTCGTGATGCCCCGGCGGCCCGAGCGAGTGCCGAAACGCAATCCACGGCAACCGCCGCAGGATGCGTGTCTCGGCTGATGACTTCAAAAGCCAGCGGGATGAGCGCATCGCCAGCCAAAATGGCGGTCGCCTCATCGAACTCGATATGGCACGACGGTCGGCCACGACGTAAGTCGTCGTCGTCCATGGCCGGTAAATCGTCGTGAATCAAAGAATAGGTGTGAATCATTTCGACAGCACATGCCGAAGGTAATGCCGCGTCGATCGTTCCTCCGCAAACCTGGGCGGCCGTCAAAACCAACAAAGGCCGGATTCGCTTGCCCGGGGAGAGCAGAGAATATCGTATCGCGGCGGCAAGATGTTTTGGGCAATCGTCATCGAATTGCAAATATTGCTTCAGGCAGCTATCAATCTGACTTCGAAACGATTCGATCTCGGCCGGGAATAGCCCCGTCTTAGAAAGGGTCATCAGGAATTTTCCACGAGGATAAAGCCGGCTGCATTTTGTGTTGGGAGATTGTGATGCCCGTCGCGGCAAAATATGTCGCTTCTCGCCGCTGAAGACCCAACGCCGACCCTGTGGACGGGTATTGGAATTCCCCTCCAACCGTACCCAGTCGTTTTGGGTCCAACCACCTCACCGACGAATTAAGCGTGTCATCTGGCTTCCGACCGCTTGCTAACCGTTTTCAAGTTAGCAGTTTAACCGATTTAGGTCATTCGAGAATTCGAAAAACCAAGAACAATCGGCGTCCGATGGTGGTTGGCCAACTTCGGAAATCGGCATTCCGAACTCGGATTTCCGAAAATCCGGCTAACGGAAATAATTCAAGATTTCATCGTCTTATTCTAAAACAAACGGTCAGCATCGTCTACGTCGCCGATCTGTTCATCCTCCTCGCTGTCAGCATCCTCGCCTTCGGTTTCTTCCGCATGGCGAGTCGTTTTCCTGGCCGGTTCATGAGTGGCTGTGTCGTCAAAGGCTTGAGTAACCAGATTCCCATCATCGTCAATGTCAACCAGCAACTCGATCCGTTTTTGGACTACTTCCAGCGCACGATAACAACTCTTCAGATTCTTGACCCCATTCTCGTAGACCTCGAGCGATTCACTGAGTGTCAGGTTACCGTCTTCCAGCTGATCGACGATATTTTTCAATTTGTCGAACGACTCTTCGAACGACACAGAAGTTTGGGGTCTCGATTTTGGTTTTTTCTTGCTCATCGTTTTCGGTCGTGGGTGCGGTCGGGATTGGCCTCATGCCGAGGCATTATGATTTGGTTCATTCGTTAAGCCTCGTTTTTGTGCCAGGCAGAATCACGGTCATTTTGGCATCGGTTGCTGCCAGCGGGTCTGATGACTGGACCGCAAGGGCCGCAAGTTCTTCGATCGACATCACATAGCCCAAATCAAGTTTTCGATGTTACTTTACTTACAAGCTCGCCATTTGCCAGGCGGGTGATGATCGTATCGTGGATGTTGATGTCTTTGGAATCCGTCACCAGTTTTCCGTTTTCGTCCGAAGTGAAGCTGTACCCGCGAGCAAGCACAGACAAAGGATTGATTGCCTCCAGCTTAGCTGTCATTTGTTGCGTCGCGTGTTGGCACTGCGTCAACTTATGTTGCATGGCGCGGAACATCTGCGCTTCGATGCGATCGAGTTCTTGAGCGGTTAACTGTAATCGCCGAAACGGTTTCGTCAGGACGGGATTAGTGGCAAGTACCGCCAGCTTTTGCGAATAGCTGTGGTGTTTGGCCACTAGCCGAGTTTGCATTCGTCTGCGAATTGCATGGAGCTGATCCAGCACTTCCGGTCGGTTGGGGGTGATCCTTTCGGCGGCTTCCGAGGGTGTTAGCGCTCGAACATCGGCTGTCAGATCAGCCAGTGTAACATCAATTTCGTGACCGACTCCACAGACGACGGGAGTCTGGCAATCGAAAATCGCTCGACAAACTGCTTCTTCGTTGAAGCTCCAGAGATCTTCGATGCTGCCCCCTCCCCGCGTAAGCACGACAACGTCAGGGGGTTGGCGGAACCGTTTGATGGAATGGATCGCTCGGCAGATTTCCCGGGCTGAGCCGTCACCCTGAACCTTGACCGGCAGGATAATCACCTCCATATTGGGCCAGCGTCGATTGAGAACCTGAAGGAAATCGCGAATGGCAGCGCCGGAGGGGCTGGTGATGAGCGCGATTCGCCGGGGGAAGGCGGGCAAGCGGCGTTTGTGCTGTGCGTCGAAAAGCCCTTCAGCTTTCAGCTTGTGATGGAGTTGGCGAAATGCCAGCTGCAATGCACCCTCACCCATCGGCTGAGCTTGCCGAACAATCAGTTGATAGTTTCCCCGTTGAGGATAAACGTCCACATCGCCAAAGCAGACCAGATCAAGTCCATTCTCGATTTTGAATTTCATGCGCTCGGCCGTGCTGCGCCAGATGATTCCGCTGATTTGCGAGGTTTTGTCTTTGAGTGTGAAGTATTGGTGTCCTGAGCCTGGACGCGTCAAACCTGAGACTTCGCCGCTAACCCAGATATTCGAGAATTGGTTACTCAATTGAAACCGGATTTCACTGGTCAATTCCGTAACAGAAAGTATTTTGACTTGATGAGGGTCAGGCATTTGGACTTTCCAATAGCGATCGCGACAAACAGTGGGTTGGTCATTCCGTAAGCTGGGTAAAGGAAATCCTAACATGGATACGTCTCGACGTTTGATGGCTGCCCGGGCGTTTTTTTCGATCGGCAAGGGACACCAGGCACTCATCGAGCCGCCGGCACTGACCAGGTTGGACTAGGTCGAGTTATCAAGAAGAACTTCCCGGTCTCGTCTTTTTTTTGACGGAGATAACTGGCGCAACGGAGAATTGACTCGGTTCACTCAGTCTCTTTGCGTTCATTCGAGATTGGCACCCGGCAACATCAGCCGTGACAAACCGTTATTTGTTTTATTAATTGATGACCAGCCCCCGGGAATGTCGAGCAGCTCGTAATCTTAACCCGTTGCCGCAGGATGGGATGCCGGATTCGGTTGCTTTAACCTCGACAAACAGACCACCCTCTGCAACAGGTCGTATCGGAAGAGTCATTTCCGGCAAACTTGAACATGGATACATGGCGACGTTGTCGATGGACGTCATTCTAGGTCGTTTGTGACAGCAAACAGCATCTCGTTCGAAGATCCACAAAGCTGGAGCCAACAGGCAGTTGAGCAACCGCCGATTGCGATGTTGGATTCGCTGATCGTCTATTGGCACGCAACCCAAGGTCACACAGAAAGCAAACCTACAGATTTTCCCCTGTTATACAAGAAAGACAAGCTTGTCGTTTGCCGCTAAAAACTTGAGTATTAAACAGCGAATTTCTTGACAAGCCCGGCCGAAAAACGTAAACATTGCAAAACTGACTGCCATGCAGCATAAATCCAAAACTCGAACTAAGCTTAGCTAAGGTTGTACGCGGGCGGCTTTTTGGCAAAGAAGATTCCACCAAGGTCCTTGGCCGGAATGAGTCGATGCCGCCCAGGCGGGGATGTCGATCGTTGTTCAGGCCGATTTTGATTTCGTGAGAATTCGAAATCAATAATTGAATAGGCGATGTACCAACAATCGTGGCGACCTTGTTAGAGGCCTTAGCCCATCCGTGGGTGACAAGGCGTTCGACCGGTCAATCAGACTGGTTGAAGTTCGACCCGATCCTTTTCGGCGGTGAGGCGCCGATCTACGGTCGCGGCTTTTTGTTGGACGGTCGCTTCGATCTTGTCGACGCCTGAAGCGGTGATGGAAACTGGGCCGGTATCTTCACGTTGAATCCAGCCTTTTTCCTTGAAATACCAAAGGTGGAAATTCATTACCTCACGAGAACAGCCAATCAATGATTCCAACGTGGTGTCGCCGATACCGGGATTGTTCATGTCCTTTCTTCGTTTTGCATACAAGAGCGAGAGTAACTGATGGCGTTGAATGCTGTCCGTATCGAGGCAAGTGGCGTCTTCCACCAATTTTTCGGCGCGACGATTCTCGTCTTGATATCGGGTGTCGTAAGCCGCTCTTGTTTTGGAGTCCTTGAGTGTTTCGTAGGCTTCAACCAGGAGGGTAAACTCTTGAACATTGCCGTCATCCGCAACGTCGGGATGGAGCCGTTTGGCCAAATACCGGAACATGAGTTCAATGGTTTCCTGTTCGGCGGTCGGAGCCAACTGAAAAACCTGGTAATAGTCGACGAACGGTTTTTGTTTCATTGTTTTCCTGTGAGAATCTTGCTCGATGGTCTCGGCGGTTAGAGCACCCGAGGAACGATGGTTGGCGTGCTTCCCTGTTTACGGCGGTGACACATTGGAGTGGAGCTACGACAGCCGGGGGAGCTGACTGGCTGGTTGGCCAGAAAGTATGAAGACGGATTGTCAACGAAAAGTAGCTGCCGACTCGCCAGTCTCGTTGATTTCTCACGTGAGAATAGGAAGATTTAGAACCGATTCGTTACGGTCGTGGCGATTGTAAGGAAACCGCCAACGCGGCAAAAAAACCGGTCAACTGATCCCGTTGGGAGGGCATTGGTCGTCCGATTGTCAAATGCTGCGAATCGTTTCATAATTCAGTGCTTCATTATTCCTAAGTCTGGGCAAATGAGGCGAACCATGGACGACAAGATCCGGCATACCGCTATCACATTTGATGACGTACTCATCGAACCGAGATACAGCGAAGTTGTCCCCGCCGAGGTGGAAGTCAGCACCCGGCTGACGCGAAACTTCGGGATCAATATTCCTTTGATCAGTTCCCCGATGGACACCGTCACCGAACACGCCATGGCAATTGGCTTGGCCAAGGTAGGTGGCTTGGGCGTGATCCACAAGAACATGTCGGCCGAAGCCCAGGCCGAAGAAGTTTACAAGGTCAAGCGGAGCGCCAACGGCATCATCCTTGATCCCGTCACCTTGAATCCGGACGCCACGGTCGGTGATGCGAAAGACCTGATGTCCCAGCACAATGTTTCCGGTGTGCCGATTGTGCTAGCGAATGGAACGCTGGTTGGGATTCTTACGCGGCGCGATCTGCGCTTCCTGGAAACCATCAATATCGCTGTTTCCGAGGTGATGACGGGGGAACCGTTAGTGACAGCGACGGGGAATGTAACGCTTGAGGAAGCTGAGAAAATTTTAACGGCTAAAAAGGTGGAGAAACTTCTGCTGGTTGACGAAGATAAGAAACTAAAGGGACTTATTACGATCAAGGACATCGATATGATGCGCCGCTTCCCGGATGCTTGCAAAGACAAGCAGGGACGGTTGCGAGTCGGTGCGGCGATTGGCGTTCACGATTTGGACCGAGCCCAATGCCTCATCGACAAAGGTGTTGATGTATTGATCGTAGATAGTGCTCACGGGCATTCCTCCAACGTCATCCAGACGGTGGAGGCAGTCAAAAACAATTGGGACATCGACGTGATTGCAGGCAACGTCGCCACGGCCAAGGGCTGTGAGGCGTTAATTGCGGCGGGCGTTGATGCCGTTAAGGTAGGAATCGGTCCGGGATCGATTTGTACCACGCGAGTGGTCAGTGGCATTGGAGTGCCGCAAGTCACGGCGATTTATGAGGCGGCCAAGGTGGCCGACAAACACGACATACCCGTCATCGCGGATGGAGGAATTCGATATTCAGGTGACATTACCAAAGCCATAGCGGCGGGAGCCAGCTGTGTCATGATTGGAGGGTTGTTTGCCGGTTTGGCGGAGAGCCCAGGAGAGATGATTCTGTACCAGGGGCGCACTTTCAAAGTGTACCGTGGTATGGGCTCGATTGGCGCGATGGCCAAGGGTTCCAGCGAACGTTACCGACAAGCAGGAGGTGGACCAGGAAAACTGGTTCCCGAGGGCGTCGAAGGTCGCGTTCCATTTAAGGGGGCATTAAGCGATTTCGTTTACCAATTGGTAGGCGGGCTCCGTGCCGGAATGGGTTATTGCGGGACGCAGACGATCGCACAACTGCGTAGGGATGCAAAGTTTATTCAAGTATCTGCGGCGAGTGTTAGAGAAAGCCACCCACATGATATTGCCATTACTCAAGAATCACCGAATTACAGCGTGGAGTCGCCATCTCGCAACCCCAAGTAAGGCCCAAGGTGGTAACGGATCTTGTTTCCGGTCGATACTAAATTGGATGCCAGCGGTCGCCTGCATTGCTCTGCTGTCGATCGGTGCGGTCGCTCAGGCTCAACAATTTCGAACGCCGACAATCCCCAGCAATCCATCAGCCGCTTTCGCTCCACAGCCATCGTTTGAAGGCCAATTGCATGCTGAAGCGATCCGCAAGCAGATGATTCGTGCCGAACGGGAGCAGGGAGCACCTTTGGGTTTTGCGGCTCAAGCTTACCGCGCCCAGCAGGCATACGCGGCCCAACAGGCGTACGAGGCTCAATTGGGCAGCCGGTCACACATGCAGTCTAACCCGCAACATGCGGCCGCCAAGCAGCAACAGGTGGCCCAAGCAGCGGGTTATCTCGGCAACTTTGAGACTCGCCCCAGCAGTATGCCCATGACATACGATAACGCGTACCAGGGCAGTCAGATAAATTCCTTTCAGCCGCCAGTCCATCTTCCACCCGTCAGACCCCGCGCTTACCCTTACCCAGCGGTTACCGTTTCTCAACCGCCGGTCTATTACGATTCCAATGCTCAGGCCCGACACGTACAGTCGTCGTCAGTGGTGAATGAACAAGCTTTTGCCGCCGGCCAACAGCAAGCCGCACTCCCATCGTCAACGAGGGTGTCTTCGCAACGCCCCCAAATGAACGTTCGACCGGCCGGGCTACAAGAGCGAATCACACGAGCATTTACCGGCGACCCCCGGTCGTCGAGAAATTCCACATCGACCAAGGGCCAATCAACAGAACGTCGGAAACAGCAGCGCGGCTCCGTTGCACAGTCACAAATGCAACGCAGATCGGGTCAACGACCCCGTCCTGTCCGCCCCAACGTTCAACCTGCCTCACGAACCGCGAAACGGCTACCAAAACAAGCACCCAATGGTCAATCGGCCGAGGAGGCTCCGATTCGAGATTCCCAGGTTGCCCGAGCGGGTGACCCAACTCGATCCGAACCAGACCTTCGTCGAGTTGGCAACAAACCGGTCCGACAAACTGTCATGCAGGAGCCAGTCCAGGACCCATTTGGCGACCGCCTTTCCGCTTTGCCACAGTTGGTCGACGAGCCAGAAGTTTACCGTCCCAGCGGCAGCGATAACACGTTGCGTTCGTCGAGGCCGATTGGAAAACAGATCTCAATCCTGAATCGATCCCGTGACGAGGATCCCGATGGCTATGATCCGCCCGCAGCTCCTGACTTTCAGCAGGATGCGAGTGAATTCTCTGGTGCGAATCGGCAAATCAACGATCAGCTGGATCGGCAATTGGAGTCGATCGATGCGGTTGGGGGTCAGGATGTCAACGAAAGCCTGACAACAGAGACTCAAAACAGCTTACGGCAGGAGGATGAGCCCGATCTTTCTCCTCGATCGCTCCTCGATAACATGGAAGACATCGAGGAGGACGATGAATCCGACCAAAGTCTGTTGGACAAATCGTGCGACGATTTCCGCCGAGAGCTTCTGGACAATCCAATTCGCGATATTGCATTGGACATCAGTCCTCCTGCGAGCGAATTGCTTGAACCGAATGATGCGAATTCTCGGGACTGGACCGACCGCATGGGAAATGTTGTGGCCACAGGCAGAATGGTTGATTTACGACGGGGCTATGTGATCGTCGACGGAATCAACGGCAGAATCAAACTTGCAATGGCGCGGTTGAGCGACTCGGATTTGGATGCCATCGCGGACTTTTGGCAGATTCCAACAACTTGCGGCGTCGGAAATCGCGGATCCGTTGTTCGTTGCTGGGCCCCACAGACTTTCACGTGGACAGCGTCCTCGCTTTGTCACAAAACTTTGTACTTTGAAAACGTGCAACTTGAGCGGTATGGTCACTCTCATGGACCGATCACACAGCCCATCCATTCATTCGGCCATTTCTTTGTCAGTCTCATTTCCGTGCCTTATCAAACGGCAATCCATCCAGCCAACGAATGCAACTATGCCCTGGGTTTTTACCGGCCGGGCGACTGTGCTCCTTGGTTGAAAGATCCGATTCCCATCAGTCTCCGAGGCGCGCTGCGACAAGCCCTGGTTGTCACCGGATTGGGATACGCGTTGTAACAACAAGTTCTACCCAAAATTATCACTCGGCGAGTATTCAAGAACATTCGTGTTAAAGTGAAGAGGGCGATTGGTCGGCCGCAGGATTTCCTGCGGCCTTTTTTATTGAGTTGCCGAAATTCGTTGATTGTTCGCGACGGCGGGTTTTTGACGAATCACATTATCTCGATTTTTCGTTTTACGGGGACCGCGGTTTAGCGTGGCTCCACCGAGTGGCTGGGTTGGCATCAATTCATTCGGAACCCTGTCTGTTTTGAGGCTTGTCCGGAAGATCGGTCTGGGTTTCCTGCGAGCCAAATCAACAACCACAATCGAAACTGTCGAGTCTTCCGGCCTTGGCCCAATGAAGTGGAAAAATTGCCTGATAATTAGGGCTGTTTTGAATGCCAAAGTGTATTTGCCGTTTTAAGGAGTTGCGTCGTTTCGGCATTGGTCGCGACCTTGCTGCCGGCCCAATTTTGAGAAATGCTGGTTTAACGGAGTTGCGAAACTCTCAAAAATGAACCAACAATGGCTTTCGGTTGAATAAAAACAAATGTTGCTCTGTTTTGTGCGAATCGTAAAATGCTGTCGTACTAATAACTTGGGATAAATCCATGAAAGTGTTCGTGTCCAAAACAACTTCTAGTTCATTTGTCGACAATCTAGCCCGGTTGATTTGCTACGTGATGTTATGGATTTGCATTGGTCCTTCCGAGACTTTGGGACAAACTGCCGAGCTGCGTCGGCAGGATGAGGCCGATACGAGCGCGTTTTTCGAAAAGGCGCATAGTGCCTTGGATGCGGCTTTGGAAATGTTTGATGACCAAGATCATTTACCAGGGGAGGAAGACCTTGCCTTTTACGACTTCCTGAGCCGCACCAAGGAATCTCAGCAGGAGAAGATCGAGTCTTATCTTGATGAAGCCGCCGCTGCCTTGGGCATTTCGGATATTAGCAAGCGCAGAGAGAATATTGCGCGGCTGCGACGAGAAATTCTGGAGTCTCGCAGTGAGTTGACGGTTTTCCAGCGTAAACGAATTTCCGCTCCTGAAAGCTCCTACAATCCATTGACCGTCACTAAGAAAGGCTATGACAATAAGATCAGCGCTGCTCGCAAAAGGATTGAGGATGCCGAGAAAGAAATTCAGTTTGAAAAGGCGCGATTGGTCGCGCAGCTGAATGGAATCGGAATGGAGCTCGACTCAGAGACCGTGGACATTCTTCTGGAATCGATTACCGGTGACGAGTTCGTCCGAGTCTCCATTATCTTCGAAAACGCAAAACAGTTTGCTCTCGATCTTGAACAGCTGACGATTCAAACCGGCGAAGATTTGGATGCGGCCAAAAAATACTACGGTGTTTATTTGATGCTGTTAAAGACGGTCGAGCGCCTCCAGTCCAAGTTTATTGAAAACGTCGACAACGACTACTATCCCAAACTGAATATGTATGCGCAGCAGGCGCAGGCAAATATCCAGGAGGCTCGAAAGGCGATTCAACTGGGGGGCAATCAAGAAGTACTGCAGAACAACATCGACAACAATCAGATTACGTACGAGGCGGCCATGTTCTACAAACAAGGTTTGGCTCACCAAAAGCATCAAATGATGATGGCTAACCTCGAGTGCAAAAAGAACATCCTCACCGCGGCAAATACCTACAAAACCGCGGCGCTCAGCAAAGACGTTGCCGCGCTCATGTCGACCAGCAGAAGGGCATTCGAGTCGATCACCAGTCTGTCAGTACCCGATTTACGGCCTTTCGAGAACTTGAAAATGAAAGAGGCGTTTAGCCGCCTGACACAGGATCTGCGAAAATAGCTGACCGGGCTCCTTTACCCACGACGGCATCGGTTTCGATTGCGAACATGGCTGTTGTTCAAAGGTCGCAACCGCCGCCGCAGCACCGAGGTGCACCACAACTCATTCCCGGCGATGCAATCGGGGAAGCGTCGGATGTGGTCGACGGTGCAGATGGCACGCTGATCAGCTTTTGGACATCGGTTCGTAAACAAGTTGGGCACTTTGGCCGCTGCTCGCCGAGCACCAACAACTCGAAGTCCTGATGGCAGGCGTCGCAATGGTATTCGTAAATTGGCATAATTCGATGAATGGGAAATCAACCTGAAATTTACAACGTCTCCGTCATGATACCTGATAATCCCAGGATCACAGCGGCGACTTTCCCGTGAATTTCCATCTGTCGATTTTTACCCCCCCATTGTGCAGGTCGGGCTGTAAGTTCAATTACCAATTTGATGGCTGACAATCATGCTGACAAGGATTCAATGTAGAAACGCCGATCGGTTTGCAATCGAGCGATTGATGATCCCGGGGATCGTATTGATGGAAAATGCCGGTCGCGGCTGCGCAGAGAAATTGATGAGCCTTGGGGCAGCCAAGGGTGCCGTGATTTGCTGCGGCGGCGGCAACAACGGGGGAGATGGATTTGTGATCGCCCGTCAGCTCTATAATCGCGGAATTGTCTCGAAAGTGATCTTGTTCTCCCGACCGGAGGACTACGGCGGCGACGCACGGATCAATCTCAACATTATTGAACGGTTGCCGATTCCGATTGTTCAATTTGACCCGGAGTGGAAGGACGAAAGCATCATCCAGCATTTGACGACCATCGGTCGTGAGAAAGCTGCGTGGATAGTCGATGCCATGCTGGGCACGGGAGCGGTCGGCGAACTGAGGAGCCCCTTCGATCGGCTGATTCCATTAATGAATGAACTACCAATCAAAAGGATGGCGATTGACATTCCGACGGGAATGGATTGCGATACGGGAATGGTTCAGCCGACGGCTTTTCAGGCTGATATTACCTGCACGTTCATTGATTTTAAACGGGGATTTGCCAACCCGGATGCTGCAAATTATCTTGGTCACGTCAGCGTGGTTGGAATTGGCGCTCCGAGGGATATCATTCGAGTCGCCGCCGCGGACCGGCTCGATTGATTGGGTCAGCTCTGACGTTTCTCGTATCAATTTTTTTTTGGCCAAGTTAGAGGAATCCAATGGGCAACACTAGCCGAAGGAACTTCTTGGCAACTTCCGTTGCATTGGGAGTTGGCAGTTCATTGCGCGTTCAAGCCGCAGCAGTTAACGTTCCCGACGATAATGCCCGCCGATCCGACGATTTCTATCATTTCCAACTTGGTCTGGCTGCGTATTCCTTTCGTGAATATTTTTCATACATGAAAGGGAAATCCCAGAAGACGGCAACTGATGGCACGCAAATCGACATGTTTGATTTCATCGAATTTTGCGCGCGGCAGAATGTTGCCGGAGCCGAATTGACCAGCTACTTCTTCCCTCCGGTGACCGACCGAGACTATTTCCTTCGTATCAAACGACGAGCCTTCGAGGCCGGCGTTTCGATAAGTGGAACGGCAATCGGCAATCATTTTTCGATGGGTCCCGGTGAACGACTGGAACAGGAAGTTGCTGCAGCAAAATCGTGGATCGATAAAGCCACTGAGTTCGGAGCGCCCCACATTCGTTTTTTTGCCGGTACCGCAGATGACTTTGCCAAAGATCCAGACAATCTAAAATTTGCGTTGGATGCTCTCCAGCGTTGCGTGGACTATGCCGGGAGTCGTGGAGTTTTTGTGGGAGTCGAAAACCATGGAAATCTAACCGCCGATCAAATGCTACAAATCGTTGACGGAGTTGAAAGTCCATGGTTCGGAGTGAATCTGGATACTGGGAATTTTCAATCGGAAGATCCCTATCGCGATCTGGAAAGAGTCGCTCCTTTCGCGATCAACGTCCAGGTAAAGGTGATGATGATGGATGCCGACGGGAACAAATATGATGCGGACCTGGCACGGGTGTCGGAAATTCTGCGTTCAGCTCACTACAAGGGATTTGTTGTGCTCGAATATGAAGAGCCCGACCCGTGGACTGGCGTGCCCAAGTCATTGAGACGTTTGCGAGATCAAATCCAAAAAAGTTGATATAACAGTTTTTCTTTTGCCTGTTTTCAATTGCTGGGGCATCTTTGGCAAATTGCGTTGTAGGCCTCCAAGGCGAGAGACTTACTGAAGCAGGGATTCAACCAACTTCAATTCGCGAATGGCTTTTCCATGATTTGGTTTGATTTGGATACATTTCTTGTACGCGATCGCCGCCTCATCGGGTGCAAACATCGTGCGTTGAGCTTTCCCGAGTAGATAAAAACCGTCCGCTGACTCGGGGAAGATTGCCAATGCCTGATTCAGCATGTCGACGGCTCGACTGCCGTCACCTTGGGTGACTGCTTTTCCCGCCAGATCCAGCACAAGCTTGAGTTGAAATTCGTCGGTTTTGGCGATGTCTCCGCTGTCGTCGTAGTGTCTGGCTAATGCACGGTAACATTTGTCAACGGAGACGTCGTTCCGAACTTGGGCACCCTGCGTCCAGGCTTCCACAGCCCCCGTTCGATCGCCCAATTGCATTCGGACATCGCCGAGATTCCCCAGCCAAACCGTGGTTGGACCCGAATGCGAAATTTCTTCGTCAATTAACCGTTCGGCATTCGCAAAATCGTTCCTTTCAATGGAGATTTTGATAAGTGCGTCCTGGACATGAGGCGTCCATTCGGCCGACTGCAACATTTCAAAACCCTGTTTCGCCTCTTCAGCGCGGTCTTCGTTACGAAGGTCCATAAAGTTGGCGATGTTTTTTTCGATCCCATATTTGATCACCGAATTCATCAGCCGATCTTTCTCAATCTTGAAAGGAGAAGCGATGCGTTCGGTCTGATCCGATCCCTCTGAACTAAAGCTGATTGCTCTGTTAGGGTTGTTTTCTGCCAAAGCGACTTCAGCCAACAATAACTTGGCCCGCGAAGCGTTCGGTTGTTCGGTGAGCACTTTTTCGAGTTGCTGTTTGGCTTCGGCGTACCTCTGTTGCCGGACATAAAGTCGCGCCAGTTCAAACTGGGCCATGGGAATTTTGGAGGCTTTTAGAAACGCGGCTTCGGCAAGTTGGGGGTTTTCGTCTCGCAAGTGATTGCGGCCGATGAAGAACGCTGCGTTAGCGCTCTGGGGATGTTGCAGTTCGATGACCATCTCGAACTTCTCGTTGGCTTGTTGGGTTTTGCCGTAACGAGAAAGGCAAAAGGCATGATGATAGATCGCGTCACCCCAACGCGGTTTCAACTTCAGGACTTGCATGAAACAGGCGTCCGATTCGGCAAAGAAGCCGGCCGACATATAAATGTTGCCCAATTCGTGCCACTTCTCGACGGAGTTGCAATCTTCCGCCAAACGCCGCAAATCATCGGCAGTCAGGTCATCAACGACGGAATAGTGGGGTTGGGGGGCCAAAGTTCGAGCATGGATTCGGTACCAGCCGAAGCCACTGATCGCTAACTCGAGTCCGATGATCAAGATCAGGAACTGGTTCATGCGATTCATTTGCTTGCCTCCGGGACAGCCGAAAAGATGTCAACGCTGCCATATCGGTCGAATGGACGGCGGAAATGAAAACTGCCCGTCACTATTTCCTCTATTCCGTCTCCGTTCAGATCTGCACAATTGATCGTTGCCAGTTGAACTGGATTGCTGGCGATCTGATAGGTTCGAAAATTTTGTTGTCCGTCGTTTTCCAACCATAAAACACTGGCCGCATTTTCTTGCGACCAGTCGTTGAACATGGAAGCAACGACGACATCAACATCTCCATCTGAATCAATATCCGCTGTTGAAGCAGCATAAACGCCGCCAATGTTTGCAATTCGGTGACTCGCGAATTTCCAGTTTCCCAGGTTTTCAAGCCAGATGCAGCCGTGCCAGGGCTGGGGATAGTTGTGCATCAGTTCCAGGTTGTCACCCAGGGAAAGAATGAGGTCCTGATCGCCATCCTGATCAAGATCACTGGCGATCATCCCGGCTCCCCCGAGGTCGAAATTCCAAGTCGAGAACAGGCGGTGTCGCTGACAGCCATTCCTGTATCCCGATCCATCGTTAACGAAGGCCAAAACCTCTTCTTCGTCCTGTGTGACAATCGCCGCAAAATCAAGATCTCCATCGCCATCAAAATCATGGACGGGGACGTGGATGGTCCCAGAAACCGCGAGTAGCTCGTAGTCAGTGAAATTCTGGCTGCCGTCATTTTCCAAATAGAGAACCTGGCCTTGTAGCGGGCCACCAAACACCGCCACGACCAAATCAATATCTCCGTCTCCATCGAAGTCCCCGCCCTGGGCATCGGTTACCCGCCGCACACCCTCCAGGATCGTCCGGACAATAAAGTTGCCATTTCGGTTTTCAAGCCAAACGACCCGTCCGACCTCGTCGTTCGTCGGTTGGATGCGACCCAAAGCTGTGACCACCAAATCCTGATCTCCATCACGGTCGAGGTCCAGGATAGTAACATGCGACGGGGCTGGCAGTAATTCCTCAGGGTTGAGAACACGTTTTTCCCAATTCATTTTACCGTCGTTTCGAAAACAAACGATTTGCCCCCGCAACGCATCGGCTGCCAAAACATCAAGGTTGGAGTCCTGGTCAATGTCAGCAAACGCCACGTTGGTGTACAACTGACCCTGTGTCGGAGGTGGCCCAATACGAGTATGAGAAAATCGTACTGGTGAGTTCTCGAACGAGACCTGCGGAAGGTCGACAGGGATCGTCTGCGGGTGAGCGGTACGCTGGATCCAACCGTACGCCAGCAATGGAACGCCAATCGACAAGGCCAACAGAATTGTCGTGAGCAATCGCTGGTTCGAAATGATGCTAATAGGAGTCTCGTTTCGCCGGAAGCCTAAAACAGGGAATGAGAATTTTGTGGTTCGCGGAGTGTCATTCTAAGACGTGAAGATCGTGGAGTCAGCCACCTTGGCTATCACGTGCTATCCGGCGATCGGCGATCCCACGTAACAAAAATGGACCGAAACAAGTTTGCCGAGGGACGATTTCATCGTTCAGCGGCCTAGGGATCATGCGGGATGGGGCCAGGTTCTTCCACAAAATCTTTCCACTTCATCGCGCGCTGTAAGGGTTCGATGCGGAGAACGACTTCGCCGTTTTGAAAAATCCTAACGGTACCGCTGGTTTGGCTAACAACGACAGCGATGGCTCTTGAGTTTTTGCTGATCGCTGCGCCGGCGAAATGGCGAGAGCCTAATCCCTTGGTCATCGTAATTTCCACCGGGGAGGTGTCAACGATACGGGCAGCGCCCTCGACGGTGCCATCGGCGGACACAACGAACATGCCATCCAGTTGGGCAATTTCCTTGATCGCTTCGCGGTTCCTGGCTTCAAATATATTCCGCTCCTTGCGCGAGTATCCCTTGACGAAGTCATAACCGCCGGGTCGGCTTTCGCGCATGACTTTTCGGTGGTCGCCGACGACAAACATCGTGCCAACCGGATTTCCCTCACGACCTTCCCTTCCAATTTCGACGGCCAGATCCACGACGGCCTTTAATGTCTCTAAAGAGACCTTGGTTTCCAACTTACGTAGGTCGCGGGCGGTGAGGCGGCCCAATCGCTCCGTGAGCTTCAGGACGCTGACGGTGTCGATGGAATCGGTATCAAAACTGCTATATAGAGAAACGACGGTTGAGCCGGGTCGGACAAAATCGGACGCGACGCTAGCGAGAACGGCCTGAGTGAGTTGATTCTGAACCGTGGCCTCAGGCATCTCCAGCAAGACCGTTTTGGTTTCCGAAGCCTCCGCCGAATCGCGGATTTCGTGGGAACTGGTGGCGACAAAAAACGCATCGATCGTCGCCGTTTTCTTTTTTAGCTTGCCCCAGTCGACTGGCTTCTCCAACAGGACCATCATCGCGTCTGCCTCGGTAGCCTTCGCGAGCTTGGTTGCCGCGTCGACAAATGCGAAGAACGAATTTCTGGTCCTGGATGTTGTCATTGGCTATTGGTCGATCAAGTCTTTGGTGCCGGTGAGTCAGCCTCAATTGTGCCGGTGGCAAACCCCATCAAGTAAAAATCTTTGCGATTTTGGATATTCACGAATCGTTTTGCAGGATTGGCAAGCGATGAAGCTGAAAAACAACGAGTGCTCGAAGCTAAACCAAATCTACGTTTTTACTGGTTTCGTGGCAAGCATACGCATCACTTGTTTCGAAAACCTGAAATCCAGCTTGGGGAACTTCCGTTCAACGTTTGACGTTGCGTGAATGCGTCAGAAGGACCAGAAACGGCGCTGCTTCAAGCAGGCGAAACAACTGCGGTTACGAAATCGAACAATCATTCGATTAGCGACGTTCGACAGAATTCCGACCGGCGGTGCTGGTCTCGTCGACGCCGGTGGGTTTTAGGCGATCGACATAATCTTGCCAAGCGACGATGTCTCGACCAAAGGATTCCCCAGTGGTCTTTTGCAGCGAGTCCGCGGCTCTCAATTGAAGTGCCGGATCCACATCGTTTAAGGCCAGCGATAGGGCCTCAACGGCTTTTTCACCGGAAAACTCTCCTAACGCCCTCGTCGCCGCCAGCCGCACATCAATATTCGTGTCACTGCCAATGATTTCCTGAAGTTGTGGAATCGCAATCTCTCCGCGTTTGTTTTTCCAAGCGTTTACGGCAGCAATTCGAATGTCCGTGTTGTAGTCTTTGGATGCATCTTCAAGTGCCTGGAGTGCCGCAGGGCATTCCAACTGAGAGATCAGTTTTACCCCATGCAGTCGTAGCAGCAGAATTGGATCGCGATGGGTGATTTCGGACAGTTGCTCGGCCACGACCTGCTGCTTTTCCATTGGGGCATTGAGGACGGTGTTGACCGATTCCGACATCCGTCGTTTTTTGACAAACAACGTATCTGCAATCTTTTCTTCCTCTGCCCATTGGTTGCGGGCCCACGGATTCAATTTGCCGGCTTGCCAGAGCGGACCTTCGGCGCAGCCAGTTATCACGACTAAAAGTAAATAAAATGAGCAGATTTGAATTCGAGTTCGCATACTTGCCCCATCTGGAAGGCGGATTCGGCGGCAGACTGTAGCAAACAGGCGTACTGAACGACAAGTCAGATTCGGAGGTGCTAGCCAGACCAATGCGCGGCCAATCTGTCGCCAATGTCCTTCCCCGAGGCTTCATACAACCCGACTACTACCTAGTTGTGCAGGATCGAGTGTACGACCACGAATCCAAGTTAGCCGGCAATGGAACGGGCTCCCGAGGCATGCAAAAACTGAGTCGCAACAATATCGGGGCAAAAAAAAGGCGTCTTCGGAGGATACGAAGACGCCGGAATGACTGTCAATTCAATTGAATTGACTAGGCCACTGGAGGATGTTGTTCCCTTTGTTGGGCTTCAATATGTTTAATGGGAGCGGGAGCGGATTGGCCCGGCTTGCGATCATCATCATAGTATTTGCCACCGTATCCGTATCCGTATCCATAGCCATATCCGTTGTAGGAGTAACCTGCCCGGTAAGCACCGTAGGTGTACTGGCTACCATAGCCTGATTGAGCTCCGACGCCGTTAACTACCAGGCCGATACAGTTTGCCCCGAGGTTAATGAGCATCTCCGCAGCACGTTCAGCGCTAACCCGAACATTCTTCTTGATTCTGAGACAAAGGATAACGCCATCCACGCGAGCCGCGATTGGGCAGGCGTCGGTTACAGCCAACAATGGTGGAGAGTCAATGATGACGAAGTCGAATTCCTCTCGCATTTCTTCGATCAATTCCTTGACCTGCGGAGACGAACTCAATTCGGCAGGATTGTTGGGCTTTGCGCCACACGGCATGACCGTCAATCCATCAATCTCCTCGCATTCGTAGACCACGTCACGCCATAACGACTGTCCGCTCAGTACCGTGGCGAAACCTTCTTTGGCCGTGATGCCAAAAGTCGATGCCTGTCGCGGTCGCCTCATGTCACCGTCAACCAACAGGACTCGTTTGCCAGACTGAGCAATTGACACCGCCAGATTTGAGGCCAGCGTCGATTTACCATCACCCGGAGTGGGGCTGGTGATCTGAATCACCGAATGCTGTTTACCCTGCGTGTTGAAATACAAGGCGGTTCGCACTGCCCGAAACGCCTCTGAAACTTGCGATTTGGGCCTGTGGTAAGTGCAAACACCCGGCTCGATCAAAGAGTTTTCGACCAAATATCGTTTGCTTTGCCCGATGACCGGAATGTGACCAATCAAGGGCACGTTCAATTGCTTCATGATTTCATCAGGATTGTGGAACGTCTTGTCGGCAAGTTCCACCAAGCAACCCAGTCCAAACCCTGCCAACAGCCCCAGCAAACCCCCGATGCCAAGGATCACAGGCAAAATTGGCCAGACCGGTTCACCGTAAGTTGCGCTCATCAAGGTATCGAATCGGAACCCGTCGCGGCTGCTACTGTTCAGTTCTCCCGAGGGATCAATTTCCACGATTTTCTTTTGAGCCATCATGATGAACTCGCGAACATCGTCCATTTCCATGCGAGTCGAGGCGATTCGCTCACCGACATCGGCGAGTCTTTGGGCTTCACGGTTATGCATTGCAAAATCACGTGAATTCTTATCGAATTGAGTCTGCTCGTCGAGGATCTCCTGATTCAGTGAAAGCAAATAACGTCGAAGGATTAATTCCGGATCCAATCCAAGCAGATCGACTTCATCATTTTCCAAATAGCGAACCAAAAATCCCGTTGTTCTTTGACGGCTCTTACTTGAGGGTGACTTGGTCCAAGCCTCTGACTTAACTCTCGAAGGGTGATCTCCAACATCTGGATATCGCGTTCCGTTTGAGCCTTGGCGCGAGCGTCCTGTTCTTCTCGCCTGCCTGAGTCTTTGATTTTTCCCTCGTTGTAAAGAATCCAGACAAAGCTTTCGATATCCTCAGGTGCACTCACCAAAGCCTTGTTAGCTCTTTCACGATCTGCGACCATGTCAGCCAACTTAGATTGAGAATCTTGCAGTTCCGATCCCAATTCGCGCAATGCAACTTGGTGCAAGTTCATCTTGCCATCCGTGACGATGGGAGCCTGGCTTTCGTTTTGAATTTCTTCAAGTTTTCGCTGCAAACGTTCATAGTTCGTGGTGAACTCTCGTTGAACCTGTTTCAGCAAATTCACATACTTATCGCTCTCCGATTTGTATTGGTCATCCAATTCGTCTTGATAGGTTGAGATCAAATTATTCAATACGGTTTGTGCATCTTCGGGCTTGCCGCAACGGTAAACCAACTCATATAAAACGGGCTCTTCTTTATCCGGAGTGATTTCCAGATTTGACATTACTTCTTTGACGACGTCGTCCTCTGGAATGTCTTCAAAGGAAGGAAGGTCCATCAGATCTGCCAGACAAAGATTGACGATGTTGTATTGTCCCATTAACCGGTCATGACGACTGGTGAACATTTCCATGCTGGGATTCATCAATTCTGTATTGGTCATGCGAAAAGCGGCAGGGTTCTTGGGCTCTATCTTGACCTTGGCGCGGCTTTCATAAATCGTTTCGCATTGTGCATGGTACAAACCACCCAGTGCGATTCCGGTTACCAGTCCGAGAAAAACGAGCCACTTGCGGCGACTGAGAACTCCCCAAAAATCGAAACTGGATTCTTCTTCCGAGTTGGCAAGTATGAAAGCTGGAGCCTGAACGCCAGACTGATTAGGGAGCGTGTCCACGATTATCCTCCGGGCTGCAATGATGTAGGAGCATTCTGAGAATGCATTGGGACGAAAAAACGTCCTTCAAGGTTGGAATCCGCGATGAGCATTTCCAGTGGCACAGCGGACCCTCAATATAACACCTTTTTCGGCCGACTCAAGCAAGTTGTTTTGATTGGATTGGATTTTCCTCGAGCGATTCCGGATGTGTTCCCTTACATCTGGCTACTGCGGAAAAATCGACACTTAGTTTGCGGGTCGCGTCATCCGCCGTTCTGGGGCAACTTGGCGGATTAGCGGAAGTGCTACCAAAATGCCGATTTTTCGCATTTTGGAAAATCGATTTCTGGCCGCGGACTCTTTTTTGGATCAGAACTACTCGAAGCAGGTCGTCAAGATTGCTACATTTCTGCTATGACCAAAACCCCCATGATGCGCCAATACGACGAGGCAAAAAAAGCCTGTGGTGACGCCCTTCTCTTTTTCCGAATGGGCGATTTCTACGAGCTTTTTCATGACGACGCCAAACAGGCAGCCAAGGTTCTAGGTCTAACTTTGACCAGTCGGGACAAATCCGCCGATGCCGTCCCCATGGCAGGGTTTCCCCACCATCAACTGGATGCCTACATGGGGAAACTCATCAAAAAAGGATTTCGCGTCGCGATTTGCGAGCAGGTCGAAAACCCCAAAGAGGCCAAGGGGTTGGTCAAGCGGGAAGTCACGCAAGTCGTTTCGCCGGGCACCGTTACCGATCAGGAATTGCTGGATCCAGCCGAAAGTAACTACTTGGTCGCCGTCGCACCCAAAAAAGCCTTCCGGCGACAAAACTTTACAAGCCTGCCAAATTGGCGTCGCATGGGCGGACTTGTCGACTGGCCGATTCTGTGTGACGGCCGTTGAAGGTAATCAACTGCTGGATCTGCTCGCCCGGCTGAATGCCAGTGAATTGTTGGTGCCTCAGGGACAAGCGGAATGGGTGCGGAATTCGGTCCTAGGTGCCGCGATGATAACGGAGCGGCCTAAATGGAGCTTTGGCATCTCGTCCTGCACGGACTTGCTTGAAAAGCAATTTCAAGTCGCCTCGCTCGATGGTTTTGGGCTCCAGGATTTTGGTCCTGAGGCGGTTTCCGCGGCGGGAGCCTTGATTGAATATCTTAAGGAAACCCAGAAGTCGTCGCTCGGACACTTCAATACAATTCAGCCTTTCCGCCAAAGTCAGTATGTCGAAATCGACTCGGCCACCTGGCGAAGTCTGGAAATCAGCCAGACCATTCGTAGCGGCGACCGGGAAGGTTCCCTGTTGGGAGTCATTGATCGGTCCGCAACTCCGATGGGAAGCAGGATGTTGGGAGATTGGCTAGCCAATCCGCTGACGCAATTGCGGGCGATCGATGATCGTTTGGATGCGATTGGCGAATTGGTTGAGAATCAAAGCTTGCGAAACGGCCTGCGGCGATGTTTCAATGATATTTATGACCTGCAAAGACTGATTGCTCGCGTGGCGACCGGACGTGCGTCACCTCGTGATCTTCGTTGCGTCAATCAAACGCTGGCAATGCTTCCGGAAATTAAGGCAAAACTGGCCGGTCGAAACAGTAAATGGCTGAACCAGTTGGAATTGGACCTGGATTTGTGTGCGAGTTTGCGCATGGAACTCGAGCGAGCGCTCTCCGATTCTTGCCCGCCCACAACCAAGGACGGCGGGTACATCAAAGAGGGCTACGACCAACAACTGGACGAGTTGAGACAGCTCGCCAGCGGCGGTAAACAATGGATCGCCAACTACCAAAAAACCATTTGCGACCAAACGTCCATCCCCAGTCTGAAAGTCGGTTACAACAAGGTCTTTGGCTATTATCTCGAGGTCACGCATACGCATCGCGACAAAATTCCAGCCGATTTTATTCGCAAACAGACACTGAAGAATGCCGAACGATACATAACCCCGGAGTTGAAGGAATACGAGGAAAAGGTCATCTCCGCCGAAAGCCAGGCTCTTGAGCTCGAACAAAAACTGTTCGACGCAATTCGCGAATTGGTACGCGCACAAACGTCGCGATTGAAGTCAAACGCAGAAATCATTGCGGCATTAGATGCCGTTTGCGGGCTGGCGCAGTTGGCCGTCGAGCAAAGCTACTGTCGGCCAAAACTGGTCGAAGAAAGTGTGCTTGAAATCGTTCAAGGACGACACCCCGTACTGGATATCATCGAGCCTTTGGGAGCATTCGTGCCCAATGACACTTCGCTCAATGAAGATGACGGTTTTCTGCATTTAATTACCGGCCCGAACATGGCAGGTAAAAGTACTTATATCCGTCAAGTGGCTCTGCTCACGCTGCTATCGCAAATCGGCAGTTTCGTGCCGGCTGAATCAGCAACGATTGGTATCGTCGACAAGATCTTTGCGAGGGTCGGAGCGAGTGACGAACTGACTCGCGGTCAAAGTACGTTCATGGTTGAAATGACGGAGACGGCTCGCATTCTGAATACGGCGTCTCCCCGTAGCCTGGTGATCCTGGATGAGATTGGCCGGGGCACAAGCACCTACGATGGTGTTTCGCTCGCTTGGGCAATCGTGGAATATCTTCACGACCAAATCGGTTGCCGGACTTTGTTCGCGACGCACTACCACGAGTTGACGGAGCTGGAAACCGACTTTACCGGAGTCCGAAACTACAATGTAGCGGTCAAGGAATGGGATGAAAAAATCGTCTTCCTGCACAAAATTGTTCGCGGCAGCGCGGACAAGAGCTATGGCATCCACGTCGCGCGTTTGGCTGGTGTTCCCAATTGGGTCAACCAGAGAGCGGAAAAAATCCTGGAGCAACTCGAATCAACGACACAGCTGAAGGATAATCGCGAAAGCCTAAAATCCAGTTCTCGTTCGGACTCAAGCTCGGAAATTCAGCTAACCTTGTTTGGAAGCGCGACGCACCCTTTGATCGACAAGATCAAGGGATTGGACGCCAACCATCTGACGCCCATGAATGCCTTGGAAATGCTACATCAATGGAAAGACGACCTTTCCGAGGACCCTGCTGAAAAAGGATCATTGCCTTAGCAAGGGAACAGCTGGCCTCATCTGACTCCTGGGGCGTTTGCATCGAAAGATGTGTTTTCCGGTCTCGGCGTAATCGCGCTGTCAATCACGCGCTCTTTGAGTCAAAATAAATTCGGCCAATTCCGGGAAAAAGCCTCACGGACGGTGTCTTTACTTAAAACGGGTTAGGCAGTGGGGAGTTTGCATTTGGCGAAGCCAATTCAACCTGGTGAAATCGGTCGCTTGCTGGACGAGCATGGTGGGTCGCTTGAGTTGTTTGCGGCTCAATGGTCAACAAACCCGGAAGACTGTGTCCAGGAGGCCTTTATCGAGCTGGCGACTCAGGCGATTCGACCTGAAGTACCGGTGGCGTGGCTGTACCGGGTTGTTCGAAATCGGGCGATCAACGCCAGTCGTGCTGCCAGAAGGCGCACCAGTCACGAATGTTTGGCGGGGAAATTGTCCACTTTTCGAAAATCCGACAATTTTTTTCCGGCCGAGGAGAAGGCCACACTGATCGGTGCGTTGGATTCACTTTCGCAGCAGCAGCGGGAACTGATCGTGCTGCGTATCTGGAGCAAACTGACGTGGCAGCAGATTGCTGATCTCACGGGCACTTCCACCAGCAGTGCCCACCGACGTTACGTAGCCGCTTTGGCGGATCTGAAAGAACTATTGGAGCCAGCATGTCAGAAAAATTTGAGATTCCGGACGATCTAGCGATTCTGGAAAACCAGTTGCAATCGCTCAAGCCGTCACCGTCCGGTTTGAGTCGGGACCAACTGATGTACCAGTCGGGCTGGGCGGCGGCGATGGCGGCGCAGACCAGTGCGGTCGCCGAAATGAAACAAGGCAGCCGTTGGGTCTGGCCGGCGGCCACGGGGACGATGGCCACGATCGCCGCGGTGTTGGCGATCCTGCTCGTCCAGTCCACACCGGTTGATGACCGGCAGAATAACGATGCGATCCAATTTGCCGATACTCCGGTCGTCAATCCCGAATCCGAATTGGTGGGCGACCCAGATTCATCCACGATCGAGTTGGTTTCACCTGCGAATGAGTTGGAACAGTTGGCCGAGACCACGGCAACGGCGAATCGCAGCATCCGGTCCGCCTTGCGATCTCCAACGGGATTTCCGTTTTCCGGCGGAAACATACTCACACCGCGCAGTCACATGAGCTTGACTGACCTTGAATCGGAACTGGATTTCGAACCCGTGAACTTGCCTGGACCGGAGTTTCCATCTGACCACAAATCGCAATTTGAACTGTTGCAAGAATTGTTGCCGCAGCCAAACAACGAATCGAAGCAACGCAAGCCTCGTTGGGACTGGTTTTCAAAGACTTGGGGAGACGTGATATGAAATTTTCATCTTGGTTATTGCTGTTCCTCATGATCCTCTCGGGCAACTCCGGGTTGCAGGCGGATGTAACCGTGGAGGAGGAGCGTACTGACCGGGGAACGCGGAAGACGTATCGTATGACAGTCACGCCGGCCGCAGAGCCCATCCCGGCGCTCAAGTACCGGTTGAGCGTCGAGCCGCATCGGACGATTGCCGGCAATTCGGTCACCCATTTATTGCGCGCGTTCGGCGAAAGGGGGCTTCATCAACCATGGAAGGACGCCATCGACAAGCATGGAGTAGAAGTTTACGACTGGGTGGGTATCTCGATTCCGTTCAACGAATTGCCGCTGGACAAGGTGCAGGGCGTCGCCGGCGGATTTGACTCATTTGTTGAAAATCACATCGCCCGAGCAACGATTTGCCGCGAAATCGATTGGGGGTTGGGCGAGGAAGACCTGCGGGGCATGGCAGCCATTGAATTTCTGTTGCCAAGTGTTCAGGAGACCCGGTCGATCGCCCGCGCCCTGGCGATCCGAACTCGATTGGCGGTGGCCGAAGGGCGCTACGACGACGCGCTGGAACATATTCGGATGACGTACCATCTGGGGCGAATCGTCAGCAAGATGAAATACCTGGTGACAGCGTTGGTGGGCGTCGCAGATATCGGAATCGCCAACGAAACCATGATCGAATTGATCGCCGCGAAAGATTCTCCGAATCTTTATTGGGCGCTGGCTGAGGCGCCTCGGCCGCTGATCGACTTACGCGAAGCGATGCGGCTGGAAATGTCATTTGGCAGTCGATTGATACCGGAATTGCTGGATGTCGAGTCAGCTGAACATTCCGCCGACGAATGGCAGCGACTTCTGTCGAAGTCGATTGAGACGATGACTCAGATCAGCCAATACGTCGGCGGCCAGAACTCGAGTCCGGATTTGGGACCCTGGAAGAATTTGGCAACCGCGGGAATCGGATTGGCAGGATATCAGGATGCCAAGCAGGCTTTGATCGAGGAAGGCATGGAACGCGAAACGGTCGAAGCGATGCCGGTCGCTCAGGTGTTGATGATCGACATGGCTCACCAATACAAACTGATTGCAGACAGTTACGAAAAATCTCTGTACGTCCCGTTGCCAATCGCCAACGAAATGATCAACGCCATCGAACGGGAAATGCAGGGGGACATGTTCAACTTGCGCCCGGGTCGAATGCTTGCCGCACAACTGCTACCGGCCATTGGTCAGGTTCGCAATGCCCAGGTCCGTATCGAAGCACAGCGTAATCTGTTGATGACGGTCGAAGCCCTTCGTATGCATTTGGCCGTGACTGGAGAACTGCCTGCGTCGCTTGCCGAGATCAAGGTCGTACCGGTTCCGGTAAATCCGTACGACGATGAAGAATTCGAATACGCTTGCGACGGGAAATCGGCCACGCTGGATCTTCCGTTCGGGTACGCCCCGGGATACGCGATCCGGTTTGTGATCGAGTCTGCCAAGTAGATTGATTCAGGATCTGATTTTTACTCGCCCGTGCTTCTGAGCATCTTCAAACAACAACGTTCAATTCTTACGCGAGATTTTCGATGACTTACTCTCCATTTCGGTTTGCTCTCCATTGCAGTCTCTTGTTCAGTCTGTGTTTGGGAATCTCGTCTCAGCTCCGTGCTGACGAACCCGACGATCTATTGCAACGATTCCTGACCGATGACGTCGTGGCGGTCGTTTATCTGGATCTGCAGAAGATTGACCCGATCGCAATCGCAAAAGTTTCGGCAGAATTTGGAGTTCAAGGGCCGGAACTGATGCAAATTCAGGCTGACACCAACGCGGCGAAGCTGGAACTGGACAAGCTGACCGCTGCCGGCGTTCAGTTTGTCTTCGCGTTCCTGCGAACGACGGATCTAAACCAATTGGGTACTTCCTGGGTGGCAAGTATTCAGCCCAATCAAGACCTTGATCGAGCGGCCCAACTGATTCGGGATTTGATCGCCATGACCGGCTTGAACCGCGGGGCCAAGGAGTTGATCGCTGAAGTGAGGGTGGTCGAGGGGTATTTGGTCGCCGCTGCCAATGAGACTCAAGTCGAACGGATGGCAAACGAAAAACCAACGGACCAGCGCGATTTATCGGCTGCCATGGCGGCACTCGGAAAAGGGGCCGCAGGTATTGTGTTGGTTGGAGATGCCGATTCGCGCCGAGTCATTCGTGAATTGATGCCCAGCCTGCCCTCGCCGTTTGATTCGATCACGGGAACGATGATCGCGGATGATTTGCTGTGGGGCGGAATTCAGCTGGACTGGCCACCCAAATTGGGAATCAAGCTGGAAATCGAATGCCGGAGTCTGGACGCTGCAAACGGTGTTTCCCAGGCCCTGACTAAGGCGACCGACACGTTTTCTCAATCCGCACCGTTTCTCGCCGCACTCGACGATCCGAAAACCAGAAAACTGGTTCGCGACGCTTTCAATCCGACGGTCAAACAAACTCGAGTCACCGTGTCACTCGACTCCGTCACCGGAGATCTGCAGCGACTGGCCAGCGTCCTGGCGAAACCGGTCGAGGAACTGCGACAGTCAGCCCGAACTGACGGCGGAAATGAACAATCTTCGCCAATTGATGCTGGCGTGCCACAATTACGAATCTGCGTTTAGCCAATTTCCGAATCCGTCCGGTATCACCGACAACACGCCAAATGGACTGAGCTGGCGGGTGCAGGTTCTACCGTTCCTGGAACAGGGGGAGTTGTATGCCAAGTTCAAGTTGGACGAGCCATGGAATAGCGAGCACAATTTGAAACTGGTCGCAGAGATGCCGGAGATTTTCAAATCGCCATTGGTCAAAGATCCTGCAATTCATGCGGCCGGAAAAACGGTTTACCAAGTTCCGGTCGCCGACGCGGGGGTGTTTAAACCAAACAACCTCGAGAACGTGCCAGTTAAGTTCGGGGATATCACGGATGGATCCAGCAATACGATCTGCATCGTGGCAACCGATGAAGCCAACGCGGTGGTTTGGACCAAGCCCCAGGACTGGAATGTCGATTTGGACAATCCGCGGGCAGGCTTGGTCGTGAGCAGACCCAAGGTTGTTGTGGGTCGAATGGATTCCTCGGTTCAAGTGTTGCCCGCGACGATCACGGTTGAGCAACTTCGAGCCTTGATTACCAGTTCGGGCGGAGAAGTTGTCGATTTTTGATTCTGAGACCAGTCGTTTGCTGATGGTTCTAAGAAATCTTGGTTCAGTTTTCCCAGTCTCTTGTTTGGGTACACCTTGACGGCCTTGAACCCTCGTCGCTGGCGGTACTTTCCGCAATTGGATAGGCCTGCCTGGCCAGGCGACGTCGAAGATGCAGCTAACGGATGCCGTTCGGATCTCGGAAACGGTATTTCCCGTTTGCGTTTTCGATGTCAAGTCAAGTCTTTGACGTTTGGATCACGGATTTCATTTCCGCCTGAGGTGCAGATGATTCAAAAAAGCGAAGTTGGTCGATAAGCCGGGTTTTGTCCCGAATTGCTCCGGGGACGATCATTTATCTAGGCCGTTCATTGCTGATGCGGCTCGTGCAGCCTACCCGAAAGTCATCACGCGGCGGACCACCACTGCTTTCTGTTTGGCCTTGCTCCGGATGGGGTTTACCAAGCCACCTGAGTCACCCCAGGTGCTGGTGAGCTCTTACCTCACCTTTTCACCCTTACCGACTCACTGGCGAACCAGCAAAATCGGCGGTTTATTTTCTGTGGCACTTTCCCTGATCTCGCGACCGGTCGGCGTTACCGACCATCCTGTCCTGTAGAGCCCGGACTTTCCTCTCGCGGTCGAAACCGCCAGCGATCGCCTGACCAACTCCTGACTCAATCCTAAAGACACTGGCCCGGCAAGGGAAGTTCCCGTCTCGGCGAGACGACCCGTTTAGATATGGCGGTAATGGCTTTAGAAGAGCACCTGACCCAGCCGAATCTCCCGCAAATCAAGCTTCTTTACCAGATTGCAAGTCAACTCGTCTCCACGTCGCGTCTAGTTTTGGCCGGCAACCGCGTCCATGAACTGGTCCAGCAAGTTGTTGGAAGTCGGTTCGACGACGATTCGATCGCCTGGGTGAATCGCATAATCCTGTTGAGACGAAACCGATTTTGTTCGTGGTTGAAAATCGACAGGCATTTTCAGCCCTCGACCAGTTTCCTTGACTACCCGCAAGACCATCACATCCATGTTCCGATATCGTTCGGTGGCGCCGGATCGCTCCAACGCTGTTTGAACGGTTATCGGACCGTCGATCGTGCCCGTGTAGATTTTTGTTTTTTGATAAGGAATCGTCATTTCGACGCGGTATTGATCCGTCGTGGATGTCATATTTTCGGTGACGGGGACGGACTTGTTGCCGAACGACGAAAATGTCGAACAACCGGTCAGACATATGGTGATCGTCAAGCAAACGCCCAATAGGGCGAATCGAGCATGGTCGCGGAAGAGCGAATTCGAGTTCATTTTGTTCTTTGCCGTTAAACTTTTCCCCAAACCCCCACTTGATACAATCGGCATCGACAATCCAGCCAAGCAACTTGAGGCAATAGTTAAAAACCTTAAATTAAGCGCCAATTTATCCGCTTGCCAGACCAAGATAGCTAGCACGTAAGATAGCGACAGAAAACGATGGTCCGAGTTGCAGCACCTGCGACAAATTTGAACGATTCTTGATTCAAAATCGAAATTCTCAGTCCACCCAACCGGATCCTGATTCATGAGTTTTTGGCAGAGTAAAGTTGTTGTATTGACTGGCGGATCCGGAGGATTCGGCTTTGAGCTCGCGCAAATGTTTGCTGGAAAAGAAGCGACGGTTGTCATAGTTGCCAGAGACGAAAAACGATTGTCCACGGCGGTCGAATTGGCTGCCGCCGAAGACCTGCAACTGCATTCGCAGATCGTCGATGTCACCGATGATGACAGCGTCAATCGCGCTGTATCAGAGATTGTCGCACGCCATGGTCGAATCGATGTCTGGGTCAACAACGTCGGGAAATCGACGCGGACATCGGTGATGGATTGCGGGCTGGATCAATATCGGGACCTGATGGAGATCAATTTTTACTCGGCAATTCGGTGTGCGCTGGCGGTTCAGGAGCATTTGGAAAATAGCTCAGGTCATTTGGTCAATATTGGTTCGCTGGCCAGCAAAACGGGTTGGCCGTTCGTGGCTCCGTATGCGACCAGCAAACATGCCTTGGCCGCGTTCAACCATCAACTTCGATTGGAGGGACCGCGAAACGTGCATTACCTGCTGGTTTGCCCCGGCCCCATTCAACGAGCCGATGCGGGGAAACGATACGAGTCCGAAGCGAAACGATTGGATCCAGCCGCGAGTCAGCCAGGGGGAGGCGCCAAACTCAAAGGTATCTCGCCAGCCAAGCTTGCGGAAAAAATTGAAAACAGTTTGCGAAAAAGAAGACCCGAGCTGGTTGTCCCCGGCTACGCGAAAATCCTGTTCTCGGTCGCACAGCTTTTTCCGAGCTTCGGCGATTTTGTTTTGCGGAAATCGAGGAAGAAGAAATAGCACCGTCGACGTTGGCTTTCGTCATCGACGTGTGGTTTTGGCAACGTCCGAATCGTGAATCTTGTCGAATCCATCACGACTTTGGGCACGCCTGTGAGCTATGCTTTCGAAAGCGTGATCGCCTCACGTTTTTTCTCCCCGTTGACCCCGGGCTGTCGCACTAGGTTTCGCCGATGTCAAAAAAACCAGCGCTCGCCGCTTTCTGTCGCTTTCGTTCGAATGCAAATTTCCAGTCATTACTGGAAGATCTTTCCGAAAAACCAAAGTTCGTCGAACGTAGAAATGGAACACGGATCACCAAGAAACTCGTCCTTTCCCTGCAACCTTTAGACGATTCTTTTCAGCCTCGCGGCGAGACGTTCCGCGCGACCACGCGGGACTTCAGTTCAGGAGGGATCGGTTTTATTCACCCCGAGTTATTCCCGTCGCAGTATGTTCGGGTTTCGCCGACCGCACACAGCGACTCGTATTCGATCGCCGAGGTTCGTTACACCCACCCCCACCCGGAATCCAACGGCTACTTGATCGGCGTACAGTTTGTCACGGACAACCAGCTACCGGGTTAAGTATCTGCGCGACTGCCGACCGATGCGCGGGCAAATGTTAAGGGATTTCCAGGTTGGCCAGTTTCAGTTGAGCGTTCGGTCGGACGTATTTGACGAACCGGTAAACAGCGTCGGCAGGAATGGCAAACGAAGCGACACGCATGGAACGCGAGATATTGATCCCAATCACTTGACCTTGAAGGTTCACTAGTGGACCTCCACAATGATCAGGATCAAGCACCGAATCATGAGCGATGACTTTTTGGAATCCGAATCGTCTTTCGCTGAACGGTCCACCGCCCCAACGGTCATGAATCGTCCTCGGTGAAAGACGCGCGATTTTCGTACTGAGTGGGATCATCTTTCCGCCCCGCAGCACCGCAAACTCCAGAGTCTGTCCGATCCTGACGGACTTAGTCATTTCATCGAGGCGGGATTTCGAGTCGAGGCTGACTCCATTGATCGATTTAATCAGATCGCCAACTAACAAACCACTTCTTTCGGACGGAGTGCGGGGAACAACCCGTGTGACTTCCAAGCCGGAAACGTTTTGCTGAAGGCCACCAATCAAGGCTTGACGTACGACCGCAGTTGCCGAGACAACCGCACCAAGATCAATACAATCCGGGCAAGCCGGCTGTTTCACGTCAAACGTCTGAGGTGAGACGGTTACCAGTCCGAATCCGACTGGCGCTGCATTGGATCCGACAGAGACAACAAAACCTCCAGCTTGGGCGGGATGTTCGAGGTTAAATTCAACCGGCGTCAAATCGTCCGCCATGATCTGGATCAATGCCAGGTCATTGGTCGGGTGAATACCGATCAGCCGTCCCTCAACATTCTGGCCATTTTTGAGTCGACACTGAAACTTTTTTGACAGTTCGCTGTATTTGGCTACAACCAGTCCGTCAGCCGAGACGATGGTCCCGAGTGAGACGCGGTCGAATTCACTGACGATTTGAATTACACCTCGGGAGACTGCGTTGGAGATTGGTGTTAACGCAGCCCGGATCCGCAAGGAAGAACGTCCAACGCTCAGGGCTGGACTGGCAGGTTTGAACGCGGGATCAACAAAAAGCTCTTTTTCCGGTGAACGAGAGGCAAAAAGCGGCTGTTTGATGACGAAGTCTTCGTCAGGACGCGGGGCACGCGGAATTTGGCCGACGGCCGGCGGGGCAATGAAAGCCAACGCTACCATCGTCAAGATGGTTTTGTTTAACGTCAGCAAAAATCGATTCAGGCTATTCAACATCTTCTTTCAGTCTAGCGTCGTTTTCCTAGTTTAATGGGAACGCTCATTAGTCTTCCGTAACGGTTGAGCTTGGCAACGACGCGCTCGCCAGGTTGATGGCCGTCCAGGAACTCCAGGACGTCATCGAAGTCACCAACAGGTCGACCGTCCAACTGCAGGATCACGTCGTCGGGCAACAAGCCCGCGATTTCCGCAGGTGATCCCCGATGCACACGTCGGACTCGGACGCAATTGACATCGGTTTCGCCGAGGATGCCAAGATAAGCCCGTTTTCGAGTGGGACCCTGAATTTTTTGTACGTCGATGGATGAGGCCAGCGTCTGCCAATCATCCTGAAAAACCTGAACGGGAATGTGCAGGTTTTCGGTGATATCGTTTTTGACCTTGCTGCTGATCCCGATTAAATTTCCATTCAGGTTCAACAACGGTCCACCCGAGTCGCCACCCATAATGGGGCAATCGGTCACCAGTTCATTTTCTTTGACCTGTAACACACGACCCATTCGCACCGCCGCAGGTTTCCCACGTGGAAAAGAAAGCGGGTATCCCAGTGCGATGCACCAATCTCCAGGTTGAACCAACGTAGAGTCGGCAAGCTTCACGTGCGGCCAAGGTCCTGGCGAGTTTAGACGAATTGCCGCGGTGTCGTTGTTGAAGTTGGTTCCCAGTGTTGTGGCCGTTAGAACCCGGCCGTCGGAAAAACGAACGTTGACCGTTCGTCCAGCTTTTTTTGTCACATGAGAGGCGGTGAGAATGAATCCGTCGCTACTAACGATGACACCAGTTCCGCCTTCGATCGAAACCACGCAGGGTTGGAGGTTGGGTAGCAGGCTGCCGACTGCACGTTCCATCTCGAGCAATAAATTAAGCAGTTCCGGGTCACCATTTTCAACGGACTTGACGGACAATCGATCCGAGTTTTCTAACTTCGGAGGAGAGACTTCCTCGATCTGAGATGGTTTCGAACCTGATGAATGGCTCTGTTCGGTATCGACAGTTAATGGTGGCCGCGAATCGGTAGAGACCGTCTTTTCGGCGCTAAACGAACCTTGGCCATCGCGGTTCGCTGGAGGATCGGGGGTACCCTCCTCGATCGAGTTCGAAATCGGTTTGACATGCCTGTCTTTGTCAAAAATCGTTCCAGATAGCCAACCTTGAGCAAAGCAAGATTCAACGTTGGAACAAAGAACCAACAGGAGTAGGAATCTCCCAACCCATTTGACAGTTATCGAAAGTTGCATATTCAAAGGGGCCAAAGGGTCCAATTATTGATCGGTCTACCGGATTCCGACGCAATCGAAACGAAGTCAACCGAAGATGGCGGACCGCTTCCTGTCCATGCATTATAGAGCATTGAATTTGGATTGCGAACACTTCCCCGGACAACCTCAGACAACGGGCGGCGGAGTCACGAGCGGCATGCACCTTGATGAAGCCCAATTCGCGATTTGTTCGATTTTCGCGGTGTTTGCGAGAAATGTTACTCTTTTGAACGGGATAAACTTCGGCTTTTACACATTTGCTGGGACATCAACGTACGCCAGTCTAAGACTCGATGTTTTCTTCAGATACCAACACGGAACGGTCGAGGCCGTGGCGAACTATGCGGCGGGATACCGCGGCGAGCGTCAGCAGTAGCAGAATACCGATTAATGGGAAAATCCATTTCGATGGCAAACCCAGGGATATTCCTGTTTGGACGCGCCAGCTGACGATGTGAATGAAAGTCGCCAACATCAGCAGTGCGTTGTGATTGATGGTTGTTGGGGTTGGATCCTGGTTTCGCCAAACGCCTGAGTAAATTCCGATCAACAAAAGCAGCTGGTAAATTACCGCGATTGAGACCGCCGATTGCCATCCCAGATAGACGCCGACCAAGGTCATTCCGAATGCCATTGCCGTCAGTGATTGGCGATGTTGGCCAGCTTCCTGGTGAGAGCCCGCGTCCTGAGCTACGAATGGGTCCTTTTTCTCGATCGTCGCCAATCCGTCAGAAGGTTGATGCATCGACCGACTTACGGTGGGCAAATGTGGTGGAAGAGTTACCGCTTTGCCGATGAAGCAGCCAATCACCAAACCTGCCGTCCCACCTGTTGCTAATGTGACCGCCCTGTGTTGAAGCGATGCGTCCAACGCCGCGTAATCGGTCTTCCAACCGACCAGCAAAACATCCAGATCCACAAAGGGAATCAACAACCCCAACGCCAGCGCAAACCAGAGAATGGATGGTGGAATAGGCAGGCGCTCTGCCTCGACCAGCGCGAACGTGAAAAGAATCGAGAGCAAGATCAGGTGGTAGACCACGATCAAAATAAGATCCCACTGGGGATCAAATAGAACCTGTTCGAAACCAACGTACGAATTAACGGGTCGGAAGGGCAGATTGATGCCGCCCGTTGCCAATTCGATCAGGGCAAGTAGCAGGAATACAGAACCGAGAATTACCTCGGCGATCAAATATCGAGGCGAAATGGGTAGCCGGCAAGTTCGACAGCGACCACGATTTCGCAGCCAACCGACGATTGGAAAATTGTCTCGAAAAGCGAGTCTCTGGTTGCAATACGGACAGCTGCTCGAGCCCAAAATGCTGCGTCCCCGTGACACCCTCCAGGCGACCACGTTCAGAAAGCTGGCGAAGCAACTTCCGACAAAGAAAATCCAGATGACCGTAAACGCGCGCATCGAATACGTTTGAATCGTCTCGACGGACATCAAGAATTTCGAATAGCCGCGCGGCATCCGGTCGGTAGCTACCAGAATCGTTGTCAATAGTGGAAAGGCAAACAGTACAACAACCAGGAAGGCGACGACCAACCAGACGATTAATCTGAATACCCCGAAACGTGGTCTTGATTTCATAGTGGTCAGTCGCAGAAGCTCCGCCCCGAGTTTGCCTACTGGATGTACACCACAATCGCGCAGGCGAATCCCGTGATAACTAGAATTCCGTCAAGCGACAGGAATGACATCCATGCTGTGAGTTATCGACGCCGAATCAAGTCGCAAGCGGAGGTAATCTGTATGGTCCGCGAATTAGATTTCTTCTTGACCTTGTTGCTGCTGTTCGATCATCTTGTGGGTGCCGTCACAGTTTGGCGCGTTGCCGGTATGTTTGCATTGGCAGAAGTAGGCTGTTTTTGTCTCTTCGGCCTCAAACACGATCGGCGTGAAACTGGTGCCCTTGTGATTTCCATCGCAAAAGGGCTGATTTTCGGATTGTCCGCACGTGCAATAGGCGTATTTCTTGCCTTCTTCCAATTCAACCTGTTTCGGAAAACAGGCGGCGATTTTAGGTTTTTCCATTCTTTCAACTCCGCAAATTGTTTGTAATTGATTTAGAACTCGCCAATCCCAACCGGCTCGGAACACCTATGTCACGAATCGCAGTAGCGATGAGTTCAGGTTTCTCGGTTAGGATTCTGTGCTGCAATGAGTGATTGCACCAGCTAAGTATATCCGACTCACGTTGGCGAAAACTCGAGCAGCCGCGTATCCTCACCGTCGTTCGGCAATCGACCGCCGAAATAATACCAAATCTCACACGTCCTGAGTCGTGAACTGATTTCCAAAACAGGTTGCTCTTTGCTGTTCGCAAGTGGCGCCCATGTTTTCCGGTAAACTGACGAAAAACGCGGAAGCATATTGTGAAAACGCCCTAATACCAATGGGGCATGTCGTTTTCACCAAGGTTTCAAAAAAGCGAGTCGGATTATCTCAGGGATTCGTGTCAGTTCGAGCGTTTTCAGGTCCACGAACACCCAAGTCGTTTCCGCTTCCGCCAACTTTCGCTGGTCGGATTTTCGAATGATTGAATATCGGCGATCTGATGATACCTTCTCCATGGAAGAGATCCAGGTTTTGATAACGACTTCATCTCCCAGTACAGCCGGAGCGCGGTACTTTATTTTGTGCGCCCGCACAATAAATCCAGATCCAAGTTCCCGATAGCGCTGAGAAGGCCAACCAACCTGTTTTGAATGCGCCACTGCGGCTTGCAGGCACCATTTCAAGTACCGCAAATTGTTGACGTGTTTCAATTCGTCAAGGTCATCCGGCTGGACAACGACCTCGTACTCAAACTCGATAATCGACGGTTTCATAGTTCAAGATCTCAGTTTTCCTAACCGACGCACGCAAAAAAGGCTGACCAAACGGATCCGGCATGTTTGCAGCTTGATTCATTAGACAGAACCAGAGGATCGACAATTTGCGGCACAACAGACAGAGAGGGCAGCGCAAGCGACGGTGAATAGGGCTCATCGAGGTACACCGGTTCGATTCCATATGCGGTAGCGCACCAGTTTGCCAGGCAGGCGTACCTGACGCGCCAATTTTATGAATCAATGGACCACCGTCACGCCACCTCGGCATGGGGGAGTATCGCGAGAACATCGGTAATGTCGATCAAACCCAGGGGACGCCCATCTGCATCGACGATCGGTATTTCACTCAGATTCCGGCAGGCCAATGTTTCCAAAGCCAGCATCGTTTTTTGTCCGGATTGAATTGTGACCGGTGTCTTTGTCATCACGTCCTTGATTGGACGGTCGATCAAGTTTTCCTGTTGACGTTCAAGTAATCGCACTAAATCGCTATCCGTAAATAGCCCTGTCAACACGTCCGCGCCGTTGGTCACCATCACGACGCCGGCCCGACGGGACTTGCCGCCGAATCGAATATAGATATCTCGAACGGTCTCGAGCTCGCTCGCAACACGGCACTGGACCAGCGGTCGCATGATCTCGTCGACGAGCGAAAGTTGTTTTCCCAGTGACCCGCCTGGATGAAATCTCGCAAAATCATTGGCTTCAAAATTCTTCATCCGGGAGACCACCAGAGATAAGGCATCGCCCAACGCCAACATCAACGCCGTGCTGGTTGACGGAGCCAATCCCAAGTGGCCGGCTTCCATGGTTTTGCCGTAGCAAAGAACAACGTTGCTGTTGGAAACCAGGTTCGATTGTTGTCGACCGGTGATGGCAATCAGCGGAATGTCCAGCTTTCGAAACGTCGGTAACAGTTGCAAAATTTCAGCGGTTTCTCCACTGTTGGAGAATGCCAAGATTACGTCATTTGGACAGACCCGGCCCAAATCACCATGCATGGCCTCGGCGGGATGCAGGAAGTGACTTCGCGTGCCAGTTGAAGCGAGAGAAGCCGACACCTTCTGCCCAATCCAACCGGCTTTGCCGACTCCGGTCACAATTGTCGATCCTTCGCAGGCGACTAACAATTCGGCGGCATGTTGGAATTCGATTGGCAGGTTTTCAGATAGCTTGCTAAGTGCGTCGGCCTCCGCGCGAATGATATCGCGGGCAAATCGAAGTTGCTCGAAAGGAGTGAAACTGTTTGAAGGGACAGAGGCCAGACTCATCAGGCTGCTCCTTCAAAGGGCAGTTTTTGCATTCGCTGATAGTCGCTGCAGCGTGCCAACAGTTGTTCGTGTGTGCCGCAATCGACGACTTGGCCGTCCTTCATGATCATAATTCGGTCGACCAGTTCCAACGTTGAGAGCCGATGTGTGATGACTACCGTTGTTCGATCTTTGATGAACTCGGACAGCGTTTCGTGAATCAGGAGCTTGCTTTCGGGGTCAATCTGACTGGTGGCTTCGTCGAGAATTAGGATTTCCGGATTTTTTAGAATCGCCCGTGCCAACGAAAGTCGCTGACGCTGCCCGCCAGACAATTTCCCGCCCTGTTCTCCGATGTTGGTGTCATAGCCATGTTTCAGGGCAATGATGAATTCGTGTGCGTGGGCCTGTTTGGCTGCTCGGACAATTTCTTCGCGAGTCGCATGCAGGGATCCATACGAAATATTTTCGGCGATTGTGTCGCTAAAAAGCATGGTCATTTGGGAAACATATCCGACATGGCCGCGGATTTCCTTGATCCGGGCATCGCGAACATCGACTCCACCAATTTTGATTGCTCCGGGGCTGGCCTGAGGGGCACTGCAGTTGGTATCAAAAAATCGCGGGATCAAATTGATCAGCGTGCTTTTGCCGCAACCGTTGTGGCCCACAATGGCCAGTGAAGTTCCCGCCGGTACTTTTTCAGTTACCCCTTTCAAGATGGGCTTGCCGGGATCGTATTCGAACCTGACGTTGTCAAACTCAATCGATAACGAACCGGCAGGCAGCGATTGGGGATTGGGCGAGTCCATGACAGCCGGCCGTTTGTCGATCAAAGGAAAAACGCGATCTGCCGCCACGATGCCACCCTGGATCATGTGATAGACATCTCCCATCTTTCGCAAAGGGTCGGCCACGCCGATCAGGAATCCAAAAAACATCATGACCTGCCCAAAATTCATCGGGCTATCACACATGCGGATGCCAAACAGATGCGTTTCGTGATTGAGCACCAGATAGCCACCCGCTAAAACGCTGAGTGTCATCATGCTGACGCCCAGCACTTCCGTGTTGATGCGTGCCAGCGCAGAAAACACCGAAATCCGCATGGACTTTCGATATACATCGTTGGCAACGACTCGGAATCTTTGCCGCTCATTGTCTTCCATACTGAACGCTTTGACGACTCGCATGAATGTCAGGGCCTGGTATAGCCGGTTGAGCAACTTGGCAGAATCTTCCATCGCCCGTTTGTTGGCATTCTTGGTAACGCGAGCCAGGCGGATCATCAAATAGGCGGCGAGCGGGCAAATCAGAACTGAAAAAACCAGTAACCGCCAGTTAACCAATGCCGCACCTGTCATGCAGCCTATCATCTTCAATGGCTCGCGAACGGTTTTGCCAAACAGCGTCATGATCGCTTGGCCGATGGCACTGGTTTCTCCTCGAATCCGGCTGATTAGATCGCCCGTGCCCTCGACTTCCAGTTCCGAGGTCTCCATGTCGAGCACATTTCGAAACACATCGTTTTGCAGGTCCAGCATGGTTCGTTGGCCGACGCGCGCAACCGAGACCATGCTGCCGATCAAAAAGATGCCGCGTACGATGGTGCCCAAAAACAGGATCCCCATCAGCGCCGCCAAGGTGGCGAAGGGGTCTTTGGGGGTGTATTTCTTGATGTAGGGAGTCAGCCGTTGGGTCGCCGCCAGCTTGGCTTTCTGGGTTTTTATGTCGTATTCGCACGTCAGGATTTGGCCCTGGATATCTTTGGCAGCATCACCCTTGGCCTGCTCGAGTTCACGGTTAAGCTCGGCAAGTTTGGCCTGATGCTCGCGAAGGAGCAGTTGAGAATTGGTCTGTTGGTTTTCCGCCCATTGGTGAAAGGAGTTGCCATGCAGGACGACTTCTACAAATGGATAGACCGCGCCGAGATT
Organism: Pirellulaceae bacterium; assembly: GCA_942492215.1. GTDB lineage: Bacteria > Planctomycetota > Planctomycetia > Pirellulales > Pirellulaceae > Mariniblastus. Next base: position 89,078 of record CALODY010000029.1, read on the forward strand.
TGCAGACCAGAGCACGGCCACCAGCGCGCTGCAAACAAAAGACGTAATCAGAGACCAACGATATTTGAGCGTCATCCGTAACGCTCGATTCAGGTTTTTCATAATCCGATTTTCGAAATTGCTTCCCTGCAAAAGTCACATGCGGATCCGTTCAACTGATTCAAGGTTCCCTGGCAGAACCGGAATCCATCAACCTGAGCCAATGTCAATGATCGAATCCGATTCACCCGGGTCGGAACCAATACCGCACTGAAAATGTTAAAACAGAGATGCCACTGCGATATTGGGACGAAGCCGTACGTGATGCGAAACTTGTGGTCTTTGTTGTAGTCGTTCCGGGCGGGATTAACCAAGATCAATTGGCAGCACCCATTTCACAAACATCGGCAAAACGTTCGATCCGGCACATTTCAACGTGCTGGCCCAAAAGTGCTGTCAAAAAGCGTCAAAACACCTACGTCGGTTCGCGACGGTTCGAAAATTTGGCGCTCTTAAAAGTTTCGAGAGCTTTCAAAGTCATGTTTTCCGCTAAGCAACATGCTTCCAACTCAAAGGCGTCCCACGTGGGACGGCTTCAGCGGCATATTTGCTCAAGATTTCGTCCAGGTATTTAGGCTCCATCCCCTGCCCTGGCCGAATCGAACGAACATTCTCGTTCGTGAAAGGTTCGCCGGCGACAATGTCTCGGACGGCGAACAGCGAGCGACGAAAGGCGATGCTTTTGGCATCCTCTTCGGTGGGGCCATAGTGGATTTGTCCCAACGCTTGCTCGACAACTCGAACGTCGGTGACAAGTTGCTGGAACTCATCGGGTTCCAAAGAGAAATGACTGTCGGGGCCTGGCTCGGCGCGAGAGATCGTCAGGTGTTTTTCGATAATGCTTGCACCCAGTGCGACGGCCACCAGTGCGGATTGGCTGGTCAACGTGTGGTCCGAAAGGCCGACGGGGACCTGAAACCGAAATGCGAGATCCGGAAGAGTCCTGAGGTTCATCGATGAAGGGGCAGCAGGATAGGCACTGGTGCATTTCAGTAGCGCGATATCCGAGGCGCCGGCCTCATTAAGCGTCGCGACAGCCAATTCAATTTCGTCCAGGGAAGCCATGCCTGTTGAGACGATGACCGGGCGCCGCTGTTGGCCTACGATTCGGAGTAAAGGGATGTCGACGATTTCGAAGGACGCGATTTTGTAAGCGGGAACTTCAATCGTCTCCAGGAATTCGACGGCGGTTGCGTCAAAAGGGCTGGAAAACAATTCGATTCCCAGTTGATTCGCAATCTCTTTGAGTTCTCGATGCCATTGCCAAGGTGTTTGGGCTGATTGATAAAGCTCGTACAGGCTTTGTCCATCCCAGGCCGACCCCTGCTGAATACGAAAATTAGGGTTTTCTGAATTTAGGGTGAGGGTGTCGGCGGTGTAAGTCTGAAGTTTTACCGCGTCGGCGCCGGCGCGATGGGCTTGGTGGATCAATTCAACCGCGCGGTCGAATGACTGCCCATGATTGGCGGAAAGTTCCGCAATAATATAGGCCGGACAGCCACTACCGATTTTCCGATGATTGATTTCCATGTTGTGGACCAATTTATGCTGATTTTTTCAGCGGATGCCTCGATGTCAAATGCGGGGCAGACAGCCATTCCTGTTTCATAACGAATTGACTCGCGAGTTTGCCGTTGAGGGTGGTTGGCGCAATCGGTTGAAAGCCGACTTTCCGGAACGCCCGCTCGGAAGCGATGTTGACCGGCCTGATTTGAGCCATCATCTGCCGCGCCAGTCCCTGTTCGAACATCGAATCCATCGCGAGTTTGATCAGAACGGTGCCGATGCCCGTACCACGCCTTCCCTGTTCAACGATCACATTGACGGTTGCGGAGCCGGCTGCATCCACGTCACATCGAATCTGGCCGACCGGCAGACCGAATTTGTCTAGGGCGATCCAATAGACGCAGTTTGGATCAGCCAGCTTCTGCCGCATCCAGGATTGATGGCTGCCCAAAGCAATTCGTTGTTCACTAAAAGAAAGCGCGCGGACTTCTGGATGATTACGCCAATTCCAAATCAATTGCGCATCGTCCAGCGTGGCCGGACGCAGCGTGTAGCAGCTTGCCGACAGTCGACGCGCGATGCGATGCGCGCCCTGTCCATCGACGATCTGGCGACCGCAGGCAGACATCTGTTCTCTGTGCTCGCGGTTGTTCATCACGCGCCGCAACATTCTTCGAAGTGTCGAATCGATGTTCGAGGGAATACTCTGGATTTGGTCGTGCCAACCGGGCAACGTGACCATGGCACCGGATTCAGCCATGGCCGTTGCGACGGGGTGCTGGTTTTCGGCAATCGGAATCACGATCGTCGGCACACCGTACCGAGCCAATTCGTAGCACGTCGACCCGCCAGCGGAGACGGCCAAGTCAACGAATTCCATCAGCGTATCAATGCGGTCAATGTTGCGGTGGATTCGCAAATGCATATTCGCCGTTTTCTTCAGTGCCTGGACCTGTTCCATGTGTTGGAAACAGGCGCCCACGACGCAGTCGACGACCAGGCGCGGGCGGCTGAGATCGGAAAGCGCCTGGAGCGTACGAAGCGTCCAGTTGTCCGGATCCGCCCCTCCAAAATTGACAAGGATTCGACTTGCGGTAGAGAAGATGCGTTTCCGCGAACTGTCGACGTCCGAGAATTCCCGTCGTAGCAAAGCATACTGCGGTCCCCCCAGGCATTCGGGGCGATTCGATGGATGCGGGAACGCGGCCTTGTTGACGTGCAAGTTTTGGTTCAAGACCAAATCAGCATGTTGATGGCTGGCGTGCCTGAAGTCATCCATGACCATCAACTTTGCCGGAGTGTTGGCAAACACACGCTGGTACGAATCATCAAAACGGTAGCCGTCCAGAACGATCCAGTCCGGCTGGCAAACGGTGGCAATCTCGACAGTCTGCCGCGCATCGTTTTTGTCACCCGTGGCGTCGGCGATCTGGTAGATCGCGAATCCTTCCCGGCTGATTCGGTTCATCAGTCCGCGGGGAAGGTCTCCACATACGAATGTCGTTTCTCCGTGAAGACGTTTCCACGCCTGTCCCAACGCGATCATTCGCATCACGTGACCTGTGCCAATTTTTGGACCTGCATCGGCACGGATCAGCAGTTTCAGTCGGCAATCATCCATTACGCCACCTTTTGAGCTATATTCCGATTCACCTCAAACCATTCGAGCCGTTCCCGGAAGGCTGCGAGAACATCCATCCACGCAAAATCTTGGTTTTCGAAATACTGATAAATCTTGCGAACCAATATCAAGTCGTCTTGAGTGTCAACGGTCCACCTAAACTGTGAATAATCCTGCCGACAACAAACCGCAGCCATTCGGAAATGCTCCGGATTTCGATAAATGTACAACGTCACATGTTCTCGATGGCTGGGCAATGTCGCAACTCTGTCGACGTGTTCCAGCGTGTCTCGGGCAACGATTTCTGCATCCAGTCCGCGTGGGTACCAGCGACGCGGGAAGAAATTGGCCGCATATTCCGCTGTGGAATCAAGATCCATCTGTTGGACAACCTGATCGACGATTCCGGCATCAATCAGGGGGCAATCGGAAGTAATACGAACAATCCGGTCAGCCTGGAATTGCCTGGCAGCATTCACGTACCGGTTAAGCACGTCCTCTTGGCTTCCGGCAAAACAGGGCCATTGGTTCTGCTCGCAGAAATCAACGATCAGCCGATCATTCTGATGTGTGGTGGTGGCTATGACGACTTGGTCTACGTTTTGGCATTTTGCCACGCGCTCGTAGACGCGGGCCAGCATCGGCTGGCCGCCGATGTCGCAGAAAACTTTCCCGGGCAGTCGCGAACTTCCCAAACGGGCTTGGATAATGGCAACGGTCTTCATGACAAAAGCGAATTCAGGCAGAGATTTTGAGGGCCGGTTCAGGAGCAACAATCTCCGAAATGGCACTGACGACCTGATGAACTTCCTGTTCAGTTATGGACGGAAAAATTGGCAGCGAGAGGATTTCCGAATAAACACGCTCGGCATTCGGGCAGTTCGGTTCGTCGCTTTTCAATAAACATTGATAAAACGGTTGTTGGTATACGGGCTGGTAGTGAACGTTGACCCCGATGTCGCGATTCCTCAACGACTCGAACAAGTCATCCCGGCCAATTCCCGTTTTGATTGCTTCACAACGGATCACGTAAAGATGGTGGGCGTGTCGAATACCTCGGCTCTTTGCCAGCGGTTCGATGCCGGGGATGGCTGCAAGCAATGCATCGTAGAGTCCGGCGATTTCATTTCTGCGTTGCGTGAAAAGATCGAGTTTTTGCAGTTGAGAAAACGCCAAAGCGCACTGGAAATCCGTGATGCGATAGTTGAACCCAAGTGCTTCCATCGCGTACCGATGGCTGATCATTCGCTCGCGCTGATGATGGTCGGTACTGATCCCGTGATTGCGGAACGAACGCATGGCGGTGGCGGCGGCCGTATCGTTTGTGGTAACGACGCCTCCCTCACCTGCCGTGATTTGTTTGATTGGATGCAGGCTAAAACAATTGAAATCCGCCAGGCTGCCGACTCGCCGAGCGTTGAGACTTCCGCCCAGTGAATGACAGGCATCGGCAATCAGAATCAAATCGTACTGATCGGCGATCTCGCGTAACGCCGCGTAATTGCACGGTTGGCCGGCGTAATCCATCGCAACAATCGCCCGCGTGTTGTCAGTGATTTTCGCTAACACGTCGGCCGGGTCAATCAGCAATGTCTGCGGATCAACGTCCGCAAATACGGGTTTTGCACCGACGTACACTGCCGCGTTGGCTGTCGCAACGAACGTGATGGCCGGCACGATGACTTCGTCCGCTTGAGCTGTGGAAGATCCGCGATTGCTTTTGGATCGGTTGCCGATTCCGGCGGCAAACATCGCCGTATGAAGTGCCGCGGTGCCGCTGCTGACAGCGACCGCGTGAATGGAATCCGTTGCCTTGGCAAACGCACTTTCAAACTGCTGAATCCTCGGTCCGGTCGTAAGCCAGTCCGACCTCAAGGCTTCTACTACGGCTTGGATGTCGTCATCATCGATTGTTTGTTTACCGTACGGCAGCACGTTGGCCTCCAGCAATTGTGCGTCCAGAGAGTGACCCAGTCGAGTACTGTTCCCCGCGTTCGAATGCTCCGATCGTTTCCATGAAAAGCGCATTGAACTGGCGGCAAGCGGAAGATATTCCGGCCATCCAAGGGTTGACGCTAGAGCAGGTTGAAAGGCAGATCCAGAACATCCATGTTCCTCGTAATGGTCGTGGGGAAGGTTAAGCTATCCCACGTTACCGATTCCGACAAGACGAATCGCGACTCTTTGAACGCCTCGAAGTGGGTTAAATGAAACCTGTTTTGCAAGCACTTTTTAAGTTGAAGTTCGGGCCTCGCGGACTATCGTTTCGCGGTTAACGATTTGACCAGCTTTTGCGTCTTTTTCTTGATTTTCTCCCCCAACGATTTTTTCTCGGGTCTCGCATAAAGCACCTCGCCTTTGAACGAGCCCTCAAAAAGGCCGCTGGCACGGTAATATCGATGTTGGTGACCGCGTGTTTGAAACCAAAAACCATACATCAAGGCTCCCTGTTTGGGCAATGGTTTTAGATCACCGCAAATCATGTCGAGAGTCTGCTGATGGTCGATCGGTCGATAAAGTCCACCCAGATTCTGGTAGTAGCAGGGGCCGATCAAGATGGACGGGCGATCCCAATAAACGGCTTCCATGCCAACGCTGGAACCGAAAGTCACCACGGAATCGCAAGCGCGGAGCAGTTCGTAGGTGTCAATCGGCGATTCCGGCGGGACGACGGTCAAATTGGGGAACGATAACCCCAGCATTTCCGATTTTCTTCGATTATGGACGTCCTTGAGATTCGGGTGGACGCGAAGCGTGAAATGGATAGACGGTTCGGTTTTGGCGATGGATTGAGCGATTGCCGCGACCCCTTCCACTTGGTTGGCGTACAGCCTGTGCTGCCAACTATCTCCAATCGCCACGAACTCGTCATCAGAAGAGCAAAAGATCCCAATGTTTTTCTTGCCGGCGTTCCAATCAATGGGAAGTTGACCTGTCTGCTGGTCTTTTACAAATGAGTGCCAATTCCTCTCCACTCGATTGAAGCGGTCAAGATACCACTGTGCCGCGATTTGACCTCGATCAGGGTTTTGAGACGCCCGCTCCCAAAAATTCCGAATGACGTTTTCGATCGCACCGATGTCATGCAACATGTGGTTTTTCGCCAACTCATAATGCTGCAAATCGCACCCTCGTTCGTGCAGGAAGCACTCGACTCGCTCGGCTTGGCAAGCGCGGAACACGGCGCGCATCGCAGCGAACCGTCCGTTGAATACATAAACGCGATCGGGTCGAGATTGTGCCAGGTACGAGCGAGAGCGCTCGTAAGTTTGCCAACCCGACTTCAAAAATCGGCCTATCAGTTCTCGATGTTCAACGATATCCGGATCGGGATCCCGACAGATGGAAACCAGTGAGGACAGGGCTGCGTAACCGATATCAAACCCGTCTTTCTGGTAGGCCTTCAATTCCTGGATCGAATCAAAATCCGTCTGAATATCGAGTTTGGCCGACGTCGCAGCGGCTTGGAAATTGAATGCCGGGACCTGGGGGCGCAAAAGCTCCAAACCCATTTCGCGCCGACCGATACATTGCTGGCAGCGAGCTGGATCCCGGTTTTCATTGAAATCGCAGTTTGCCAATTCGCCGATGCAGTTTACGAACTCAACCTCATCGCCCTGATCGAGGTGTTGCTGCGCTATATCCAGTTCGGTCTCAAAATGCGGAACGACGGTTGCATAGGGTGAGAAAATGGCGACTTTCATCGAGTCCTTTCGATCGGCACGTTGCGGTCGCGAACAATCTATTCCATCGGCCATCGGGTTCCAAGTCGATTTGAAAGCAACTCACAGGACTGCCAGCAGATTCGACTTTTGAATACGACTTGTGCCCGTTTACGGGATTTGTCTATAGTCCGCGGACTCTACGGCCTGAATTCTGCCCGTTCCCGGATTCACTACGCGATCATATGCCTTTTGACGTTCCCATCTTATTGTGCGTCTTTAACCGACCTGGTTTGACGTCGCATGTGTTTGATGCGATCGCGCAACAAAAGCCCAAACATCTGCTGATTGCCGGTGATGGTCCGCGTTCCGATCGGCAAAACGATTTGGAGTTGGTGCAACAGACAAAAGAGATTGTCACAAGAATTGACTGGGACTGCGCGGTGGATTCGCGTTTTTCGACGGACAACCTTGGTTGCCGAGCTCAAATCGCACAAGCAGTTACGTGGGGCTTCGAGCAGCATGAACGGCTGATCATTCTCGAAGACGACTGTGTTCCCAACAAAAGCTTCTTTGACTTCTGTCGCGAACTCCTCGAGCGATACGCCAACGAGCCAAGGGTGATGACGATTAGTGGGAACAGCTATCCCACGTCCGGGTATGGCAAATATAGTTACCGGTTTTCCAAGTATCCTTTGATTTGGGGTTGGGCCAGTTGGCGTCGAGCGTGGAATCTTTATGACTTGGATATGCGACTTTGGCGGTCGCGGGAAATCCGAAAAAAGGTTCTGGACAAATTTACCGTGGATGATCGCGAGCGAAATTTCTGGAACGATATTTTTGATCGGCAGAGCTCTGGGGAAATCAATACGTGGGACTACAGCTGGACATTTGCAAGTTGGGCCAATAATGGACTGTCCGTCCTGCCCAAGCAAAACTTGGTGACCAACATCGGTTTTGGTCAAAATGCGACTCATACGTTTGACGAGTCGAGCCCGATGGCCAATCGGTTGACCCATCCTATGAGCATTACCGGCCACCCGACTGCGATTGCACGAAACCGGGACGCGGACCAGGAGGTTCGGCGAATCGTGTTTGAACCACCACCAATAACGCCGCCACCGGCCCGCAAATCATTGTTCTCGCGAATCTTTGGCCTGCCGTCCAACCCGCTCGCTGGTTCCAGGCAACACACTGACTAACGGTTAAGGATCTCCCGATGGCGGTAACCGCAAAACGCATCCTGAAGAATTTGCGACCGGAAAAGCTGTTTCGTTCCAAACCGGTGCAGCCACCAACCCATCGGGAATTCAGATTCCCGGAATCAACGGATGAAACTCCGGCAAGCCCCTATCCTTTTTTCGTCGATCCGAACAATCCTTTGGAGGAACTGGGACGCAAATACAAACCTTCCAAACGTTCCCACAACTATCTGCCCTATTACTGGATGCACTTTCGTGACATCCGACTGCAGGTCAAAAAGGTTTGTGAGATCGGCTTGCAAAACGACTTTTCCATTCGCATGTGGGAAGAGTTTTTCCCAAATGCCGAGATCTACGGAATCGACATCGATCCCAAATGCAAACAATTCGAAGGCGGTCGGCGTCGCGTTTTTATTGGGGACCAAGGTGACGGATCCTTCTTGCAAGAATTCCTTGATGAGATTGGCGGAAATCTGGATGTCGTCATTGATGACGGAAGTCACCTCGTCGAACACCAACTCGGGAGCTTTGAAGCTTTGTTTCCGTCACTTAGTCGCCATGGCATCTACGCGATTGAAGATACGGGCGGCGTCGTCGGCGATTATGATTTGTTCACTGTCAACTCATTGCAACGGTTGGCTAGGAACGTGCTCTACTGGCCCGCCGATCAGCGACCGGAAGATTGGCCCTATCTGTCAAGTTTCCCGGAGTCGGCGACTTGGGCAGACCGCAACATTGTCGGTGTTTCCGTTTACCGTTGGATCTCTTTCATTTTCCGCGGTTGCAATCCGGGCGACAATCCATACTTGCTGCAGCGCTAACACATCGCTCGGTCACCGGATTGGCATTAATTCGGATCAACCAAAAAAAAACTGGTATTTGTAAGAACACCCAATCGGACGGCGGAGCGCTACGCTTCCCAGTGTTTTGCATCCATGAATAAAGAAGTGGCGACGTCCAGTAAATTCAATTCGATCGCACGTGTTAACCCACAAGTGGATCATTCTCATGAAAAACTTCAGGCCTGACGAGCCCGCCAATCGCCTGCTAAACTGACACGTTTTCCATGTGATTCGTTCGTGTCGGCCGCAATGTCATCCATTATCAAAGCTACGGATTCAGCAGGTTCGCGTCAGACAATGACTGCTGTAGTATCTGCAGCCCAGCCAGGAGAGCCGTTTCCGTGGCAATGCGAGTACCCCTTCCAATCGAACTTTGTCAACATTGACAATCATCAGCTCCATTATGTTGACGAGAATGATTCGCCAGCGGAGGGGCGATCAACGGTATTGATGGTCCATGGCAATCCGACCTGGTCGTTTTATTGGCGCAGACTGATCGGTTATTTAAGCGCGGAACATCGTGTCGTGGCGGTCGATCACCTGGGCTGCGGGCTAAGTGACAAACCGGTGGATTACGATTATTGCCTGCAAAATCATATCGAGAATCTTTGCCAGCTGGTCGATGAACTGGATTTGCAGAACGTGACCCTGATGGCTCACGATTGGGGTGGCGCCATTGGTTTGGGCGCGTTACTGGCTCGCAAGTCGAGGTTCCGAAAAATTGTGTTGTTCAACACGGGCGCTTTTCCACCTCCCTACATTCCCTTTCGAATCCGGGTGTGCCGCTGGCCAATCGTTGGCAGGATCGGCGTGCAGGGATTGAACCTGTTCGCGCGAGCTGCAACTTTTATGGCGACCGAGCAAAAAGGGGGACTTCCAGCCAGGATTTCCCAGGGATACCTGTATCCTTATGACAGTTGGGATCATCGCGTCGCCGTCTATCAGTTCGTCAAGGATATTCCTTTAAGTCGCCGGCATCGAACCTGGTCGATCCTGTCAGACATTGAACAAAGGCTTGCGGATCTGTCGGCGTGGCCAATTCTGTTAACCTGGGGCATGAAGGACTGGTGTTTCCGGCCGGAGTGTCTCCGGCGTTTCCAGCGACACTGGCCTCAAGCGTCTGTGCAAGAGATTCCGGATGCTGGACATTACGTTGTCGAGGACGCTCCCGATGAGGTAGAACAAACGGTCGGACGTTTCCTGCGAAAGAACACGTAATCTCAGTGGTCCCGGTATTGGTTCGTTGCGTGAATTGGCAACGGCCGGCTTCCGTTTCGAAAAAACGGCCAACTTAACGATTGATCGACACATTTTACTAAACCCTCACAGAGCCGGCATTGAAGGATCGCATTTTCTCCACCGGTCAAAACGTGACGTTGTCGTGTCTGCTTGAGGTGGCCGCGCCGAAGCCGGGGAATGTACATCGAGGCGCGGATTTTGAAGACCTTTGCCTCGAGGATTTTATGGTCAGTGCGGTCCTGTTCGGCCAGATTATCGACAAGTACGCCGACGCTCCACTGGGTAAAACAATTCTGGCAGCCGTCGATCACACGCAAAAGTGTACTGGCACCAATACCAATCTCGGCTTGGTCCTGCTGATCGCGCCGTTGGCGAAAGCGATCCGTGGTTCCGAGGATCTGGATCGGGATTCCATTCAACGGGTTTGGGATGAGCTGACGATGCATGATGGTGAACTGGTCTACACGGCGATTCGAAATGCCAGACCGGGAGGTTTGGGATCCATTGATGATCGGGACGTTCGTCACTCACACGGTCCCCAAGATCTGATGGCTGCGATGCGAACTGCGGAATCCCATGATCGTATCGCACGACAATATACGACGCATTTTGAAAATGTTCTTGATGATGGGGTGCCATTGCTAATTGAAGGACGATCGCGATTTGCCTCGCTCAGTCAGGCGATTGTTTTTGCGCACGTTTCCTTGATGGCTCGATTTACCGACAGCCTGATTCAGAGGAAATGCGGCGAAGAGACCGCCGTGCACGCCCAGATGTTGGCAAGGAAGGCGCTCGAGGCATTTGAAAACGATGTGACGCAAGCGGAGGATTGGTCAGAACTTTTTTGGTCGCGTGTCGGCGAGCTGGATTTTTGGCTAAGATCCGATGGTCATCGACGGAATCCTGGAACCACGGCCGATTTGATCGCGGCCAGCCTGTTTGTGGCAATCCAGACTGGTCGAATCGAGCCACCTTTTCGATGATGTGTTGTTTGTGATTTTGTGAGTCTGTCGAATCAATGCCAAACCATTCCTACCGAGTCTGCCTGGAAAAAGAAAACCTTGTTTTCAGTGCTGCGCATTTTATTACATTTAACGGCAACATCTGCGAGTCTCTGCATGGGCATAACTATGGAGTGAAATGTGAAATCGCGGGCCCACTCGACGAAAACGGTTATGTTGTGGATTTCATCGCGTTGCGCGATGCATTAACCGAGATCGTGAACCAATTGGATCACCATGTTCTGTTGCCAACTCAGCATGCGATGATCAGAGTCATCGAACAGGATAACGAGGTGATTGCAACGTTCGAAAACAAACGCTGGGTGTTTCCACTGGAAGACTGCGTCCTGCTGCCCATCCCCAATACCACTGCCGAACTTCTGGCACGCTATCTTGCTGAACAACTAATGCTGCGGTGTCGCGATAAGTTCAGCAAAGGGATTGAACGCCTGATCATGTCCGTGGACGAAAACCGTGGTCAATGGGGCGTTGTCGAACTCGCCTGGAAATGAGCTCGCGGCATGCGTCCGTTCGCCATTTAAATAGCGCCAGTTGTATCGGCTGTGCGGAAAGCGCCAACTTTTGAACGGCTTGAGAATCGTCCGATCAATGAAAGTTTGGGGTTTGGGCCCAGGAAAAACGTAAGGTTGAAAAAGCCTGTTTTCTGTGGATAGCCCCGTGATCGTTAAAGCTACTTCTCTATCGAAACCTGATCGTTCTTCAATCAGGGCTGGCACAAAAAAAGTCTTGCACCTTATCAATGGTGAGCACTTTTCAGGTGCGGAGCGAGTGCAGGATCTGCTGGCGCTGGCGCTGCCGGAATTTGGCTACGAGGTTGGATTCGCCTGTGTCAAACCGGTCAAGTTTCCCCAAGTTCGAAACTCCACCCGAAGCGAACTGTACGAGACCCCGATGAAGTCAAAATTCGATTTTCGATGCGTGTCGCAAATCGTCAAAGTATTTCGCGATAACCACTATTCGCTGCTGCATGCACATACGCCTCGAACCTTGATGGTGGCGAAATGGGCCGCTCGAAAACTGAAATGCCCGCTGGTTTATCATGTTCACAGTCCTGTGGGCCGAGATTCCGAGCGTGGATTGGCAAACCGGATGAACACCCTGATCGAGAGCTGGAACCTCCGCGGGGTCGACCAAATGATCTGCGTTTCTCACAGCTTGGGAGAGTATATGCATGGACTGGGGCATAACCCAGGCAAAATCAAAGTCGTCTCCAACGGCGTCGCAATGGAACGCCCGCCGATTCGGTCCAACCCATGCAAAACCTGGACCTTGGGCACGATGGCACTATTTCGTCCCCGCAAGGGTACCGAAGTATTGCTGGATGCGATGGCGATATTGAAACAACGGGGTGTGCCGGTGCAATTGCGAGCCGTCGGTCCTTTTGAGACGGCTGAATATCAAACGGAAGTTTTATGTCGTGTCAGGAAACTCGGAATCGAGGATTTGATTGAGTGGACCGGTTTTCAAACCAATGTGAATGTTCAACTGCAGCAGATGGACTTGTTTGTGCTTCCCAGTCTCTATGGTGAGGGTCTGCCGATGGTCGTGCTTGAGGCAATGGCCAATGCCATCCCAGTCGTCGCCAGTCGTGTCGAAGGGATTCCGGAAGCCGTTCGTGATGGCGTCGACGGGTTGATCGTTGAACCAGCCGACGCGGAAGACCTGGCCATTCAATTGGCTAATCTCGTTGGCGATAACGAGCGCTGGCAAGCCATGAGCCGCAGCTGTTTGATCCGTCAAAGGCAGGAGCTATCGGACGTCAGTATGGCGCGTGGCGTAGCGAAAGTTTACGACGGCATGTTTCCGGAAAACTGAACAAACGGAAATGTCGTTATCATCGTCAAGCTGATCTTCTGCGAAAATTTCGCTTGTGGCCCTTGCAGTTAGTTGCTAGTTGCAGGATCTGACGTAGTTTTTAATTGCCAACGAGATACCGAGTTGCAATGTTAACCGACCGTCTGACCGGATCAAAAAAATGAAAACGTTAATTGTGGACGACTGCCCTATCATTTGCGCCACCATGTCGAAACTGCTCAAAAAGTGGGGTTTCGAGCCGGTCGTGGCCAATGATGGCAGGCAGGCGCTTGAAATCGCATCTGCAGCGGGTGCGCCGCGATTGCTGATCGTGGATTGGAAAATGCCGGGAATGAGCGGGTTGGAGTTGATCCGGACGCTGCGTGATCTCGATTGCGACCGCCGCAGCTACATTATCATGTTGACGGCCGAAACAGGAGCGGAAGCCCTGGACCAGGTTTTTGGTTGCGGCGCGGATGACTATCTTCCCAAGCCCATCGTCGAAGACGAAGTTCATCGACGGATTCGCGAGGGCGAGAATATCCTGGAGCGACACGACGCCGTCGTCGAGACGTGCGATCGGTTGAGTCAGGCATCGAAATAGCCAATCCCGATTTTCGTAAGGGGACGTCAGCCGGAATTGGATCGCCGCGATTAGCGACTGAATTCAGGCGGCGTGCCGAGGTTCACTAAGATGGCTCTGGGCTCGGATTCGCTGATCAATGATGCTTTCACTCAGATCGATCAGTTTCTCGGCGTAATCCTCGAAACGATATCTCGAATGGACTCGTTCCAGCGAACGCTCTCGCATCCCGTTGGCCACATCTGGTTGGCAGGCCAGCAATTTGAGAATGCTGGCTGACTGTTCGTAGTCGGCGTAGGGTACGACAAAACCGGCTCCATTGTCGATTGCCTCGGGAGCACCGCCGGAATTATCGAAGGCAATGATCGGCAATCCGGCGGCCATCGATTCGTGGATGACGCAGGGGAAAGGATCGACACGAGAAGACATCATGAATGCATCCGAGCCAACGAAGTAGGGTTCGACATCGGCGCGCTCTCCGATGAAGTGCACGTTTTCGCGAGCCGGCGATTTGTCCAAATCCAGTTTCACATAGTGATAGGTTGAATGGGTCCAGCGTGGGCCTTCACCGACCCAGACAAAATGAATGGGCAATTTGGTCTTGTTGGTTTCAACAACCTTGCGGGCAATCGCCGCGTAATGATCAATGCCTTTCCGTAAATCCAAAGTACCGCAACCCAACACGATAAACGAATTCTCTGGCAAACCGAGCTCGCGGCGAATCTGAATTCTGGCCTTGTCTCGGGCAATCCCGGTTCCAAATTTTGGATTTAAAAGACCTTGAGACAGAACGACCGATTTTCCTGCCGGGATCGGGATCTTGCTGTCGGCGGCGTCGCGGACCGCATGCACCGGGAATACCACCTTGTTCGAGATGTCAAATACATTCTGGTAATCATCCTCGGTATAGGACGAGGGCAATTCGTGAACCAGTGAGATGGTTGGAATCTTGTGATCAAAAAGTTCTTTCGTGATGAAACGGGATTCCATGCTGTTGCAAATCGCAAGGATCGGCGGATTTCCCTTTTCACGAGTCACCACACGATTGACTCGTTTTCTGAGTTCCTCGCATGGTTCCTTGGGAGCGTTTAAGCAGTCGACAATGGAAAAGTCACCAAAACTTTCGGCCAAATGACCGCCAGAATGTAGCACTGATTCACATTGAATGTCGCAAGTGTGATGAAAGTGTTTGAGGATGTTCAAAATGATTTTGGGTGCGCCCGTTCGAGTCGCTTCATGCGAAACAAACAACACCCGCCGTCGGGGCGGATTTTGCGCGGCATTTTGTCTGCGGGATTTGCCAAAAAGTCTCATGCTTCGTCCTGAGGCGACTATTTGCTGAAGTGGGTCTGGTCTCGATAGATTGGCCGCGGGAAATTTCGGGATTTTCTGCGACAGCCGAAGATTAACAATTAGTCAAAAAAAGTGAAAGACCAGCCGAAATCACTGACGCTAGCGGCTGGAGTACCCGTCGACGAAATCTGCGGGCGGGCGGCCAATCACGCAGATTTCTGGAAGAGATTTTGAAATGCGATGGAATGGCTACTGGCGTCCGCCACGGAGCTGTCGTGAATCAGCCTGCCGAGTTCCATCACGATGACTCGATCCGCAAGTTTCAGAGAAGAAGGTCGATGCGTGACGATGAATGTCGTTCTCTGCTTGATGAAATCGCGCAGCGAATCGAGGATCAGGCCTTCGGTATGCCCGTCGATTTGACTGGTCGCTTCATCGAGAATCAGAATTCGGGGGTCGGCCAGAATCGCCCTGGCCAACGCGACACGTTGCCTTTGCCCAGCCGAAAGCTGCTTTCCGTCGTCACCGACCTGGGAGTCATATCCGTCTTCAAATTTGTCAGCGAAATCATCGATCCTGGCTAACTTGATCGCACGCATGATGTCGTCTTCGTTGGCCCAGGGATTGCTGTAGCGGATATTTTCCCAAACGCTCCCTTTAAACAGGATAGAATCCTGCGTCACCCAGGCCATTTGTTGACGAATCTTTTTGGGATTCATTTGGCGGATGTCCTGGCCATCCATCAGGACACGGCCGGCGTGCGGATCATAAAATCGCGTCAGCAAATTCATCAAGGTTGACTTACCAGAGCCATTACCACCCACAATTGCTAAGGTTTGACCAAAGGGGACTTGCAGATTGAGTTTGCGCAGAACGGGTTGACGAGGCAGATAACCAAAGATGACCCCCTCAAATTCGATGCTTTCCTTGTGCTTCGGAACCGGGATTGGGTGCTCTGGGGCAGCCACCAGGGGTTCGCGCCCAAACGTGCGAAACAGATTGTCACAGGCGGTTGCGCCTCGAACGATGGCGTTGATCACCTCACTCATTTTCCGAGCCGGATCGGCCGCACCCGCAAGCATCGAATAGAACAACAGCAATGTTGCGGGCTTCATCGGAGTTGTGCTGATTTGAATGCCTAATAGGCTGGTTTCCTGATTCAACACCAAATACGCACCGACCAGCATGGAAAGCGAGATGGAAATAATGCTCAGCACTTCCGTGATCGGCCTTAGTAGTGAATCGTAAAGCGCGATTCGGACGGTCATCCTATAGAGCGTCTGAGAATTGCGTTTGAAACGGTGACGCTCGGATCGTTCCCGATTGAAGATTCGGACGGTTTTGACGGCTTTAAAAGTTTCAATTAGCGTTTGAAAAACATCCGACATACCGGACATTTCGGTCTGCGTCGAACGCTTCATTCGCCGGGAAACGGAGTGGATGACAAATCCACCGGCGGGCACAATCACCAGTGAAATCAATAGCAAAGGGAGCGAAATCCAGGCGGCAACCGCCAGGCAGCTGATCATTTTCAGAGGCTCACGGATGCATTTTCCATAGAACATTCGCAATCCGATGCTGATCATCATCATGTTGTGCGACAAATGCGTCATCATGTTGGAAGTGCCGATCATGTCGATTCGGCGTTGGTCCAACTCGAGCGCTTTTCGGTAGTAAATTCGACGCAGGTCCATTACCGTCCGGTTGGCAACGCGTGCATCGAGGATTGCACCGACGACCAATAAAATTCCTTTGATCAGCGTGACACTCAACAGCCAGATCAAGGCGACAACCAAGGTCTGGAACGCGGTCCCAGGCGCATACTTTTTTAGAATTGGCTGGGCCTTGTTGAACCATTCCACCGACTTCTTCTCGGCGATCAGGCGGTTCTTTTTGAGATTCAGTTTGTTGGAAAGCTTGATGGCTTCGTCCGCCGGGGCATTCGCTAACGATGCTTCCAGCGACTTGATTTCCTCTTCGACGATTTGCTGGCTCTGCTTTCCGTCTTCAATTTCATGCTGAATCCACGATTCAACGGTCTCCCCCTCCAGAACGATTTTCACGACGGGAAAGACGGTCGAGATGCTGGCACTCCAGATTACCGCAATCAAAAACGAACAGCTCAGCGCACCAGCGATCGCCCAGCGATAACGGAGTGAATGCCAGACGGCTATGAAGAATGGTTTCATCAGGGAATCAAGACGACGGGACCTTGCGATGCTGAAAATCAGTTTCAAATGGAACGTCAAGATTCAGCAATGGTCGCGGATCTTGGCCTGAAATCAACACAACGTCAATAACAACCGGCCGGATTGGGCTAGCACAGAGGATGGCCGTTAAACCGATTTTTGCCGACGCCCGCGATTAACCAATGCGCAGATTGGATTCGATACGACTGATCACTTCTCGGGCTGGATAAGTCGCATTTGGCAAAGTGACGCCTTCATTATTTTCCAGCCAGTTCGAGACTTTTCGTTTCGCTGCAATTACCGTCGAGTGGCTACGCCCACCAAAATAGTCTCCAATTTCAGAAAGCGCCGAAGAGGTGTATTCTCTCGAAAGAAACATGGCCAACATGCGGGCGGTGCTAATTTGTTTTCGGCGGCTGGACGACCTCAGGTCTTTTGCCTTGATCCCGCAGAACTCGCAAACTGCCTGCTCGATATTCAACAACGAAGTTCCATTTCCGCTGCCTGCCGCGAAAAGCTCGCACAGTTCTGACTGGGCCATTTCAGGCGTGATTTTGGAGTTCGTTGAGATTGCGACGGCATGCAACCGATTAATCGCACCGGATAGTCGGCGTACATCCCGCGTTAGACGCTCTGCAATCAATTCGAGGACTTTGGTCGAAAGCCGGAATCGACGCTCGTTACACATGCGATGAAGAATATTCAGTCGTCCTTCAAAACCCGGATACCGCAAAGGGCACGCCAGCCCGGCTGTCAAACGAGTGTTCAGTTCAGCCCCCAAGGCACTCAATTCCAATGGAGGTCGATCCGAAGATACGACGACCTGTTTCCCATTTCGAATGAGATTGTCGATCGTGTATTGGAACTCGTTCAATGTAGCGCGTTTCCCCGCCAGAAATTGCACATCATCAATCGCCAGCAGGTCCAGGTCGCGGTACTTCCGTCGAAACATGGGCAGGCCAGACCCGCCCCTGAGCGAGCTGACAAACAGGCTGGTGAATTGTTCGGCGGTCAGAAATACACAGCGTCGTAGCCTGAGCCGTCGACGAAAGCCATGCACGATCGATTCAATCAAATGAGTTTTACCACATCCCGTTGGACCGTAAACAAAAAAGGGAGAGAACTGACCGGGCTGTTCAAAAGCTGGTCGACGCCTGCCTTGGCTAGTGCATTTTCACTACCGAACCAGAATGAACTCAGGTTCCGTGAACGTCGTTCCAGAGGTTTTGAAGGCTGGGAGGATTGAGCAAGCCCGTTATTGTTTTGAACGTTTGCATCCCCAGGCAAACTTGAATCGCCGCCTGACTTATTTACAACGGGAGGAGAGTCGTGCGATTGAGGAAGTGAAGTGGCGACGGACTCAGGTTGATCTCTCGATTCAACCTCATTCGGTACGTCAACGGCCTCATTAGACAAGCCAACACAAAAGTCGACTTGGCAACTGGAACCGCAGACTCGGTCAACAACATGACGAATGTCATGACCAAACGTATTTTGCAGCCTCTGAAGTGCGAACTGGTTTTCCGCAGACACGGAGATGCATTTTTGCCACGGCTCGGTCGTCGAAAAGCGGATGCATTGAGGATCGTCAAACCATAATTCGAATCGATCCTGGCCGATCCTTGTCGCCAACTGATTGACAATCGCACTTGCAACTCTGCGATCGGCATCATTTCCAGATCCTGAACTCAAATCCTTAGTCGACAAAGTTACTTCCTGACACATTTATCGGCACGTTTTTCTAGCAATCCGAGAAGGCAGGAAAACAAAACGAATTGGCGTTTCCCAGCCTGTTTTCCGATCGCAAGATCGACGTCCATCCATTTTCTGACAACTCGCTTCGTGCGAATCCGGCGAGTAACCTGAAGCGAAGATCAGCGATTCTAAGACTGCTAGCATCGCTGTCAAACGGGCTGGTCGTGATAATCAAGAAGTTTTCTTCAAATATTTTTTTGTGTCGGAGATGTCCAAAAAATCGCTCCAAAATTCGCAGCGACTAAGGCGCTAGAAACAGATTATTCATGGTGGAAAAATTGTTGAACAATGACATGCCAAACAATATCATTTAAACAAGATTGACTGCCTTGCCGATTTACCAACGCAAACACGACGAACTAAGCAATGCAGTGATTGCGTTGGATTATCAAGATCAGTGAGGACGACGAATTGCGATGGACGATCAACGCGTTATTTGTGCCAGTACCTGCAAGATAAGTTGACTGTTCGGCCTCGGAAAATGAAACATACGCGATCGGTTGCATCACTTGGCCGGGGGAGAGTAACGTGCACTAGGCGTTTGTCCGTCGACCGACCGAACCGGGGGTTCTTTGAGCGCGCTCGAACGACCGGGGACGCAGGTCATCGCTTGTGCGAACCATCAATCAGCGATTGAAAATCTGGACTGAGTGAGAAAGAGCCTGCGGGGTTATTGATTTCCAGGACAATCCCCAGCCGTTGGGACGGGTTTTCTTGATAAATGACGTCCGGATGTTTCATCAGAATTCCGCTTTTTGCCCTGCCCCACGATTTGGCAAGATAGAACCCCGCCAAGTGCGTTTTTTGGGGCTTGAAATCGTAACGATTGGTCAACAAGTCGATCAACCGCGTCGCGTCTCCTGTCCAGCCCCGATAGGTGATTCTTTGGGCTCGCTGCTGGTCATCGAAGTAGTACGTTAGAGAGCCGTGTAGGTCCCATGAGTTGGTGCCAGTCACCAATGCGACTCGGAAACCGTGAAGTTTGTCATCACCGTGGTTAGTTGAGACTCTTTTCCAGCGTCTGGTGACCCATTCCTGAGAAATGTCAAACCTGAAAATCTGGCCCAAGTCGGTGATTGGCAGAAATTCCAAGGGCTGGGCGGTTAGATCTGGACCGAATTGGTTGCCCGGGAAAACTGTTGTCTGGGCGGCCAGCGTGTCAGGAGTAAACGTAGGAGCTCCGGTCGGTGGGGCGAATTTCTGCGTGTCGATGCCGAACGAGTTAACCGGAATTTCCGACGCAATCGGTTGTGTGCCGGCCGCGAATGTTTGTGGTGCGTTTGCGAGAGGTTGCGTGGCGTTCGGGAATGGTTGCGAAGCGTTCGCGGTTGGATTGGAGACAAGGCCGAAGGGCACAAACGGCTTTGCGGGATTGGCGGTTAGTGCCGAAGTCTGCGCTGGATTGAATTCTCCCACCGGCGCATTCTGCGTGTTGATCAACATGCTTTGTCGCGCGGTTGGAAACGTCGAGTTGGCGGATGGCAAAAATGCGTTTGGACTCGTCATCGTTGGGAATCCTGCAGGTTGGCCGGGGAACGCCGACTCGATCTTAGACTGGGCGTCGTCGTCAGGCGACGAGTTGTGTTGAGACAATAGGAAGGGGGCAGCGATTGCGCAGACCAGCAGGGTAGGAATAAAAATGGATCGAACAAACATTGCAATCTCATCAAAAACGTATTGAGCCGTTATCAATTTTCGGCCTGCTACGCAGACAGCCTTGATTTGCAATGTGATCGATGAATGATCGACAGAAGTGGAGACACCGTTGTGACTGGATTTTTCGTTGTGTCGATTACAGCTGTGTGCCGACGGCCATGATCTGGAAAATATTGCCGTTAGCCAAAATTTTCCTGGAGCCACTGTGCGTCGACACCCATCACGGCCGCCGTAAACTCTTCATCTGTTTCATAATCGCTTCGACGGACGTCACATTCATAGTCCAACTCGACCAGTTGCGATTCCCCGCGTTCGGGTGACAGTTTTCTGCGAACCTGTTTCAGGAAAACCCCGAAGTCCGGGTCTTCGACCGCGTGACCAAACGACTCGTACTTCCGCAGCATATGGCCCTGATTATTCTGCAAAATCAATTGACGGCAAAATTCAGCGACGGCAGGCATCTGCATGACGTGAGCGCAGGTTCCCGCCAGCACCAGCGCACGATCTCGGTCAGACATTTGCAGCTTGCTGCGGTAGGCTTGGGCCAATCGCAGGTATAGGATCAGCTCTTCAAAAGGATCAAGCATTGTGAATGGTCTTCTCGGGCATTGCGTGCAAATAATCAAGGCATGAGACTTTGGTGCAACTTAAGATGATTGAAGTAGGTTGGCAATGAGTTGTCCGAATTTCAGATAGATGACGCTCGATAAATGGGCTATTATCGAAACATGGACTCGAATACACGTGACGACTTTCTGTGGTTGACCTCGGACGAGGCCGCCGAGGTGCTCGACCAAACGCGTGAAGCCATTCTCGAGCGGGTCAACGTGGTTCGCATCGCCAAATCGCTGCGTGCCAGGACGACCGTCACGCGTGCTGCGATGGTAATCGAGCAGGCACAATTGCGGATCCGTGCCAAAAAGAAATTCCCACTGGCCGAACGCATGTTTTTTACACGGAAAGGGCTGGAGCAATCGTCTGGCGCGGAGATTGCGAAATACAAGGCCAAGAGGTTTGCCGGCGTCGCCAAAGTCGCGGATGTCTGTTGCGGTATTGGCGGCGATTTGCTGGCGTTGATCGAGCGACCGGCAGCCAAGAGAACCGTTGGTGTCGATGTGGACAAATTGGCGTGTCTGTTCGCGCGCAAAAATGCGCAAATTGCAATGCCATCCACTCATGAGCATAAAACCAGCATCGTGAAGAAGCCATTTGCCGATTTGAGCCTGGAAAAATATGATGGGTTGCACATTGATCCGGATCGACGCGTCAATGAAAGAACAACGGTCGGCTCAAGATTTTCTCCGTCGTTGGACGAAGTATTTGGTCGAGTCTCGGACAACCAAAACTTGGCAATCAAAATTGCTCCAGCGACAAGACTGGCGCACCGTTTTCCGGAAGCCTGTCAAAGGGAATGGATCGGTGATCGACGCGAATGCAAGCAGCAGGTGATTTGGTGCGGACCGTTTACAAAGAAACCAGGATGTCGATCTGCAACTTGCATCGAACGTGACGAAAGCGTCCATCACCTATCAGTTCCTGAGCACCAGGTCGACCAAACCATTGTTTTTGCCAAGAAATTACGCAACTACATTTTCGAACCTCACCCGACAGTTTTGGCGGCTGGCCTGACCGATGCCATGGGCAATCGTTACGACATTAACCGGTTCAGCCCCGGGATTGCCTACCTGACTGGCGATCATGAGATCAAAAACCCTTTGCTCTGTTCGTTCGAAATCGTCGAACTGCTTCCCGTCGATCTTCGACAGACCGTTCAGTTTCTGAAACGGCAGGATATCGGCACAGTCGAGGTCAAGAACCGCGGCATTGAATCCGTGGTGGTTGAGAAGTTCCGCAGAATGAAACTTAAAGGCCCCAATCGGGCAACGCTGATTCTGACCCGCATTGGGAATCGAAGAGTGGTCATCATTACACGCCGCAAGGCAACCGATTTCGAGCTGGTTGCGCAGGTCACCGCCTAATAAAAAAGTCGAACGGCGCGATGTAACGCAAGAAGCTGTTGGTGCCCAGTGACATGGAAAAGATCGCGTAGGAAGTCACCATTGCCAAAAACACTTGCAGGCGAATTCAATCGACAATTATCTCTCCAAGACAGACTTTTTCTTACATCCACGTTGGAGGTGATGAGGCATATGGTGTTCCTGCACAATTGCAGCGCGAATTGATCAATGAACTTTGTTCTCATTTGAAGTCAAAAGGAAAAGCGACCATCGTTGGGGAAGGACGCGATTACCGCGAGGCGACGGGTCGAGTTTACACGGAAGTGATTCACATCAATTGGCGAACAATTTTCGTAAGCTTTGTTGGGAAGGTCGTGAGAAGAATTTCTTCCCCTTGATCGTGCCGCGCCTGATTCCGATGGCCGCCATCGCCCGGAATCCGACGCAAGGAAAATTTGTTACGTTTTTTAAAACGATCTCGCAAAACGGAATCGGTTCGCCAAGCTTGCTTTTATCCTGTCTCGATCGCTGCCAGCCCAATGGTGATGGACAGGCCCGACGTTTTCCGCAATGAATCGCCGGTTCAACTAAAGTCAAACCAGGCGGGCGAGATTCGATTCACACTTGATGGCAGCTAAACCACGGCTGAATCCAGCTTTTTTGAACAGCCGTTTGAATTTGGCAGTTCAATCGTTGTGCGCGCGGCCTGTTCGAAAATAACGGGCAAATCGCACACGGAACCAGACGGAGCTTTGTGCACGTTCAACCTGTCGAAGACTTTTGCCTCGGGAAACCGGTCGAAGCAAGTGTTCCAGACGGTCCGATCTTTTCAGCTGATCGTTTGAAGGATGGTGGCGTTGGAAGTCTGGACGATTAACTCGGGTATTGTGCTACTGCTGAACCAATCGATATCGCGATCGATCTCGGAACGCGAACGGAATTCAATCAGGTCGTCGTGCATGCATATTTGGCAAACCAGTCTTATGAGTCGTACGAGGTTTACGTTTGCCCCAAAAGGTGAAGACTTTCAACGAGTTGCCACACGGCTTAATCAGCCTGCAACTCCGAATGCCGCAATCGTTCACGAACTGCCAACTCAAAACTCCCGATTTATTCGCATTGTGACCCATGGGCACAAAGGCCAGGTGTTCGATTCGTTTTCTCGCATAACTGAGGTTCAGGCTTTTCTAAACTAAGGCATCAAAGGTGGAAGAGAAAATGCGGGCATTGTACTCGTTGGCCCGCCAAGCAATGCCGTTGTCACGCCTGACGTAGGTTGTCCCAGCGACGGCAAGGTTTTGGCCAAGTCGATTCGCAAGGAACTTGGATGGAATTCCGCTAATCGACCCCATGGGCGATGTTCTGCGACGCTCATTTCAACGGCGCGCAAGTCGTCGAGTCGTCAAAGAGCCACTCAAATGAGTCGTCATCGGCCATGCGGGCATTGGCAGGACGAACAATGTTAAGCGCGGCAGCTTTGCCGGTCTCGATGGATCCAAATTGATGCTCATAGCCCAACGCGTTTGCACCATTCCGGGTTCCTAACTTCAAAACCTGTAATGGGGAAATTTGCGGAAAATTGATGCGCAGGAATTTCAGTTCATTAAACAGGTTCAAATCCGGGTTAGAGGCCCTCGAGTCCGTGCCGATCGCAACGCATAACCCGGCATGCAACATCTTTTCCAATGGATACGACCGATGTTGAAAGTAATGATGCGTTCTGGGGCAGAACACGACCGACATGTGTTCCCGGTTTTCGGCAATGAACGCAATTTCCAGATCCGTTAAATAATTGCCGTGCACGATCAGAGCGCGGGGTGCCTCAGACAGAATTTGCAGCAGCTCCAAAATGCTCCGCGGCGGTAAAAACGAAGATGAATCCCAGACCCCAAAATCCTTGAGCAAGCTAACGAACGGGCCGCTCTGAGAATCCAGAAGCTCAAGCTCCTCGCGCGTCTCGGCGATGTGCATCGCTATCGGTACGTTGGCCAGCCGAGCGGAATCACAGAGCGATTGGAGCAGGCTCGGATGAACGGAATACGGAGCGTGAGGACTGAGGCCTTTTTGAACCCGGGGCAATTCGGGATTCGCCAGGAAGCCGATTGTATGAGTCAGTTTCTCCGCGAACTGTTCTGGTGACCGGCCCAGTTGTTCGAAGTAAACAACGGTGTTAATCGGACATGGCGTCGTCCCATCTCCATGCGACTGATACTGGTTCAAGTTGACAGGCGTCGTCGCGATCTCTCCGATACAACAAACGCCCGCTGCCAACGATTCTGCCAAGCCCTGTCCAATCGCCTTGCGTTTTAATTCTGTCGAGTTGGCTCGGACCGCGACGACTTGCCGAACCCATTGTGTGAATTCAATTCCGGGCTGGCCCAGCGGCTGCTTCAAGTCACTGAATTCCAAATGCGTATGTGCATTGACCAGGCCGGGGATGATCGCGCCGTGTCCCAGGTCGACCAGGTTAACCGGCGGGCAGGCCGCATCGTAAGCCTTGACTTCAGTGATCGTATCGTCAGCGACCGTAACCACTCCGTTTCGAATCGGCGATTGGTTTCCTGGGATCACCCAGGCGGCGCGAAACGATCTCATGCGGGCATTCGGATTCGACGGCATAACAACGAGAACCTGGTTGCGACTGCGTTATGAAGCTGGATCCGCAAAAACTCAGACGGCTCAATAAAGCGGTTTTCCGGAATGTTTCGTCGGCTCGGAAATTGTCGAACTAGCGCAGTAGCACGAGCAGGCTGCAAAAATTTGAGCTGTCCACAGACCGATTTAAAAAACTCAGGATTATCCTTGACTGACCATTTGAGGCGCAAGCTCAACAGACTCCAACGACGAAACCGAGCCTTTAGATGGGGTGCGTAATTTAAGGAACCATATCAGTAGCATGAGCCCCACGATGGACATCAAGATACCCGGCAGAATCCCATATTGAAAGTTGACGCCATCTTCAGAAACGAGAATCCGTGACAGAACCGGTGAAGATTCGACGACGGAACGGCTGGTAGACGATATCAAAACGGCCATACTGTTGTGAACACAGTGAAACAAGATGCAAGGGATGATCGAGCGGGTTTGAATCGCAATCACACCGAGCACCACACCGACGACAAACGTGATCATGGATTGCTGGATCACACCATGGGCAATACCGAACAATAGACTGGTCAACAGAATGGCCTGCCACTTGTTTCTCAGTGCTTCCATTCCGGACAGGATGAATCCGCGAAAAGCCACCTCTTCAATCAGCGCTGGAGCAACCGCAAAAACAAGCAGGATCGCCCACAGTCCTGGAGCGTCCGAAAGGATATTGCTGACCACTTGTTCCAGCATCATCATGTTTTGTCCCGGCGGATAGATCTTCATGATCAATGCGGTGATCCACGTGAACAGAGGATTGAGGAAGATTGCGGCCAGGATCGCGGCCGAAGCCATCGGTAGCGAGCAGCTATTGAAACGAAGTGATTTCCGAGGGCTTCGCGTCAGCACCAGGGCCATCATCACGGCCGGGATTCCAATCGCGGCAACCAGGATGACAATCGTCTGCCGGGCAAAATCAAAAAATGAGTGGGGTGTTTGCGCGGCAAAGCCGACAAAAAACTTTGCCACGAGGATTAGCAGTCCACAGAGGATCGCGTTGCCGATTGACGGCAACTCGTCGCGTTTGCGCATGACGCCTTGTACCCATTTGCTTAAGACGAATCGTTCGCTGGCGCGGAACAAGACGGTTTCGCTGTTGAACTGAAAAACAACCCAGCGAATGGCAAACCAGCAACAAGCCAGCGTCAACGCGCAGACAGGTCCGACATAGCGAATGCACTCGGCGTACTGACCCTCGATCAATGATCGTAGAAGCAGCATCAATCCACTAACCGGGATCAGGCTCGTCCCAAGATCCAGCTTGGAGCCAGGCAGCATCGGCACCATCATCAAGGGCATGGAGATCATCATGAGGGGAACCAGGTAGTACTGGCCTTCCTTACTGCTACGGGCAAACGCCGCCGCTGCGAGCGCAACGGCGCTGAATAAAGCCGAAATCGGAATCATCGCCAGCAGCAACCAGACAAAACATTCGACCGGCGGGAATCCGATCGGCACGTTGCTACCCAGGCCCATGGTGCCGCCTAAGCGAGCCGCTACGAAGCTGCCGGTGAATCCCATGCTGAGCAAATTGAACAGTGATGTCACTGCGCTAAAACTCATCACCGTCAATAGTTTTCCGATTGCGATTTCGGATCTGGCTGCGGGACTGCTCAATAAAGTCTCGAAAGTGCCGCGTTCTTTTTCTCCAGCACAAAGGTCAATCGCGGGGTAAAAAGCGCCGGTCAGAGCCCAAATGACGATGATGAATGGAAGGACCTTGGACCATAACGCTGCTCGCTTACCGGTTTTGTCAGCCACATCAGCACCGACGACGCTG
Organism: Pirellulaceae bacterium; assembly: GCA_942492215.1. Lineage (GTDB taxonomy): Bacteria > Planctomycetota > Planctomycetia > Pirellulales > Pirellulaceae > Mariniblastus. The sequence continues at coordinate 115,868 of CALODY010000029.1, forward strand.
ACGCCCTGTACCAAAGAAGTGGGAATGTCATTTTGCTCCAACACCTTGGCGACGATGGCGGATTTCCAGCTCGCCAGGGCCGAGCTAAATCGTTCGGCGGCGATCCTTGATTTATCTCGGGCGGAATTGTGAAAGATATAAACGCCCGGCGAGCCCTTGAGCTGTTTTTTGGGGCCCGAATCCAGCTGGTCTGGATACTGGATCGGAGTGGGGAAAAATACAGCAATATCGACTTTTCGCTGTTGCATTTCCTGCCGCATCAGCTGGTCGACGAGATTGGCCCCATTCTGAAGATTGGTGTCAACTCGGAAGTGCTCGATCAATTCGTGAAGCTCCCGATCGTCCGAATCGGATTGCTTGATTTCAACCAGGCCCTTGTTGGGTTCGGATACGAATTCGGGGTTCAGTTGTCCGTCAACGATCAATGCCGGTTGCTGCGGCAGATTGTCCGTGCCGACCAGCCAGACACTACTGGGGTCTTGCCGCATGAATTGACCGACCTGCAACATGGCCATACCCATTAACGGATACAGCAGCATCGGCATCACTGCCACCGAGAACAGCGTTCGTCGATCGCGGAGCTGGTCGCGCAGTTCGCGTTTGAAAATCAATCTGACGTTTTGCCATTTCATCGTGAGGCGACTCAGTGTGGAGGGCTAGGCGATTTGAGCAGAAAGCAGTTTGCTTTCAGAGTCGGAAATCATCTGGAAGAACAGCTCTTCCAAGTCGTCTTCTTTGTGCAGTTCGGCAAGTTCTTCAATGGCGCCCTGCGCGAGGATCTTCCCTCGGTTCATAATGGCGACTCGATCACAAAGGCGTCGGACCTCGGTCATGATGTGTGAAGAGAAAATCACGCATTTCCCGTTGTCGCGAACCTGTTCGACCGTTCGCAACACTTCGCGAGCGACGAGGATATCCAGACCCGATGTGGCTTCATCGAAAATCAGAACGGGAGGGTTGTGGACCATCGCCCGCACAATCGAGACTTTCTGTTTCATGCCGGTCGACATTTTGCTACCCAGCACATTACGAATTTCATTCATTTGGAACCGGTCAAAAAGTGTCTCCATGCGAATCTGCAGTTTGTCCGAATCCATGCCGTAAAGTCGCCCGAAGAACTCGACCATCTCCCAGGCCGTCATGCGGTCGTAAATGGCCGTATTGGTGGAGACGAATCCAATTTGGTGTCGAACTTTATCCGGATTCTTAACGACATCGAGGCCGTTTACAAACACCGAACCGCTCGTCGGTTTTAAAACGGTGCTGAGAATCCGCAACGCGGTTGTCTTACCTGCTCCGTTGGGTCCTAACAAACCGAATATCTGGCCCGGCATGGCGTCAAAACTGATTCCGTCAAGGGCGGTGAAGACTCCAGACTGCACCTCTTGATAAGTCTTGGTCAATTGCCGTACGTGGATCATCGTGGGGTACCGGTTGTGAATATGACGCCGTGCGCGATCGCGCCGCTGATTCGAAAATAACTGGGCAACATGCTGGAAGATGTCCGAAACCCGTTCAAATACGGGGCAACTGTACCTCACGTTTCGATCGAATGTGACCTGATTGATCGGGTGACATGGGTTGTGACGGATGTTCATTGAAATTCCCCGAGAGCAAAACGGATTATGCGTCCCGATCTGTCTTCAGGCGGAATTGGGTACATTTTTAAACCGAAATGGAACCTTCAATGGATTCTCAGCCCCAATCTTCAATGGATTTTCAGACCGCCTTTACGGCCGAAACGGAAGCGGCCGTCGTTGCACCGGATGACAGTGCCAAACAGATCTTGGCAAGAGATGAATTTGTGCCGCCTCAACCGAAATCGCTCAAAGAAGCGGGCCTCCATCAAAACGATCTATTTCCGCTGGTGCTCAAGTTTCTGTTTCTGCACGGCAACCAGGCTGGCGGAAACATTGCGCGTCAAATCAAGATTCCATTTACATTATTGGAACCGGTATTGGCATCTCTCAAAGCAGATTTGTTGATCGGCCACAAGAACTCGGCGGGTGTCGGAGACTATGAGTACGAACTCTCTCCCAAGGGTGTCGAGCAGGCCCGTCTGCATTTGTCCCGCTCCACTTATTGTGGGGCAGCACCCGTCAGTCTCGCTCACTACAAATCTTCGATCTTGCGTCAATCGATCAAGAATCTGAAACCGACATTTAAGGATGTGGCTTCAGCGCTCAGCGACCTGATGGTTACGGATCTCACGATCAGCCAACTGGGACAATCCATAAATTCCGGAAGAAGCATGTTCCTGTTCGGTGCACCAGGGAACGGCAAGACATCGATTGCGACGCGAGCAATTCGTGCCCTAAGCGAGATTATCTGGATTCCTCGATCCATCACCGTCGGTGGCGAGGTGATTCGACTTTACGACCCCAGCGTGCATGAAGCCGCGCCTTTGCCGGAATCGACCAGTATCACGCTGGACATCGAAGTTGATGAAAGATGGATTCGAATCAAGCGACCCACCATCGTGATTGGGGGTGAACTCGAGATGAAGCACCTGGAAGCGACGCTCAATCCGGTCACGGGGATTATCGAGGCACCGATTCATGTGAAGAGTAATTGCGGTTGCCTGGTCGTTGACGATTTTGGCCGTCAACAGATTTCCACGACAGAACTTCTTAATCGCTGGATCGTTCCGATGGAGTCCGGTCACGATTTCCTGAACCTGCCTTCGGGACGACAAATCTCTCTGCCATTTGAACAACTTTTGATCTTTTCAACCAACCTCGAACCAGAAACGCTGTGCGATGAAGCGTTCCTGCGTAGGATTCCCTACAAAGTCGAAGTTTTTGATCCGACGGAACAACAATTTCGCGACCTTTTTGACGAAAAGTTGGCCGTCATGGGCTTCGAGGTAGAACCGGGGGTTATCGAACAACTGATTGAATACCACTACAAGCGCGTCGGTCGACCGTTCCGGTTCTGCCACGTTGAAGACTTGATCAATCAGGCTCGTGACTTTTGCGAATTCCACCAGCAGCCTTTGATGTTCAAAAAGGACATCGCGGAGCTCGCAGTTTTGAACTATTTCTCCGGGATGCAGGGGCAACTGAACATCTAAGTTCAGTTTGCTCGGTGTGGCAAGCCGCGGAGAGCAGAGATTCGACTAAACTGAAGCCACCCAAGCTACTTTGCCGCACGCCACAAATCCGCGACACGGCGGAAGTCTTGCTTGCGAATCGTCCCATCATCGATCGGCATTAGTTTCGTCGATTGATCAGTGACATGAATTCGGCGCGAGTGGACTGATTGTTTTTGAATTCACCCCGCAATGCACTGGTGACGGTGGTACTCCCGGGCTTGCGAACCCCACGAATCGACATGCAGGAATGCTCGCCTTCTACAACTACCGCGACGCCTGCCGTTGCGAGATGCTCGTCAATCATTTCAGCGATTTCCTGAGTCATTCGTTCTTGAACCTGAGGCTGTCGCGCGACTTCATCCACGACTCGAGCCAATTTGCTCAATCCGGTTACCTGACCGTCAGGTATATAGGCTACATGCGCCAATCCGGAAAACGGCAACAGGTGATGTTCGCACATGCTAGTGAATGGAATGTCCCGAACCAGGACCATCTCGTCGTAACACTCGGGAAAAATTACGTCCAAATGCCGGGCAGGATCAAGTCGGAGTCCGGAAAACATCTCCGCATACATGTTGGCGACACGCCGCGGAGTTTCTTTCAGACCGTCTCGGTCGGGATCTTCGCCGACGGCTACCAATATGGAGCGGACCGCTGATTTGATGGCTTCGAGGTCAACTGGCATCTGGGATTTTCTGCTGAAACTATTCATTGCTTGTTTTGTCAGGCGTTCTGCCTTCCAAGATATCCTTTCGTTTGCATTTCAAAGACGCAACCCATATTCTGCTATCGACGCGATAACCGAAGGATTTCTTGAGATTTAACGGGTCAAACTTCCGCAGCATCTCGTTTACTTGACCGCAGAATCGCGAGAGTCTTTCATGTCCAGTCGCGGCGCAAAAGCAGAGAGTAGATAAGTGGATTGTGCGGCGGTCACCCCTATTTTGCATTGAGTTGCAGAAATAACGCACCGCTCATCGTGCCAATTGTTGATCTTTCGGACAGAAACCTTCCGGCGGAGGTGATTCAAACTACAGCGAAACAAAGGGGGTGTTATTTTGTTACGCGGAAACTTCGGTGCCCAAAATAGGTTCGGCCGTGCATGTCCGTCGTCCTGACCCGTAGCAAGTGCGTGCCAGGATCCAGTTGTTTCGGCAGTTTTGCGTGCCATAGGTGACTGGATATTTTGGGTCGCGTTAGTTTGGGCTCAATCGGCGGGTCAAATCGCTTTTCTCTTTCCACCAACTCAACATAGTACGGGTCAGCGACCTTTTTCTGCACCAATGGAATCCACCGGTTTGAATCGTCGACCGCAAATTCCACCGAAGATTTTGAAGATCCGTTAAAAACGTTGACCCAGACGTCGGACGTGGCGGTTTGTGTCGTGGAAAGAGTCTCGGGAAACTCAATGCGCAGTTGATCGCTGGCGGGTTGGCCTGCAGCTTTGAAGTCCATCCGATATTGATCACGCGTAAAAGTCATCAGGGAATAACCGTTGGGTGCACCATCGGCCATCGTCGTGTGTGGGATACCTCGCTCGTCTTTTGCGCCAGACCACCAACTGCCACTGACGGTAACATTGATAATATGATGGTGTTCCTTGGCGCCCTTGAATCCATCCTCTTTTCCCAAAAACAGGTGTTGGTGGTAATGCTGATGGCCCGATATCGAAACACAAAACGGCCGGTCTTCGATCAGCTCAAACAGCTCTCGTTTGTCTTCTGTCATGGTGACCGGCACATGCATCATCAACACGACCATCTGGGTTTCCGGAATCGTCGCCAAATCGTTTTTCAGAAAAGCGAGCTGTTTCGAACCGAAACCCGCCTTGTAGTGATACCGCTCATTTCTTTCATTCGGTGGTTCCCAGTCGATGTTGTCCAGTACAACAAAATGAACCTGCCCGTAATCGAATGAATAGTAGGACGGCCCATAAACCCGTTCGAAAGTCTCGTTGATATGCTGCCGTGAAGTCGCATCGAGGTTGAGATCGTGATTGCCGATCACATTGTACCAAGGGATGCCGATGAGCGCAATTGACTGGTTGAGTGAATCGAATGTTTCCAGATTGTCAAACGCGATATCGCCAAGCGTGACCCCGAACGCGCTCGGATCACCGATCAATTCGGAAACCACATCCTGGCTAATGTAGTCAACTTCCACATGATTGCGGGGCTGCGGATCGCCGAACAGGATAATCCGGAATGTTTCAGGCTCGTCCTGTCGATACAGCGGAAAGTCGATGGATCGCGGGAGTGGACCCGTTGGTTTGACTCCGGCGTACCGAAGCTGCGGAGAACCGTTTGGTTTGTAAATGTAATAAAACCGGGGCAAGTTGTTCTGATCCAATGCGGTTCGAAAACCGCTGGGTTTGATCACAAACACAATGGCGTCGTCGTTGATCGGCAGTTCGTAACGGCCCCGATCGTCCGTCTTCACGATTTGTTCGCCGTTGGAGACACTGACTCCGGCGAATAGTGGTTCGGCGGGATCAATTTTTCCATTTTGATTGAGGTCGTGGAAAACAGTCCCCTGGGCCAGCAGAACGTCCGACCCGATCCGAGCGGACTCCTGATCCTGACGTGCTAATGCCGGTTCATCCTGACCCGCCGTGGTCGAATACGAGAGGCCGGTGACAACAAAAATCAAAACGTAAATCAAGACATGAGGTTTCATGGCAAATCAGCTTCTTTTTAGACGAATGCGACGGAGTTCGATCTTAAACTTGAATCTACCGGAGAGGTACCACTGTAATTTACCGTCGCCACAATTCGGCCAGATTTTTATCCGGCCGCAATTGGACGGTTCTTGGGCGTTTCAGCCGGCACCGGTCCAGATTTGTTTTGCTCAACACATCCTAATGCCAACCGGCATTCTGGCAATTACGTTTTCGTTCAATGATCGCCGAGCACACACCGCATCGCGCATTCTCTGCCAATGTTCGAACGGGTTAACTTGTCAGTGTTTCGGGCTCACACTAAGATGATCGTGTTGGGAGAGCCAGGTCGAAGCGGATGCCGCTTGACCATTCTTGAAATGAAGAAATTTTAACGGTCGGGTGTGTCGTGGCAGACGATTTTACTGACGCTGAACTGGAAGCGTATTTGGATGAATCGTTGGACTCTTCCCGGGCAGCAGAAATTGAACATCGGCTCCGAGAAGATACAGTTCTCCTGCAACGGTTATCGCGGATCAATCATCGCCGCGACGCCGGAATTCACACGCTGGGTGAGATTTGGCGAAGGCACCAAATCGGCGTACCGTCGGCGGACAAAATGAAAAACCATTTGCTGGGGGTACTTCCGCGGGAAGAGTCCGATTACATCGAGTTTCGAATCACGGAATTGAAGTGCCCCTTTACGATCGCGATGCAAAAAGATCTGCACGCGCAGCAGGTCGAGAGCGCAGAGCTGTCCAAAACCCGCCGAGACAAGTTTTACAAAACGAGTGCGGGACTTCTAAAGAAAAAAGACGGTCGTTCCTGAACCGCATCGAAACTGTGCGACGTCGCGATTGGATGGTGTTGGCAAACCACAGAATCCCGAGGCACCCGTTTTTCTTGTGCTTAAACCTTCGAGTAACGATTGGCCTGTTGCCGCGACTATTTGCGGTTACCCCCTTCGGGACCAATCGCCTGCTCGGACATTGAACTCGCATCAAGTACCCCGGTCTGGAGTTGGTCGGCGACCGAGTACTTGAACCCTTTGCTGGTTCCGGCAGCGCCGAACTCACCCATTTTGTTTAACGCGATAAAGTTAATATCCAGTTTGTCGACGGGTTTTGGGTCCAGGTCGGCGATCCTCTTGATCGCCAATTCGCAGGCCGTTGTTGGGCTGGCTCCGTTCCTCATCATTTCGACGACCAGGAACGATCCGCAGTGTCGCATCACGTTCTCACCCAGCCCGGTCGCTCCCGCCGCCCCGATCGCGTTATCGACGTAGAGGCCGGCACCGATGATCGGCGAATCTCCGACTCGACCAGGCAACTTGTAACCCCAACCGCTTGTGGAACATCCGCCAAACAGGTCGCCGTTCTGGTCCCTGCCCAGCATGGCGATTGTGTCGTGCTGGTCCTGATCGATTTTAGGTTGTATTCTCTCAACTTCGCGTTCGCTGCTCCATCTTTTCCAGTTCTCTTTTTGTTTATTCGTCAGCAGATTCGTGCGCGCGAATCCATGCTTTATCGCGAAATCGAGCGCCCCTTGGCCAACGAGCATGACGTGCGGCGTCGTTTCCATGACCGCTCGCGCAACGGAAATCGGGTGCAGGATATCCTGCAATCCAGCGACACTGCCAGCCATGTGGCCCGGTCCCGACATCAGGCAGGCATCCAGTTCGACCTGGCCAATGGCATTGGGAATGCCCCCGATTCCAACCGAGGCATTCTGGACGTCATTCTCGGTCACCCAGATTCCCTGTTCGATCGCATCCAGCATGGAACCGGTTCGGGCGACCTCAAGTGCCCGCTGACAAGCAAACCTGCCGAACGGCCAAGTCGCCACAAAACGAAAATTCACATCGTTGGCATCAGTTCCTGGCCGCGTTGTCGCAGTTGCGGAGGTGGGGTTGTAAAACGGACCCACCATTGCTCCGGTTGCCGAGAGTCCAGCGGTTTGCTGGATGAACCGGCGACGATGGATCTCGCTTTTTACAAGTTGTGACATGGTTTACCCTTGAAATCCTTGGTTCGGTTCCGACAAGCGGGTCGCCAGCCTCGGAACAATGTCGCGTTACCGAGTCTTGCGACCTCGGAATCGGCGGTACGATGCAATGGTACTTGAGCAAAAAACGAAGGCTAAACGGCGACCGCGGCCAAGCCATAATTGGCGAGTGTCTTTCGCAGGAACTCAAGTTGAGCATCATCCAGAGGGACCATGGGCAGTCGAAGTTCACCTGTATCCCGGCCAAGTTCCTTCATGGCGGCCTTAAGCGGAATTGGATTGGTAGCCAAGCCGAGCAAGTCCCGACAGAGTGGGAACAAATTGTGATGCCAGCGCTGGGCCTCGGCAATATCGCCTTCGCGAAATGCATTAACCAGTGCGATCATGTCTTGCGGCACGATATTGCCGACGACAGAAACGACGCCTTCGCCTCCCACAGACAATAACGGGAGCGTAAGACTGTCGTCTCCGCTAAGGACTGTCAGGTCGGTCATCGAAAGAATCTGGGATGCCTGATCGAGTGATCCTGTAGCCTCTTTGACCATGGTCACGTTTTCGAATTCGCCAATTCTCGCGATGGTTTCCGGTTCAATATTCTTGCCAGTTCTGCCAGGGATGTTGTAGACACAGATCGGAATCTCAACGGCTTCGGAGATTGCCTTGTAGTGTTGATAAAACCCTTCCTGTGTGGGTTTGTTGTAATAGGGGGCAACCTGCAACGTCGCGTCGGCTCCTTGGGTGGCTGCCCATTTGGTCAGGCTGATGGCCTCACTCGTGCTGTTGGATCCGGTGCCAGCCATGACTTTGACTCGACCGGCGGCGATCTGAATCGTCTCCGAAATCACTTGTTCGTGTTCGGGGTGAGAAAGTGTCGGCGATTCACCGGTCGTTCCGACGGGAACAATGCAATTGGTTCCCGATTCGATTTGAAACTCAATTTGCTGCCTGAGCGTTTCCGAATCGAGTTGTCCATTGACGAACGGAGTTACGATGGCGACGGATAACCCGGCGAAATCTGAACCTTTTCGCGACATTTTCGTTTCCTCGATATGTTTTCAGGGTGTGAACAGGGTTGTTGGGGCGACGACGCTGAGCATGATACGAAGTTTGAAACGTGTGTGCCAGTATTCAAATGTGACCGGTTTGAGCGGCAAACGCTACGCATCCTCCACTTCAACCAGCGGAATTGAATGTCCGGAATTCGATAAATACTCGACGAGCCGGTTTTGCTCCTCCAAAACGCCGACACGATGGTTGCCCTGCGTGATCGGTAGCTCGAAGCCGTCGCCAAAGATCAGAAACACACGATGGAAGTAGCCGTCATTGTCAGAGGTTCGAAACTCGATCCTCACCATATCTTTAAATGGATACGACCGCACTTCTCGCCTAAATGGCGAAGCGGCAGCCAACTGAATTCTCTTCGTGCGCGCATCGAAAACCGAGCTGGCGATTCTTTCGTCACGCAACGTTCTTACCAGCAGCCAAATTACCAAACAAGATGCAATGGAAAAAATAACGCGCACCCAGATGGGGCCGACGTTTTGGCTCCACATGGCAAGGATGGAGATGAGAAAAGCCACCGCCAAAACGCCGATCAGCAGCCATGTCAAAATTGGGGCGTGGGACTTAACCAATAGTTTTTCGCCTTCAATTTTGATCGTCATTTCGTTTCTGCAACTAACCGTGATGCAAAACTGGCGTTGAGATTTGCCTCCTTCGAGCACCGAGAATTGTCTGCCTCAAGCCCAATGCAGAAAGGCCAAAATTTACACGCGCGAGAGCCGTGCCGAGCGGCGTTTTTGATTTGGGTTGATGTTCAAACCACAAGGATGATTGTAGCGATTTTTGAATAGGCCGTAGCGCGAAAATATTCCTTGAGTGCGCGAAAATATTGAAAGAGCCTTGTTGGTTCTCCACGATCGCCGGACGTCTTGTCGAGCACCTGGCTTTTCCCGATTTTCGTCAAACGCATAGATTCTTCATTTCTCGAACCGCTTGTCGCATTCCGACGAAAACAGAACGGGAGACGATACTGTGTCCAATATTCAGCTCTTCCATATTGGCAATTCGTGCTACCGGAATCACGTTGGTATAGTTTAATCCGTGACCGGCATGCAAATGCAAGCCCTGAAGTTTGGCATGCTGGCCAGCTTCGATGATAATTTGTAACTGATTCTCGATTTCTTCAGCGGACGCTGCATTCGCGTAACTTCCGGTATGCAATTCCACTGCGGCGGCACCCAGTTCTTTCGAGAGTTCGATTTGATCTTGATGGGGATCAACAAACAGACTGACGAAGATGCCCGCACCATTGAGCTGCTTCACGGCCTGTTGCACGCGCTGACGGTTGGTCACGACGTCAAGACCTCCTTCGGTGGTGATCTCTTCGCGTTTTTCGGGGACCAGGCAGACTTGATCGGGTTTGATATCGCAGGCGATGTCCAGCATTTCTCCGATGCAGGCACATTCCAAATTCAGTTTGACATTAACGGTCTCTTTCAACGCGCGAACGTCGCGGTCCTGGATATGCCGACGGTCTTCCCGCAGGTGCACAGTAATCTGGTCGGCGCCGCCAAGCTCTGCCATGGCAGCGGCCCAAACAGGATCTGGTTCAGTGGCCTGCCGAGCCTGGCGAAGCGTTGCCACGTGATCGATATTGACGCCCAGTTTCACCATCGGAACTATCAAGTGCTAAGTGGATTGGATACGGAATGAGACCTTACGACTGCACCGCGGTTGTCAGCCCGCGTTTGGATCAAATCGAACTTGTCACCATAACGTTTGATCAGGCTTTCGGAACATCTCGCGACTTCTTCATCGTGACGGCCGATCATGAAAATACAAGGTCCCCACGACGATTGCCCGACCGCTCGAAAACCAAATTCGCGAATGGACTCGACAAGATCTGCCGTTGCTTCGCCGTTGTAGGCACCTCCCTGGGCGGACGCGAAGAACAAGCCGCTCTGGTAACCAAAGCCAAAAATGGCTTCGGCAAAGGAAGCGAAATTCTTCTGTAGGATCGCGGGTACGATCTGGTCTCGGACCAGGCGAACCATCGTATTCCTTTTCTCCGGACTGACGGACGGCAGCGTTTTGAAGGCCACGGATTCTGATTCTCCGGAAAGCCCTTTGAATTCCCGATTCATAACGAGCAAAATCGACCACTGCTCGGGAAAGTCGGTCCGGAAATCGAGCGGAGCAATCCGGTCCTGTTTCGAACGACCTCGATCTACTAGTAATCCGCCTTGAAAAAACCCATGGGTGCCAATCGCGGAACGTCTACCTCGCCCGACGGTCGCGGCCAACTCGCGTGGATCGAAAGGCCCGACGTCAAAGAATTTTGAAATCGCCATTGTGGAGGCCAGCGATAGCTGGGTTCCCGAACCGAGGCCACAATGGCGGGGCGAAACCGATTTAATGTCGAGTCTGAAAGGAAGTTGGCGAATCGAATCGAATTCGACAAAAGTTTTCGAAAACGAGTTCGGACCTTTTTTGATTCGGTCAAACCAACACGCGATTCCCTTGCGGCATTCTGCTGCCTCGGGGCCCGAGATTTCGAGTTGATCGGATTCGGCGATCTCGATAACCGTGCGCGGCGCCGCGATCATCAGGCCCAGTCCGCCGAATTGCCGTTCCACTTGAGTTCCCACGGAGAACAGTCCGAAGTGCAGGCGACTGGGTGCAGAAACGGTTACGTTTGCGGTCATTTCAATTGGCGGACTGGATGAATTCTTGCAATAGTCTGAACGCATTTTGCTCTCGTGATCCGCCTGTCTTTTTAACAGCTGGTTCCAGCCGCTGGAACTGTAGCGCGATTTCCTCAGCCGGCAGGAAATGGATTCGAGTTGCCAGAATCGCGGCCTCCAAGACCGCGTGTTTTGCACGATTGAATCCAAAAAAGTCTCGATTTCGGTGGGCATAAATCGTTTTACAGTTCAAAGACGCGCGCGGGCCAACCTCCTCAATGAATTCCACCCGGAATTCGTACCAACGGCAAGCCTCCCGAATGACATCACAATCAACCTGTTCTGCCCGTTGCAATCCTGGCGGAGGGTCAAGTTTGCCAATCGCAGCGCGAGCGATCAGGTCAACATCGTCGGTGATATGCAAGACTCCCTGTCGAGTTCGTTTCAGGTTTTGAAACGTTCGAGAAGTATTGAAAGGTCGCAATTCAAAACGTGACAGGTTTGTCTCGATGTTGGGGCCCATCGGTGACACGTTTGTGGTGCGATCTTCGTTGCGGCTCGTTACGATTGCTTCCAGGATCATCAAGCGAATTCGGTGAAAAAGATGAGTTCGGTCAGGATTTTACCAGTCGATTTGCGATGCCCGCGATTGCCAAAAAATTATGAATCAGTTGACTGCCGCAGGGTGAAAGGATCGATTCGGGATGAAACTGCAAACCGACAAGTGGCAGTGTTCGATGTTCGACCGCCATGATGGAAAAATCTTCGGAGCGAGCGGTTATTTCGAAGCAGGACGGAAGACTTTGTTTTTCGGCGACCAGCGAATGGTACCTGCCGGCAAGAAAAGGAGAAGGGATGTTTTCGAACATCTCGGTTCCGAAATGCTGGATCTCACTCTCGCGACCGTGCATCGGCTCATTGGCGGAGACGATTTTACCACCGAAGGCTTGCACGAGAGCCTGATGACCAAGGCAGATTCCCAACATCGGAATCTGGCCCGAGAAGCCCTGTATGATTTCGATTGAGCGACCCGCTTCATGGGGTGTGCAGGGCCCCGGTGAAATCACAATCGCTTCAGGAGCCAGCGCGGCAACCCGGTCGCGATCGATCGCGTCGTTGCGGAACACTTCGGTTCGGCATTTCTGGAGTCGAAAGTACCGCGCTCAGGTTATGCGCGAAACTGTCGTAGTTATCGATAACGAGAATCAAATGAAGCCCTTTGCATGCTGGATACAGGTGCGAGTGGGTCCGCAATCGAATTCGACGGGTCACACAAGCCACATCGTTCAGGAATTCGGGCCGTCATTGGTTAACGGCTCGGAGCATGCCGGCCGCTTTGGTCCAAGTTTCTTCATACTCCGAAATCGGTTTCGATTGACTGACGATACCCCCTCCGACAGGGATTTGCCACCAGCCACCGGCGGCGGTGATTGTGCGAATCAAGATACTGAAATCAGCATTGCCATTGAAACCCAGATATCCCAAGGCGCCGCAATAAGCGCCTCGAGAATGGGGCTCCAATTCTGCAATGATTTCCATCGCACGGATTTTGGGAGCGCCCGTGATTGAACCACCGGGAAACACGGATTCAAGCAGGTCGACCAAGTCATTGTCTGGTTTCAATCTGCCCTGTACCGCGGAAACGAGGTGCATGACACTTTTGTACTCTTCCAACTCACACAACTGAGTAACACGGATGGACTCATCAAGACAACATCGCGAGAGGTCATTACGCATCAAGTCAACGATCATGACATTCTCAGCCCGATCTTTGGTGCTCGCTTGCAATTTGGATTTTGCATAGATATCCACCATCGGCGTTCCCGTTCTCCGCCAAGTGCCTTTAATGGGGCGCGTTTCAACAACCCGATCTCGAACGGAGAAAAATCGTTCGGGTGAAGCACTGATGACTTCAGCCTCGACGCCAAAACCGCGCAGATCGAAATAGCCGCTGAAAGGGGCTGGATTACAACGACGCAGTCGCGCGAACAGCTCGGTGGCATCGCAGTTGACCGGAGATAGTAATCGTTGCGCCAAATTGATTTGGAAAACATCGCCCGCGTAGATGTAATCGATACAGGCTTGAACTGCATTGAGGTAGTCGGCTTTGGCGAAGTTGCTGGTCAGCTTTTCGGGACCTCCGATCGGAAAACTGGCCTGCGGTCGAATCCGTTGAATCTCGACCTCTGCTGGAGGTGGGGGAGCAGGAACCTGCAGGCAATCCAACCAGTGCTCGATCCGCTGCTTGGCCAGGGCGTTACGGCCCGCAGCATCCGACGCTGGGAGGCCTGTCGAAATAATCCAGGAACGATCTTGTTCATGATCCCAGGCGATCAGCGTATCGTACCACCCAACAGCCAACGCCGGAATTCCAAACTCGTCGATCTGCGAGTTTGGGATTTTTTCGAGCGACTGGTTGAGGTCGTAGGAAAGTAACCCCGCCAATCCTCCCTGAAATGGCGGCAGTTCCGGAATCGAGATGAGTTGATAATTTTGCAGGATTTCTTTGACCCGCCGAAAGGGGTTGCCGGAGCCGATGCTGCGGGTGACATACTCAACCGGATTTGCCATCAAGAAAGAGTACCGACCGAGCGGGTGGAGTGAATTTGAAGTCGAATGCATGGCGCTGTCCAGCAGGAGACAGCCGGGCAAATGCTTAAAGCATTGGAGCGCATCCAAAACGTCTGGCGACGGAATAAGTTCCCTGTTCAGGGGAGTTACCCGGGCTGGGTCGATATTTCGAGTTTGTGCCTGTGTCACGCGAGCGATCGAATCTCTGTTAAACCTTGTGGCGGAATAGGCTTGGTCCTGATGGGTTGTCTGATTTAAGCATTGAGGTTGGCAATTCGTTTCAACCGGGGGAATTGAATACGGGACCAATCACCAACCCCAAACTCGAAAATTGACGCAGAACTAGTCTTTTGTCAGGATTGAATTTTAGGGTAGTGGACGAGGCTACGAGTCCTTCAAAGCCGCAATCCAAAAAGGGGCTCGTTGCCTCGCCCACTACGGCTAACCCGAATTTTCAACGTTGACAATCCACTAGTCTTTTGGTTTACCTCGCCTTAACCGATGACGTTCTGTTTCCGAAGTTGTCAGCAGGCCCCAGTTCAGGGCTTCGTCCTGAGTGTATTGTTTACCGAGCTGCAACGCGATCATGGCTTTGCACATTTCGTATCCCAGGTAGAAAGCGTGCGAGGCATCCAGGTTGGCGGGTTGGCTGTCGGCCAACTGGTCGAAGACTGCAAAGGGATCGTGAGAAACGAAATGTGATTGGCTTCCCAGCAAGTGAATTTGGCCGCGTTCCGCAAAGATGCGGTAATTATGGTCCTTGATTTGGCGACTCAGCTGTTTTATCTGCTCATCGCCAAATTCAAACAGTTTTGTGTCGCGGAGCATCACCAATTCTTCCGAAAGGTGTTTGGGTGGAACGCCTCGGTTGACCGCATAGTGAACCAGCTGGCGGGCCAAATGACATTCCTGGACGCTCGTGCGCGCCCAGTTGATGACTTCGGTCGTCAACACACTACGGATGCCGGTCTCCTGGCAGATTGCCAGTAACACCACATTAATCCCGGCTGAATCGACGTCGGTGAGTTCCGTCAAGTTGCCGATTCCCATCATCATCTCTGCGTCTGGCCAGCGAAAATGCGCATCCCAATATCGTTTGAGGCTATTGGCAAAACCAAACCCGATCGGCTCGAGGATCGGGTCGATTCTCAGGGAAACGTTGCGGCTGGCCAGCCATTCAATGGTTTCTTCCATCGATTCGATGGCGTGAATCTGATCCGGGATCACCACGACTTCACAGCCCCAATCGACGGCGGCCTCCCGGTTCAGAGAGTTCACGGACAAAACCAACTCTGCCCCCGCCCTGACGGCAGGTTCTATCTCTTTCGGATTCAGACTGTCAATCGAAACCCGGTGGCCCGCATCTTTGAGGGCCGAAACGGCTTGGCCCACGCCTGGCCAAAAAGAATTCGGTTCGCAGCCAACGTCGATCAGGTCGGCACCGTCCTCTTTCATCCGATTTGCCATATCGAGCAGGGTGCTCAGCTCCAATCTCGGCGCGAGATTGATTTCCGCAATGATCTCGATATCCCATTGTCCGAACCCGTCCGAGTCTCGGTTTTGACCGAAGTATTCAGGCAGCCGACGAAGGTCTTTGGGGCCGACTTCAATTGGCAACGATGTCACGTTTCTGATCGGATCGAGCGTGGTGTCGCAGTGACCGGGGAGCATCAGTTTCGTGGCGACGCTCGGTATTTCCAGTCTCGGAGCAATCCACTTGGGCGTCAACAATGCTGCAACCGTGATCGGTAGTACCTGGATTGAATAGTCAAATCCCGCTTGGGCGGACAGTTTCTCTAGCGTTGAGCGCAACGCGCTGGCGGCCAGTCTGCCGGTCACAAAATGAATGTTTTCTCGAGACATACACGCTGTTTTAACAACCAGGAGGAGGAAAAACGCAAAGAAGGAGGCCCTTGCCGCGGAATATTAGCTTGAGACGCGACGCTCCGTTGCTTATTTTGGAACAGATGTGCTTTGTCGAACACCATGCTACTTCCCAATCGTGATCAGTTCGTTCGATTCATGATTGCTTTCCCAGCCTTTTCCTTTTTGAAAATCGCATCGAGACGATTAAAGACGGGAACGTAATGAAAGCGCTTCGCTACGCCAAACGATTGGTCGGGTTCGACTCCGTTAGCCATCGGTCGAATCGTTTGATCAGCAAATACCTGGAAATGAAGCTGACCAAACATGGTTTCGTTGTTGAAAAAGTCGAATATCTGGACAAACACAAAATTCGAAAAACCAACTTGATCGCCAAAAAAGGAGGCGGTCATGGTGGTCTGGCATACTTTGCTCATTCGGATGTCGTCCCTGCCCGGAAGTGGTTTACCAACAAGTTTGGCCCGTTTGAACCGGCAATCGCACGCGAACGCCTTTATGGCCGCGGGACTTGCGATATGAAAGGCTCAATCGCCTGCATGCTGACGGCCGGACAAATGTTCGCCTGGGACGACCTGAAACAGCCTTTGTACTTCGTCGTAACGGCCGACGAAGAAGTTGGGTTTCATGGCGCAAGATGCGTCGTCGAAGAAAGCAAGCTCTATCGCGAAATGGCGACCCACGGCACCAAAGCAATTATTGGTGAGCCCACTTCGCTGGAAGTTGTTCATGCCCACAAAGGCTCAATCGAAATCGAGGCCAAATCGCGCGGCAAGGCGGGTCATTCCAGTTCCCGCCATGGAGTCAACTCCAACCTGACCATGATTCCCTTCCTGCAGATGATGAAGGACATCCACGACGAAACCGAATCCAATCCCAGATGGCACAACAATTTATTCGATCCTCCGACGATGACCTGGAACATTCGCATCAAGGATGATTCGCCAGCTTTGAACGTGACGGCTGCGAAGAGTATCTGCTCAATGTACGTACGTACGATGCCAGAGGTCGATGAAGGACCATTGTTGGCGCGCGTCAAAAAAGCTGCTCACCAATGCGGGCTTGAGGTCAAAATCAGGAAATGGGGTGAAGCATTTTATGTGGACCCTGAGTCTGAGTTCGTTCAGCAGTCTCTCAAATTGGCTCACCGCCCGAAACCAAAAACGGTTTCCTATGGTACGGACGGGGGTGTTTTTACCGAACTGGACAACAAAATCGTCTTCGGCCCCGGTAGCATCGCTCAGGCTCATACACGCAACGAGTGGATTGCTTTGGAACAGCTTACCCAAGGCACCGATATGTATGCCAAGATGATCCGACACTGGTGCTGTCGGTGAAGCGTAACAGGCAGGTAAAAGTAGCGGCAGAATTTCCGTCGATTGGCACGCGGATTTCCTGTTTTTGCAACTAACTCCAGTGGCGGTATGTACAGGAACTCTTCCGTTTATCAAAATCCTGCGTTTTTGAGTATCAAATCACCGGAGTTTCCTTCATGGACGACAGTGAAATCGAGTATGTCAACGCGCGAAACGATGATTTGGAACGCGTGCAGATATTCCTTCAGCCCTACATGGACGGGGAACAATTGCTGCCCCGCACTTCGATCGAAATGGAGCTGCTGTTGCGCAACGGCTTTATCGCCCAAATCGGTAGTCAGGTCGTCGGATTTGCTGCCGTGGAGATCTACTCGAAGAAACTCGCCGAGATTCAGTGCCTGGCGGTCGGCCACCAAGTCCGTCGTTGTGGCGTGGGACGTCAATTGGTCAACAAATGCGTTGATCGTGCCAAAGAACAACGTGTCGCGGAATTGATGGCGATCTCGTCCTCTGACGAAATGTTTCGCGCTTGCGGTTTCGACTATTCACTTCCCAATCAAAAACGTGCGTTGTTCATTCAGCCGCTTGAGTAATCCACCGGATTTGATTCGAAATAGGTACGGCAGCAGCTTCTACAGCCTGGGTGGTGTCCGTAAACCTCTGGCCCAGCACGCGAGATTTCGAGCGAATATCGAATTGCAGCGTCCGCCGACCCGAATTGGAAGTGCCCTGCTCTACACCTGAAAAACGGTTTCTCGAATCAGCAAGAAACCCAGCATGAAAATTGCCGCGTCCACAATCAGGTGACTGACCCAAGGGCTCACCAAGCCGTCTCCCCTCGCGTAAAGCCAGGCCCAGAACGACCCGCCAATCGCCACGGCAATCGAAAACAAATATGTCAGTGGCGATGCAAAACCAAGAAAGAATCCCAGCAGGACCACGTGGTGGGCCATAAAGCCGAGGCTGGACAAAACATTTGCTTTCCAGGCCGCAGTCAGCGTTCGCAAGAGATCAAACACAAACCACCGCCAATAGTATTCCTCAAGAAACGAATGGCAGACCGCGTAAAAAATACCCAGGGCGGCATATTTCCAAACCGTGTTGAGGCCAATGGAATTGACTTTCGCGGCAACCATGAGTTTCAATTGAATCGCGATGTCCGTTCGATCGATCAGCATAAAATAGATCGTAAACATCAGCACCGCGACCGCGACCCCAAACACCAGTCCGTAGTGGAAGTTGTTCAATCTTCCGGTTTGGTCGACCTTGAGAACCTGGTGCTGCCGAAAAAAAAGCTTGTCTCGATGAAATAGCCAGACGTATGCGATCGGAAATCCAAACTGGAGCGTTTTTCCCAATCCGTATGCAGTCTGTTGGATCCAAGGCGCCGAATTGGCCAACCACTGAAAGTAAACGAGGGTCACAAACGTCGGGAAACCGAGCGCGAAACAGGCCGCCACGACATCCTGTTTCCTCATCGGGCTAATGGTTGAGCTCATGAATGTGTCCCCAACTCCATGAAAGACTATCGACCCGCCATCGCGACTTTGCGAAGTGCGGCGGCGATCATTTCCGTTTTGTTTTCGGCATCCAGTCGAAGGATTGGATGATGCAAAAGTAAGGTCTGTTGGGCTGCGATCTGGCTGTTTACCAAAATACCAATGCGACGACACCGCCGGGGTGACCGACGAAGAAATCCTCGAAACCCCACGTCGATGGGAAGCCCTTCTGCCTGGACAGCGGCAATAAAATCCGATCGGGACCATCCGTTGGTACGATCCTTGAGCAGCCAGGGCAGTTTGTAGTAGGCCGTGACCATTTCGTTGGCAGAATACGAATCGACAACTTGACTGAGTCCGGAAAGTATCTCGATATCTTGAGTAGCGGCAATCAACTCCGCCGCGGCTTGCCCTCGTTCGATGGTCGATTCATTCAATTGTTCCAGTTGAGGAAGAAGCACGGCGGCCTGCAATTGCGACAACGGGAATGCTTCGTTACCGCGACTGTTGAAGATCTTCGCCCTTTGCAGGATCTCCGCCGACCGAGTAAATACTGCCCCACCCCGCCCTGCAGATAACAACTTGCTGCCGCCAAAACTGAGCGCTGCGACATCACCAAACGTGCCCAGCGGTCGACCTCGGAGGCTCGCCCCCGGTGTCTGGCAGACGTCTTCGACAATGGAGATCCTGTTCTCGGATTTTTCATGATGCCGGGATACGATGTCCCGTATCTTATTCATGTCGGCGATCTGACCATGCAGATGAGAGACAACAATTGCCCGAGTCTTTTCTGTAACTGCTTCTTCAATTTGGGTCGGATCGATCACCCAGCCATCGGGCACCACGTCGACTAAAACGGGAAACGCGCCAATCGCCTCAATTGCCCGAAAGTTGCCGGGAAAGTCGTAGCCGGCCATGATGACCTCGTCGCCAGGCCCCACCAGCAAACCACGCAATGCCAGCTCAACCGCAATCGTGCCACTGGAGCAAGCGAGGACATGTTGGCACTGGAAATGGTCCGCAAGCATTTCGACCAAACGGCTCGTCCAGTGGCCTTCGTAAAGGCCCCATGATCCATCATCGAGCGAATTTAGAAGGTTGTCTCGAATGGAGGGACTGGTCATTGGCCAGCCAGGAATCGGTATCGAAAACGCCGGGGTTCCTCCATCGATGGCCAATACTTGAGTTGCCAATTTTATTCCCGCGGGTTCTGGTTAGTAACGTAGCGAACACCCTGGAGTCGTTGATTGAAAAAATCCACGGGTGGACTTGCCAACGTTGATCGAACGGGTAACTTCGATTCGAACGCTTTGGAGTATAATTCGATGCGGGACTTTCGCCTACGTCCGGTCGACGGGAGTTGACTTCAATCGCGCCTTACTCTTGCCACTTGCAGATGGTTCTTGATGCAATCAATTGAGAATTCTGTGTGGCCTCACCAAACTCATTCGAGGTTATCACACTAATATGAAACCAATACGCTTTTTGATGATCGGTGGATTTTTGGGTGCCGGCAAAACGACAGCCATTGGTCGACTCGCCGGCCACTACATGTCCCAAGGCAAAAACGTTGCCTTGGTCACTAATGATCAGGCTTACGATCTGGTCGATACCCATACATTGCGAGCCCAGGGTTTTCAGGTCGGCGAGGTGCCGGGAGCCTGCTTTTGCTGCAAGTTTGACGATTTGATTGACACGGTCGGAGCGCTATCCAGTGAGTCCACACCAGATATCGTGATTGCGGAACCGGTCGGAAGTTGTACGGATTTGGTGGCGACCGTAATCGAACCAATGCGAGAACTGTTCGGAGATCGTTTTGAAATGGGGCCTTTAGTCGTACTCTTAAAACCCGGGCATGGCAAAAAAATTCTTGCCGCATCACAAGGGAAGGGTTTCTCGCCGAAGGCGGAATACATCTTCCTGAAACAGTTGGAAGAGGCGGATGCGATCGCGATCAACAAGATTGATAAACTCGACGAACAACAGCAGACCGCATTGCTGCAGCTAATCAATGAACGATTTCCCGATGTTCCCGCATTTGGAATCAGTGCCCGGGACGGAAGTTCGTTCGATCAACTCGTCGATGCAACCGAGCAGCTTACCACACGGCGAGAGCGGATGATGGAGGTCGATTACCAGACCTATGCAGAAGGCGAAGCTGAACTGGGATGGCTGAATTGCCAGATCAAGAGTCAATCCGAGGGGAAATTCGAACTGGACAAACTGGTCTTGCTCGTTGTCACGCAGATCAGCCAAAAACTGGCCGATGCTGGATGTGAAATCGCCCATCTGAAGGTCCTGGGCCAGACGTTGAACGATTCCGCCGTGGCCAACCGGGTCGGATCAGAAGTCGATTGCGAACTGAGCCTGGCCAGCGAGATTAAGACGCTGGCGGCCGATTTGTTGGTCAATGCGCGTGTCGCTGCAAGTCCGGAACAGCTGGAGGCAATCGTCCGTGAGGTCGCCGAGGTAATCTCGGAAGAAATGGGAATTCAGTTGTTGGTGGCGAACATGCAGAGCTTTCGCCCGGGTAAGCCTGAACCCACTCACCGGGTAACCAACGCTTGACCAGTTCTGAGAATTGAAAACGCTTGCAAGCTGTCGAATTTCAAGTTGCAGCTACAAATTCTGAAACGGTGGGTGTTTTGCATCTTGGCTTTCGCTTGAACATGCTAGCGAACTCCATTGCCGTTGACGGTTGAGGCGTCGATCGGGTACCTCACCGAGTCCGATTTTCACGCCATCTGACTTTGCAATGTCCAATTAACATAGTGCAAACGTGTCGCCGTTCCGTCGATGTCGCAGCCGACAAAATCAAATACACAGGTCGATTATCTAAGATTCTCCATCGCGATATCTCTGGTAGCGCTGTGTCCTCTCCAAACCGGGTGTCTGTTTTCCCGTGAGGATGTTGTGCGCAAAGTCGCCAACGTCGCCAATTGGGGACCAGATTCAAACGTGAAGGTGCGGCGAACCAATCATGATCGTTCCTGGAACGTGTTTGATCACTACTTCGCCACCAAGCCAGAGCCTTCGGAACGTACCCAGTTGTTGTTGCGGAAATACGATCTCTTGGATCGGTACCGCGACGATCCCGAAGCGGTGATTGGCTGGTTGCAGGAATTGACCGTTGATGAACCGACGATGGAAAAAGTCCACGGTCTTGCGGAAATTGCTGAACTCCAGGCGAGCTGGTTGCTAAAACAGGGAAAGGCGGAGCCGGCAAAAAGCCTGTTTGCGGTCGCGATTATTCACTCCTATCAATTTCTGTTTGATCCGAAGTTGGACCTCAAGAGAAACGCGTACGATCCCCAGTTTCGAAGTATCTGTGATATCTACAACCGGTCTCTCGAAGGTCTGTTGCGGCAGGTTTGTGCAACCGGGGCATTCCAACCCGGGCATTGCCTGACGCTGGGCATTGATCAAAACGTCTTTGAGATTGAAGTCGAAGTCGCCGGGCGTTGGGCAGATCAGGAGTTCGAGCGTTTTGAGATTGTCAGTGACTACGAGACTGAAGGCATTCAAAACCAATACCACACGTATGGTTTAGGCGTCCCGTTGATCGCAGTTCGCAAGCAACAGGAGGTTGCGGCGCCGACAGAAAAGTACTACCCACCCGAATTGACGTTGCCGATGACGGCGTTTTGTCACTTTGAGTGGGAAAACGGCGAGGTCAATGGCAAGTTAATCCGGGCGGTCGTGAAGCTTTACGATCCTCTCGAACGAATGACGGTCACCGCGGATGGCCAGGTCGTACCATTGGAAAGCGATATTACGACGCCACTGGCGTACCATCTTCGTGATCCCATCCTTAATTCCGGCTTGTTGGAAACCGCATCGCTCCTAAACGCAGAGTTGGCACCAGAATACTACGGCATGTACATGCTCGAACCCTACGACCCGGAGAAAATTCCAGTGGTCATGGTGCATGGGTTTTGGTCCAGTCCGTTGACGTGGGTTCGCATGTTCAACGATTTGAGAGCCAACAGCGACATCCACAAAAACTACCAATTCTGGTTTTACTCCTACCCTGCCGGACAGCCATTCTGGCTTTCCGCTCGTCAGATGAGGCAGGATTTGGAGCAGATTCATCGTGAATTGAACCCGCACGGTAACTCCCATGCGTTGAATCAAATGGTCCTGGTTGGGCATAGCATGGGCGGGTTAATCTCAACGCTGCAAACGATGGAAAGTGACAACCATTTCTGGGAGATGGTTAGCGATGATGCAATTGATGAATTCGCAGGCGACCCGGAATCCATCGAGTTGTTACGGAAAACATTCTTCTTTTCTCCCAACCCTTCAGTTCGACGAGTCGTTACGATTGCTTCACCGTTTCAAGGGAGTGAAATCGCGAATCAGGCTGTTCGCTGGATTAGCCAAAAACTGTTTACGCTGCCGCAAGCGGAGGTTGATCCGTTGGAACAGATCGTCAAACAAAACGGCAAGAAACTGAAACGTGAGTTCCTCCTTGCATCCTCTACCAGTCTGGATTCACTTGCACCCGAAGCTTCAGTCTTTCAAGCGATGTTGAAATCGCAGGTCGCGCCAGACGTTCAGTACCACAATATCCTGGGTCGAGTTCCACACCGTAAACCGTTGAGCCTGCCTGGTAGCGAGCCTGTATTTGAGGGGGATGGAGTTGTTTCCCTGGAAAGCGCCGAAAATCCGTGGGCCGAATCCGAAGTTGTTGTCAGAGCTGAACATTCGAGCGTTCATCAGCACCCGAGATGTATCTACGAAGTGCGTCGAATTCTGCTCAAGAATCTCGTTGAATTGGGCCGGGTTCGTATTCGAAAAATCCCCGAGTTGCCGGTCGACCTCGATGCAAATTCAAAAGAGGTTCAACAACTGGAACGAAAACCCGTTGGGCAATACCAACCATCCAGGACTCAAGTACGCGAATCAAGCACCCCTCTTCGCGTCAGTCAGGTGCCATGGGAATCGGAAGTTGATCGACCCGCCCCCGGAGATGGCGTCTGGAGATGAGACGGCTGATCAAATTGTCCCCGCCACTTCAGTGATCTTGTACCATCAAAATTGCGTCAATTGGATTGATTGCGCGAAACTCATAGAGCTCGGAATCGACTTTCAACATGGTACGCAAGACTTCTTGACGTCTGATGCAGACATTGGCATCCGTGCCGTATTTCTTGATATAAATTCTGCTGGCTGTTTTCGATTCATCACAGCGTAAATGGTGTTCCGCTACCTGCTGCGATTGGGCGAATTGTTTTGCGTGAGTTCCTTAACCAGTTCCTTCAAACGATTATGATGAAGGGCCTGCGGAAGTTGTTCGCGGAAGCTGATCGAGGGACCAGGTTCTTTAGATTCACGTTTTTCGTCAACGCGATGCGACCCGGGTAGCGGGATATCCCGCGAGTCAGGTTCGTCTCTTCGAAATGGAATCAAATCCAGTTTTGAATTTCTTTTGTTGAAGTCGTTGTTAAAGACAATGGTGACGTTCACGTCTTCGCCGGATCCCGGTATCTCGGCGACCATTTCATTTTCGACCGGAAGTTCGCCACGCACGACCCGTATATCTCTGGGGGCATCGATACCCAACCGAATCGTGTTGCCTTTGATTTTCAGAACTCTGACTTTGATATTATCACCAATGACAATTTCCTGGTCTTGCTTCCTTGAGAGTACTAACATTTCTACATTCCTTTGTTGATCAGGGTTTACTTATGCCGCTCGGCAGTCCGCAGGCCAATGATATGCAGAAACTGTTCCAAAGCTATGCTTGTAACGGATAGTTTGTTACAAATTGTTGCAGCGAAACGATTTGCAGTTTGTATTCGCGGCGTGCTAGCATCGGACAGGTGGTCGAGAAGTGTGTCATAAATGTAATTGTTTCACATTTTGACACAGTTTGATTAAAGAAACCAACGGTACGAGTCTGACAATTTAACCGCTAGCAGATGTCAAAACGGCAGGTTTTTTTGAGGTGCAAATTTTCAGTTCATGAGCGTCGGCCTGTTATGTTCTTCCGGTGCATCGAATGATGCCACGACGCAGGCCCCCTCGCAACTGTTGCTGCCACGCGACTGTTGCTGCCACGCGAATCTTGGATTTGGCGGAGCAGGCCGGAATCAATTTTTGCTGCTGCGTCTCGATAGCTGATCTCTCAGCTCGGCTGCCAATTCATAGTCTTCATTTTCGATCGCCTGGTTCAGACGTTCGTTCAGTGTCATTCCGACTTCATACTTCTCGCGCAAGCCGTCGCGAAATTCTGTCAACCGTTGGACCAGTTCATCGTCTTCGAACTGTTCTTCCGCTTCATATTCCACGAACAGTTCGAGTAATCGGTCCAGGCCCGAGTTGACTTCCTCGATCGCAGACTCGGCCGCCTCTACATCCTGCAGATCTTTGTCGTCGTGGTCCAGATGCGCCAGGGCTGCCGCCTGCGTTCGATGGTACAGCACGAATGGTCGGTACTGTTCGTGAGAGATCGTCCACTGTTCATCGGGGGAATGCTGCTTGCAGAAGTCCATCAAGCCCAACGTATGGTCAGCGTCGCTAACCGCGCGTTCAAACTCTTTCAACTGCAACCAGCAAACTCTACGGTGATAGAACTGAACGAACTCACGGTCGATTTCCAAACAATTATCTTCATCCAACTGAAAATCATTGAGGTCCTGGGATTTTCTCTTCAGGTAATCGTAATAGGTCGACGCACCATGAAATCGATTGCCGTCGGGACGTCCCTCGATCTCTAGCTGAAGAATGCCCATATCGACTCGCATTTGAAGCACTTCGCGCTGGCGAGATTCCAGTAGGCGAACGTTGACACTCAAGGGATCAAAAGGCCATTGCTTGAGAATATCGTCGATGTCCTGTTTTCTTTCCATGTGGTGTTCTCCATGGGACTGCCGACTCGCTCCACTTCAAGTATATCTCGATCTTCGGGAAAAAAAGACCGCATATTAAGGAACCTTGGACCCAACCGTTAAAACCAGCAACGACCCGAGCAATTTCGCGGATAACCGTAATCTCTTACCCCAAATCAACATGGTGGGTAAATGGCTCCCTACAAAACAAGTATCAATCGTTTCCGGCTGGGGGTCGGCGGGATTTTTTTTTGTCCGACAACCTTTTTTTTGAATCCAGCCGTCGGCGTTTGGCAGCTTGGGTCACTTTCGTCGGCTTTCGTGGTTTCGGTTGGTTGACGACTGACAGAATCATCTCTCTGAGCTTGTGCAGGCAGTCCGCCACGTTGCGTCCCTGATCTCGGTATCGGTGACTTTGAATGACGACGACCCCTTCTTTTGTAATTCTACGGGCGTAACGGTTAATGAATCGCTGTTTGACTTCGTCTGGCAGGGCTGCCGTTGTTTCGACCGGCCATTTTAGGATGGCTTTGGAGTTCACCTTGTTGACGTGCTGACCGCCGGGGCCGGGTGAGCGGGCATAGCTAAAATGCAACTCGGCGACGCGAATGGATATTTGGTCGTTGATCGTCAACATGATGGACACCGTCTGTCGGGCAGATCAAAAAAATCAAAGCGGTTCTTGGTTGAGGGTCGAAATCCAGCTCATCGAACTGAATCCATCATGACTCAGCCATCGCGAAAAGTATCGGGTGACAACAAATCCCGGCGGCGATTTAGCAAGGATTCACGAAGTCTTGCAATCTTGTGTAGATTGGACCTCTGGATCAGACTAGGCGCTAATGTCGTGTTTGGGAATTCAATCAAGAGATAAATATGCTTCAGAGCAGCTATTGGGCAGAGTCAGCAAGACGAGTTTTTCTTGGTTTTGTGATTTCTTGTGTGTCCGTCTTGTTTTGTATTTCGCTTAGCAGCTGTGCCCAATCGCTTCCTGACGTACAGCAAGATGAACCGGATTCAGTCCAAAATTTGTGGACCCGCCAAACTGGCTGCGACTGGCCAACATTTCTCGGTCCTTCGGGGAACGGAGCGTCGCCCGAAACTGGAATTCTAACCGACTGGCGCACTGACAAATTGCGAATCGTTTGGCGAAAAAAGTTGGGCGAGGGGTATGGAATGGGTTCGGTTTCGGCAGGACGTTATTTCCATTTCGACAGACACAATGGCGAAGCTCGAGTTCGGTGTTTTCGCGCTGAGACAGGAAAAGAACTGTGGGAGTTTCGATATCCATCCAATTACAACGATCTCTACGGCTATGACTCAGGCCCCCGCGCCAGTCCAGTTGTTGACAACGATCGAGTCTACCTGTTTGGCGTCGAGGGCATGCTTCATTGCCTGCAGACGGACACTGGCCGGTTAATATGGAGACTTGATACGGCCAAAGAATTTGGTGTCATTCAGAACTTTTTTGGTGTCGCGAGTACACCCGTCATTTATAAGAATCTATTGCTCGTCATGGTCGGTGGCAGCCCACCAGAATCTCAAAACGTTCCTCCAGGCCAAATCGATCGGGTCAAACCAAATGGTTCCGGAGTTGTTGCGTTTGACAAATTTACTGGCAAAGTCCGATACAGGATCGCAGATGAGTTGGCTAGTTATGCAACGATCAAGCTGTCGACACTGAATAGTCGTCCCGTCGCTTTGGCTTGGCTTCGCGGCTCATTGGTGCAATTTGATCCTGACTCGGGCGAGGTGATTTGGGAATTTCCGTGGCGCAGTCGCAAATTGGAGAGTGTCAATGCGAGCACACCGGTCGTGGACCAGCAATATGTATTCTTGTCCGAGTGTTATGAACTTGGCAGCGTGCTCCTAAAAATCGTTGGTGACCAATACGAAATTGTCTGGAGTGACAAAGGTAAACGGGAAAAATCCATGGAGGCTCATTGGAACACTCCCGTTATGATCGATGGCATGATTTACGGGTGTAGTGGCCGACATTCGGGCGGCGCAGAACTTCGCTGTGTTGAGTTTCTTTCGGGCAAGGTCCGTTGGTCCCAACCGGGATATGCTCGCAGTTCGTTGACCAGCATTGACGGCCACCTGATTTTGTTGGACGAGCAAGGCAAACTGGCTCTATTGAGGGAGAATTCGGACCGTTTTGACTTAGTTACGGAATTCGAAGGTGGAAAAGACGCGATCCGGTTCAAGCCGCCCTGTTGGGCTGCACCGATTGTTTCCCATGGTTTGATGTTCGTTCGGGGTAAAGACGAATTGGTCTGTTTCGACTTGATTCCCGAAATTCGCTAACGCATCGATTCGGAGCGGTGGGCGGGGCGGCATGCGCAGAAAGCGAAAGAACAACCACCAATCTCGGGTGGCAACACTTTCCAGATGCAGCTGAATCGTCAGGATCGGTGGGGTGATCGCTTGACGTGGGCCGGTTCGATGTCTTCGGTGCGAATCGCCAGCAACGATTGAATTGACTCCTGCTGCAAAAACTGCTGCGTCGACTTTAGCATTGCATGATAATCGAGCGATTGCATCCCTGGCCCGTGCAACTCAACTTCATAGGAACCGGCATAACCCAGCTCTTGAAGTCTTCGCAGCCAGTTTTCCACGGGAACAACGCCTTTGTCCAAGGGAATGCGAAGTTCTTGATCAGCCGCACCTGCCGGCCGATTGGCCAACTGAACCAAGGCCACGTAAGGCATCAGCGGCTTGAGATTTTCGAAAACATTCGCATCGAGGCCGACATGGTACAGATCCAACACCATGCCCAGACTCTCGTGGCTAAATTCATTGAGTAACTGGATCGAGTCTTCCAGCGTTTCCAAGAACGTCCAAGCTCGCGAGCGACTGCCTGGCATCGGTTCGATGGCCAGTTTTACGCCGTAGTCGAAGGCAACGGGCACCATTGCTTGCAACGCCGTCAGGAACAGCCGATATGCATGAGAGCTGGTATGTCCGTTACGCGAACCGGAATGGACAATCAAACAATTCGCGTTGAGTCGACTGGCGAGTTGGATAGCCTCGACCCCGTCAACGATCGCCTGCGAATGGGATTTCCCGTCGCTGCCGGTGAAGGCTCCGGCCCAATGAACGCTGGATACGCTCAACTTCATTTCAAACAAAAGATCGCTTGCTTCATCAAAATCGAGGTCGTTAAATTTTTGTCGCCAGATACCAACCGATTCAAAACCGTAATGTGAATACTGGATGACATCCTGATAGAACGACCAACGCAAAGTGGACAATTGGCTGATCGAAATCTGCCGCATCTTGTACTCTCCGAATTTGAGGTGAGGCAAATGCGAGGTGAGCTAAAAAACGAACTGACCGTCGAACTCGTCGAACGGGGAAAGCAGTATGTCGCTTGTCGACAAATCTGTAAACCGAAGTTGTCAGTCTCTTTTAGAAATACTTCAGACGCTCTGCGAACAATTGAAACGCGACGATTTCATTTTCGTGCGTCACCGGAGGCCATGGACACCAGTACACGAGTCAACACGAGTCAAAGAATTTCGATTTCCGTCAAGCGCAACTGAGAACACCGCGTGCCACGTCTTTTGACTTTCCAAAGGTCTGGTTAGAAGACGTCAGCGCGTTGCAGTGCTTATGGCAAACTCGCGTTACCGATGAACTACGTTATCAATCGAAAGTTGATCAAGCCCTTGACCTGC
The DNA here is from genome assembly GCA_942492215.1 of Pirellulaceae bacterium. GTDB lineage: Bacteria > Planctomycetota > Planctomycetia > Pirellulales > Pirellulaceae > Mariniblastus. Next base: position 145,088 of record CALODY010000029.1, read on the forward strand.
GTGACCCAGATTAGCTCGATTGCCGTTCGAGAATTTGCATTGTGACTTGCGGTGCCATTGATCGTTCTTAACGGCGTGCTAGCGTTTTGCGCTTTTTGGAAAATCTGCTCGAAGGATGCGTTTTTTTTGGGCGGAAAATTTTTGTTTTCGTATAGGATGAACAACGCATCATTGAGGAACGTTGAGAGCATCCAGTCAGATTCGTTTTGGGTCAACAAGAAGGATCGTGATGAGTACCCCGCAAAAAATACGAGTTGATTACTCTGACGAAGATGTGCGTAAGCGAGTCTCGCGCTGGTTAACCAGCCGACATTTTCCAGCGTTTCGACTTCTCAACGTCGAAGTTTGCCATGGTTTGGTAACGCTTTCGGGAGCTGTTGACTCGTACTACGAGAAACAGGTTGCAATAACCTCTTGCCAGCGTGTGGCTGGAGTCTTGTCCCTGATCGATCAGGTTGAGGTTTCGGATCGCGATTCGGTGAGCTCTCGAATGGACAGGCACGCCACAGTCGCACATGACTGATCTCGTTTACGAGTGATTGGCGGTCGCTGTCGCGACGGATCCACGAAGGCCGACTAGTGCCCCTCAACGCTCCTCAGCGTCAACCCGTTTCGCAAACTGCGAGCGCCCCGCCCCGCTTTCTTTTTAACGGATGTTGGTCCAGTCGTCCGTTTCGGCCGTTCTAATTGACTTTTGCAGTTCTGCAATGACATAGACTTTCTTTTCGATTTGGTTCGCAAGTTCTTTCAGTCGCTGGGAAACCACTTGATCCAGGTTCTGGACCTCTCGCTCAAAGATTCCGTCAATCGTGTTTTCTTGATGGCGAACCTTTTGATCGAATTCCGAGGCGACCAGCTGAGAGAGGGTGTCTGCAAACTGGTGTCCCAGGTCGCTATCGAATTCAAATTGGTAGTCATCTAGTGAACCTGACAACCGGACATTTGCCTTAAATTGATTTGTCTTGGCAAGGTTTTGGTTGATCCGCAAAGCCGTCTCGGATCCCCCTGCCAAGGGATGCAGCCGGTCAACATGGAGGGAGACTTTGGAGTGATGAAAGGACAAATTGCCCGAAAGTCGGTTCCCCATCAATTCAACTTGGATTTCAGCTTGCACGCGACTGGACGGACCCAACGATACCAACAGGCTATCTGAATGGCCCAGCACATCTGAATCGAGCTCAAGGTCCGGGCATTGAATCGACAACCTGTCGACAGGTTGATCGTGGCGTCGATCAATTTCGCATTTCACGATGACATGCTGGTTTCCCTGGGCCCTCAACTCGAAGATCGCTGGACAGGGATGTAGACGGGGTTGGGTTGTCAAATTGAAAGCGGTTCCGGCAAAGTTTAAATGCTGCTTTGCGAAACGACCTTCGCCCTCCAGTTGAATTTCCTTGATCAGGAAATCAGGGCTTGGCTTGACTCCCGGGAATGCGACAGTAATGCCCCGCTGATTGTTTGGTTTCAGGTCTTGTTCGGGATCAATAACGGCCACTCGAAACCATCGCAGCCATTGGACGGCCTCATTGACCAGGTGTCCTTGCCTTTCATAGAGGAGCAGTTGGGAAATCGTCTCGCCGTCGAACTGACTCGTGTGCGTGAGCTGATGAAGTTTTTGAATATCTCGGGTCTTGGCGAGTTGCAAGGATTCTTTGTCACGAGAGATTTCGGTGTGCAGCGTTTGCAGGTTCTGTAGAATTTCCGACGTTTCCTTGTCCAGTCGTTCCAGCTCTTCGCGAGCATTTGTTTCCTGTGCCTGATTGCGAAGCGGGTTTCGAAGTCCGGTCTGCGAGGCCAGGTTTGATTTGATTCGCGAAATTACCGGGTTAAGTCCATCGATATCATCGCGTTGCGATTTGAGGTGAGCACTCCAGCGCCGACGGATTTCTTGACTCAGTTCGGCGATTTCGATCTCTCGTTTTTCCGAAATGGATCGGTGTGGTTCGATTTCATCCACCCATTTCGTACCAATTTTTCTAATCAGCGATTCAAATTCCGGAGGATACCGGACCCCTTCGGTTGCGACGTCGGGAATGTCGTTCTCTACGATCAATGACCCCGAAAGTGTTCTCGGCGCTCCGAAAACAACTTGACTGGAGCGTCCTTCGGTAATCACAAAATTCCGTCGAGATAACGCATCGAGATCCAGACTGACATAAGCCATTTCGGCTTGAACAAAATTGTTCATTGGGCTGCGAGGGTCAGCAATCTGAATGTTTTTCAGGAACAGTTTGCTGTTGGCAAACGAAGTTCTGACTTGCTGAATCTCAACCTTTGCCCCGGTGACATTCTGCGCCTGATCGACCAGGTTTCGCTGAATGATCGGGTCACGAGCCAACCAGGCCGCCATCGCGACCAGCGAAATGATGACCAGTCTTGGAATTAAGTAAGTCAATCGCCCCATGAATCTAGCCTTTGTTCAAATCGGGGTTTGTCGAGCCGACCAACCAACGGGCCGAGCGGGATTCCCGTACCAGCGAAAATGCAGCTGCACCATAAGTGTCAAAGAGCTTCCTGCTTACCACGTAAACCGGGATCGCTATCAGAAGCCCCAGCAACAACGAGCCTGTAACCACCGAATTGTCGAATCGTGTCCAGGGCACACCCGGGAGTTGGATCAATCGGGCGAAAAACGATTCAAGCGGGTCGAATGTTAGAAACCGAACACCGATCGTATGCGAGATTGGGTCCAGGAGTGGGCTGATCCATCCGAAAAACAATGCCGAGCAAGCGGCCGTCAGAAGATTGGCCCTCGACAACAGCAGCATCAACAATATGGCGTATGGGAAGAGTGAGTCCTTGGGCAACAGGCCAATCATCATGCCCATTACAACACCTGCGGCAAGTTGTCGCGAATTATCGGCGCCTTGGACCGTGTTTCGAAATTTTTGCCAGAGATTTGTTGCCGGATTTACCATTTTGTCTTCGTTTTCAAGAAATTAATCGAAAAAACCCGTCGGATCGCTGGAACGAACTTGTTCGCCAGGTCGTCTTTGAATCGTGCTGAGAGTTGCGAATTTTCGAGTGGGAGGATATTTAGCGAAAACCCTTACGCGTGTCGATGCGTTTTTTTTGGTGTCGATTCAGCCAGCTTTTAGGTTGGCAATTTTGTTGGCCTCAACAGTACCGACGGCATTTTCGGATGACTTGGGTAGTTGGCGAGTTCAAATGTTAAGTTGCACAACCTGCTTCCAGGAGTTTTGTCGGCTGGTGTTGGTTCGAGTCTGATGGAATGAGGTGCAGGCTGGTTTTTGAAGGCTGATTTTGTTATCTACAAACAGCGGAGCGCCGCGCGTTGGCGCGTAGAAATCATCGGCCGTGGCAAGTTCATGGTTGAGCCACCCAGGGGGCGAACGCTTCGCCTCCGATATCCTCATTGGAGTTAAGCAAGAATGGCCAAGGAAACGTTTGCAGATGGAATTGGTGAAATCACACTTTCCGGCGGCATGGTCCGCATGGACCTTGTGACTTTGATAGGTTCTCAAAACGATGCTGAGAACAAGCCACGTTTAGAGTTTTCGCAAAGAATCGTAATGCCTCCTGACGGTTTTCTTCGCAGCTTCAGCGCAATGGAAAACCTTGTGAAACAACTGGTTGACGCAGGCTTGGTCAAACCACGAGAAGGTGGGGATGTGCCGGTTGCAACGACTAAACCGACTGGTGGGGACTCGGCGAAATCTCCCAATTTCTAACCGAAAAAAGTCTTGCATCGCAGACCCCCAAATATAATAGGGTTTCCTACCTGGATGTTTGATTCCATGGAAACGACTTGTCCCCTAAAACTTATTCGCGACGCCATCTGTTAGGAATTGTGTAATGCAGAATAATAATCCTCCGACCGTAACCGCCATCCCCAGCGTGGTTGGGATTAACGATCAGATTCAATTCTCTTCGATGTTCACGGTCAGTGATCCCGATCTTAATTCTGAAGTTGTCTTGTATCGTTTTCGAGATAACGGTGCAGGTGGCGGAGCTTTTCTAATCAACAGCGTCGTGCAAGACGCCAACGTGTTTGTGGAGATTTCGTCCTCCCAGCTTGCCGCCGTCACCTATCGAGGCGATGTCGCCGCAACTTCTGAAACCTTCAGTGTGCAAGTATATGACGGCCTGTTTTGGAGTAACGTTGCCCTGGGCAGCATTACCAGTGGCAACAGTTCTCCCGTGTTGACGGGGACACCGGGACGCGTCGCCGCGTTTGAATCCGTACGAATCGATCGGCAATTCTCTGTGTTTGATGCCGACGGCGACGCAATTCGTGAATATTTGTTTATTGATCGTAACGCCAGCTCAACTGGCGGATATTTTACGTTGCGGGGTACGAGACTTGGCTCGGGCCAATATATCAGCATTCTCGCCGGTGACGTGCCAGATCTGGAATACCGAGGTGGTACGTTTGGGCCCCAATCAGAAATGGTCAGCGTTCAGGCGTACGATGGATTCAGCTGGAGCGATGAAATCAGTTTTGAAATGGTGACCTCGTCCGAGTCCCAAATCACTGGCAAGGACAACTCTGTGTTGATGGATCAGAGAGTTGCGGCGCTCTCATTGTTCTCGGTATTTGATGCCGAAGGCGATGATCCATTCGCCTACAACTTCATTGATCGGCGGACCAACGCCGATGGTGGTTATTTCGAACTCAACGGAACACGCTTGGAGTCCGGCCAGTGGTTTACTGTTAAGGCTACCGAAGCTGACGGTTTGTTCTACGTCGGCGGTTCCACTGCACCACAGTCCGAAAAAGTCAGTGTTCAGATTTATGACGGTTTCGAGTTTAGTGATATCACTACTTTCGACGTCAAAACGATCGAACGCCCGATGGTTTCCGGGCGCGACGCCGAGGTGCAAGCCAACCAATTCATCAATTTCGCAACAGGCTCGACGTCAAACACGTCGGGTGAAATCGGCCCAGCGACCGATCCAATTCTAACTTTCGGCGAAGATGTCACGCGGTTCCTGTTTATCGATCGACGCGTGAATGCCAACGGTGGATACTTCCTTTTCCGTGGTGTCCGCGTTCCCTCGGCAACCTGGTTTTCGGTTGACGCCGCCGATTTGGCAGAATTGGAATATCGCGGCGGCACTTTCGGAGTGCAGGATGAAACCATTTCTGCCATGGCCCTTTCCAATGGAGTTTGGAGTCCGCAAGATTCTTTTACGCTGACATCGTTAATGAACGCGTTCCGTCCGGAATTGACCATGTTCGATACGTCGTCCCGCTTGGGCACCGTGTTGGATTTGGAAGAATTGTTTACGTGGTCCGATGGCGACGACGATCTGTTGACGAAGTTTGGATTCTACGACACCGGCAATGACCCGGTCAGTGGCTTCTTCACCGTCAATGGCGTCGTGCAAACGGCACAAAAGTGGGTTATTCTAGATTACGACCAGCTCAACACGGTCAAATACCATATGCCCACGGTGGCGGGATCTGAAGTTATTCGGATGTTCGTCAAGGATTACAACTTGACGAGTGTCCAGCAGACGGCAACGTTGGTCGGCGTTCCGACGCCTGTCATTGAAACGCTCGACAATGACTTTTCCGTCGATACCCTGGAAAGCGTCGCTGCTGCCAGCCTGTTCACTCAAGTTGACAGCGGTCCGCCGCTGGTCCAGTACCAGGTCTACGATGAAAATTTTGACCTGGATCCGAACACGTCTCCGGAAGACCGGTCGGGAAGATTGTTCCTTCGCCAACCCGGCGGCGGCAATAGCGGCGAACAATTGCAGGGTGGCGTCGTGCATACGCTTACCGCCGAAGAATTCTCGCGGCTTGATTTTCAGGGCGCGGAAGTCGATTTTGGCCGTCAGCTCGACCCAATCCTGGTACGTGCAACCAACGGCGTTTCCGGTTTTTCCGAGTGGCATCGTGTCAACATGAACACCGATCCGGTGGGTGCTGATTCATTGACCACCGGATTATTCCACGATGCGACTGTCGAGGGTGGCAAGACCGTGGTCACCTACACGTTCATCGATGGCGGAAACCAAACTGGCGGTACTCGCGCCGTCCCAAATCGTCCTCCACTGCCGTTCTATTACCCTGCTATGGCGTCGGCGGAGGAAGTCGGTCGAGAAGCACTTGCCACTCGCGCACTCGATCAACAGATGCGCGAAGCCCACCGCGAAGCCCTTGAGTATATGGAACGGGTGGCCAACATCGATTTTGTGGAAGTCCCTTTTACCCTGGATGCGGCTGAAGCCTCCATGGTTTTTGGCGCCTGGGGCGCATTCGATGGCCCGGTTGCCAACGCTTCTGCTTATGCCTATCTGCCGTTCGACGGGGATGGACGTGGCAACGTCGCTGCTGACGTGTGGTACAACACGGCTTCATTTCCCATCAATGCAACCGACACCAGCCTCGGCAGCTTTTTCCGTTATACGATTTACCATGAAGTTGGCCATGCCCTGGGATTCAAACATCCCTTTGAAGGCGAACCATCGCTGTCGATTTTCAACAACTTTGATTACAACACGATCATGGCTTATGAGCACGACAATGCCAATAACAAGTTTGATCCCTATCCCGAACAAGGTTCGACATTGATGTTGTATGACCTGGTTGAGCTTCAAAGACTCTATGGTGCCAACATGGACTACAACTCTAACAACAACCATTACGGCAACCTGTTTGCTGGCAGCGCTCCTCACTTCGTCAACAACAACGAGCAGCATCAAACCACACTTTGGGATGGCGGCGGCAGGGACACGCTGAATTATACGAACCATGTCGGTATCCCGCTGATCGCTGGAAGGCTGGACCTGAATCGTGACGGTGCCATTGATGCCGGAGACGCGGGGACCTATTCCGGAAGAATTGATGCTGCCAATACGCCCTCCGACATCACCGTGATTGGCGGTGCATTCGACTTGAATGATGATGGCGTAATTGATGCAACCGACGCCGGCGCGATCAATAATTTGACCGTGATCGCTGGAGAGGTGGACATCGACGGGAGCGGTGGAGTTGGCGCGGGCGACAATGGATTTATGGCAGTCGCCGAACAGATCGATCTTCGCGAAGGTACCTGGTCCACGATTAATGGGGTCCCACAATCACTCCGGATCGCCTACGAGACCGTTATCGAGAATGCTCGAGGCGGTACGGGTGACGACCAGATCACTGGAAATGAGATCGACAATTTGCTGTTCGGAAACGACGGATACGATGTGCTCCGCGGTGGTGGAGGAAACGACATCTATCGCGGTGGTGCTGGCAATGATACCTACGTTTGGAGTCTTGGTGACGGGCGCGACATGGTTCGCGAAGAAGGCAGTGGCGGAATCGACATTGCCCAGTTCTTCGATCCTTCCGGGGCCATCACCCAGCTTGAGGACGATTTCACGTTTCGTCGATTTGGCGACAACTTGAGAATCGACTTGACGTTGAATCAAGGTCCCGGTCAGGGATCAATGGTGATTGTGGATTACGCGAATACGGCTTCCCGAGTCGAAACGCTTCAGATTCACGGTGCCGGCGGAACCCAGATTGGCGGTGATATTGATCTAACCTCCATTTTTGCCAATGCGGATTCAGCACCGCAACGGTTCCGGGTTACCTCGACGATGGGAGCCTTCGGTTTCCTTGCCGTGGGGGTTGGCTAACGTTTAATCGCAATCTCCGAAACAACCGGAACTTTCCTGATAAATTGACATCCAAGCCCTGTCGATCTCATCGCACAGGGTTTGTTTTTGCGCTTTTCTCGGCATCCAGTTCAAAATGTCCGATTTTGTTTGGGATGGAAAGCATTCTGTCCTAATCCGTGTCGTACACTTTTCTTCAAAATGCTGCGCCGAGGTTCCGTTTGGGAATCCCTGTTCGGACATTTCGTTATTTGTCATTATTACGTTCTTGTCATTCTTGGCGAGAGCGAAAAAATGGCGTTGAATGATCCCGTCGTTATCTTGTACTGAATCCCAATCGGCTCGTTGAAAATGTCAGAACCCGTCAACCCTAACTCGAGTGAATGGTTCGAAGAAGGTGAGCCCGTTGTGGCCAAGTCGGACGAACTCGATGCCGCTTTCAAAAACAGCGAGGATGCGATCGAGGCCGAACGTCAGCACGGCGAAATCGACTCCGAATCACTAGCAGACGACGTGCCGGAGACGATCGAGGAAGAGAACCGCGCCGACGATTTCAAGGCTCAACACACCTCGCTCAAGTGTTTCGCGCTTGTGGCGCGGCACCATGGTGTTGATGTAAGCGCTGATCGACTGATTCATGATTATTCTCTCGAGAATGAAGAACCGAGCTTGCGACGGTTGATGAGGATTGCGCGGGACTCGGGTTTCAAAACCAAGAATGTCCGCTTTAGCTGGAAACAACTGCGGAAAATGGGCCAGGCATTCCCGGCCATGGCACGGCTGGTAAACGGCAATTATGTCATCATCGTTGGCTTGCGACAGGTTGAAGGGGAAGACGGAAAACCTGTTGAAGAGATTGCTATCTTTGACCCACTGGCCGATCAACAAGGTTTCATATTTCTTACGAAAGAGGTCTTCGAGAAATCGTGGAAGGGCGATGTGTTACTGTCCAAGCGCAAGTATTCGCTGCTGGACGGGGACCAACCATTTAGCCTCAAGTGGTTTTTGCCAGAGATCATTCGACAGCGGACCGCATTCATGGACGTCGCAATCGCGGCGTTGTTCATTCACCTGATCGCGTTGGTAGTTCCGCTCTATTTCCAGATCGTCATTGATAAAGTGCTGGTTAACTACGCCATCTCCACGTTGCAGGTTTTGACGGTCGGAATCTGCGTGGCCCTGATATTCGACGCGATCCTGGGGTACTTGCGTAGCTACTTGCTCTTGTTTGCAACCAGCAAGATAGATATTCGCGTCGCCACGCGCACCTTTGGCCATATGCTCAAACTGCCAATGGACTTCTTCGACCATATCACGGCCGGGGTGTTGACCAAACACATGCAGCAAACGAACCAGATCCGCGAGTTTTTGACAGGCAGCCTGTTTCTGACGCTTCTGGATTCGACCGCCTTATTGATTTTCCTGCCAGTCCTGATGATCTACAGTGTCCCACTGACGGGCATTGTGCTGCTGTTTTCTGTCATGTTGGCGATCAACATCGGCGTCCTGCTAGGGCCTTACCGGCGGCGATTAGAAGCATTGTACAATGCTGAGGGTGAGCGACAGGCGATGTTGGTGGAGACCATCCACGGCATTCAAACGGTCAAGGCGCTCAGCATGGAACCGGTTCAGCGGAAGGCCTGGGACCAAAGTTCCGCTCAGGCCGTGGCGATGAATTTTAAGGTCGGCAAGATCTCGATCACTGCCACGACCATTTCCAAACTGTTGGAAAAGTTATTGACTGTGATCGTTGTCTGGTATGGTGCAACTCTCGTGTTTGGCAAACACATGTCGGTCGGTGAACTGGTTGCGTTTCAAATGATTGCTGGACGGGTCACGGGACCACTGGTTCAGCTTGTTGGGCTTGTCCATTCCTATCAGCAATGCGCCCTGTCGGTGCGAATGCTGGGGACCGTCATGAATCACAAAACCGAAGCGGGGATTGGTTACGGACTGCGCCCGATCATTGATGGTCACCTGGAATTTGAGAATGTCAGTTTTCAATATTCTCCGACGACGCAGCCCGCGCTGGACAATGTGACGTTCGACGTACCAGCCGGAAAAGTCGTTGGAATTGTCGGTCGCAGTGGCTCGGGGAAGACAACATTGACGCGGATGATCCAAGGCATGCACCAACCCCAATCGGGACTGATCCGGCTGGATAAACTCGACATGCGCGAGTTGGATATTCAGCATGTGCGGCAAAATATCGGCATCGTCCTGCAGGATAATTTCCTGTTTCGAGGTACGGTTCGCGAAAATATCGCGATGGCCAAACCAAATACAAGTTTCCAGGAAGTCGTTTACGTCGCGCGGATGGCCGGGGCCGCCGAATTCATTGAACGAATGCCTCAATCATACGACACAATGCTGGAAGAAAACGGCTCCAACCTCTCTGGCGGCCAAAAACAGCGATTGGCGATCGCCCGAGCGCTACTGAAGGATCCACGCATCCTGATATTTGACGAAGCCACCAGCGCGCTCGATCCGGAAAGCGAAGCCATCATTCAGAAGAACCTCAAAGTCATCGCCAAAGGCAGAACGGTCGTGATTGTATCCCACAGGCTTTCGACGCTTACCGGTTGCGACGCCATTATGGTGCTGGAACGCGGCAGGATCGAGGCGATGGGGCCTCACCGTCAACTGCTTGAATCTTGCAAGGTGTATCAGGAATTATGGTATCAACAAATGGGACGGGTCTAAAAGAGTCCGTCAAAGAGCAACGTTATCAACAGCGCCGGCAAGCGCGGCTGGATGCGCACGAGGCACGCCAAGATTACGACCGCGTGTTGACTGAGTTTCAGCCCGATGCTGTCGAAATTGAAAAGCAGCGGGTGCCCGGCGGTGCGCGCTGGACACTGTATGCCGCGATCGGTTTGATCTGTGCAACGGTGGCCTGGGCATGCTGGGCGCAGGTTGACGAGATTGTTGTGGCCCAAGGTAAACTAATTACCACCGTACCCCCGGTTCTAATCGATACCAACCTGGCTTCTCCAATTCGTACCATCGACGTCCGATTTGGCGATCGAGTGGTTGCCGGGCAGCAACTGGCGACCCTCGATCCCACGGTCTCGGAGTCCGATGTCGATCGATTGGAGGCAAAACAAAAACTATTGGTCGCTCTGAAAGCCCGCCTGATGGCCGAGCAGCAAGGTCAGGATTTTTCCATCGCGGGGCACGAATCGGACCGCGATTGGCTGATGCAATTCCAAGCCTTCCTGGAACGAAAAAATGAATACGACGCGAAGCTCAGAGAATTCGACGCTGAAAGAAGCAAGCTCGAAGTCCAACAAGCCAACAACCTGACCGAAATTGATCATCTCAAAGAGAATTACGTCGACTATCGGAAATACGAAGAGGATATCCGTAGACTTGCCGAACGGAAACACAAATCGGAAACGGACGTGCTCAGCCGGAAATTGCAAAGCAACGATGCCCGCATGAAAGTTCAGCAGGCAGAGAGCAAAAAACTGGAGCTTGAAAAGGAAGTTGAATCTCTGCAGACGCGCCGGGAAGCCTACCTTGCCAGTTGGCGATCCGAAATTGTGTTGAAGCATGTCGAATCCCACGAGAAAATTGTCGAGATCGAACAGGATTTGCGAAAAGCGTACCGCTCGCGGGAATATGTTTCCGTCAGAGTACCGGATACTCTGCCCTACAAGGAGTTTGTTGTTTTCGAAGTCTCGGAAAACTCAGTTGGCTCCATTATGGAACCTGGTGAACCACTCTTCCGATTAATTCCAATCGGCGTTCCTATCGAGGCGGAAGTTGAAATTGCAGGCAAAGACATCGCTCGCATCAGCGAAGCCAGTACTTCAGAAATCGAGAGCGGTGAACTGCCTCCTGGAAGTCGTGTGCGATTGAAACTGGCGTCGTTTCCCTTTCAAAAACACGGTACGCTCAAGGGCGTGGTCCGGACGATCAGTGAAGACTCGTTCGAAAAAGATCTGCCCGACGGAGGTGCCGTCACAACCTACAAGGCTCGCATTCGTTTACTCGATCCGGTCAGGTTGGATAACGTGCCTGCAGATTTTCGTTTAATGCCTGGGATGAACGCGACCGCGGAAATCAAAGTCGGAAAACGACGGGTCATTCAGTACTTCCTGTACCCACTGATTCGTTATCTCGATACGAGCATTCGCGAACCATAACTTACAATCCGTGCGAAAATGAGCCCAGGGACACCTGGAATCACGAGGCTGCACGGTTTCGACGGCAGACATTGCGTGGTCAGTCTTCCGTTCGCAACTTGAGCACAACGTAGGTCGAGCGCGTGTTTATGCCTTCCGGATAAACCTGGGGAAGATTCGTGGGAGTGGGTGACAGATCGACGTGTCGTTGCGGGATCAGCAAAAAAGCCGCTCCATATTTCTCGCCAATCTGCTGCAGTTGCGCATCAGAATAGATCATCAACCCACATTCGTGCCGTTTCTGAACGTCCAGCAACATCTCGACTCGCAGACTCCACTCGATAATGCTGTCGGCGTCTTGCGGGATATCTTTCCAATTGACAACTTCCGTCCGCCCCGCGTACCACTTGAACGTCTGTTGTTGTTGCGGGGTAATAACCACCGCGTCCGGGGGCGTGTTCTGGCGAATCCACTCACAGGCTTTCCGCCAGTTGCGATACGTTTCCTGAGTTCTTGTTTCGTCACCTTCGTATGCTGGCAGTGATCGGCGGTCTGCCAACGGGCGGGGATCAGAATATTTCTCAAATGTGAGGATCGCCGCAGCTGCAAGAATTGCAATCATCGAGACACTGGCAAGCAATTTTCTGACGGTAGAAGATTCCATGACAAACCAGTTGCCAACCGATCGACTGACGATCAGGGACACGGTGGCCGGAATCGCGAAATCAGACAATCGAAACCAGTAAAACCTCAATAGTCCTGCCGCGGGTTCTGCGTACCGGTCATTGGTTTCGGCAATTCCGCTCAGCACCAGGCCTCCAAACGAAATCAATAAACTTCCCGTCGCAAACCAAAACAGCGGTCGCAGACTTCGTGCGGCAGCCGGATTTTCTTTTGACTGCCACTGAAACATCGCAAACCAAACCAGGATCAAAATGGTAAACCGGGCGACGTGGATGGTGGGGAATGCATTGAAGACAAGATGGTGAGCGATGCGATGATTGACATAAATCAGGCTGGCAATTCTTGAATTCTCGGGGGAAGCGGCTTGGTCGGCGAGCAAAGGCGGTATCGCTCCGATTGCCAACAGGACTATTCCCGCCACCATCGGAAGCATTTGTTCGCGGATCAATTTCAACCGCCGGTGAGATTTCCCTGCTGAGCGTGACGCCGGCTGCGTAACAATCCAACTCAAACCGGCCGCCAAGAATGCCCAGCCACCGACAAGTACATGGAACGCCGCTGCGGTACCCAGTAGCAGCCAAACCGGTTTCCAGTTGCCCTGGACCATGAAACCAAGGGCAAAAATTACTAGCGCATATGCGATTCCCTTGGCCTCGAATCCTCCCACCACCCACTCTCCTGCCAGATGGAATCTGTCATTCAGCAGCAAGAACAGGATTGCGCTCATCGTCCCAACAAAAGGAAACGAAGATACTCGGCCGGAAGTGAATCGCCAGGCAGCAGCCAACGACAGCCAGGTAAGCAAGCGTCCAATCCAAGCGAAAACAGAAAGCGAGACAAACTTTGTCAACCAACCGAACAGCCAATAGAACAGCCAGTGCGCGAATGAGGAGCCAAGAAACAGGTCGTTGGGACACCAATTTGCATCCCAAAAATGTTTTGCTTTTGTAAGGTAATGCGATTCGTTTACGTCCGGCGGCAGTTGACCCGAAAATATGGCAAAACAAATGAAAATCAAAAGGGTCTCGACAATCGCAATTGCCCGCTTCCGGCGAACGGTTGCCGGGTTAGCAAGCGCGACCGAAATTCCGTCCTCTACTGTTGATGTCTCGCCACCTCGGTTAATCTGAAACGCGGTTGGAAACGCGTATTTCGCGGGATTCTTCCATCGCGGCCTACATAAAAACCTATCCACCGCAGAATTCCATGCAAAATCCAAAAGTTCGGCAAACGTGATCCTTGTTCGTTTCATTGAATTGGCGTTAACAAATTCGATTTCAAATCTTCGTCTTACCTTGAATTTTCGTCTTCCGAATGCACAGAAAACTTGGCAGAAACACTGTTGTACTATTGGGAGTGGGACATACCAATGCCCATGTGTTGCGCATGTGGAAAATGCAACCCATCCCCAATGCCCAATTGATTTGCGTTTCCGATTATCCGACCGCAACTTATTCCGGAATGATGCCAGGCGTTTTGGCGGGGCAATATCAGCCTCAAGATATCGAGATTGATCTGGTGCGGTTGTCTGCGGCAGCGGACGCGAGACTGGTTCTGGATGAGGTTGTCGGGCTGGACCCAGAGCACCGTCGGCTTGATTTCGCGAATCGGCCGCCCATGCATTACGAGGTCCTGTCCATCGGTGTCGGTTCTCGGCCAACGTTTCAGGGAGTCGAAGTCGAGTCGCCCGAGACCGTTGTCTGCGCAAAACCGATGCAGACTTTTTTGTCCCGACTGGAGTGTTGTGTTTCAAAATTGCTGGAATTGGATCGCCCCTTGCAGATTGCGATCGTGGGCGGAGGCGTTGGCAGTATTGAAATCGCGTTCTGCTTGCATCGCAGATTGCAATTGGCGGAACCCGGTTTGGGGCTCGGACCCAGCCGCAAGAACGGCGTTCAGATTTCGCTGGTAACCGCAGCCGAACAGCTGGGCAGTGGATTGCTGGATTCGACTCGGCGCAAGATTGCCCCGCAATTGAGTTTTCGCGGCATCAACGTTTCGACCGGATCAAGGGTCAAAAAAATCTTCGCCGATCACTTGGAGCTGTCCAATGGGAAAACGGTGCCGGCTGATCTCGTGATTTGGGCCACGGGTGCCGATCCGCCCCCCATCTTGGATGTTTTGGGTCTGCAATCGGACGCGCGAGGTTTTTTGCTTACCACGCCGACGTTGCAATCAGTTTCAAGTGACCGAATTTTTGGCGTGGGAGATTCTGCGACAATCCAGGGAAGTCAGACCGCCAAGGCCGGCGTATTTGCAGTTCGGCAAGGCCCCATTTTGTGGGACAACATTAATCGCCTTCTTTGGAGTCGGCCCCTGCGAGAATACCAGCCTCAAACGAGTTTCTTGAAACTCATCAACACAGCGGACAACAAGTCAATCGCCGAATACAAAGGTTACAGTTTCTACGGAAGCTGGTGTTGGCGACTCAAAAACCGCATTGATTCGCGATTCATGGCCAAATATCAGGACTATTCGCCGATGGAAATGGCGGTGCCCGACGATGAAGCCGAAGTCGAAATGCGTTGCCATGGATGTGGTGGAAAAATTGGCAGCGAATTGCTGGGGCAGGTGCTCCACGATTTAAACATCCCTCATCACGACGACGTCATCATTGGCCTTGAGCGGCCCGACGATGCGGCTGTGATCCGAACCTATGATGACCAGGTTACTGTGACCACTGATTTTTTCGCAAGCCCGCTCGATGACCCTTATCTGGTGGGCCGAATCGCGTTGTTGAACTCGGCCAGCGACTGTTTTGTGATGGGAGCGCAACCGACCGCGGCGCTGGCAATGATTCAGTTGCCGGTCAGTCATCCTCGCAACCAGCTACGGTTAATGCGCGATCTTACCGCGGGCAGCGTCGAAGAATTAACGAAAATGAACGCCGCGCTGGTGGGAGGTCATTCGATCGAAGGTCCACGATTAACGGTCGGATACACCGTGTTGGGGCGACAGTTAAGTGATCCAAAGACCAAGGGCATGCTGCAAAAACATGATTGCCTGATTCTGACCAAACCGCTGGGAATCGGCATTCTATTGGCCGCCCTGATGCAATGTCGTTTGCCCGGCAGGTCCTATCAGCCGTTGGTCGATACGATGCTCCAAAGCAACGGTGTCGCATTAAAGTTGGTCCAGGACTTCCACGTGACTGCCATCACGGATGTGACCGGCTTTGGGCTGGCAGGCCATTTGGCGGAAATGTTGCACGCCAGTCACCAGTCAGCAGAGATTGAGATCGAACGGATTCCCGTGTTGCCGGGCTGCCGCGCATTAGTTGGTGCGGGAATCGAAAGCACGTTGGCGCCAGACAATCGATTGGTCTCTCAAAAAACCCATCTCGAAATTGACGATCAGGACTCGCCAAAATACGCGGCCATCTTTGACCCTCAAACCAGTGGAGGGCTTCTGTTTGGTGTCCGGCAAGAGCAAGTCGATGCTGTACTGAAATTTCTGGTTGACGAAGGGTTTGAGAATTCAAGCGTCGTGGGTCATGTCATCGATTCGTCAGAACGAGAGCCAACTTTGGTTGTCCGCTGACGAATAACAGATCGGCCAGCTGTCGTTGAAACACCCGCCATGGCAGAAGTGCAGGTTTATTCGGACTTGCAAATGAGCAGCTTGGCAGGACGTCTACAAGAACACCTGCACCGTTCGCCGACAACAGCGCCGGCGTACCTTCATACTTGGCATCTGAGGCGTTGCGTTTAGTTACCTCCGCTGGGCCTTCAAACTTAGGTCGCGATCGAGTTTTGTCTGGCAATTGCGTTGCGGTTTTGCGGCTAAGAAGCCTGGGTACAGCCCCCAGCGTCGGCACAATTTATCAGCGATGAAATTGCCGCTTGCGGTTTTTGAGGAATAGCGTTGGCGGGCCGAACGCAAAAAAAAAGCGTTCCCGAATAAGGAACGCTGGATGTTGTTTTTGAATGCTGGAGCAAATTAACGCTTGGAGAATTGAGTTCCCCGGCGGGCGCCGTGAAGGCCCGGCTTTTTTCGCTCTTTCATTCGCGAATCACGGGTCAGGAAGCCTCCATCGCGGAGAGCGGCGAAATGTTCCGTGTCGTAGTTGACCAGGGCGCGAGCGATGCCCATTTTGCAGGCGCCTGATTGGCCGGTTGTACCGCCGCCGTTGACCGATATGCGGACATCGACGGTTTCCTTCATGCTGACCGCGTTTAAGGTATCGACAATGGCCCTTTGATCCTGGTACACCGGAAAATACTCTTCAAGAGACTTGCCATTGACAACAACATTACCGGAACCTGGTTTGACTCGCACGCGGGCGACCGAGGATTTACGTCTTCCCGTTCCAAGTGCTTCGCCAGTTTTAGAATCTGTTTTTGACATTTAGCTTCTGCCGTTCTTCTTCTGTCCTTGGTCGTACGAGTAAAAACTACTTTAATGTGCGGCCGCCCGTCAGCGGTTGAGGGTTTTGGGCCTGGTGTGGATGTTCACTACCCTTGTAGATTTTGAGCTTGCTCAACATCTTGCGACCAAGCTTGCTTTTGGGCAGCATTCGCCGAACGGCATCCCGCATCAACTGTTCGGGTTTTCGCTGCAAGCGTGTAGCCGCAGTCTCCATTTTCAGCCCGGTGTATCCGGTGTACCAGGTGTAAGTTTTTTGATCCAGTTTATTGCCGGTAAATTTGACCTTTTCACAGTTGGTCAGCACCACAAAGTCACCGGTGTCAACATTGGGCGTGTAAGTAGGGCGATGCTTCCCCATCAACACCACGGCAATGTCGGAGGCAATTCGACCAACGATTTGGTCTTCACCATCGACAATCCACCATTTCTGTTCGATCGTATCGTTTTGTGCGTTATATGATTTTGTGCCAGGCACAGCAATTCTCCGCTTGACGCAATTCCAGCGTATTGAAATCAGGGGTCAGGAACAAACTTGACCTCGATGAACGACATTTTCACGACAAAAACTGCCGAGAATTCGAGGTTCTCTGCTCCAGAAGAATCCAAGATCTTAGTGTTTTTTGCTATGGCCGGCAAGGGTCAACCGACCCAATTTGTGCCTCAATCGTTGGTTGCCGCGGCCGGGCAAAATCCAGACCACAATTTATCAACCGCCCGCCTTGGGCCTCTCCCGGGGTTGCCGAGCTTTTGAGCGATTCAGGTGGCAGACGCGAATAGGCAATCCCCCTTTTAATGGCATCCGGACGCCTTCCGTCCTCAAAATCCGCACGAACATCCGAGGTTGCCCTGTCGGCAAGGTTTAATACCGTTTTCCATCCACTTGGCTAATCTAGCGAAAAAACTCCACCGATAACGATCGTACGCTTGGATTGCGAACAAATGAAAATGCCACCGGAGGGTCAGCTTTATGTCGTACGGTGGATTCCATGTTGCAAACAGAAACCTATATGCCGGCACCCCTGTTGTCACTTTTCACGGCAACTGACCAAGATCAAGACGAATGTCCCAGCAGCCTATGCCCTCTACCGCAGGAAATGCTCGAGATTTTTGAGCAAATGACAGGTTGGGTCGTCCGATTTAACGAATCCAAATCCAGCTATCGCCATCGCCAACTGCCATCGATGATTCCCCAACTTGCCTCGGGGGATTTTGAAATCACTGACATGTCGGCCCATTGGCCGGCCCAAAAGCCAACGGCTCACCGCGGTAAGTGTGATCAATTCGTTGGATTTCTGAATGCGTTGGTGACGGATCTACATCAAACCCGATGCGAGCTTGCCAGGACACAATCGATTCTTGAGTCCTATGCCCCCGGCTCTGTGGAAGACGACGACACAATTGTGTCGGACAGCTTTATTCCGCGATATTCGGACGAAGAACGTTCTGCAGCGGAATCCGAACTCGCAACCACCGTCGGCCAAAGTGAAAACAACCATGCCGTCGATCCGCCATTTGATGGCTGGCGACTCGATGGCGCACCAGGATTCGTCGACGGTAAGTATGTGGATTGGAAGCTTTCCGAGGACGAGTGCATTAACTTGATAATCGGTCAAGTCGAAACTCCCGAGGATCCAACGGAAGCCGAAGCCATTCTCAAGATCGATCCACTGACGAACGAATACTTCTTGTCTGGCGACGCCGAGTTGAATTTCTTGATTTACGACCAAAGAAATCGTCATTTGACTCGTGTCGAACCAACCAATCGTTTTCGTCAGTTGAAGCCAAGTCAAATGATCATTCTATCGACCTCCAACCGATTGACCGATTTCGCCGACCGTACGGATACACGTCCCATCCCTGATACGTTTGGGAAGGTCACCAAGCGAATTGCCGATTTTCTCGGCGATAGCGAGCACTACCTGGTGTTGAAACGGGAGGCAAACGCTGAAATTCAAATCTCGTCGCATCACTCATCACCATGTGCCCGAGAAAATCCAAACGAGATCAAGCAGCAAGTCTAAATGAACACTGCACGATTTGTCGTTGTCGGATTTGAATTGCGGTTGGCGAATGCCATCGAGACTATTGGCCACGGTCTTGGTCAAATGCCTGCCGACTGAATCTGTCTGAACGTTGACCCGCTGACCAACGTTTCGACCGCCATTTTGGCTTCGGTCCGAATCCCGAATTCGGCGATGCATTTGCCCCTTGACCCCGCCCCCCTGCCCTTCGTAGACTTGGCGGAAGCCATGCGTTCGCGGATGTGGCGGAATTGGCAGACGCGCTAGGTTGAGGGCCTAGTGACCGATAAGGTCGTGGAGGTTCAAATCCTCTCATCCGCACTTGCGATAGAACAACGTAAAAACACGGATGAAATCAGTTTTCTGATGACCTGCCGACGTTCGGTAGTGCAGCCCGTTTGACAGGCGCAAATTCGGTACATACCGGATTTGCTCTAACGGGAGCTGAATTCATGCGAGGAACTTCTAAAACGCCGGCATATCGTAGACACAAACAATCCGGTCAAGCGATCGTTACCCTATCCGGCAAGGATGTCTATCTGGGCCCGCACGGGACGAAAGCGAGTCGAATTGAACACGGTCGCGTTATCGGTGAATGGCTGGCCAATGGTCGGCAGCTACCAAAGTCCCTGGTGGCAGGAATTGCGGGTGCTGCTGAAATACAAAAAGTTCGTGGCGTCGGAATTGTTAGATCGCTGGGCAGAAGCACTTGCTGAACGTAGCCAGGAAACGCATCGGGTGCCGGTTGCGACGATTCGACACTGGATGGAATCGTGGAAGTCGGATTTGACGGTTGACGAGATTTTGAAATATCGAAAGGTCAACGAACAAGCCAATCCGGATTCGTGAATTCGAAAGTTGTTGGAATAATGGCCATCTGATTGCCAACCCGTCGATAACCTTCCCTTCTGTGCATCGTTTCGTCGAGAATCGCTTGCTTGCTTCGACGCTCCAGAAAGACGGATTGTTATTTAATCCAAAGGCTAGGTCTTGTGTGGCTAAGGAGCGTTTCGAAAAAATGCCGGATGGAGCTTGGGAGATTGAAAAAACCCAAGTTCAAGTTCTTGAGAACAACTACAAATCTGGTACATCGTCAACTGGCTCGCCGTAATTGCATTTTTTGCAATCCAGTTCGTACCCGATCATCGACTCGCGACCTTCGATGCTACTCGTCCATGGTCTGACTTCCCACGGGGGGTTGTGGCGCACGTGTTGAAAATGACCACAGGAAAGTTTGGCGACCCAGTCCCGTTGTTCGTCTTTGTGAAAACCTGTGATCGGTTGAAGCATTGACTTGTCCCGCCTGATCCTTGGGTGTCTCCGGTGATGCTTCATTCCAATCGCCGACCATTGGATCCAGAAAGCAATGAAGCAAAACCGATTTTGGTATCAAGGTGCTGACGTTCGACTTTCTCGAGGCCGCATCGCCAGCAAGTCAAAACAGAACATTCGAATGTAGCATCGTCAAATATGCATTGGCCCGCAAGATCCTCTTTGGCTGGTACTCCAATGCCAACGCCAAACCATTCTCCGGCAGGCCAGGTTTTAACTAAACGGGACTTCAACTCGATCTCCGACGAAAAATCTGAATAGCGTCGGGCTGCCGAAATCGAATTTTATAGATCTGCGTGAATTCGAATTTAGACCCAATTCAATACGTGATGTCCGACGAATTGCACCGAACGCCGACATGGAAATCGCGGGAAAACTCGAAGACACAGCCCGTTTGAGCCTACTACGAATGCGGGGCGCTGCCAATTGAAGCTACGGTGGCGATGAAAACCGTGTTGAAGAAATCGGGGCAGGTTAAGCCGGATTTTGTGACGCAGTTCTCACAACTTTTGCCTATTCATTCGCGAGTCAATTCAATGGGAGGACTTGAGTTTGGAGGGAAAATTTGTTCGCCTTTACCTCGCCAGATGTAAATTTGCTGGTGGAGATAATCGCATACGCTTCGTGCTTGGATTTGGGGTCGGGCTTGTAATTATTCGCGCTTCTCCAATTCCACTTTGTTTTCTCTTCGGATATCGTCGTCTTTCGAAACAAGACGGTGGTCGTTACTGTGAACCCACTGTTCTTGCAGAATTCATTGGCTTACTCATTGGATCAGGCTCGCAATAATGAGAACTCTCACGCTTCTATGTCTGCTGTCCTTGTGCTCCGTCTCGATAGCTCAAACGCCGTTGGAAAAGCACGGACAACTCAAGGTTGAAGGCAAACACTTGGTCAATTCAACGGGTCAAGCCATTCAACTGAAAGGTGTTGCCACGCACGGGCTCCAGTGGTTTGGTGATTTTTACAAGGGCGGGATCGCGGTCCAGTCTGCCGCCAAGGATTGGAACGCCCAAGTCATTCGCTTGTCGGTCTACATCTACGAGCAAGGTTACCTTGATAATCCGAACCTGCAGCCGGAAGACTTCGACAAGATGATTTTTTCGATCGCCGACAGCTGCGTTGAAAACGGTGTGTATTGCATTATTGACTGGCACATCCACCATCCCGGTTTCCCCGCTTACTATTTAAAAGATGGCAAGCAGTTCTTTGACAAGATGGCGAAGCGATATGCCGGAGTGCCGAACATCTTGTATGAGATCGCGAATGAACCAAACAAATCGGGTTACAAGGAAATCGAAGGCCACGAAGTTACGTGGCAAGAAATCAAAGAGTACGCAAATGAAGTGATCCCGGTGATCCGAAAGCACTCACCCAAAGCCGTTATCCTGGTGGGTACTCCAGCCTGGTCTTCCCTGGGGCAGTCGGGTGGAATGAAATGGGAGGACATCTCGGACGCTCCACTCAAGCACGAGAATGTTCTCTATGTGCTGCATTTCTACGCGGCCGGCCACAAATTTCACGAAGCCGTTGATGCAGCCGCAGAGAAGCTACCGTTGTTTGTGACCGAATGGGCTTCCGCGACATGGGAAAGGGACAGCCAGAATGATCCTGAGAGCACGGCTCGCTGGTTGGATGTTCTTAACCGACACAAAATTGGCTGGACTTATTGGAATTTCGCCCCCGGGGATAGCATATTCAATGCATTCAAAGAAGGGACGAAGCCCGTTCGGAAAGACTTGGATCCCAAGGGCCCAAATGTATCCGAGACAGGGAAACTGATTTACGAGTTGTTGAATGAGTAACGTTTGGTCCTCTCGAATCAGGCCATTGAAAAATACGAACACGAAGTGTCAGGCAAATGATTTTCGCGGGTCGCAGCAACGTAGGCGATTCCTACCGGCGGGTATTCCAACTCTGACCGGTGGGAACCGGGCCTGCGGAAATCAGATGAGTTGATACGACAGCGCACTGGCCGTTTGAGCGATTCGGACTATTTGGCGACTTGGCCCACGTCCATCCCACCAACTCAGAGCTTCTGCTTCGAGCTGGTTGCCAGTTGTTTGTTGCGCAAAGCGAGGTCGGCGCGGAACTAGCCCGCGGTTTTCGGTACTTCGTGATGAAGCTGCCGTCCAACACCAGCGGACTTTTGACTTTGAGCTATGGATCGCTTTAAGGCACACGTCGGGCAGTCATTGCCAGTCAGGCGTCGTTTCACTACCAAATACGATATGGGGGCCGAAGGGGACAAGGAATTTTTCGTTTTGGTGGGTCTTGATGTTGCGGTGCAGGTAGTTTTTCCTCCCGCTCGACGACGCGAGCACACATCGGATTGGTGCGCAAGTCGATTCCCCAGTAAAGTGGATGTTGTTTTGAATAGAAAATCAACTTGTGTCACCTTGGGTGGGTCCGTTTTACCCAACCAAAATGGCGTGCCTTCGGCTCACGTTTTTCGCACCGCTGCACGACACAAGATGACGAGTATTTCTGAATGGCTGTAATAGAAAGCGTTGTTCCGGGACTTTACTGGACGGTATTCGCCATGAAGATTTTCGTTTTCACGTTTTTGCTCATCTTGTCGAATCCGATAATCGCATTTGCCCAGCGGGACGCTCCTGTTTGGGATTCGTTCCTTCCGCGAATTGCATTGTTTGATGAACGGACGACGCTCGATTTCGAGATCACATTCAAGAAAGGCGGTGGACCTGTAAAACAGAGGACGCATTCACAGGTCTACGTTCTGGGCTACCTGGAAAAGGATGAAGCGCGAATTCTAGAGCTTGCGGCCGACAAAAAGCACACAACGAAGTCCAATGACGAGGACAGGCTGCTTCTGGATTTGCTGGTCGACGAGAAACTCGTAGCTCTGCTTGAAACCAAAGTCGCCAAGGAATCCGAATCACCCATAGTGATTAGCCCTAAATCGAATCGTGCCGTTGGCGGCGCGTCCTATTATGACTTTGAATTCAGCTTTGATAACGGCAAGCTGTTCAAAAAACTTGGCAAACTAAAGAATTTTGACCCCACAAGTTTTGTTGCTTTTGATCACAGATACTACAACGACAAATTCAAGCTAATGATTTTTGTGCCGGTAAATGACTGCAAATATGCAACGGAAATTCCAAAGGCACAACGAGAACTCCACGACTTTGCTCATTTCATGGATGGAGAGACAATCATTCAGTACTTCAAACCTCTTCCTTACCGCTTTCAATTCAAACCGTTGGATGAGGAGGGGGTGGTTCTGCTCTACATTGACTAACCGAAATATGAAGTCCGCGGTTTGGAAAGGGGTGCACCGGCATCTTGTTTTGATCCGGGATGACAATACGTTCATGTAACGTTCGATGAACAATTGTCTGGCAGGTTGATGGATTTCAAGGTAAAACAGATTCATCATCGGGTTTCTCCAGGGTTGGCTAAAGTTCAGTTCACTGGGGCGTTCCTCGGGCGGGCTCAAAAAGCCGATTCCAATCTCGTGGATGCATCCTTGGCGGGAGAAGATTTTTTTCGTTAAACGACAACTCGCAGTCGCTGCCTTGTCAATGTTCCGAGGCCGGTAACGATTGTGCGTTAGGACCTTGAAACGATTGGTGACACACGTTGACTTGTCGGTCCTGTCAACTCGAACTTTATTCGACTGAAGGAGACATCCGATGCGAGTTGCAGCACTGCCACTCTTGCTTGCGGCAATCATGTTGCCGCAATCGCTCTCACAGGAGCCGAACAACGATGAATCCGGCGTGGAGACACGATTGGCTGAACTTGAAAAAGAAGTTGCGTCAATTTCGCGGGAGCTAAAGGAATTGCGGCGTGATGAACAGGACCGCAAGAAT
The DNA here is from genome assembly GCA_942492215.1 of Pirellulaceae bacterium. Classification (GTDB taxonomy): domain Bacteria; phylum Planctomycetota; class Planctomycetia; order Pirellulales; family Pirellulaceae; genus Mariniblastus. Next base: position 169,040 of record CALODY010000029.1, read on the forward strand.
CTAACCGGGTTGCCGCTACTTAACGGGCGCTGGCGGTACGTCACGGCAACAGAGGGCGAAATCGTAACTGAATACACAGGGGCTAAAACTGAACTCGTCATTGACGGTGCCAAATGGACTACGCTTGTTAACGACCACTACCTGGGATCCGATCCACATTCTGTCGAGTACAACTTCGATACCAACCCCGACTCGCTTGTCCGTTTCGCCCCAGAATGGGCTCCGAGCTCAATTGCAAAAGCGATTTTTAAAATTGACGGAGATCAATTGATCTACACGACGACCGCCTTTGAAGTCCCGAGCAAACATCCACTCCATTCGTATTCGGGTTCGCCAAACACCGTACCCCAATCTCCAAAGACACCCGCCCAATTCGATCCAAAGGGCACCCGAAACACAAAATATGTCCTCCGGCGAGTGAGTTGTTTGACAACGCTACCTGATCGTAAATCGCTTCAATTCGGTGGCGATTATCCGGGTTTCTAACTCCGCAAGACCGGAACCGCGGAGGCATGACTCGACGATTTACCGGATCCGACACGCCATTGCGTTTGGCCTTTGAGTATCTTGGTGATTTGCGATCACTGGTCGGCCCGGTGATCTCGATTGTCGTTCGTCTTGATCGTTGGTCAGCTCGACGCATTGAATGTATGCACGAAATCCATCCCAACTTACTCTGGATAGGCCACGCGTTTGACATCCGCGAACCGCGGGCGTTATTCGACGCTGGGATCACTGCTGCAATTGACGTCGCGTATGAAGAACCGCCTGCCCAAATTCCCCGCCAACTGATGTACTGTCGTTTTCCTCTCCTCGATGGCGGTGGAAATGATCCGCGAATCCTGCTGCAAACATTGCGAGTGGCAACTGATCTCTTGCAATTGGATATGCGTACGATCATTACTTGTTCCGCGGGAATGTCTCGATCGCCAACCGTGGCCGCATTCGCTTTGGCGCATCACCTAAACGAACTTCCGGACGTTGTGATCGCTAGAATCGCTGACATCAAATCGCTAGAATTGAAACCTGAACTCTGGACTCAGATGCTCGCCGTTTTCTCGAAACTTGATTCAAACCGAATAGGTGAAATCGACGCATAGCCAACGTGGTAAACCCAAGCTCGATGCCGGTGGACATGGCGAGGATACGTTAACCAACCATAGAGTTGTCACCGAGTGATGACCGCATTTCACTACAGGCAAGCAGAGGAATCTCATGCCCTTAATTAACGTCAAAATAATCGAAGGTGTTTTCACGGCAGAACAAAAGCAGGATATGGTTCGAAAGCTGACGGACACCATGGTGTCGATCGAGGGTGAGAACATGCGGCCAGTTACATGGGTCGTTGTCGAAGAGGTGAAAAGTGGTGACTGGGCGATTGGCGGCAATCCGTTGACCACCGAGGATGTGCTCAACCTTGCCGCTGGAAAATCTTCGAGCTGATTTCGTTCGCGATTGCCGACGAACTATCGATTGATGAAATGTCCGGGTTAGTCGATGAGTTGTTCTTTAAGTATCGTTTGGAAATCCAGCGGCCGCTCCAAATAAGGCGTATGTCCGACTTGGGCCATTTGACACCGCGTGACCGATCCGCCGAATTGCTCGTATTGATCTAACGCAAACGTCACTTCCGTCAGCAGCGGCTGCGGGGGGAACACGCCCGCGCCGGGCCATTCGGCTCGCAGTCCCAGCTGACCCTGATGGCCGGGATCCGACAACGATTGATCGGTGACGATGGCGTCGTCACTGCCGCTGATCCACAACAAACGCGGCTTACTCTTTGCAGTCAGAAATCTATCCAGTACGTCTTGATTGTAGCGAGGCGACAATGCGTTGATCGGGCCAAAACGTCCCGGTGCAAAACCCGGCCAGTGAGGTGAAGCTATCCAGTCACCCGGAAATTGTCTCTCACCCAAATGGACTTGCAGCATCGCCGTCAGGAGTTCCTCCTCGCGAGGCGGACGAAAAGGGGGCCTCCAGAAGGCACGGTTCATTACCGCGCGCGGCGAAAACAGCTGGTCCGACGTCTCCCGTTCGCCAATCTTCAACTTGTCGACAAATCGTGGGTTGGTGAGACCCGCCCCCGAACCGGCTCCATCCACGTGATTCAGTTCGCCTCGCGGACCAAAACCACCCGGAAATCCGCTGGGCGGACCTGGGGCTACCAGCGTCACGCTCAGCAACCGATCCGAATGGGAACCAAGCAGCGACCAACCGACGCAACCACCGAGACTATGCCCTACCAAATGAAAACGTTGCCAACCAAGACAATCCGCCAAGGCAATGGCGTCTTCTGCCCAATCCGCGAACCCACGCGTCGCGTCGATAAGCACGGACGGATCGCTCAAACCAAAGCCGCGCTGGTCGGGTGCGACGGCGCGAAATTGCGGCGGCAGCGCGAGCATGGTCTCCTCCCAAAACGAGGCTGCCGAGAGATTGCCGTGCAGTAGCAATACTGGTACACCTTGCTCTGGACCGGCGAGCAGGACCTGCGTTGTTAATCTCGTCGTGCGGATTACCTCCGTCTCGACGCCCGGCAGGTGATTTATGGGATCCCTCATGAAAGTCCCTTTCTGTCCTCGGTGCGTTGTCGCAATGCCAGTTTGTCAATTTTACCGGAATGTCCCAGCGGCAGCTCTGTGAGCATCACGATTCGCGTCGGGCATTGGTAAGTTGCCAGATGCAGTCTGCACCAAGCGAGAAGCTCGGACTCGGATAACGTTTGGTGCTCATATAGCTGGCAGAATGCCCATCCCGTTTCGCCCCATTTTGGATGTGGAACGCCGACGACGGCAGCTTGTGCCACTGCGGCGTGGCTTTGCAGCGCTCTTTCGACTTGAGCAGGATAAACATTCTCACCACCGCTGATGAACATTTCTTTTTGGCGGCCGATGACATAGAAATATCCGTCTTCATCCCGCTTCATCAGGTCACCGGTACACACCCAACCATCGCGTAGGGTCCTCCCGGTTTCCTCAGGATTTCCCCAATAGCCGGCAAAGACGTGCGGCCCTTTCATCCACAGCTCGCCCACTTCTCCCGGCTGGGCTTCGCTTCCGTCTGCCTTCACCAAACGGGAGCCGATAAAGAAATTGGGGAAGCCGATCGAGCCCTGTTTTCGAATCGCATCCTCGGCGGGCAGTGAGAAACAGTTGGGCCCGGCTTCGGTCAGTCCATATCCCTGGCGAATTGCCACGCCGCGTTTCTGATACGCCTCGATAAGGGGCAGCGGACAAGGCTCACCACCGCAGATAGCAAAACGAACACCGCGAAAATCCGCGTCGGCAAAATTTGGCTCCTCCAACATCATCTGCAACATCGTGGGGACACCGAACAGGATCGTGACTCTTTCCGGTCCCACCCGCATGTTGCATCGCATCGCATCGAAACGTGATTGCAGGATCACGCGCCCGCCGAGGAGCATGAGAGGCGTGAACAGCACGTGCCAGGCACCCGTGTGATACAGCGGCATGTTAAGGAACGCGGCATCTTGCTCAGACAACTGAAGTCCGATAGTCGTGTTTAACGCGTTCCAGTGGATCTGGCGCCAAGTGATCATAGCGCCCTTGGCCTTGCCCGTTGTGCCGGACGTGTAAAGCAACATTGCTACATCGTTTTCGTTTGCTTCGTAAATTTCGATGTCGGACTCGTCGCTTTCCGGCAAAGTATGGGAGTCCAGTGACAACCGATGTGTCGCGAGGTCGGATTGTCTGGCCGAGCTGGCCGTCTCGGAAAAAGCTGCTTCATGAATCAGTAGTTTCGGCTTGCAATCTGTCAGCAATTCCAGAATCCCGGCTGTCGGCAAGCGGAAGTTCAGCGGGACAAACACAACGCCAATCTTCCCGCAGGCGAAAAACAGATCGAGGTATTCGATACGGTTGGTCGACAAACAGGCAACTCGGTCGCCGGTGGCCAGAGCATATTCGCGCTGAAGAAATCCTGCCACCCGCGTGGATCGCGAATCCAGCTGAGCATAGGTGTAGTGCTGGCCGTCAGTGTCGTCGACAATCGCCACGCGGTCCGGAGTGTAGCGACGTCTTTTGCTCAACCAATCGTTGAAGAACATCTCGAGATTCCCTCGCGAGAATATTGCAGCCCAGCAGCAAATCCACTTGAGCCAGAGGACGTGCATTGCCGAACTGCTGCATTTGAATCTGGCGTCTTATTGCTATTTGCAGTGCAAAATTCGGACCGTTTTTTTAATATTTTCTCGGATGATAATGGCGTCTGCCGTCGGCAATGAAAGCTGGACGCTGGCAGCACATTGCCCAACGGAATACGGGACTCACATTCCAGGGGACTATTTGGCCAAACAATCAATGAACCCACCGTTAGTCCCGGTTCGGACCCGGGTCACGATTGTTCCGCAACCTTGTTCAAATTCCAATGCTCTTGCAAGGCTGACGTCAGCTCATCAATTTGGATTTGCAATTCCGCATGCCATTGATCCAGATCCTGTGGGGCCACGTCCAGGCCTGCGGATTCCAGTCTTGCTGCTGCCGCGGAAGCCTGGTTGGCGCCCAGGATTGCGACGGAGCTCTTGAGCGAATGGGATTCAAATCGCAGGGCTTGATGGTCGAGCTGCTCGATCGCCGACCCAATGCGTTTCATGATTTGCGGCGTGTCCTCTAACATGACGTTGACCAGCTCGTTCAAAAGTTGGCGATCTCCATCAACATTCTCGACGGCAAGGTTGATGTCGAAGACGTGATGGGAGGGGTCTGAATCCTCGTCGACGCTGGTTTGCCCCGACGCCAGATGCTCGACCGCTTCGAGCGTGCTTGGCTGTGAACTTTGCATTGCAAAAGCCTCGTCGATTCTGGCCAGCAGCTCGGAACTCTTGCTCGTTTTGCGAAGACACATCGTCGCTCCGGATTTACGACCGCGTTGCACAAACTCTTCTGTTTCCTCACCGGAATAGAGAATGATTGGTACGTCGGTGAGCGGCGGGTGCTGCCGCAGTGCTGCACAAACGTCATATCCATTTTGCTGCGGCATGTTGACATCCAGGACGATTAGATCGGGTCGATGGCTGCACGCGAGGGCAAATGCCTCGTCGCCAGCAGCTGCTTGAATCACTTCATGTCCGGCAGAGGCGAGCTTTCGCGCGAACAGCAAACGCAGGGCGCGGTGGTCGTCAGCGATCAATATCTTCTTTCCCGTCGTTCGCTTTTGAAACGAGTCGCCACCCTCGTCCGTTTTCGTAATCATCACCATCACGTCGTCGGAATGCACGACGGTCTCTGGCGGCGGCGTCGGTTCGAAAGATCCGTCCGGATGATGCACACCTGCGGCTCCTATCGCTCCCGATTTTTCCACCGCGTCCGCTACGGTAATGGGGGTGCTCGCGGAGGGGCGATAAATCTTAAGCCCCAGACCCATCACACTTGATGGCACAGCAGATCCGTCCAACATGGATGAAGTGCTTGCCTGTTGTTTAATCAACCCAGCAATCTGCCGCCCCCCCAGCTTCATGGGTGAGACAACGATATCCGCCCCGGCGCGGAGGATGCGGTCTTCGATGCTGGATTCTTCCCCGCGCGCGATGATAAAGATTTTTGGGTTAAGTTCCCGTGCGGCCAGCGAAATAAACAGGTTGTCCGAATCGTCGGCCAGCACTGCAATCACTCCCAATGCCCTTTCAATTTCTGCTTCTTTTAGCGACGCGTCCGTCGTCGGGTTGCCTTGGACCAGCGGATATCCCTCGCGAGAAATCACAGCGACCGAAGCTTCGTCGTCCGCGATCACCACGAACGGCAATTGCTGGTCCTTCAATTCTCCGCAAATCGCGCCTCCGATCTCGCCGTAACCGCACACGATATAGTGATTCTTCATTCGACTGATCCTTCTTCGCATCTGCTTGCGGGTAATTACGCCGACACCTTCGAGCTCACTTTGGATGATCAGCCTGGCGAACTGCGTCGCAAACGCGACAACCGCTCCGAAACCGCAAAACACCAGGGCAACCGTAAAATAGCGTCCCAGCACCGACAGTTCATGAACCTCATCGAACTGAGTCGGCGTGATCGCAGTGACGGCCATATAAAACGCATCGCTGAGCTTCAGCCCATCTTCGATCAGCAAGTAACCGACGGTTCCAACCAACAGGATCAGCGCGACAAAGATCAGAATCTGCAGAATGTAGCGGGCTGACTCTTTCATGATGTTACCGCTGCATGACCAAAGCAAACTTGAATTCGCAAGGAAGCGTGTGCTTGTCCGGTCGTGCCCACCGAGTTGGCACCGATTATACAGTGAATCTTTGGCGGTTTCAAAAAGATGAGAATCGCGTCGTCGACTCGAACGCAACGATAGCCAACATGCCTATGTTCAGGTTTCCACGGCGATTCAAAACTCACCCAAGCCGTCAGGCGTTAGCGGTCGATGACAAGCTTGTCGGTCTCTCTTGAAACCGGCGCCGAGTAAGGAACGAACCCCGGTTCCGGTTTTCGTGCGGATAATACTTAGCTAAAACGATACCGCCCCGGCATGGCGACGTCTGGCATCGGGTAAGGACCGAACTCGTATCGTTCTGGCCCTAATCGCACCGTGGACTTCAGCGCATCGTCCCAATCGATCGTTTGTCCGCTGTACACGGCCTCTCTGCCGATGATGCCAGTGAGCGTACCTTCCGCCAACGACTGTGCTTCGTTGATCGGGGATCCAGACCGAATACTTTCGATGAGGTGCTCATGTTCGAGGCGGTAGCCGCTTGGCGATCTTTCCTTGAACCTCCATCGCTCACCGTCGTTTGTTTCGATGCGATCTTTGCAGTTGCTTTGTCCTTTCATACCTACGACCATTTCCTCGACCATATTACGGCAATCATTGATTTGACGGCATTGACTGAACATGGAAACTCCATTGGGATATTCGAATTCCACGGCGAAATGGTCAAAGATATGGCCGTGCTTTTCACCCGTGCGCACCTGCCGACCGCCCAAACCGGATATGGCTCTAATGGGATGGGATCCCAGCACCCAATTCATGACATCCAGATTGTGAACGTGTTGCTCCACAATATGATCGCCCGACAGCCAGGTGAAATAATTCCAGTTGCGCAATTGCCATTCCATATCACTCCAGCCTTCCTTGCGTGGGACCACCCAGATCTGTCCGCCGTTCCAATAGCACTTGCCATAGACGATCTCACCAATGGCACCCTGGTGAATACGCTCAATCGTCTCTCGATAACTCTTCACGTGGCGACGTTGCGTACCAGCTGCGATTCCGAGTTTCTTTTCGCGAGCTAGATCGCCTGATTTCATCACGGTCAAAACTCCCGGCACGTCCACCGCGCAAGGTTTTTCCATAAAGACATTTTTCCCGGCGTTAATCGCCGCTTCGAGGTGCTGCGGTCGGAAATGCGGAGGAGTGGCCAAGATAACGTAGTTGATTTCGTCCAACTCCAGCAGTTGCTGATACGCATCGAATCCCGTGAAACAATGGCTGTCCGGGATAGCGATGCCAAGCTTGGTCATCTGCGCCTTGCAGGACGTGAGACGATCGGGGAATAGATCGGCCAAGGCGACGACTTTGATGTCCTTTTTCTCGATCGTCGAGCCGTCCGCAACGTCTTCGGTGTGGTATCCGAGTTGGGGGTAAATCACTTTCGTTGCGGCGCCAATGGCGTCGAGAATCGCACCTGTTCCACGACCTCCGCAGCCAATGAGCCCGATCTTAATTTCGATGTCCGTTTTTCCACCGGCGGCATGCACCTTGGGGAGGTTTGCCAGTGCACCGAGACTTGCGAGCCCCAACGACGAACGCTGAATAAACTTCCGCCGCGACTGTGAAGTCCCTTCGTTGTTTTTCTCGTTCATCTTTTCGCTCATTTTCAAAAATAGCTAACTACCAGTTTCCAGCAGGCTGGAGCAACTGACGACTAATTGGGAATTTTGTTTAGTTTATCAACTGGCAATATTTTGGCCGCGATCTGTCTCAGTGTCAACCAAAACCAAGGATACAACGGCAGCCCATCATGCACTTGGTGGCTTCAGGCTTTCGATGTTTGACGCTGTGATTAATGCGCACCGATATTACTAACGGTTTGCTGGCGGCAACAAAAATCGAATGCCATTCCAGTCCAAAAACGTGGGAGCGAGACTATCTGAAACTCGCGAGTTGCTTACGACCTGAGTCGCGTCTGATCCATCTCGTTATTTTTGACTTAGGAAGCAGCAAGGTTTTTGTGGGATTGGTCATGTTGGCCACGACGAGAAAAGAATGTGCGAAACAACCATCCGCAGGGGCCTGCAAAGAAAAGTGTCGTCGTAAAAATGCGAACGGCGGAATTCCTGGTCCTCTGTCAAACCTTGTTCACGTGCCCTTTAACTCAAGGGTCAAATTCGGGATTGCACGTAATGCGCAGAGTGGATCAGGTTCCCCTCGTCGCAAACGTTGCGACTGGCTCAATGGGCGGTAACGCACAACCACAGATTCCATTAATGCTATTTTGTTGGGAACTCTGGTATTATCGGGGCTGTCCAACGTGAGACTTTGGGAATCGCGTTCAACAATGGGAATCGGCAAGATGATTTCTTCAAAATTCTTGTTTCTAATGGTCGCTATCGCAGGTTGCCTATCGATTGCCGCGGCAACCATTGTGGTCACACCGAAAGACGAGACCGATAGGAAAGTCATGTGGAAGAAAGTCGACGAAGCGCTGCAAAATTCGCTCCCTAAAACGGCGATGAAGCAACTCGACAAGATCATTACGACTGCAACAGCCGAGCGGGCATTCGACGATGCGATCCGGGCCGTCTGTCGAAAATGTCAGATCACGGCGGAAACTCAGGGTGGCAGTCAATCCGTTGCGATCAAATTGCTGCAGGCCGAACTCGATCGATACCCAGCCGAGATGCAACCGGTCCTCAAGGCCATCCTGGCGAACTGGTATTGGAGCTATTACGAACAGAATCGCCGGCGGTTTCAACGGCGTACCCAAACGGCACAAGCACTGGGGAAAGATTTTAAAACTTGGGACCTGAACCGAATCCTGAGCGAGTCGGAAAAGCTGTTTGTGGCTGCGTTGGCAGAGCGCGAGGCTCTCAAAAAAATTCCGGTCGGAAGCTATTCTCATCTGCTCGTTTCCGGGAACGTGCCGGACAAATATCGTCCCATGATGTTTGACTTTCTGGCTCAACAGGCAATCACTTTTTATCGTCTGGCGGAACAACGGGTTCGGCCGCAAGACGCGTTCGACCTGTCCGCCGAGACGGATGTGTTTGCATCGACGCAGGAATTTCTTGCCTGGGAGCTCCCCGAAGACAGCTCGTCCCCGATCGTCAAAGCGCTTCACATCTTTCAAGAGCTATTGCAGTTTCATGGCGATGATGACGACCCGGCCGCCCGCTGGGATCTTGATTTGCAGCGATTAGGATTTGGACACGACGAAGCCTACGGCCCAGAAAAGGATGCTCGCTATGCCGCAGCTCTGGAACGATATATTGAAAAGGTCGACGACCATGAACTGGGGTGTGCCGCGTCGGCAGCTCTGGCGAACCTGTTGCAATCGCAAGACAAAGCGGTCGAAGCGCGGGAAGTTTGTCAGCGGGCACTCGCGAGAAATGACAAAGGCCCCTTGGCCAATCGTTGCCGAAATATCATCGCGCAAATCGAAGCCAGATCAGCGTCCATAACGGCCGAGCGAGTTTGGAACCAACCATTACCGTCGATCGACGTGACGTATCGTAACGTCGACAAAGTCTTCTTTCGCCTGGTTCCGTTTGACTTTGCAAAATGGGCGAAATCAGGTAGTTGGTCCCCCGAAAATATTGACCAGGCCGCGCGAGGTAAGCTGTTGCGTAAACGACCGGTTCGGAAATGGTCCGCAAATCTTCCCCGAACTGACGATTATCGTGAGCGAGTGGAAAATATCACGGTTCCTCACGACGTTCGACCGGGTTCCTACTACTTGATTTCCAGCTACCGGGAGGACTTTGATGAGGGCGACAATCAAATGTCATTTTGCGAAGTCTGGGTCAGCTCTCTCGCGATGATTCAGCGAACGCGATACGACAAAACGATCGAAGGCATGGTGCTCGACGCGCTCAGTGGGAAGCCGATCGCGGGGGCTAAGGTTGAATTGTGGGTCGTGGAACAACGTCGACGCCGGGAGAGATTCACGCTCAGGGAAACCCTGGTCACGGATCAAAACGGAATTTACCGGAAGCCGTTCGATCAACAACTCAGGTACTTGGTCCGCGCCAAGCACTACAATCAATCGCTCGCATCAGCGAATGGGGCCTATGCCTATGGCGGCGGCAGGTGGGAATCCAATCGCCAATTGACAGTGTTTTTTACTGACCGGTCGATTTATAGGCCCGGCCAAACCATCCAATTCAAAGGGGTCGTTGTCGACCAAAACCAGTCTGCCGACAAGTATCAAGTTATCCCGAATCGTTCAATCACCGTCGCACTGTTTGATTACAACAACCAGCAGGTCGAAGATTTGAAGCTGGTCTCGAATCGCTTCGGCTCGATCAGTGGTAGCTTTACGGCGCCTCACGATCGAGGGACAGGTCAAATGTCCATCCGAGTAACTTCCGGAGCAAACGGAACGACGACGTTTAATGTTGAAGAATACAAACGGCCAAAATTCTACGTCGAAGTCGACGCGCCCATCGTTGCCGCCCGACTGGATGACCAAGTCACGGTTTCTGGCATGGCAACCTCTTACACCTCCGCTCCGATCGACGGGGCCAGCGTTTCGTATCGAGTCGTCCGCGGTGTTCAGCTTGCTCCGTGGTGGTATTGGCGATGTTGGTGGTGGCCCATCGACACCCAGGTCCAGGAGATTTCGCACGGGACCACAACGACCAAAGTGGACGGAAGTTTTGAAGTCGAGTTTTCGGCAGTTCCCGATCGCACCATTCCCAAACTCAGCGAGCCGAAATTCAGCTATACGATTTACGCCGACGTAACCGACTCGACCGGCGAAACTCGCAGCAATTCAGTTACCATCAAGGTTGGCTATACGGCATTGAACGCCACGGTCGCGTTTGACGAATGGCAGACAACGTCACAGCCGGTTTCTGTCAAGGTCGCCACCACGACGCTGGACGGTCAGCCGCAAACCGCGGAAGCCACGATCAAGGTCTACCGATTGAAATCTCCTGATTCGGTGGAACGTGCCAAACTGAGTCCGCGCTGGTATTTCTTCAGGCCCAATCCAAATCTCGAAAGACTCCCTGACGTTCCACCTGATTGGTCGGATGTTAACACTTGGCCAACGGCAGAAGAAGTCGTTTCGAAAAAAGTTACCACCGATGCCGAAGGCAACGCGGCTGAAGAAATCGAATTAAAAACTGGAGCTTACAAGATTGTTGTCGAATCGCAGGATCAATTCGGCAGTTCCGTTCGCGACGAAAAAGTAGTTCAGGTTCTCGACCCCAACGCCGACCGTTTTGCGATCAAACTTCCTGATATGATTCGCTCTGAAAAATCCAGCGTCGAGGTTGGTGACGAGTTCATGGCTTTGTGGGGAACCGGTTACGATGCCGGGCAAGCTTATGTTGAGATCGAGCATCGAGGAAAAATCATCGACGCGTATTGGACGGCCGCAACGAAAACGCAGCAAGCTATCCGCGTTCCTGTCACCGAGGCAATGCGAGGTGGATTCACGATCCATGTCAGTCATGTCCAGGAGAATCGAGCCTATTTGAATAGCATTCGTGTTGATGTTCCCTGGAGCAACAAGGAGCTGAAGCTTAAATGGGAACATTTGGTATCCAGGTTGGAGCCTGGCGCAAAAGAAGAGTGGACGCTTTCGATTACCGGCCCGGAAGCGGCCAGCCAGGCGATGGAGATGGTTGCGTCGCTGTACGACGCGTCGCTCGATGCGTTCTTGCCGCACAATTGGCCCAGCGGCTTCAATGTCTTCCGGAGGGATTACTCCCGTTTCGGCTACTCGTTCGAAAATCAGCTAAAGTCGCTGAACTACCTGGCTTGGACTTGGCGACAGGAACACCACGACGAGACATGGGTCTACCGACATTACGCCGACGATGTTGTGATTCAGTTTGCTGCTCTGCAACGATATAGTGAAGTTTTCGGGGACACGATTTCCGAGAGTGCAATGGAATTCGCACCGGCAGCCGATGACAGCATGTTCTTAAATGAACTCGATGCCGAAGGGATAGGGGGGCGTTCTCGGGGCGACCGATTTGCGCTCAAATCCAAGTCCGGTGAAATGGATCAACCTGCGGCAACCTCCCCGCCGAGCCCCGATCTCAGCCAGGTGACTGCCCGCAAGAACTTGAACGAGACCGCATTCTTCTTTCCCAGCTTGATTGCCGAGAAGGACGGGCAGGTGACGATCAAATTCACCATGCCCGAAGCCCTCACCGAGTGGAAGTTTCTCGGATTCGCCCACGACGCCGATCTCCGTGCCGGGTTGATCACCGACAAAGTCGTCACCAAAAAAGACTTGATGGTCCAACCCAATCCGCCTCGCTTTCTCCGTGAAGGGGACATTGTTGAATTCACCGCCAAAGTAATGAACCAATCGGCGACGATTCAAACCGGGACGGCCCGACTGACATTGTCGGACGCTGCAAATTCCGATTCGCTCGATTCCGAATTCGGCAATACAACGACCGACCAGGCATTTGAAATTCCGTCTGGACGGTCAAAAACGATTTCCTGGAGGTTGACGGTTCCCGATGGAGCCAGAATCTTGACTTACAAAGTCGTCGGTGCCACGGACAGACTTTCGGACGGCGAGGAAGGCTTCCTGCCGGTTCTCAGCAAGCGGGTGCTCGTCAAGGAATCGCTGCCACTACCGATTCGCGGCAATCTGACTCGCGAATTTGATTTCAAACGAATGGCGGAGGCCATCAAATCCGACTCGTTGGTTCAGGAAAGCCTGACGGTTCAAGTTACCAGCAATCCTTCCTGGTACGCTGTACTGGCACTTCCTTACTTGATGGAATTTCCGCACGACTGCAATGAGCAAATATTCAATCGGTTGTATGCGAACGCGCTTGGACAACACATCGCCAATAGCGATCCCAAGATCAAACGGATCTTCGGACAATGGCGTGGGACCGATGCGCTCGATAGTCCACTGGAGAAAAATGAAGACCTGAAGTTGCTGATGATCCAGGAAACTCCCTGGCTGTTGGAAGCAAAACAGGAGAGCCAGGCTCGACGCAACGTGGGCATTCAGTTCGAAGAGAACCGGATGAACAGCGAGATTCGTGCTGCTTTACAGAAACTGGCGGCCAATCAGCTTGTCGACGGAACCTGGTCCTGGTTCCCCGGTGGACGTTCAAACGAATTCATCACGCTGTACATTACGACCGGGTTTGGCCGCTTGCGGCACCTCGGTGTGGATGTTGATATCAGTCCTGCGATCAAATCATTGGCTCAGCTTGATCATTGGATCGACGAACAGTACCGACGGATCGTGAACAACGGCAAACTTGATGCGAATCATCTCTCACCAACGATTTGCTTCTATCTCTATGGGCGTAGTTTCTTTTTGAAAGACCAACCAATTGCCGCGTCTGCCAAAACCGCCGTCGATTATTTCCTCGGCCAGGCGAAACAGTATTGGCCCAAACTCAATGACCGCATGCCGCAAGGCCACGTCGCCATCGCACTCAAACGCTTTGGCGATTTGAACACGCCAGCCGCGATCGTTAAATCGCTTCGTGAACGAAGTTTGCAGGATGATGAGATGGGAATGTATTGGCGCGAAGGGGAACAACATTGGTGGTGGTATCGAGCACCGATCGAGTCTCAGGCGCTGATGATCGAAGTCTTCGACGAAATCGCCGCTGATGCCACGGCGGTCGAAGAGCTGCAGATCTGGCTGGTCAAACAAAAGCAGACTCAAGACTGGAAGACGACCAAAGCTACCGCCGATGCCGTTTATGCGCTGCTCGGTCGCGGTCGAAACTGGTTGGCTGCGGACGTACTGGTCGAGGTCAAGCTGGGTGGTATCGCAGTTGAACACGACAAGGTCGAAGCTGGAACCGGCTACTATCGCCATCGTTATCCTGCGGCCGAGATCAAGCCCGAAATGGCACAGATCACGGTCGTCAATCCAAACCCTGGCATCGCTTGGGGCAGCGTCCACTGGCAGTACCTGGAAGACATGGGCAAAGTGACGTCTTACGAAGGGACTCCGCTTAAACTCAAGAAATCTTTGTATGTCAAACAGAACACGAATTTAGGGCCGAAGCTCGTCGCTGTGCGTGATGATCCCGTCGCGGTCGGCGACGAGTTAGTCGTTCGGATCGAATTGCGAGTCGATCGCGACATGGAGTTTGTGCATATGAAAGATTATCGAGGTAGCGGCACGGAGCCGGTCGATGTCCTTTCGCAGTATCGTTACCAAGACGGATTGGCCTATTATCAATCGACGCGCGACACGGCCAGTCACTTTTTTATCGATTATTTGCCGCGCGGGACGTACGTTTTTGAGTACTCTACCCGTGTCCAACTGCGTGGGGAATACCAAACCGGTTTTGCAGAAATCCAATGCATGTACGCTCCCGAATTCAGCAGCCATAGTGAGAGCCTAATGATTAAGGCTGAATGATCTTGTCTTCGATTGGTTATTGAATCGACAGGTCGACAGACAAAAGATCACGAACAAGGAACATTGCTCCGTGTTTCGATTTGGTTGTTAATCGCAACCAATTAGCTTACGTTTACAATCATGACCCGTTCCCAGAGCCAACTACGGCCCACGCTCATGCGCAAAAATCGCCTGCGGGCGAATTACACGGTGCGTTCGATTCAAAAACGCGACAACGAAACAATCGCACGAGTAATCCGCGAAGTCATGACCGAGTTTCAGGCGATCGGCGAGGGATATTCCATCAACGATCCAGAAGTGGACGACATGTACGGCAACTATCAGGACTCGAAGGCGTGTTACTACGTGATCTCCGATGGTGAAGAAGCGGTTGGCGGCGGGGGAATCGGACCTTTGAAAGGCGGCGACCGACATACCTGTGAATTGCGAAAGATGTTTTTTCTGCCAGAGGTCCGCGGAATCGGCTTTGGACGTCGGTTGTTGCAACTGTTGATGAACGAAGCGCGTCAGCGCGGTTATAAAAAGTGTTACCTGGAAACCTTGGACCGAATGTGGCAGGCCAACGAACTCTACAGCAAAAACGGCTTCGAACTACTGAAACGGCCTCAAGGTAAGACCGGACATTGTGCCTGCGATCGGTGGTATCAACTGGATTTGCAGTCTTGAATAATCGTTTTCGCTTCGATCAACCCACATTGCACCCACCGGTAGTGCGATCATTGTCTTGAAGAAAAACGCCACAGGCGCACGCGTCTGCCAGATAGCTCTGGGGCACGGTGGCGGTCATTCATAGCCTTGGCCAGATTCAAGAAAGTCACGGAACAACTCCCAAGTCAAAAACGGAAGAGGGTAGATCGGCCGCGGCACGTCTTCTGGATTCACGGTCACGATGTTGTTGTTTTCGTCGAGCACGGCCACAGGTCCGGGAACGAGGGACCGGCCAGAGTCGTCGTGCGGTTCCCAGCCGCCAATCGTGCCTGCCATCGCGCATTCGAGGAATGTGCAGGGATCAAAATTGACCCAATGTCCACCGCGAGGCGCTTGAACGCCGAAGTAGCGCATCTCGTTTTGAAGTTCGCCCGATTGAGCCATCTCGTGCAGGTCAACAATCTGGCTGGTGATCGTGCTCCTCCAGCCCTGGAATCCAGATTGTTCGGTGTCGGAAGCATACTCTTTGACCCAGGCGTCGTCGAAAGGCTCTGGGCCGACGGAGAATGAATCACGGATCAGCGCATAGAAATCACCAATCGCGATCGAGTCATGTTGTTCCCATCGACTGCCAAGATCACGAAGCGTTATCAGGTACGATTCGAGAGATGGCTGAGAGTCGACTCTCGCATTGGTCAATTCCGTAATCGCGAGGTAGAGGTCTCGATTGGTTTTGATTTGGTTCATGGGAATTCGATGTATCGGACCGGGACGTTTGGCGTCAGCCACACTCCATTTGCGGACAGGAAGAAGTGGTTTGCATCGCTGGCCATTCGAACTGCATCAACAACCAGGACGACGGGAACGCCGCGACGTTTCCCTACAATCTCAGCGGTACGACGATCCGACGACAGGTGCACGTGTTGGCGACTACCGGGAAGCAGGCCTTTTATCTTGATACCGTCAATAAACTTTGCCACGGTGCCGTGATAGAGGATGGTAGGCGGAGTCATCGGTGGCAAACCCAATTCGATGTCAACTGAATGTCCTTGATTAGCGCGAATACGAGTACCGTCGGCATTTATCGCAAATCGCTGCTTGTCGTTTTCGTGGACAACGCGGAGCAGCAGGTCATGGTCGATTTTTCTGCCAAAGGCGTTTGCCGAATCAAGAAGGTCAGTTACGGCTACCCAGCCGGCGTCGTCCAAGGCGAGCCCGATCGTTTCAGGTTTGTGCCGTAGAACCAAGCTCAAGAACTTGCTGACGGTGACAAGCGAAGAGTCCATTCGAGTGTTGCCGTGTTTAAAAAACAAATCGTCGTTTGTCAGCTCCACCTGTGACAAATAGAATATTCTTCTGCCAAGGTCTTCGGCATGGAGTGTGTTCGCGATTTTAACCATGCGTACGATTGGCAGCGTGACAGACTATCAACTCAGTGGATCGGTTTCAACTTGTATCGGTTTTGAAATCAGCCGCTTCTCTGAGCGGGCTCGAGGTAACCGAAGGAATTTTTTGAAGAAACAAATCATGACCTACGCGTTGGTTGTCAGTTTGGCGTCGATTGGGGTGTTCGCAGCTTCCGCACAACAGCAGTCGGCACAGCCTGACGCGAAAACTCCGGTTGTCTTCACGACCCGACAGGATCATCAGAACATGCTGGAACAACTTGGAATCACAAAGTTGCGTCCGGGCCGAAACGGCAATCCAAATTCTCCCAACGCTGCCAACTACGATGAGGCGAAGGCAAATCCTTACCCCGAACTGCCGAAAATCCTGAAAATGGCGACCGGCGAAAAGGTCGACACCCCGGAAGTATGGTGGGAGAGGCGTCGCCCCGAAATCGTCGAGTTGCTTGAAAACGAAGTCTATGGACTCATTCCCGAAAATGTTCCCGATGTCAAATGGGAAATTCGACAGACGCGTGAAGTCGAGGCGGGGGGCAAGCCGGCGATTCAAACGGAACTCGTTGGTGTCGTCAACAATTCGGCTTGCCCGGAGATCAAAGTCAACATCTCGATGTCGTTGACGTTGCCGAAGGAAGCCATCGAGCCGGTGCCTGTTTTGATGAGTTTCGGTTGGACTCCTTTCGAGATGCAACGATTCAACAACCGTGGTGTTGGCCGCAGAGGTGGCCCTCGTCCGCCATCCAAACGTGACCAGCTTGTCGCCGCCGGATGGGGATGTGCGACGCTGAATCCTTTAACCGTTCAGGATGACACCGGTGGCTTTCAACCCCCGCGTTTCGGCCCGGGGGCTGATCCGAAGGCAGAGCCAACCGGGGCTGGCCTCACTCGAGGTGTTATCGGGCTGACGAATCTTGGCCAGCCGCGAGGACCCGATCAATGGGGTGCGCTGCGTGCTTGGGCCTGGGGTGCTTCACGAGGGCTTGATTTTCTGGAAACGTTACCGGAAGTCGATTCCAAACGAGTCGGCATCGCGGGCGTCTCGCGATACGGCAAAGCCGCATTGGTCACGATGGCTTTTGACGAGCGTTTTGCCATGGGTTTGATTGCGTCCTCTGGTGCCGGCGGAACGGCGCTTCATCGACGCAACTTCGGCGAGAGCCCGGCAAATCTGGCAGCATCGGGTGAATACCATTGGATGGCAGGCAATTACTTGAAGTACTCCGCGGATGACTCCTCTTTCGGTCGCAGCACTGTTGCGGACCTGCCCGTCGATTCGCATATGGCAATTGCGCTTTGTGCCCCTCGTTTCACTTTTATCAGCCACGGTATTCCCGAGAAAGGCGATGCAAACTGGCTCGACCATCGAGGTAGCTTCATGGCCGCGATCGCGGCACAACCCGTTTTCCGATTGCTAGGAGCTAGTGGACTTGGGCGTGGTGACGACTACAGGACGGAACAGATGCCAGGCGTAAACGTGGATCTGATTGACGGCGCACTTGCCTGGCGTCAGCATGATGGCGGGCACACCGATGGCCCGAATGTCCCGCACTTCATCCGGTGGGCGCAAGCTCGATGGGAGAGGGATCGGGATCAGAATTCGCCGCAGATTTCTCAGGTCGATCGTCGGTCGCTGCAAGAGGCAGTTGGCGATCGATTCAAACTCGGTGTGGGCATCAGCCACGCCGTGGTGCAGCAGCCGGAAGACACTGCATTGATCCTTCAGCACTTTCAGATGATCACCCCCGAAAACTGCATGAAGCCGCAGGGCATTCATCCTGCCGAAGGCAAATGGAGCTTTGAGGCCACCGACCGTTTCGTCAATTTTGCGCGTGCCAATCAGCTCGAAATCGTTGGCCACTGTTTGGTGTGGGCGAAGGACGACCGCACCGATGAATGGATGATGCAGGAAAACGGCAAACCCGTGACTCGTGAAACGCTGCTGCGTCGCATCGAAACCCATATCGCTACCGTCGTTGAGCGTTACGCCGATGCCGCGACCATGTGGGACGTGGTCAACGAAGCGATTGGAGACAGCGACAACGGCCTGTTGCGCGACTCGGTGTATTCTCGCACCACCGGCGTCGATTTCATCGTTACCGCATTCCAAGCCGCGCGTGCCAAGGACCCCGATGCGCTGCTGATCTACAACGATTACAACTGCCACAAACCGGGCAAGCGCGAAAAGTTGATCGAACTGCTGACTCAGCTGAAGCAACTGGGCACGCCCGTGGATGCTTACGGTATGCAGGGCCATTTTGAGCTGGGCGACGATTCGATTCCACAGCTTCGGGAAACTTTTGACGAACTACGAAAGCTGGACATCAAGGTCGTCGTTTCTGAGCTCGACATCGATGTGGTCACACGAGGCCGCTGGTGGGCGGACGGCGGCAAACACCGAGACGAATTGGCCAGCTACGATCCTTACCAAGACGGCCTGCCAGCCGAGATTCAGCAACAGCAGATCCAGCAGTACGTGGAACTATTCAAGCTGTTTAGTGAATACAGTGATATCATTGAGCGAGTCTCATTCTGGAATCTGCACGACGGTCAAAGCTGGCTCAATTACTTTCCGTGGCGCCGGGTCAATTACCCGCTGTTGTTTGATCGCAATCGCCAGCCCAAACCGGTCTTCGACGCAGTCTATGCTGCGCTACAGCGTCCGCCATCCGTCCATGCCCCGGTTCAGCGCCTGGATCAAAACTCCCGAATTGCTCATCAACAACTACAGCAGAAAGCAAAGCAAGGCAGAATCGACATCTATTTTCAGGGCGATTCAATCACACGACGTTGGGGAGCCAAAGACTATCCAAAGTTGCTTGCTCATTGGAAGAAGAACTTCCACGGCTGGAACGCCGCCAACTTCGGTTGGGGTGGGGACAACACGCATCATATTCTGTGGCGAATGCAGAACGGAGAACTCGACGGATTATCACCAAAAGTCATTGTTCTACAGGCCGGTACCAACAACCTTCCGTGGCATGGCCGCCCAGACGATGCGACGGTCGATGAGATAGTGGACGGTATTGACGCGATCCTCAAAGAGTTCCAGAAACGTGTGCCAAACTCGACGATTATCTTAACGGCCGTGTTTCCGCGAACACAGAATTTGGAACTCGCACCGTCCATTAAATGGATCAACGAGCGACTTGCAAACCTGGCGGATGGTCAGCAGATTCGTTTCCTTAACATCAACGATCAATTGACAGACTCCAATGGTCGCCTGCTGCCGGATATCTCATCCGATGGTCTGCATCTCGAGGAACGAGGCTACGAAATCTGGGCCCGGTCCCTGAAACCGATCTTTGAGGAAATTCTTGGTCCGCCGGCAAAAGAAGACCGGTCACCGCCACCCACCGGTGATCCCGGTGCCAGTCGCTAGTACTCACTCGGCCACAACACGAACCTCGGCAATCGACACGGCCCGAATTGAAAAGCAACGGGAACTGTTGATGGATCATACACTGCTGTTATTTCGTAAACGAAGTGGAAATGCTGCTGTGAAAATTCTTTTCTTGCATGGGCTCAATTCCACACCCGGTGGATTGAAACCGAATTATCTAATTCAGCATGGATGCGAAGTCCTCAATCCTCATCTTCCCGATTGCGATTTCGAGCTTTCGGTTCGCCTCGCCCAAGCCGAATACGACAACCACCGTCCCGAAATCATCGTTGGCTCGTCTCGTGGCGGCGCGGTTGCAATGAATATTGATTCTCGGGACACTTCTTTGGTTTTGTTGTGTCCAGCATGGAAACATTGGGGAACAGCTACCACGGTCAAACTGAACACAACCATTCTGCACTCACGGCAAGACGATGTGGTTCGCTTTGCCGACTCGGAGGAACTTCTTGCCAACAGCCGTCTGCCGCTCGATAAATTAATCGAAACCGGCTTCGAGCATCGGCTTGCCGATCAGGATTCGCTGCGAAAGATGCTAGACGTGTGTAAAAGGTTGAAGAGGCTTCAGCCTTGACGGAGGAGACAAGCGAAATAGTTCGAGGGCCGCAGCGGTGAAATTGGTCGCGGATAAAGAGTTAGAGAATTCGCCGATTGTTGCCAACTGTTGCATGAATCGTGAGCGGAATCTGCCCGGCAACAACGGCTACGACTGAGACCTCCGGTTTGATCCGCTGGGATTCTTAAAAGCCGTTGCTGAGAAATGAGGACGAGCAAGGTGGCTGGATCTATGTTGCGGCACCGCGAAGGCCCTGATTGAAGCTGCCGAGATCCTGGACTCGGAACGATTGCCCGTGAAGATTGTCGGCGTTGATTTGGTTGGCATGTTTGACGACTTTCGGTCGGGGCGGCTGGAACTCGTGGAGGCGTCACCGACGGATTGGAAACCAGCCGAGGCGTTTGACTTGATTACCTGCGTGCATGGCCTGCACTATATCGGTGACCAGCTCAATCTGATTGCACGGGCGGTATCGTGGCCGACTCCCGGCGGCAGGTTCTCGTCAAATATTGACAGCAACAACCTGCAGCTTGACCACGGAACCAATCCAAGGATTATCGCTTGCCTTCGGGAGGCAGGCATAAGGTATTCGTTTCGTTAAAAACTGTGGGAATGCGACGGGTATCGCGATGTCTACTTCCCGTTTCGGTATCTCGGTGCGGACGATCAGGCTGGGCCGAATTACACGGGGCAAGCTGCCGTCACTTCACATTATGCTGCAGCTGATTCCTTGATTAAGGAATCCTGCAATGCTCGATGAAGAACCCGCCTGGAACATTAAAAGTGAGAGGCCGCTGGTTCAGTGAACTGTCCATGGAACGATCGCCCACCAAAAAAGAGGGGCCGGTGGAATCGACCGGCGACCTTCTCACCTGAACTGAAGCAACCAACCCCAAGCCA
Source organism: Pirellulaceae bacterium (assembly GCA_942492215.1). Classification (GTDB taxonomy): domain Bacteria; phylum Planctomycetota; class Planctomycetia; order Pirellulales; family Pirellulaceae; genus Mariniblastus. The sequence continues at coordinate 190,498 of CALODY010000029.1, forward strand.
TGCTACGATTTCGCGCCTAATCCAAAAACGCGATGTTTCGCATGGCTCGTGATTCGTTCTCCGTATTCATAACGACCTGATGCCATCCTTGCAGCGTGATAGTGGCGTGATCTGGATGCCGCACTCGACCACGAACAAAAACGCCGGGGTTTCGTCGCATTGTTCTCCAGCCCCAGTTTTTTGCCTTGCTGTTACCAGATAATATCTTGCGATACTGAACTTCCATGACACCACTGGGGTGACGATTGCAAACGTAAACGATTTCGCCGCCCGTTCGATAGCAAAAATCGACCCAGTGCGGCTTGCCACCATTGCCACGACTAAGTGGTTCATTCCTCAGAACTAGCGATTCGTCAATGGTCATGCTGCCAACTGGGAGGAAGAACCACTCGCCTTGACGAATGAAAGCGGCATTTTTTCGCCGGTTTCGGGACTTGCTGGAAACGCAGCGACGGGCAACGGCATCTCGAACCTCACGGGGTTGCAATGCTTCCATTGCCTGGCGAACCGTTCCAACCGGAGCGGTCTCAGGAATGCCGGCAACGAACCAATGGCGTTCGTCGTGTCCGCAAAGGTACTTGTTCTTTGCATCTTCTCCACGCACCAGCAGCAACAGGTGGCGATAAACCGGTTGAACGTCGAGCACGTCAACTTCAGGATCGGCACCGACTTGCGTCATGAACTGAAAGAATTCACCAATTCGATCCGTGCCAATGTCGAGAGTCAACCAGCCTGCCGACGTTTCAAAGCGTCGACGGGGACGATCCACTACCTTCAGTCGTGCGCCTATCCGATCAAACTTTTTGCCGAGCAATTGAGTATCCATGACGGAGTAGACGCGATAGTTCAGAAAAGGTTCGCAATCGCTCTGGCGAACTCTGCAATGTGACGTGGTAACCGAAAGTGTTCCGCAAAAACAAATATTGACCAGTTCGCGAAACAATGGTGCTTTTTGAAACGACGATTAACGTCTCAATGTTTCCATTCCTGGTTTGCCTCGAGTTTGCTGTCACCTCTTCCATGTTCCCTGGCTGTCATTCGCCAAGTTCCCTGGGCTATCAAACTCGGCTACCTGCTTTCACGGCATCCAAGCGGAGCTTGTTTTTATGCCGGACACGATCGAAAGGTCCACGTCAGAAATTCGTGGTGGCGTGTTGCGACCAAGTGGTTAACGAACCGCAATTGAATTCGCGTAGCGGGGGCGAGGATAGCAGGGTTTTCGCGGGACCATTTTTCTGACCAAATGTGCCAGGGAGAAAGGCTTTTCGACCAACGTGGCGATTCTAGCTGCCTCGACGGACACGCTCTTAATCGCCGCACTGATGATAAATATCACGGACTCCGGATTCAACAAATGCATTTGGACTGCGAATTCGTCTCCTTTTGTACCGGGCATTTCGAAATCGGTGACAACGAACTCGAACTCTTTCAATTCGTCTTCCGACAATTCATTCATTGCCGTATCCGCCGATTCAAACGCAGAGACTTGAAATCCGGTTGCGCTGAAAAATGCCTCTAACGTGGTTAGGACTTCCTTGTTGTCATCAACGAGCAATGTTCTTTTCGCCATATCTCATCCTCGGTGTTTCCAATTTCCTGGCCGGTTTGAATTCAAATCAAGCCATTCACCGTTCCATGCCATCCAACGGCACCAGAAAAATCGCCAGCGGGATTTCCGCGGGCACTGGGGTTTTGTCCACAGCAGTCAATAGATGTTCACCTTAGTGATGTCTTGTTGGACTACCAAAGCAGATTTGGTTCGGATTTCCGCCCTGAGGCTGAGAACGGATTCAGTCTTGGGAGTCACGGATTGCTTTTCTCAACGAACGCCGGGATGGCCGGTTTGGCCGATCATGAGCGTCGTGGGCAAGCAAAATAACATCCTGCAGTATCTTCAACTCGGTCGCTTTAGATACGACTTCAAACATGGTTTCGGAATCAAATTTCTCAACCAGGCGAGAGCGAATTTTCTCAACGGATCTTTCGCTGATTTCAAGTTTTCTGGCGATGGTTTTGTTCAACATACCCTCCACGACACGATCCAACACAAATCGCTCCCGGTCACTCAATTTGCGGTCAGCGTCCTGAAGTTCATGCAGGCGTTTATGCATTTCTTGTTCGACAAAGAAAATATTCGTGACGTCCTGAGCGATACCGTATTTGACGATAACACGCCCTTTGTTATCTCGCTTGCCGTAAGTTTGCACTTTAAGCACTTTCAGTTGTTTGTCGCGAGTCTCGACCACGCGAAGTTGCTCGCGATGTTCACCGCTTTTAAAATCCATTTTTCTGCAACGGGTCACGTCCGAATTGAGGGGGCTTGTTGCGTCCAGGAGCTCCGCATAGCGGCGACCGATAATCGCTTCGGGAGCATATCCCAGAACTTGTTCCACGGATGGACTGACGTACAGCAGTTCCGATTTACGATTGTTTGAGAAGAAGAAGTAGGGTTCGGAAAATGAGTCGGGATCGGGTTTCGAGTGGTTTTCTGTGCTCATAATTGGAATGTGAGGAGGGGGAAAAGGACGGGCCGGCGGCTTGCAATCGACCCGTATCAACGTCGAGTCCGATCGTTCATCGAGAAAAAATCGCTGGCTGACATGGTTAGGCCTAATTGGCCGAACCGATATTCGGAGGACAAACTGAGTTCGCCACTATTGAGCACGAGATAATGAGCCAGCTTCCGCAGCAAATTCCAGAATTTTTTCCACAAACATGTTTGGAGAAGGCTTTGGATCAAGGTTTTTTGCCCCGCTTTCGCCGTCTCATAACTCCGCGAAGGCGCGCTGAGCGCGTCGGCCCCAATCGCGCTACATAGAACTTGAAGTTAAAAAACAATTGAATTCGCTTTGAGCGAGTGCAATGTTTGGAATGAGGAATGGTTGATGGAAAAGACTTTCGCAAAAACACTACGATTCGCGGACGCGTGTCAAATGACTGCGTTCAGCAATGTCTGGCGCATGGTTCCACCACCAGGCAGCCGCCTGCTCTGAAGTCCATACATCTTCACACTCAATTTGACTTAATCGTTGCAGGAGATCGTCGACGGAACCAACTCGATCGTTAACATCTTTTGCCTGGCATTGAGCGACCAGGCGATCCAGTTTTTCCGGGATTGACCAAGGAGCGAAATTCGAAGCAGGTGGCGGCGTATTTTGCAGGGTACCGGCGAGTGCTTGTATGGCATCGGCAGCCGCGAAGGGTTCCCGCCCCGTCAAGAGGTAATAGGCGACAACGCCGAGAGAGAAGACGTCAGATCGCGGGTCGATGCAAGTCGGATCCGTAATTCGTTCTGGAGCAATATACATGGGAGTTCCCACCAGGATCTGAGTCTCAGTTACACGCCCCTGCGGATCGTTTATTTCCCGCGCCAATCCAAAATCGAGTACCTTCACTGTGTCGGCTTCGCCTCCCTGGCAGCACAACATGATGTTCTCCGGCTTGATGTCGCGATGAATCATCCCTCGAGCATGAGCTTCCCTGAGTGAGCGGCAAGCGGCTGAGAGAATCCAAATCACTCGTTCGGGGCGTTGCGGGCCAGCGACGTCGACGACTTGGGTCAGGTTCAACCCGTCGACAAACTCCATCGCGGAATAGAACCCGCCGTCAGCCGTTTTGCCGTAGTCGAAAATCTCAATCGTGTTGGGATGTGTGAGCGAACTGGCCAACTGAATCTCGCGATCGAAACGCCGCTGATTATTGGCGTTCAAGGTTTCCGGTTTAAGCAGTTTCAGAGCGGTCGGGCGTTTGAGCAAAACATGGGTTGCCAGAAAAACCTGCCCCAGTCCACCTTCGCCGATCTTACGTTCGATTTTGTAGGGGCCAATCTGAGCCGCGATACCGGCAGCATGTCTGGCAGTCACCAATGCAAAGGAAATCACCGTGCACCACAGCAAGGTGAGTCCTAACAAACCGATGAGCAACCAGTAGGCTCGGCGTAACGGCACCAGTATCGAAAAAACCTCTTCGTAATCAACCTGAGCAATCACGCCAAAACCCATCTCATCCAACCAATGCCAGGCACCGACAACGCGCACGCCTCGGTAATCTGCAAAGCCTTCAAAATCGCGCCCCGACCGTCCCGCGATCGTGGCTCTGGCAGCATGCGTCAGCGGCAATTCCTCAAGCGTTGCCATGGCAGGTCGAAAACCGGCGGTAATATTTCCTCCAGGATCGGCAACACGTACCACACCTGCCGACAACGAATCAGGTTGGTTGTCGACCATCCCTGCGGAACGAAGTTGGTCGATGAACCGGCTTTCTGTTATCAGATAACCGCGCCTGTCCAATGCGTAAAATTCACCCGAGTCGCCAAACCGAGCGGATTCGAACAACTGTTCGAACTTTTTCTGCGAGCCAATTTCGGTAATCAACAGGCAACCAATCGGGCGAGACTGTTTGGTTGAACCATAAACTGGAACGATGATCGCCAGCTCACGCTTCAAATCAGGGGTAGGAGGTACGTATCCTTTGGTAATGTACCCCTCCGTTGTCGGCAACCAGATCACGTCTTCGCCGCTAAACGGGCGAGACAGTAGCGCGCTGCCGTATGGCGTCACCAGATTCCCCAGCACATTCGGTTGATCCTCCGATTGGGCAATCAACATTCCCTCGCGACTCCAAACGGCATAGCGAACATCGTCGGCCTGTCCACTCAATTGATGAACAATATGGCGCAATCGAAGCCTTGCCGGAGAAGAGAGCAATTGAGCGCGCGGGTCCTTTGCATTTTCGGCTTCGTCACATAACGTCGTAACAACCTCGCGCAATTCCGGCGAACGTGCCCACGAATTGACCAACTCGGTTTCTAATCGTAAGGCATAGCGCAACGCACCCACCTGCTGGTCCAATATCACTTCCATCGCTTCCTCGAAGTTGGCTTGAACCGTCTCGTGAATCGAGCGATGGACCCAGTAACCCAACACCGTCAACAAGACTGCCGCCAGCGGTGCCAGGATCAAAATCAGTCGCCGTTCACGCCGAAATTGGCCACTGAAGCGGCCGGCAATTCTTTTCTTGAAGCTCGATTCGACGCGCGTCGAGGAGACCTGTTGGCGAACCGTTTCCCGACCTGATGGCGGTTGTCGTTTTTTTTTCTGAGGCATCAACAGCGGTTCGGTCGAATGATGTTGCAACAGTTGTTCGACTGCCTGGCGATGGATCGAATCATCGGCACATTCCGAATCGAGAAAGGCAGCCCGCTGTGATTCGGAAAGCGTAACCGCTTTTTGAAAAAGTTTACGAACGCGTTGATAATCGGGCGCCGTCATGACTCAAGTTCGTTTCGTAGCCAGGCACGGATCATGGTCCATTCTGCTTCGACCCAGCGCTTGGATTTCCCCAGAAAATCTGCCACCTCTGCGACGGTCATGCCGCCGAAAAAACGCATCTCGACAATCTGAGCTTGAACGGCATCCAATTCCTCCAGTTGTTGAAGTGCCTCCTCGACGGCAAGCACGTGAGCGTCATCGTTGGGTGTCAACAGGCTTTCTTCAATTGAAAGATGAGCCGCACCGCCACCACGTCGAATTGTTTTGTTATGCCGCGCTCGGTCGACCAGGATTTGACGCATGATCCTCGAACCAAGGGCAAAAAAATGGGTTCTACTTCGGACGTTTACTTTAGATTGGTCGATCAGTTTCAGATAAACTTCGTGTACTAAATCGGTTGACGAAAAATTGCGTGCCAGTTCATTGGATTCCAGGTGCCGATGCGCTATCGACTTGAGTTCGTCGTAGACAACAGGAAACAACTCCTCAATTGCCGACGGATCCCCGGCTTGCGCAGCGAGCAAGAATTCAGTACTGTTTCGGCTTGGCTGGCTTGACTGCATGATTCCATTATTACCAACTGGGTGAAGAATCACCACAGATTTTATCGGTGTCGACGACTGATCGCTATCTAGCTCGACTCGGATCTCGCCGTCGATATCGATTTCCGAACGAAGTCATCATCGCTGACGGTTTGCGGACCGGCAGTCATTGACATCGAAGTCAGCATTTTGCTAGAAAAAGCAAAAGGTACGGCCAGTCGAGTCGAACGGACAGCGGATTTGCACAGCAACTGGGTTTGCAATGGGCAAAAGGTGGGTGCCACAGGAAATGCGAATTGCTCCGAGTCTGAACTGGACGTGGCGGCCAGCTGCAATCCGGAAGCAGCATGCATTGCTCATCAATCCGTTCTATGCCAAAGACGTCCATGCAAGCTTCGGAAAACACGTGCTGACACCTGCGCTCGCGCTAACCAGCATTGCGAGCAGCACACCGGATCACTGGAGTATCGCCTACTGGGATGAGAATCTGCTTCAAGGCGCGCCGCCCGCCGATCCGTTTCCGCAGGTCGTGGGAATCACGGTCCACCTGACGTTTGCCCAGCGGGCGTATGAGCTGGCTCGTTGGTTCCGGACCCGCGGGTCAAAGGTTGTGTTTGGCGGGCTTCACGTTCATTCCTGCCCGAACGAATGCGCTCCGCATGCCGACGCTTTGGCAGTCGGCGACGGGGTTCAGCTTTGGGACGAGATCCTCAATGATGTGGATCGTGGCGAGCTTCAGCAAAAATACGTCGCCGACTTCAAGAGGCCTTACCGCGAAGATCCACCTCCGCGGCGCGATTTATTGCCAAAGGCAAGTTTCTTGACAACGACCAGCCTAATAGCGACGCGTGGCTGCCATAGCAGATGTGGTTTTTGCTATCTCTCGACCGAGGGTTTACATATTCCGTACAAAATGCGTGACCGCGAACAGGTGGTCAGCGAGTTCAGCAAAGACGGCGAGCCCTACGCTGTTTTTACAGACAACAACCTTGGTTCACGTCCGGAATACCTGCGAGAACTAAGCCAAGCGATTCGGCCCCTGCAAAAGATCTGGAGTGCAGCGGTCAGTATCGACATCACGGACGATCCGTCCGTGGTTCGAGAAATGGCGCTTTCGGGGTGTACGGGCGTGTTTGTTGGCTTCGAATCATTACAGGCCGAAAACATCCAGGACGCCGGAAAGAAGAGTCCAAGTCCAAGTGACTACGCGCGTCGTGTTGCGGTGTTTCATGACCACGGCATCCAAGTCAACGGAAGTTTTGTACTTGGCTTTGATCACGATGAGCGGGATGTTTTTCAGCGTACGGTAGATTGGGTCGAGACAAATCGGCTCGAATGTGCAACCTTCCATATCCTCACGCCCTATCCGGCAACTCCGCTGTTTCGACAGATGGAAGCGGAGGGGCGACTGCTTCACAAGGATTGGAGCCGGTATGATACGGCACACGTTGTGTTTCAGCCTCGGAACATGAGCCCGGAGGAGTTGTTAGCGGGATACGAGTGGTGTTACGACCGGCTGTTTTCACATGCTTCGATTTGGTGTCGTCGGCCAGATGATTGGAGGGCCGTCGTACCCTACTTGGCGATGTCGTACCTCTACAAGCGTTCCAACTTCCTTTGGCACATGCTCATCAAACACTGGCTGACGCACGCGGTTTGGCGGCCCCTGGTGGAATCGACGCGGAGGAGACATCTGCGTTTTCGAAAACGACTTGCCAAGCGGGATACAATCGATGCTGACCCGAAGACCCGTTGCTCGTCCATCGTTTCCGCCGGTGTCTGATCCATCGCCGTGATGGTCTGCACACCAGCCATTGTTCAACCACGCCGGCGTAGTGCCTCCCTGTCGGGGATCATCGGATTGTGACGAGTATTAAAACAACCGTTCGGGAAACTGCACGTTGATGGTAACGCCGATAACGGCACCTCACCAGACTTGAATTCAAAGCGGACAACTGCCGAGGCCACTTCAGTCCATCCGGATCGAGACTATCGGACGTACACGATGATCGAGACAAAATGGCAGATCGTTCCCGCCAGCACGAAAAAGTGCCAAATCCCATGCGCGTGATTCAATTTTTTCGCGTCGTCGAGAAGATAAAAAACCACGCCGAAGGTGTAGGACAGGCCACCGGCTGTCAGCCAATAGAGCCCCGGCTCAGTGATGGCGGTTCGCAGAACGGTGAAATCAATGGATCCAATCCACCCCATCCCCAAGTAGATAAGTAGCTGACCAACTTTTACGCCGCGGCCCGACACGAAAATCTCGCTGAAGATACCCATCAACGCGAGCGCCCAGACAATGCCCAAAATCAGCCCACCGTTACCATGTCGTAGACTCACGAGCGTATAAGGCGTGTAGGTGCCGACAATCAACAAATAGATCGAGATACGATCCAGCAGTTGGAAAGTTCCCTTGAGTTTCGGAGACTGAAAACTGTGATACAGCGTTGACATGGTGTACAGCAAAACCGTGGAGAAACCGAATACGCTGAAACTGAAGATGACCCAGGGGTCAGCAGTTTGAATGCTGACCGCCAGTAGGGCCCCCAGGCCGATCAACGACAAAGCGGCACCCACCATGTGGCTGATGCTATTAAGTTTTTCGCCGTTATACATGGATTCCTGCGGATTGGCTGCCGACCACTTTCTTGTCTTTCGTCACCGCTCGAGCCTTGCATCGGAAAGACAAAGCCAGCACTGAATGAGCGGTAGTGGACGAATACTCTACCAAGAGAGTCGGAGACGAGGCATGAGGTATTTCGACGACACAGAATTATACAAGAGATTGGAAGGGGTTTAGAGAGGATGCGGAGTGCGATTGCGCTCGACATCTGCGATTTAAGTCTTACATCGTGCTGATGACACCAACAAAAACAAATCTTTCGTCTCTGGGGCCGTTATCAAAGACTCACCCTTTTTTGCTGAGCCGAGGCTTGAGTTGAAACTCTCGTGCCGCTCTCTCAAACGGTTAACGACTTGAGTTGAGAAACTTCAAAGAATTAAGGGAGACGAAATTCAAAAAACCCAATCACCATCCGGGACGTCGTGATTTCCACTCATTAGATGCGACGATCCGATTTCAACCCACCTTTGATAACGCCTGTCGGCAAATGGTTTTCCGCTCTGGTCTTTACCGGCTTCGCCAACGGAATAAACCACCACATCGAGGCTGGCTTGTTTGGGATTGGTTTTCAATCGCAACGGTTTGCCCGAACATGGATCCACAGGAATCAGATCAATACCCGCTGCCTTCAAGGTAACCTCGATGTTTGGCGGGGTCTTGCCATTATTTTCCGATCGCCATTTCTTAATGACCGCGGCAGCAAGATAGGCGTTGGCATACATCTGGCGGATCGCCCTTTGGGGAATCGGTTTCGGGAGCGACCAAAGAAAAGGAAAGGATCTCTTCCAAGTTTTATCCAACGTCCATGCCTTTGAAAGTTGTCCCAGTTTTCTATTTGATTCGGGAAATGGAAGTACGCAAGCCGCTTCGATTTCGCGATAGCGATTGATCAGAGTCTCCAAGTCACGATCAAATTCCGCCTTTGACATCGTGCTGATTTTTTCGGCCAGAAATTTTCTGAGAAACTGACTGTCTCCAAACTGTTGTTGCCAAAGTTTTGGAGCGCCCAAGGTACGAGCGATTTCTGCGATTTGGCTTTTTTCGGCTGCGGGGCGATTTGCATCAGCCCAATTTTCGTTCAGCCGTTCCGCCATTGCGTCGTGTGAAGCGCCGAACGAAAATCGACCAAGAACATGGTTTATCTCATCGACCTCGGAATATTGAAGTCGATTGGGATTGACCGGATTCATTCGGTAACGCTTGTCTCGAAGATCCAAAAATGCCTGGCGGCTCACAAGGTATTGGTAACGGGCCGCCTCAATCACCGGATCAACAGGTTTTCTTACTGAGTACTTTGGTTTTGGAGTCGCAGGCGACGCCTCTCCTGCCGAGCGTAGGCTTGGTCTTCTTTGCTCAGCCTCGCGTAATCCAAAACAACTTCTTTGTCATTGTCTTTGCGCCTTAGCGTAACTTTACCGTCCGTAAATTCTAAGAACATCGCTTCTACTTTGTGCTTGCCAGTCGAATCCGTAAACGTTCTCCATTGACCACCAGGGGGATCGCCTGTGGCACCATCTTCTTCAGCGCGAGATACAAGTTGCTCCAGTGCGATGTCAAGCTTTTTACCTCGCAGGTTTTTGGCCTGAATCACACCTTCATGATCCACCAGGAAAATCGTTGGCCAACCGGAGATCTTAAAGCTTTTGGCAATCGGGCCCTTGCTTCCATCCCAAAAACTTCGCCAGTTCAAATTATTTTCTTTGACCGCAGTTTTGACCCTGGTCTTTTTCTTGTCGCTGTTGACACCTAACAATACAAAAGGACGACTACTCATGCTTTCGACGAGCGACCGCTCGTGACCGTACATCGCACGGCAAGGTGGTCACCAATCACCCCAGAAGTCGAGCATGATGACCTTGCCTTTGTAGTCATTTAGTTGAAAGGTAATCCCGTCGATATCTTTGCCTTTGATATTCGGAATCGTATCGCCGGGGCTCAGCCCCTCTTCACCGGTCGCCGACACAAATTCCAACTTGAAGGCTTTTTTGGAACTCGGTCGTTTGGATGAAACAACATCTGCCGGCTTTTCTTCTTCGAGTGCTGGTTTGCCGGACTCACTTTTGGACCGCGACGCGGCGGCGTCTGGTTGAACGTCTCCAGCTGAGGCGGCCAATTCGGTTTTGGGTGGGCCTGGTTCGGCAATTGCCTGATCAGTTCGATTTTGCGATTCAGAAGCAATCGAGTTGGATGAAGCGCTGCTGTTGGAAGTCATCGGAGCCCGCGACTCACTCTCCGCGGATCGATTTTCCGTCACCGGCTCATTGGCAACTGGCTCGGGTTCCGCACATCCATTGCAGGAAAATAGCGCCGTTATCACAACGAGGGCAGCTGCCAAGAACTTTGGCTTCATACTGAATCTCCTTTCGAAGACAGGAAAATCGGAAGTTAAGCGAGGAAATCAAGGCCGTGGGTCAGCCATGCAAAATTATCACTGGCCAACATTAGGAATGCAAACCTCAAGGACAAAAAATCGTTCAGTTTCTGGTCAACGAAGGTTCAAATTTCGCTTGCCAGGAATTCGGATGAATTCGCTAAAAGTAGAACGTGTCGTCGCGGATGGGGTCTCGAAAACGAAGTGGCAAGTCGAGGGGGGGGGGGGGGGGGGGGGGGGGGGGGGGGGGGGGGGGGGGGGGGGGGGGGGGGGGGGGGGGGGGGGGGGGGGGGGGGGGGGGGGGGGGGGGGGGGGGGGGGGGGGGGGGGGGGGGGGGGGGGGGGGGGGGGGGGTCCGAGCCGCTCGGCCGGGGGGGGGGGGGGGGGGGGGGGGGGGGGGGGGGGGGGGGGGGGGGGGAGGGGGGGGGGGGGGGGGGGGGGGGGGGGGGGGGGGGGGGGGGGGGGGGGGGGGGGGGGGGGGGGTCTGGGGGGGGGGGGGGGGGGGGGGGGGGGGGGGGGGGGGGGGGGGGGGGGGGGGGGGGGGGGGGGGGGGGGGGAGGGGGGGGGGGGGGGGGGGGGAGGGGGGGGGGGGGGGGGGGGGGGGGGAGGGGGGGGGGGGGGGGGGGGGGGGGGGGGCCGGGGGGGGGGGGGGGGGGGGTGGGGGGGGGGGGGGGGGGGGGGGGGGCGGGGGCGGGGGGGGGGGGGGGGGGGGGGGGGGGGGGGGGGGGGGGGGGGGGGGGGGGGGGGGGGGCGGGGGGGGGGGGGGGGGGGGGGGGGGGGGGGGGGGGGGGGGGGGGGGGGGCTGGTATGGCCAGATGATGGTGCTTTACCGCGACATGGGTTCTCCTGAAGAACCGCCCTTCAAGGTCTCTGTAACAGCCGCTGGGAGGACGGGGGAAAAACGAGGGGGGGGACAGAACGGGGCAACGGGGGGGGGGGGAGAGGAAGGGGAGACGAAGAAAAAGACAAGAGGGGGGAGAGGGGAAGAGGCCCCGAGGGGGGCCGAACGGGGGGAAAGAACCAGGAAAGAAGGAAGGCAGGAACGAAAAAAGGGAAACGACGGGCCGAAGGGGAGAAAAAAAAGGCCTGGGAGACGGCGGGGGTAAAAACGGGGGGGGGCTCGCGAGTCCGAGAGACCAGCAGTCCCCGGAACCGTCAACAGGGTGGAAGATGGGGGGGGGAGGGGGGGGGGGGGGGGGGGGGGGGGGGGGCGGGGGGGTGCAGGGGCCACACGGATCGACACGTCGCGACAGCTACCAACGCTGCCCGACAAAAGGCACAAAGGATGGCTGGGGGGGGGGAAGGGGAGAAGAGATGCAGGTCGCCACAGCGTGACACAGGCGCGAGAGATCTTTTCCATGGGCCGTAACGACAGTGGTTTGCTCGTACTCGGTCCGTTCGATTCGGCAAGGCAGTCACAGCGGCGATGAGGAGGTCCTGCCATTCGCGTAAATTGGACCTGTCCCCGTTTCGTTACGTATATCCCCGGTTTACCCTTCAGGCTGCCTGCAAAAGATTCTTGAAATCAGACGTCTTTGCCCTGCAGCAACGGCTGCAGCTCACCGGACTGAAACATCTCGACGGCAATATCGCAACCACCTACGAATTCACCATCCACGTACAGCTGCGGTATGGTTGGCCAATCGGAAAATTCCTTGATGCCTTGGCGAATCTCCATGTCTTCGAGGACGTCAACGCTGGCAAACTCAACGTTGAGATGCTTAAGTATATCCACGACAGTCTTCGAAAATCCACACATGGGAGCTTCTGGATTTCCTTTCATGTAGAGCATAACGCGGTTAGTAGCGATGTCGTTTTGGATGCGTTCGGCGATTGTCATAACAGAATCTCGGTATTGTTTGCAAAAGTAAACGGGTTAGGAAAAAACAGAGGATGCGGCCGGTTTAGCCTTGAGCGCTGGCCCACTTTTCGGGTGTGTAGGTCTTTAACGCAATCGCATGTACGTCGCCTGCAAGCGCATCTTTCAGCGATTGCATCACCTGCCGGTGTTGCTTGACAAGCGGCATTCCTACAAAGGATTCGCTGATCACGGTGGCCTCAAAATGCGCACCGTCATTCATTGGATCGCGCACAATCACCTGCGCATTCGGCACCGCGCCCAAAATAATCTCTTCAATTTGTTTCGTCAGTTCACTCATTCTGCGTTGGCCTCCCGTGGGCGAAAACGTCACCAAATTCTTAATGTGGCTTGCCGTCAATTGTCAGTCATGGCACCTGACCCTCACCATCAACTTCCAGCAAATCAACTCGCGCGTCAGCATCTTACCGAATGTCCGGCGTCGGAATCCCGAGGTCAAGCTACCCACAATCTAATAACAAGCCGCCGTAAGAACAGGCTGCTCATACAATAAAGCTTCAATTCGGACATCTCGTCACTACGGAAAATCAGACGAAACCCATACGATGCCACACAACCCGGTACTGTTCAGTGCTTTTGCGAACAAGATGTCAGATGACGAAGCGAAGCGACGGATAAGAAAACCAATCCGGACCGACGCATCATTTTGGGTTGGATGGTGTTGCATGTCTATCGTCTGAAGAACCTGTTTCTGAATCTCGAGCGAATCCAGTCGTGGAGTCACTCGGTCATCCGGCAGGGGTGGCGGACGGATTCAGGGCGATATTCAACCGGTTCGCGTGGTCCCTTCGGCTTGAGTTGCAAATCGTGCAGTCAGACGGGACGGGCCAACAAAATCAATCAAAGTCTTATTCCCTGTCATCATGATGGCTGCGACCGATTTCTACGGTGGTCAACAAGGCGTCTTCCTGGAACACGAGTGAGGCTGTAATCGTGTCGATGCTTTCGATGAACTTCGAAAAAGACGAATCCTTGTCAAGTCTTGAATGCTGATGCGAATGTTCCCGGTTGCCATGTACGCTGCATACGATCTGGTTCAACTCATCGTCGAAAGTATATTCGCCGTGATCGGGACAGAAGTAGCGAACCCCGTACTTTGCCTCCGACAATTCGGGAATCTTGTCGATTGGAGCGCCGTACAATTTGTGAAAGTTGTAAATGGAAATCACATTTCGGTGACACGATACTCGCGACTTTTCCGCCCAATACAACTGCACGTTATCGCTCATCCGATCCAGTGCACGGTGATTCAACTGGATCAACATGTGCGCCAGCGGAGCCTGTTCATTGGGCTCGACCGTACTGGCGTCAATTACTTCGCGAAGCAAATCGGGCTTGGTGGCCAGAACCAGTTGGTCGCCGACCAGGGAAATGTGTAGTCTCAGGGAAATTGCATAGAGGCTGATGTTAAGAACATAGATATCGTGATCCTTGTAGTCAGGAAGTTGGTAGGCATCCAGTTTCGTATCAAACCCGACGATCTCGCCCTTCTGCAGAAAGATGCGTTCGGCAAACTGCTGAAGCATGCGATCCGCTTTCTCCCGATTCTCGACATCAACGGTGGCGTAACCCGGTAGGTTTGCCATCATGAACACGGCGGCAACCAAACCTTGAACATCTGTCGACGCCTTGCCAATAAACGGCACATCAAGCGGCCGGATACGCGTTGGGTCGATCTCCAGGATGCTCTCGCCATCGCAAAGATGGATCGAAACACGATCACCAATCCAGCTTAGATCCGTCAGTGTCGGATCGTCCTCGACGACTTCAGGTACTCCAGGGATCATCCGCAAAAATTCAGCAGTATCTTCGCGCCCCGGGACCATTACATACGAAGCAATTGCCGATGGTGCAATCCGCGACGTATGGATCGGTTGAGGATTCTTGGCGACTCGTTTTCGCAAATCCTCATAGATGCTGCTGTTGGCCATCGGCAAGATACAGGACTCAAGTTTCACCGATGAATTGACGGTGATCCGAACGGCAATCGGGCCAAATACTTTTTTCCAAAACTGTTGGTATCTTTTTTTGTAACGAGCGTATTCCCCTGCTTCCTGTTTCGAAACGGATTGCACCGCAAGCTCCGCGTTTGGCGTCAAGTATTTCAAACGGTTATGCAACGAGCAAGTGCAGGTGTCACTGGCAGCGTCAAAAGAATACGCACCGCCGTGTGGACAAACCATCTTGCTGGTGTCGACGTACCGGTCGTCGGAAAGTTCGCTGAGCGATTTGGGAGAGCGGCCATTTTCCAAGCGATAGAACAGCGAAGCGTTGTTTTGCATGATCAGGTTGTTGAAACATTGCATCCGGCGTTTTTGCGATATCTTGGCTTCCGGGCCAACCATTTTTTTGATGAATGCTTCCGATGCGTAAAAGAAACCCGACTGGTCCTCGTTCAAGGGCGGGAGAATCGTCGTAACGTAACGGTAGTCCAGAGCATCGTACAAATTCGATTCCGTCTCTGTCGCCGCGTCAATGATCCGTCGAATCGCACGATGCGAGTTGGAATAAACCACGTAGTCGCCATGCTGCACCAAAAACGAACTGACATTTCGATCGTTCGTATAGTGCGCGCGAACCTGATGCCCACGGTAATTGAATTGACGCACGACGAGGTCCGGTTGTTTCGCACGGGCGGCATCGATCCAACGCGACGATGCCTTCAAAAACGCCTCGGCATTGGTCACGTGGAAGATGGCTGAAAGGTCGGTTCCTTCCAGGATTGTTGGATCGGAACCCGTCAAAGCCAGCTCCGTCGCGATGCCGTTGTTAAATAGACTTTCGAGTGACTTGTGATCGATGACGAATTGTTGCTCAAACTTCTCCTTGACACGGTTGTCCTGGGCTTGAACGGTAAACAGTCTGAGCAAGCTGTCGCCCCATTGCGTACCAAGATCAATCGTAGCATCCAAAGCACCTAGCGAGTTGAAATGCAACAGGTATTGGTCGTGAGGCACCAGCTTGGCGATCTCATGAACCTGGGGCTCGATGTTGTCTTCACGTTTGTCTTTTAGGAGCTGCTCAAAGTCCAGAGAATTCAAACGGGGTGGTTGCAAGTTATTGATTGCCACGTTGTGGTCGCCGATGGTTTGGCCGCCACTCAGTATCGCACGCTGGAGTGATTGCTGAATTGCCAGCGATCCCGTGAACACTTCGTACAAATCCGATTCCGTTTCTGCCTGGGTGCGCATTTGGCTTGGAATCGGCGGCGGTTTTACGCCGTAACGCGCATTGGATTGCAACAAGACATATTGAAAGAAAGATTCGTCAGGATAGTAGCGGAGCATCTTCGCAAAATGCAAGTTCTGTTGATTGGCCCAGTCCTTGAAAATCTGTGGCGATCCAATCGCTTTTTCCAGGTCTTCATTTTCCGGCTGGGGGATCTTGACTTCGATGGTTCCTTCCTTGGATTCAACCCGGCGCGTCCCATCGAGGTTTTCCAGTACCGTATCGTCGGACAATAGGAGTTTGAGAGTGCCTTTGCCACGCTGCCGCCCAAAAAACTCAGCGTGCTTTTGTTGAAACTTTGTTTGCTGCGGATAGATCAGGTAGGCCTGTTCGTCGTCAGATCGCAAACGTAAGAAATTGCTCTTCTCGAATTCTTCCGCTAAGAACGCTTGTTCCAACCGCACGGTAAATGCAACGACGTCGCCATCGACGCTGCGATAGACGTCGACCTTATGTTGAAATGGTAATTCGTCATCTGCCAGGCCAGAGCGTATGTTCAAGCATAAGCCCGCGAGAAGCGTTAGCACAATCAAATAGGTCTTCATTCGTGAGCTCGCCTGCAAAATTGGGAAGTTGGGTGCTGGACGTTTAGATGTTCCTACCTTTGGGAACATACCACGGTTTCGCCAATGTGTTCAGGGGAATGGGTGGCACACCGCGTTGTCGGTGGCAGTGACTCGTTTGGCGACGTTCGTGTCGCCGGTTTTAAAGCAGGCTGATGATTTGAGTTGAGGACAAATCGCTTCCCCAGGTTGTTTTCGCTCGTCGGGTCCGCGAATACGAAAGCCGGCTCTGGCGAATTCCAGGGGCCAGGAGTTGTCACGCGACAAAGAACCGTCAGTCTTCATCGTTGAGAAATGACTTCAGGACTTCGATCACTTTTTCCATTCGTGATTTGAAAATTCGTTGATCCGAACTGATAGGAATGCTGCGACGGTTGGCCGGCGGATTGAGCTGACTTTCCAAGCGCCTTTTCACATTTCTGAGCATGTCTCGCCGTTGCTTTTCTAGCTTGGGTTCAATTACATCTGAAAACTCTTCCGCTAATTTCAAGTGTTTTCGTAATCCGGCCAGTCGCTCGTCAAAGATTTTCTGGTTGGCACTGGCTCGACATGCATTGACAACGCCATTTCGGTAAAAATTAACTGACCATAGCCAAGCAATCGCCTTTGTCTCTTCAGGCGGACTCGACTCTGTAAAGCCAGCGCAAGTGAATCTGAATAGTGACTTGCTGCCGGAAATCAAGCTCATAATCGGTTTCTGGGCCTCCAGGCGATGGACATGGTTGCCAAGGAGTCGCCTTAATCGAAATTGCTGTAGTTCCCAATCCTTTGACATTAATGTTCCTGTTTCAATTGACGTGTTCAACAGCAAACTGAGTTCAAAATCGCTGCCCGGCTCTCGGTTGGCCAATTCCTTAAATACCGGTAACACTTTCGCGACGATTCTCTTTCGG
The DNA here is from genome assembly GCA_942492215.1 of Pirellulaceae bacterium. Classification (GTDB taxonomy): domain Bacteria; phylum Planctomycetota; class Planctomycetia; order Pirellulales; family Pirellulaceae; genus Mariniblastus. The sequence goes on from CALODY010000029.1 coordinate 207,869, forward strand.
AAGGCTGGAACCGGATCAGAACTGGATCCGCCGCTGAAGAATTTCCGGTCGGGATTACTCCGGAGGTCGTCCATAGCTTGCGGAATTCTGGCGATGTTGTCTCGAATATAGGCCAACAACACTTCCAGGGATGCTTGGTTGGAAAGTCCGCCGATTTCGATTTCCGGCAGTTCTTCGATCAATGTTGAGAAGTCAGCGCAAACAATCAATGCAACTTCAAGTACCGCCGTTCTTCAATTACTGATGTCATTCCAGTTCTACCACTGCCTGCCAACGTTTTGACCTGGTTCGGGTCAAGTTTCCAGATTGGCTTCGAGCCAATTGGAATGCCGCACATTTTGAACCAACCGTTTTTGTTGGTTTGGGTTTTCCACGTTTGGCCACTGCCAAAAGCGAATGATTTGAGAATTTTTGCCTCTACTCCTAAATCGGCAATACCTTCGCCCTCCGTGCTCACTACCCTCGCGAGCACATTGCCCGGCGGAAAGACATCGATTGAAATTGAAATCAGGCCTGAATCATCGTCCGATTCTGGCAGGGGAACCACAGCGACTCCCTGTCGGAATCCATCATCGGTATATGCCTGGATGGCTTTGGGATAGTGGCTGGTTCCCTGAAATCGCATATCTACTTCTGGATTTTCGAGCTTGTACCTCGCTTTGGCGGCGAAGAACGCATCGGGGTACCAGTGATCGATAACGACCCGGCCATTCTCATCGGTCATCTGGCTTACGGGCGTTGTTCGCCACCCACTAGATGTCATTAGCCTTGCTATCCTGGTTCGGTCGCCGGTCACGATACAGTTGGGCACGGGTGAGCCATCAAAATCGTTCACATCAATCGCCAGCGTATAACTGAGGCGCAACTCGAATTGGAATTCGTCGAGATCATCCAACCGGCCTTGTTCGAGGATACAGTGAATTCCATCCTGCAGCCCTGGAGCAAACTTCTCGTATTGCTGCCGCTGGTTCCAATTCGATACACAAATATGTCAGGGACGTCGCCAACTACTCCGATGACTCCATCGACGTCGGGAATGGCAACCTCAGATCACCATAGTTATCGGTTTTCAAATACAAGTGGAGGGAAATTGCCATTTTGATCCATCTCAGTCATCCCGTGGCCGTCCGCCAGCGAATTTGCACACCTTTCAATGGCTCGCCAGTCTTCCGACGATTCTCTTCACCTCTAATTGGCTTGCCCGTTTTAAATTCGACCACTCTCTCAATCGCATTCTCTGTTTCCCCGTTGGCGGAGTAGTTCAATTCGAACCCCAGAAGCTTTCTTTCAGGGTATCGAGGAGGCTCAATCGACGTCGACCATCTTTGCGGTTGATCAATGTCGCGGTCGCCGTTGGCTTTCAGATATCTCGCCGACGGCCATCGCCTCTCTCGCTGATCAACATCGGTGCGTCGATTTTGGCTACATCGCCTGTTTCCGCCACGGTACGGCCTTGATTTCAATACGCCGCACGGTTAAGCCGATGGGTAATCGAGTGGTCAAGACCTGGCTTAAATCTTCGACACCAGCGTCGCCGTTGGCCTTTAAATGATTTCTTCTTGTCCAGCCAGTTGGCCAAGGTCGTTAAATTCATCGAAGTTATTATCGTGAACTTGCCCCAACCGTTGTCGCCAGTCACGCGAATTCCGGCAACAGCCAACGTCGTTGTTGGTGTAAAATCGTATTTTGATCAGTTGGCATCGGCAATGCTGGTCCGCGGTTTAAGGGAATCGCCCATTCGTCAACTGCCTGTAGCGCCAGCCGGTCGCCCTGGTAATAGATCATGCCAGAATAGTACGTCCGGAACATCAGCATCGTGCTTTACCTTCGGGACGGCCAACGTGTGAATGACGATCAAACATAACCGGTAATTCTCTTGAACTGGTATTGAGCTTCATCTGAATGGGTTGTCACCGTTCTGATAAATCCGATGGAGGTGTCCATCGGGCGATGGGCGCCACGGGGTCGATGACGTTGACGTGGAAGTGGCCGGAGCTTGCGGTGAAACGGTCCTTAACGTTCATCATCGCCGTCATCCAGTCCCTAACGGGTCGGTCATCGCCCTGGCGTTTGATCCGGGTGATGACGCAGCGGGCAATCGGCCGCCAGCGGAAATGACCCGGGTTACGGAACTAGGGGTTCCGTTCGGGGCAAGATCGAAGAGCTGTTGGCGGACGCAGTCAACCACCGTGATCTGGTGCCGGTGATGTAACTGGCTGATCAAACAAACGACAAAATCCTGATCTGATCGATTTGTTGCATCGTGATGCAGGCGGTAACCCTCTGACCGCAGCTGACGTGCTTCGGCGCCATTCGAAACCGTGGTTGGTATTCATCCACTACTCCCGTGATCACCGGTTGCGTTGGTGGCGATCTTGATTATCGACGAAACCGTCTTGGCGCTGATTCAGGGTGCCTTCAATCAACATCGAACTTCAACGCCCTGGCCTTGTGCTTGACTAAATCGGTTAAGAGGTAGCGGTAATGCGTCTTCAATTGGGTTCGACGATCGTCTTGGCAATTGGTTTCGTCGTGTTGAAGCGGTCTTCGTCAATACTCACCCGCACTTCATCAGGGCGGTCGTGATGGTCGTGACGGAGGAATGTCGCGGCGGCGGTAGTATATCCGTAACGTGGCGTATCAATCAGTGTGTATGTCGTGGCCAGTAGTGTGTCGTGGTAGCATATGTTGGTAATGCGCGTGTCTGTGTGTGTGTCGCGTGGTGGCCGCGTATCGTGTGCCAGTAGTCCTGTCTCGCGGCGGAACCGTCTCGCAACACGGTACCGCGTGATAGTAGTCTCGCGGCGTAGATCCTCTCGGAGTGCATTAAACGTCTCATAATGGTCCGTCTCTAGCTCGTGCAACGGCAATCTTTCTCGCAACGATCTCAGATCGGTTTGTCTCTGGCCGGGTCCCGTCTCCTCGCCACGGTACCTCGCCCAATGATGATCTTTCTTGGCAACCGCCACGATCTCTCGGATGACATCTCGCGACGTGTGCGATCGAAACGCATTGCCAGCGCGTGTCAACCTTTCCCGCAGCAGCAGCACGATCACGGGTGGCGTAGCAATGTTCATGCTTGCGGTAGCGATCCTGTCTCGCGGTAGCAATGGCCTCTCGCAGCAGCACGATCTCCAGGCAGTGGCGAATTCCCGCGGTGACACAGCGTCTCGCGGTGGCGATGCTTCTCCGCAGCGTGTACGACTTCGTCTCGGGCAGCAGCATCTCCATGCTTGGCAGCAATAATACCACCCCGGTAGCTCGACTTCTCGCGTAGCGCTGTTCACGCAGCGGCAGCGCCTATCTCGGTGGCGGCGGTCGCGCACCGGCAGTGCGTTCCGTGGTAGCAACATCACGCGTGGCGACGCCGCAGTTGATGAGATCCCGGAACGTCGGCGAACGCGGCTTCGGCAACAGTATGCCGACGGCGTTATCGCCAACTCAGGCTAACGGCGATCAGGTCGAGGAAACGGTAGTTCACCGGTGGCGGTGAATCGTGGTGGCGTTAATCGCGGCGGCGGCGGTACGTCTGGCGGTCGAAGCGGTGATTCACCCAGGCCGTGCTGGTCGTGGCGGCGAGTCCAATCGCGGCGGCGGTACTTGAGGAGGTCGAGGAAACGGTGGTTACCGGTGGCGGTGCCGATCGTCATGGCGCTTGATCCCGTCGGCGGCGGCACTACGGGCGGCGGTCGAAGCGGTGATTCGCGGCGGCGGTGCGAATCGTGGTGGCAGAGTCAATCAGCGGCGGCACTGCGGGCGATCGAAGCGATGCGTTCTGGCGGCGGTGCGAATCGTGGCGGCGGTCAATCGCGGCAGCGATGCAGGCGGCGGTCGAAGGTGATTCGCGGTGGCGGTACGAATCGTGGCGTTAATCGCGACGTGCGCGTCGGGGGTCGAAGCCGTGGTTTCCACCAGTGGCGGTGAATCGTGGTGGCGTGATCCCAATCGGCGGCGTGGTCGTCGCGGCGGGAAATACGGCGGAAAATTGGCAACGGCCTCGGTGCTGATCCTGTCGCGGCAGCAGTCGCCCAGGCGGCGGAAAACATGGCCATTCCGTACCGCTACAGCGTATTACGGTGGGTATGGTTCGTATTATGGCGGAAGGTACGGTCGACCTGCTGCTCGATTTCTCAGGCTACGCGGAGGATTTAACAACTGCTGATTATTGGTTGGTCTGCATTATGGGATGGTGCTGGTATTTCATTGGCCTACCTTCCTTATGTTGATTACCACCGGTTATATCTCGCCCCGCAAGCGCCTTCATCTCTTCTGGAAATCGTGTCGTGTTCGCTGATCTCTCGCAGTAATGGATGTTTTCGTGGAACAACACTTGTGGACAGCACTTCATCAGATGACCGTCTCTTCGACGTGACCAACGCCGCCTGAAGCGTCGCCGGAACAGTGGATGTGATCATCGCCGCTGGCAATGCCGGTAGTTCGTGGCAAGCTGAACGAGCGTTTCGGGAGCAACGTTACGTGCGCCTGCTGGCCTGATTAACTGGTCATGGAAGACGGCGACAATGGCCTGCTCCATCTATTTGCTTCGCAAACGCCGTGCGATGGGCGTTCTAATCTGCGGCGGCAGCGGTGGTGCAGCAGGCGGCGTTGCCAGT
>CALODY010000030.1:0-177687 GCA_942492215.1 Pirellulaceae bacterium
GTAGCGTTCCGCGGACCAAACCCATCCCAAGTAGAAAAACAGTTGCGGCAATGCCGATCAGTAGGCCTCTATTGCGGACCACAGGATCGTGTTCGCCGCGGTGGGGAACACGCCTTGACAGTTATTCTACCCGTTTACCGCATGTCTTGCACTTGGATAGCTTCGGTTTGTTTCGATCAGCTTTGCCAACACCAAGAAACCGAAACGATGTTGTCTCGGGTATCTATTCCCTGTTTGTGGTCGCAGCTTGAGGGTCTTGGCTCTCGCGCTTGAGAGCCGCTTCTACTTTCGCGTAGACGGCTCCGGCACTTAGGCACTGGTAGGCTCTTGGCGCTGTCGCTTGGATCGTCCTTCATAACCGCATTTTCGGCAGGTCTGCCCCATAGAACCAGTTCCACCTTCATGTGCCCAACGTTTACCGCAGCCCGCGCCAAACTGCGGCCACGCGCGAAGCGCCGCTCGCAGTTTGGCGTCGGGCTGGCGGATTCGTTGGGCATTTGCTAAGGCTAGTGGAAATTTGGGCATATTGCCAAGGGAGCGCAGGATGTTACATGTGAGAGACCTGACCCTATCCGTTCTGCTGCCGGCGCTGCAGCGTCAGCAGCAGCCGGGCGCAGTCCTGGGCTTCGGCGTCGGGCTCGCTCAGTGTATTGCATCCAATGCTGCAGATCGAGGCGCAGCCCGTAGGCCCGCCAGGGACGCAGATGGCGGGCCGTCGCGATGAAGCGCCGGACGCGCTCGAAGAGCGGATCGGTCTGTGGCGGGATGTCGAATGATTCTCGGGCCACGGATAGGAAATCCAAGCCACCCTGAGCGTCCAGGTTGGCCCGGAACAGGACGCAAGCAGGGGCGGGACCTGCGGTCAACGCCGAACAGCGGGGCTGGCGAGCGTCGGGGGCGGTGCGGGCACGGGCGTTGTGGGGTGCGGGGGCTCGCAGCTGCGGTGGAGCGTGCCGCCGGAACACGAGTGGGGCTGCACCGTCTCCCTGAGAGAGACGGCGGCTACCACGCAATGCGCTGATCGAACTCGGTGTCCGGGTCGGGCTGCTGGAGGACGTTCCAGTCCGGTATCGGCCTGGGAGCATCGTCCCAGGGGCGGGTACGATGCGATGATAGCAGCGAACGACCAAACCAGGATGGTTTGGGCTGGCACCCAAGCGCAGCAGGATAGCGCAGCGCCGGGGCGCGCGGGCGTGATCGGGGGTGGACGTGGTGGCTCACCGATGTGGGTGAGAATCCGCTCGACGGGCGCGGCCTCGGTGATGAATGCAATCAGGCGCCTATCCGCGCCGCAGGTGGGACAGACCCAGGGGCAGCGACTCGAGCAGCCGGGGCCTGATTCCATCAGGGTAGCCAGCGCAGCATCCGGATGTGCACCTGTTCGGTGATGGCGGCGACGGCCTCCGGCGTCAGTTCAGCGGCGGCGCGAAAGCGCACGGCTCAGGCGCAGCGAAATTGGTGTGGCAGTGGCCCGCCAGCTGAGCTAGGTCCGGTGGATGGACCAGATCCGAGAGGAGATATTCGCGAGCGCGCAGGAACACCTCGAGTTCCGCGGCAGGATGCTGCCCAGGCGTGCCGGGTGGCATGTCGCTACTGTCGCTCTTGTCGCTGTTCGACGCGGGGCAGCTCGCCGGAACTTCGGTTCCTGCCCTCGGCCCCTGGCTTGGCTCGGCGCGGGTGGCAGCAAGCCGCAGATGGGTTGCCACGCGCAGGGTCAGCTCGCGGGCATGCGCACGTCGAGCAGAATCAGGTCGGGACGCAGCTGTCCGGCGATGCGCAGCCCGTCGGCACCGTTGCGTGCGGTGATTACTTCGAGCCCGTGCCGGCGCAGCATCTCGAAGGCCAGACGCAGGTTATCCGGTTCGTCGTCGATGACCAGGACCATGGTGCCTGCGATTGGGTCGGTCACCGCTCGACCCTGCCCTGCAAGTGCGCATTGACGAACGCGCCGATGGCGTCATGGTCGAAGGCCATCATCCGTGCGCGTACCTGCTCGGCGACCAAGCGAAAGCCGGCGTCGGTCTGATCCCGGCACCAGCGATCTAGGGCCGAGGTTCGGCCCAAGTCGGCCAGGGTGCGCAGCGCCAACAGATCAGCCCTCGGCGGGATGTCGTCGGCGCCGAGTGCCGTGGGCGGGATCTGTCGCGGGGATGCCGGCGGCGCTTTGGGTGGGAACGCTTGCGTCTCACGGGCGAGCGCGCTTGGTTCCGGCGTGGTTGGGACCATTTCGCGCCAGGGCAGCGCCAGCTCGAAACAAGCGCCTTCGACAGGGGCAAGCCTATCATCGAAGCAAAATCAGACCCTCGTTCCCCGAGCCAAGCGTGCGGTGCGACCTAGGGGAGCGGGGTCAAGGGAGCAGGGTCTTGCAATCACGCAAATGCGTGATTGCAAGACCTGATAATCATCTAGCCGACTCCACCCCGTAGGCTACAGTTGGGTTAACCAGACTCAACAACCGCACCCCAGAGGGGGAGGAGCCAGGAGTGAAACTATACGGTGGAATCGACCTGCATTCAAACAACAACGTCGTGGTCCTGACGGACCAGGCCGACCGGATCGTATACCGCAAGCGCCTGGCGAATGATCCGGAGACCGTCTTGTCGACACCGGCAGCGTACTGCGACGATATCAGCGGTCTCGTGTTCGAGTCGACATACAACTGGTATTGGCTGGTTGATGCTCTGATGGAGGCCGGCTACCGAGTGCACTTGGCCAATACCGCGGCGATCATCCAGTACAGCGGGCTGAAGTACAGCGACGACGACTCCGACGCGGCCTGGCTGGCCAAGCTGCTGCGCCTGGGATTGCTGCCCGAGGGATATATCTATCCCAAGGCCGAGCGTGCCGTGCGCGACCTGCTGCGCCGACGCCAGCACCTGGTGCAGCAGCATACCGGGAACATCCTGGCAGTGCAGAACCGGTTCTCGCGCAACCGCGGACGCTCCATCGGCGCCAACGAGGTGCGCCGCTTGACGCCGGAGACGGTCGCCGAGCTGGTCGCGGACCCACAAGCTGTCCCGCGCCTGCTATCACATTCTGCGCGACGGCAGCGCGTTCGACGTGAACCGCGCCTTCGCCTGAACCGAGTCGGGCATGCCTCGGTGAGCTCGGGACACGGGGTTGGCGACCAGCCACCAGATCTGATTGAGCCCCGCGGCATTCCCGCCAACGATCACGACAACCACGGAGCGACAACAGCGATGTGACCGAGACGCCCCCGCCAGTGAGCCACACCGGGTTGGCGGCAGTCCACCGGATTGCCAGCCAGAGATCTGTGAACGCACGGCCCGCCAACAGGCATTGCCGTGCACCACTTGGACCTGTGCGGGGCACCGATGATTTTCTGGGGCTCGAAAGAGCAACGGGCGCGGGTGACTTCTCCCCACTGGGAGCAGCCCCGATGCCTAGATCCTGAAGGGTGACTGGTGCGGATCGGCTCCGTAACCACCACATAGAGAACTGACGGCGCGTCACAGGCACCACGCAGCGTTTCGTGGAATATTGACCGAGATCATCGTGCGCAGCCGCGAGGTATTTTCGCCGCCTATTGACCGGGGTCAGCTAAATGGTGACCCCGTCTTCCCGCTAACCCGACCTACCGCTGGCGATGGGCTTGGCCCCCCGCCGACCCGCCGCGGCCTCGGCTAGAATGACGAGACCGTCCAGCCACGCAGAGCCGCCCCCATGCCCCGCAAACAGCTGCCCATCGGCATTCAGACCTTCCGCGAGATTCGCGAGCAAGGCTGTTACTACGTCGACAAGACCGACTTTGCGCTGCGCCTGATCGAGCAGGGAAAGTACTATTTCCTGTCGCGTCCGCGCCGCTTCGGCAAGTCGCTGTTCCTCGATACCCTCGCCGAGCTGTTCGCCGGCAGCGAGGCGCTGTTCGCGGGCCTGACGGCCGAGACCCGCTGGGACTGGGGCCGGCGCTTTCCGGTGGTGCGGCTGAGCTTTGCCGAGGGGGTGCTGCGCGACCGCGGCGAGCTGGATGCCCGCATCGATAAGCTGCTGCGCCTCAACGCCGAGCGCATGGGCGTGGCGTTGCCCGACGAGCGCGGCGTCGCGACCCGCTTCAGCGAGCTGATCCGGCTCGCCCACGCCCGCCACGGCGAGCGCGTGGTCGTGCTGGTGGACGAATACGACAAGCCGATCCTCGACAACCTGTCCGATCCCGACATTGCGCGCGAGATGCGCGATGGCCTGCGCAACCTCTACTCGGTCATCAAGGGCGCCGATGCCGATGTGCGCTTCGCCTTCCTGACCGGCGTGTCCAAGTTCAGCAAGGTCAGCCTGTTCTCCGGGCTAAACAACCTCAACGACATCACCGTCGACCCGCAATTCTCGGCCATCTGCGGCTACACCGAGGCCGACCTGGAGACGGTCTTCGCCCCGGAGCTGGACGGACTCGACCGCGCCCAGATCCGCGCCTGGTACAACGGCTACAACTGGACCGGCGAGGCGGTCTACAACCCCTTCGACGTGCTGCTGCTATTCCAGAAGCGCCAGTTCCGCGCCTGGTGGTTCGAGACCGCCACGCCCACCTTCCTGATCGACCTGCTCACCGAGCGGCGGGTCTTCCTGCCGCGGCTCGGCCAGCTGCTCGCCAGCGAGTCACTGCTCTCGGCCTTCGACGTGGAGCACATCGCCATCGAGGCGTTGTTGTTCCAGACCGGCTATCTCACCATCGACAAGGTGCGCCAACTCGGCGCGCTGGTCGAGTATCGGCTGCGCTGGCCGAATCTGGAGGTCTACGCCAGCCTCACCGGCGCGCTGCTGGAGCGGCTCGCGCCGCCGCCGCAAGATCCGGCGCTGCGCCCGAGCCGGCTCTACGAGCTGCTGCTCGCCAACGACTTCGACGGCATGCGCGAGTTGTTCACGGCCTTCTTCGCCTGCATCCCGTTCGAGTGGTATACCAACAACCCCATTGCCGACTACGAGGGCTACTACGCGAGCGTCTTCTACACCTACTTCGCCGCCCTGGGGCTTGACCTGACCCCGGAGGAGAGCAGCAACGCCGGGCGCCTGGACCTGGCCCTGCGCTTCAACGGCCATGTGTATCTATTCGAGTTCAAGGTCGTCGAGCTGGCCCCGGAGGGCCGGGCGCTGCAGCAGATCAAGGACCGCGGCTATGCCGAGCCCTACCGCGGCGGCGGGGCGCCGATCCACCTGATCGGCATCGAGTTCAGCCGCAAAGAGCGCAGCGTCGTCGGCTTCGAGGTCGAGCACCTGGACTGATCCCACGAGCCGCGGCGCGCGGGCGCGCGACGGCGAACAGCATGGCGCCGCGCCGATGCGGTTGGTACGTCACCGCACCCTGCTCGCTCAAAGCATCCTTGGTCGCGGTTTGAGGGATACTTGCAGGTCTTGTGCTGCGGCAACAGTTGTCCGTCCGTCCGCGCCGCCTGTCCGACGAGCGCTTTCGCCAGGAGGCCCCCCGCGACGGCCTGGTGCGCTACTGCCGCTGGCTGCGCCGTTGCGGCTACAACGACGCCGAGTCCGGCAAAGGCTCGGTGCCGGTGCTGCCCATCGACCACGCCGAGCACGACGCCAAGGCGCCGGCCCAGGTCGCCGAGGCCCTGACGGGCGTCCCGGTGGTGATCCTCGCCGGCCACGGCGTCTACGCCTGGGGCGCCGACCTCAAGCAGGCCTATCGCTGGACCTGTTCGCTGGAACTGTCGGCGAAGATCTACGTGTTGGCGCGGGCGGCGGCGGGGTTGTAGGGGGTGGGGGCATCGACCTGATCTTTGTCGGTGTCGGCGGTCGACAGCGATGCTTTGATCCGATTCCGATTCCGATTCCGATTTGATCGTTGCGCCGCTCCAGCGGCGCAACGGGTCGCAGGCCGCTCCAGCGGCCCGGGGCGGTGGTCGCGCATGCCACGCGGCGCTGGAGCGCCGGGAGAGGCGCGACGACACTGGAGCGTCGTTGCGATCAATCACCCCTTGCCAACCCAGCCCCGACTACGTGCTATGAAAGACGCGTCGCGCATCATGGCGATGACCGCTTGGGTCGAACCCTCAGTCCGCCGGCATGAAGTCCTCGTCCAGGATCTGTTCGACGCCGTACGCGCAGGACTCGGGAAACGGCGACTTGAGGAACCCGGTTTCCTCCAGCGCGGCGCGGCTACCGTTGCGGTAGGCACGTTCAAGGAACTCCGGTAGCCGTCGTGCAAGGCTCGGGCTGTCTTCGAGCAGCAGAACCAGCTGCCGGCGTTGCTCGTTGATGGTCAGGCGCCAGCCGGTGCAGCGACGCTCTGGTTGAAACTGCCACTTGAGCAAGTGCGCGAGCAGCACGGCCAAGCGGTTGATCAGCTCCCGTCGCTCACGTGCACTCATGCTGTCCAGTTCCTCGATCAGGTGCGTGACGTCCAGGTGATCGAACTGACCGGCCTTGAGGGCCGCGCTTTGCTCGTCGATCCACCGATGGAAGTCGGCGTCGTATCTGGTCATCGCGATGGTCGATCCGGGCGGAGGGTCAGGCCTTGTATTGCGGAAAACAGGGACAGACCACGTTTTCTCCGTGCTAGAACGCCAACTCCCGTTGCTCCCCGGGCCCGGTCTCCTTGCGCGGTCGCCCCGGCGCGCCCCGCCAGGTCCGTCGCCCGAGCATCGCCGCGATCTGCCGCTCGAATTTCGGGCTGCCGAGCACGAAGCCGCCGTTGCTGCACGTGCGCAGGCGCTCAAGGAGTTCGGCGTCGAGCGCATCCTCGAACAGCCCGCGATAGGCCGCAAGGCGCACCTCCTCGCAGTCGCCAAGTGCCAGGTACAGCGCATGCGGCCTCACCAACGGATCGCTCGCGGCCAGCGCATTGGCCCGGTAGCTCGACCAGGGATAGTCACCGGGCGCGGCAACCATCGACGCGCGCACCGGGTTCAGCTCGATGTAGCGCTGGCAGGCGAGCAGGTAGGTGTCGGCCTCGATCAGCGCCGAGCGAAACCGCCCCTCGAACAAGGCCCCGGTGCGGCGATAGGTCCGGTTGACGTGCTGCACGTAGCGCTGTCCGAGGCGCTTCATCACCGCCGGCACCCCCTCCCGCTGCGCCCGAAAAAGAGGGACCGAAAAAGAGCGAAAAAGAGGGACAGACCACGTTTGAGCGGGCGGACGGCGCCCGACCTCTGGCAGTGCGTGTTGCCAAGCTGATAAAACGTGGTCCGCCCCTGATTTTCCTCCCGTCTCTGATTTTCCTTCTGATTTTCCCCTCTGATTTTCCCCGGCAGGTAGTGCTTGACCCCGCCGGAACGAACCAGCAGCGCGCGGGCCATCAGGCAGCCCGCAGCAGAAACTCCACCCGCACGGTGTCGTAGGCAAACTCGACCCGATGGTCCGCCAGCCGATCGAGGATGCCCGCCTGGGCCAGCGCGTCGACATCGGCGCGCACCAGCCCAACGTCGCGCCTGCTGCGTTCCGCGGCCTGTTCGATGGATACCGGCCCGACACCCGCAATGGCCTTGAGCAAGGCCCAGCGCTCGGCGGTGAGCACCTCCCACAGCAGTTCCGGGGTTGCGAAGGCAATACGCGCTTCCTTATCCGCGGCATTGTCCGCCATGGCCGCGGCGGCATCGGCGAGTGTGTCCGCCAGGGAACGGACCTCAAGGACGACCGTGCTCATGGTTCCACCTGTTCACGTCGGCAAGAAAGTCCCGCATCAGTGCACGCGGGGACTCGAAACGGTACGGCACCTCAACCGCGTCCACGTGGCGATGATCGCCTTTGCCCCGCTCGTTGTCATAGCGCAGCACGCATTGGCCGGCAACGACGTAGGCGAGCCGGTACTTGAAGGGGTGCGTCACGCCGGCAAGCGGCTTCGGCAGCCGCCAGATGACGATCTCGGCGAAGGCGTCGCGGTCGAGGACAACGCGACGCTTGATCAGCGCTGTTGCCGGCATGCGGACAGCCTAGGTCAAGCGTCGGCTGGAGTAAAGCCGGCCTGCACGGCCGCCGCCGTTGGCGCTCGTGCGGATGCGGCGCGGCGGCTTGCTGCTCGGGGCGCAGAGCGCCCGGAGCTGCGTGACACCGCTGGAGCGATGTCACGAGAGAAAATCCCGCGACTGCGCTTCGCGCAGTAAAGACGGGGACAAGATGGACAGAGGACAGAGGACAGAGATTCAGTGATCAGCGGATGGGGGCCGCGCACAGCCCCCGGAAACCGACGTCGTCTAAGCTGAGGTCCGGGTGGGTGTGGCACGCATATCAGGGACAGACCACGTTTACCAGCTATGTTTGGGACCACAAGGTACCGCGATTCTAGGACAGACGATGTTTGTTACTTCAACTTCAGCAGGTGAATGAGGGGTCCCGGATTAAACGTGGTCCGTTCCGCATTTCTCTCTGTGTTTCTTCGTGTTCTCCTTCGTGCTCTTCGTGTGCTTCGTGTGCTTCGTGTGCTTCGTGTGCTTCGTGGTGAGCTTATCTTTGTACGTTCCTCGGTTCAGGAGGAGGGGACTACGAAACAACCGAAGAGCTCAGGCCGCGTAGGCGCTTTTCCGAATTACGGCAACCGTTAATTACAATCACAATGACAATAACAGTTCAACTGCGGCGCCAATTACGGCGACAGTTGCTAAACGCATTAAATCTGGCAGTCTCTCGGCTTCGGAAGATGAAGCAGGAGTTCCGGCAACAGTACACTGATCTCCGCCCAGTGCAGATCTATGGTTCCGGAAAAGACATACAGCGATAGATCGCGATTCGTTTTTGCCAGCGAGCGTGTATAATTTTTCCCTGATTTCCCTGATTGGAGACCGGCCGTCGAGCAGCAGCGATCGGCGCAGGATAAGCCGATACCGACACAAGAAAGGCGTAGCGAGAGCGATTCCCAGTGGTGCCCGCGACACTCGTCGGTGATTGTCAGTATCGGCACCGGCAGAGATCGTAGAGGCAGGATGCGCAGTATGACGATCTCGTCGTTGGCGAGGGTGTAGGGCACGAGATAGGGCGTCCCGGTCACCACGAGTTCTCGCGTGTCGATGACGCGCCCGGGGCGGGGTTGTCGGGCAGGCGTTCAATGGCGGTGCGAACGCGCCGAGCGACCCTGGCTGCGGCCTTCGGGTTGTCCCTGGCGATGTAGGCACGAACATGGCCCAAGTCCTGCCGGGCGAGTCGGTGCCATTTGATCTTCATTCGTCGGCATCGTGATCCTCCCGTGTTGCAATGTACCTGCAAGAGTACAGCACGCTTGCACCGAGTCGACAAGCTCGTCGGAAGAACCAGAGCAGGACAGGTCGAGAGAGAGTTGAGAACAAACTCCCGCTCACGCCTCCGGCACGTTGCGGTGCAGCTCTTCGAGCCAGACCCGCGCCTCCGCGTCACTCGGGGCGCGCCAGTCGCCGCGGGGGCTCAGTGAGCCGGCACCGACCTTGGGGCCATTGGGCATGCAGGTGCGTTTGAACTGACTCATGCCGAAGAAGCGCCGGCAGAAGACCGTGAGCCAATGCCGGATGGCGGCGAGGTCGTATTGGTTGCGGCGCTCGGCGGGCAGGTTGTCGGGCCATTCGCCGGCGTGCTTGTCCCGCCAGGCGTGCCAGGCGAGGAAGGCGACCTTGCTGGGCCGCAGCCCGTAGCGGGTGATGTGGAAGGCGTTGAAGTCCTGCAGCTCGTAGGGGCCGATCTTGGCCTCGGTGCTCTGCAGGCCGGCTTCGGCTTGCGCGGCGTCTGCGCCGGCCGCGTCGGCGGGCACCAGCTCCGGGGAGATCTCGGTGTCGAGGATGGCCTGGAGCGTCCGGTTGGTGGCGGCGTCGAAGCGACCGGTGGCGATGAGCCAGCGGATCAGGTATTGGATCAGGGTCTTGGGCACGGAGGCGTTGACGTTGTAGTGGGACATCTGGTCGCCGACGCCGTAGGTGGACCAACCGAGTGCGATTTCCGACAGGTCGCCGGTGCCGAGCACCAGCGCGTCGTGGTGGTTGGCGAGCCGGAACAGGTGGCTGGTGCGCTCGCCGGCCTGTACGTTCTCGAAGGTGACGTCGTACACCGGCTCGCCGGCGGCGAACGGATGGCCCAAATCCTTGAGCATCTGCATGCAGGACGGGCGGATGTCGATCTCTGCCGCAGTGGCACCGAGCGCGTGCATCAGCGCCCGGGCGTTGTCGCGGGTGTTGGTGCTGGTGGCAAAACCCGGCATGGTGTACGCCAGCACGTTGCTGCGCGGCAGCCCGAGCCGATCCATGGTCTGCGCCGCCACCAGCAGCGCCTGGGTGGAGTCCAGCCCGCCCGACACGCCGATCACAATGCGCCCGATGCCGCTCGCCGCGAGCCGTTTGGCGAGCCCGTGGACCTGGATGTTGTAGGCCTCCCAGCACAGGGCATCGCGCTCGGCGACATCGGCCGGCACGTAGGGGAAGCGCCGCAGGGGGCGCTGCAGGCCCAGGTCGCCGGCGGGCAGATCCAACGCGAACGACAGCCGCCGCATTGCACGCAGCCGCTCGCGGTGCACCGCGGCGTTGTCGGCAAAGCTCGTGGCGCGCAGCCGCTCCGCCTGGAGCACCTCCAGATCGATGTCCGCCAGCACCAGCTGCCCGTGGTCCGCGAAGCGCTCGGACTCCGCCAACAGGCGGTCCTGCTCGAAGATCACCGCGTGGCCGTCCCAGGCCAGGTCCGTGGTGGACTCGCCGGGGCCGGCGGCGGAGTAGAGGTAGGCGGCGATGCACTTGCCCGCCTGGGCGGCGATGAGGGCATTGCGATAGGCGGCCTTGCCGATGGTGATGTTGCTGGCGGACAGGTTCAGCAGCACCGTGGCGCCCGCCAGCGCGGCGTAGGTGCTGGGCGGGATCGGCGTCCACAGGTCCTCGCACAGCTCCAGGTGCAGGCTCAGGCCGGGCACGTCGGCCGCTTCCAGCAGCAGGTCGTTGCCGAAGGGCACACGCTGGCCCAGCAGCTCGATCTGCGTCGAGACGGCCGCATCGGCGCCGGCGAACTGGCGTTTCTCGTAGTACTCGCGAAAGTTGGCCAGATAGGTCTTGGGCACCGCCGCCAGCGCCCGGCCCGCGTGCACCGCCACCGCGCAGTTGAACAGCCGCCCGTCCAGCGCCAACGGCAGCCCCACCGCCAGCAGCGGGCGCAGGCCGCGGCTGGCCTCCAGCACCGCCGCCAACGCATCGAGCCCCGCCTCCAGCAACGCCTGCTGATGGAAGAGGTCGTCGTTGCTGTAGGCGGTGAGCCCGAGCTCCGGGAACAGCGCGATCACAGCGCCGGCGTCGTGTGCCTGCCGCGCCAGCGCGATGGTCGCGCCCGCGTTGAAGCCCGGCTCCGCCACGCGGAGTTCCGGCACGCAGACCGCGGCGCGGATCAGGCCCTGGCGGTAGAGGTTGAAGAAGTCGCTGTGCCGGTCCCGGCCCTGGAGGTCAGCCATGTCGCGTGCTCGCAAAGCTGTGTTGTGGCGCTGATTGTAGGGCAGTCGCCGGCCGGGCTCAGGACCGTGGTCGCCGCGGCCGGGGCGCACCTGGCAGCGGGCCGGGTCGAGCCGCTTGCTTGCGCCAGGTCGCCTCGCGCCCAAGAAAAAGCGCAGGACCGGGCATGGCGCGCATACCGGCATCGAACGCAACACTATACTCAACGGGGTATCCTTGAATGCTTTGCAGGAAGTCCACTGAGGTGTCCGACCCCGCAGACCAAGTTTCCGCGCCCCCGCAGACGCCGGCAGCGGTGCATCACGACAGGCCCGGCGCAGCCGAGCCCGCCGCGGCGCAAACGCCCCCCGGGCACGGCGAGCGCGACATGACGCAGGCGGAGCTCAAGCACTGGGCCGAACTCTATGCGCACGACAACTCCACCGCCGTCCAAGCCGGCAGCGGCCACGCGCACGTGATCTTTCGGCTCGGCGGCGAGCGGTTCGCGGTGCCGCTGGCCGACCTCGACGAGGTCGCGCGGGTGGAGGTCGGCATCGGGCTCAGCCGCGCGGGTGCGCTGGTGCTGGGGCTGGTGAACATCCGCGGCGAGGTCGTACCGCTGCTGGATACCGCGGGCGCGCTCGGCGCCCGCGGCAGTTACCGGCTCGGCAACAAGAACCGGACCCTGGTGGTCCGCGACGCACGTGATCGCCGCACGGCCCTGCCGGTGGACCAGATCGAGTCCATCGAGCTGTTGCCCCCGGATCTGTTCCGGGTGCATCGCAACGACGACGACAAGGCACTGATCCGCCGCATCGGCATCGGCGAGCACGCGGGCGGCTCGCTGACATTGTTGGACATGCACGGCCTGCGCGGCGCCGGCGCCAACGGCCGCGGCGACGATACCTTCTGACGGGCCGGCAAGCCCCGCCACCCGTTGTACACAAGCGAGGCAGCCGACGCAGCACGCACCGTCCACCCAGCGCAAACCGATTCTCCCCCGAACAACCAGCGCGCGCCGCACAGCCGGCCGCGACGACCAACGGCTTGACAGGAGCCGCCATGAGCAGCGAGACGCACACTGATCCCGACCACCTCAATCGCGCCGACGCGAGCGACGACTTCGTCGTGCCCGAGCCCGATGGCGTCAAGAGCGGCATCCCCTTCGATGTCGCGGACGACGGCGCACGACCGGCGCCCGCCGGCACGCCGGCCCGGGTCGGCGCGGCGGCGGATGCGGGCCGCACCCTCCAGGCACGCCGCGGCATGAGCCTGAAGCTCAAGCTCCTGCTGAGCCTGGGGCTGCTGACGCTGGTGATCGTGCTGCTCGGGCTCGTGTCCGTGCTGACGCTGCACAGCATCAGCGCCGTCGGTGTTCCCGAGCTGAACCAGCACGCGGCCCTGGCCCGCCAATCCGAGGCGCTGGCAAATTCCATCCACCGCCTCTACGAGACCGAGCAGGACATGCGCCGCGGCGACTCGCAGTCGGCGGAGCGGCTGCAACGCCGCCTGACCGAGGTGCGGCAGCAGCTCACCGCGCTTGAGGTCTATGCGGCCAAGATCGAGACCGTCGAGCGCGACCTCACCGGTTCACATGCCGCCATGGCGGACCTGCTCGGCGCCTACGAGGATCAGATCGAGGCCTACGCGGCGGCCTTGGCAAGCGCCGCTGCGCGCAGCACCGACGCCCAGGCGGCGGAGGCGGAGTTGGCGGCGGACCTCGATCGTCGCCTGATGCCGGCCCTGGAAGGACTCGCCGGAGTCGCCGCTGCGCATTGGCGGCGCGGCGGTGCCACCGGTGCCGAGGCGCGCGTGGCGCCCGGCCTGCTGCTCGCGGAGCTGGAGCGGAACCTGTGGCGCATCGCCGCGGACGTGCAGCGCTTCCTCGCCACCGGCAAGGTCGCGCTGGCGGAGGCCGCCCGGGGCAGCCTCACCGAGGTGTTGGCGCAGCTCGACGTGGCCAGCAGCGAGGCCAGCGGGCGCAGTGTGCGCGAGGGTCTGTCGGACGTGCGCGAACAACTGCTTGCCTTCGCGGTGCTGCTGCGCGACGCCGGCGAGCGCGTGCAGGCGGCGCAGGTGCAAGCGGCGGCCGATGAGCAGCAGCTCGCCGAGGCGGCGCGCAGCCTGCATGCCGCCGGCAATGGCCTGCTCGACGAGAGCGAGGTGCTCACCGCAGACGCCTGGGGCGACATCGAGCGCGAGAGCGCGGACCTGCGCCGGCTCGGCGAAGGTGCCCGCTGGCTGGTGGGCATCGCCGCCGCGCTGGGCACCGCCATCGGCGTGCTGGTGCTGGTGACGGTGCCGCGGCCCATCATGCGCAACATCGACGTGCTGCTGGCCGGCGCGCGCGAGATCGCGCGCGGCAATCTCTCCACCCCCGTGCACAGCGACAGCCGCGACGAGCTCGGTCAGCTCGCCACCACCTTCGAGCAAATGCGCCGCAACCTGCTGACCCTGGTGCAGCGCATCCAGCACGCCAGTGTGCAGTTGTCCTCCTCCATCAACGAGATCCAGGCCGCCGCCACCGAGCAGGCCAGCTCTTCGGCCGAGCAGGCCAGTGCCGTCAATGAGCTCACCGCATCGCTCAACGAGATGTCGCAGAGCGCGTCGACGCTGCTCTCATCGTCCGAGAGCGTCGACGGCAACGTCGGCGAGATCACGCAGACCCTGGGCGAATCGGACCAGGCCTCCACCCGCATCCTGTCGTCCATGGACGCCATCGGGCTCTCCACCGAGCAGACCGCCGAGCGCATCAAGGCCCTGAACGACAAGATGGACGACATCAACGAGGCCGTGGCCACCATCTCCATGGTGGCCGACCAGACCACGCTGCTGTCGCTGAATGCCTCCATCGAGGCCAACAAGGCCGGCGAGATGGGCAAGGGCTTCTCGGTGGTGGCCAACGAGATCCGGCGGCTCTCCGACCGCTCCATCGACTCCGCCGGCAACATCAACGGCATGGTGCGCGACATCCAGCGCGCCACCGAGTCCTCGGCCCTGGCCATGGACAAGTCCTCCGAGGAGATCCGCCACGGCGTGACCCTGGTGCGCGAGTCCATCGACGCCTTGGCGTCCATCACCGAGGCCATGGAGCGCATCCAGGGGCAGATGAGCATGATCCTGGACAGTGTGCGCGCGCAGGCGGAGTCCGCGCGCATGGTGCAGAGCACCGCCACCGAGATGCTCTCCTCGGCCAACATGGTCTCCAAGGCCGCGGGCCAGACGCGCTCGGTCACCTACGAGCTCAACGCCATGGCCACGCAGCTCGCCGACGCGGTGTCCGTGTTCCGCGTCTGAGCCGCGCCATGGAGGCCCTGTTCTTCAGCGTCGGCGGCAGCCTTTACCTGGCGCCGCTTGTGAGCCTGGCGGAGGTGCTGATGCCCGCCACGCTGCGCCGCGTGCCGGGTGCGCCCGCGTTCCTGCTCGGGCTCTTGAACCTGCGCGGCGCGGCGCTGCCCGTGGTGGACCTGCGCGAGCGCCTCGGCTTGGCGCCGCGCACCGGCTTCGAGCACGGCAACCGCATTCTGCGGGTGGTGGTGGACGGACACGATCTGGGCGTCGTCGTGGACAGCGTGGAGCGCATCGCGATGCTGGACGCTGCCCTGCGCCACGACCAGGTGCTCGCGGCGGGCGAGCGTCCCGACTGCCACGGCCCCATGTGGCAGATCGACGGCGCCCTGGTGCAGGAGCTCCAGCTCGATGCCGTGCTCGACGCCGACGCGCTGGCGGCGTTCGGCTGGGCGCAGCCCGGTCGGCAGACCGACTTCGACCGCCTCCTGGAACCGACCGCGGCCGGGAGCGGCACGCCATGAGCGAACTGCTGGAGATCTTCCGCGACGAGGTCGACACCAACCTCAAGGAGGCGACGCGGCTCGCCCTTGCGCTGGAACAAGACACATCCGGGCGCGCCGAGATCGAGGCCCTGATGCGCGTGTTCCATACGCTCAAGGGCGCCGCCCGGGCCATCGGCTTCGAGCAGGAGAAGACCGCCGCGCACCTGCTGGAGGACGTCTACCACGACCTCCTCGACAGCGGCGCGGCGCCGCGTCCGGAATTGGTGGACCTGAGCCTCGCCGCCGTCGACCTGATCCGCGCCACGCTGACGGCCCGGCTCGATGAGCAACCGCTGCCGGACCTGGACGACTTCCGCGTCCGGGTCGAGGCCTATCGCGCCGCCCCGCCGGAGCCGAGTCCCCGCTCCGAGATCCCGGCAGACGACGCCGGCGCGGCTGCGGTTGAGCCCGAGCCGGAGCCGGAGCCGGAGCCGGAGCCGGAGCCACAGGCGCAGCCGGCACCACCGGCGGGGTCGCAGACAAGCGCTGATCCTGCCCCGGCCGCCGCCGATACCTTCGCCGCCCACCTGCCGGACGGGCTCGATCTGCTCGCCATCTTCAGTGCCGAGGTACAGACGCATCTGGAAGAGGCCCGTAGCCTGCTCGCCGACGCGGCGGCGCCGAGCAGCGATCTGCGCCGCGTATTCCACACCCTCAAGGGCGCCGCACGCGCCATCGGCTGCGACCCGATCCGGCTGGTGGCGGCGGCCATCGAGGACCTGTTCCGCGCCGAAGATCCAAATGACACCACGCCCGCCAGCATCGCCCAGCGGGATGCTGCGGCCTGCGCGCTCGACTGGATCGCCGCGATCCTGCAGGCGCTCATCGACGACCGGCCGCCGCCCGACTCGGCGGCGCTGCTGGAGCACCTGACCCGGGTGAGCACCGGCGCCCCTGCCGGCGCGTGCCCGCCGCTGCCGACCAAACACGCCGAAGACGGCACTCGCAGTGCCGACGCGCCAGATCCGGACCCCGTGGGAGCGGCGTCCCCGCCGCGAGATGCGCACGACAGCGCCGCTGCGGCCGAGCCCGCCGAGGCGGTCGCGCCCAACGCCGACGCAACGGCGCAGCACCCCGTGGGAGCGGCGCCCCCGCCGCAGCCGGCCCGCACCCGGGCCAGACCCGAGTCCGTCGCCGTCGGCGACACGCGCGTGGTGCCGGAGCACCGCCCGACACGCGCGCGCATCAGCATGGCCTACGACCAGCTCGACCGGCTGCAGCGGCTCTCCGGCGAACTCACCGTCGCCGTCGGCGCGCTCAACGCGCAACGCGGGCAGATCGTCGCGCTGGGGCGGCTCTTGGGGCGCACCTCGCAGCAACTGCGGCGCCTCGCCGCCCGCGGCGGCGAGGCCGATGCGGTGCTGGAATCGCTGCGCCTGCGCCTGGAGCAGCTCGACGAGGTGGGCAGCGGCCTGGAGGCCCTCACCGAGGGACACGACCGCGTCGACGGGCGTCTGCAGCACCTGGTGGACGGGCTCGCGGACGAGGTGACCCAAGCGCGGCTGGTGCCCCTGAGCGACCTCCTCGACGACTACCCGCGCATGGTGCGCGACCTCGGCCACGAACTCGGCAAGCAGGTGGATCTGCACCTGGAGGGCACCGAGAACCGCATCGACCGCGCCGTGCTCGAGCAACTGCGCAACCCGCTGCTGCACCTGGTGCGCAACGCCATCGACCACGGCATCGAGGACGCCGCGGTGCGCGTTGCCGCGGGCAAGCCCGCCGCCGGCGGGCTCTACATCGAGGCACGCCAGCTCGGCTCCGGCATGCGCATCCGCGTCGCCGACGACGGCGCGGGCATCGACCGGGAGCGGCTCATGCGCACCGTGGTGGCGGGTGGACACACCAGCGCAGAGCTGTGGCAGGCCATGGACCTGGAGGAGCAGATGCAGTTTCTGTTCCTGCCGGGTCTCAGCACCGCCGACCATGTAAGCACCACCTCCGGACGCGGCTTCGGGCTCGATATCGTCAAGACCGTGCTCGACGGCGCCGGCGGCCAGGTGGCCGTGCACAGCGAGGCCGGACGCGGCACCGTGTTCGATCTGCGGGTGCCGCTGAGCCTGGCGCTGAGCCGCTGCCTGCTGGTGGTGGGCGGCCGGCACCCGCTGTTCGGCCCGCAGCGCTACGCGTTGCCGATGAACGAGGTGGTGGGGGTGCATCGCCTGGAGACCGACCGGCTGCGCGAGATCGAGGGCCGCCTGGCCGTGCGCATGGACGACGACACGCTGTTTCTGTACCAACTCGACGACCTGGTGGGGCTCGCGCCCATGCACCAGGACATGGGGCGCAAACACCTCATCGTCCTCGGCGAGGCCGACAGCCGCTATGCCCTGGTGGTGGACGAGATCAGCGACGAGCTGGATCTGGTGAGCCGCCCGCTGGACGAGCGCCTGGGCAAGGTGCAGCAGCTCGCCGCCCTGGCGCTGCTCGACGACGGCGGTCTGGCGCTGATTCTGGATGTGCCGGACCTGCTGGAGCACATGCGCGAGGGCAGCGGCTGGGTGCGCCGCAGCGCCGATGCCCCCCTGCCGGTGGCGTCCGACCCGCGTGGCGCCATGCCGGGGCTGCCGGCGGCGGCGGCCGAGGAGGCGCCGCACCTGCTGGTGGTGGAGGACTCGGCGACGGTGCGCGAGGTGGAGCGCCACTTCCTGGAGCAGGCCGGCTACCGCGTCACCACCGCGGTGAACGGCATGGACGGCCTGAACAAGGCCCGCGGCGGCGAGTACCACATGCTCATCACCGACATCGACATGCCGCGCATGAACGGCATCGAGCTGATCCGCACCCTGCGCGGCATGGAACGCTTTCGCACGCTGCCCATCGTCGTGGTGTCCTACAAGGACCGCGCCGAGGACCGCGACAAGGCCCTGGAGGCGGGCGCCAACCGCTACGTCACCAAGTCCCAGTTCGACACCGACGTCATGCTGGGCATGGTGGCCGAGCTGCTGAAGCAGCGCTGACGCAGGGCAAGCAAGCACCATGAGCACGCCATCGGCATCGTCCCCCGCCAAGGTCCTGGTGATCAATGACTCGCCGGTGGCCCGTGCGGTCATTGCGGCGGTGGTCGCGACTGCGCCGGACTTCCGCCTCGCCGGTCAGGCCAGCTCCGGGCGCGACGGCGTCGAGCAGGCCACCCGGCTGCGCCCCGACCTGGTGCTGCTCGACATGCACATGCCGGACATCAACGGCGTCGAGGTGACGCATCGCATCCTGGCGCTGCGGCCGGTGCGAATCCTGATCTGCACGGCCACCATCCGGCGCAACACCACCTACCTGTTCGATGCACTGAAGGCCGGCGCGCTGGACTATACGCGCACGCCCAGCATCGACGCGCGCCCGGGGGCCAGGGTGGGCCGCGAGGAGCTGCTGCGGGCCGGCCACGTGCTGCTCGGCAAGATGCGCACCGTGCTCGGGCTGCGGCTGCGCGGCACCGGCGGCACCGAGCCGCGGCCGGCGCCGGCCCGGCAAGCCCCGGCCGAATTGAGGCCGGCGGCGAGCGATGTCCGCGGCAACGGCGTGCAGCCGGTGCGCATCATCGGCATCGGCGCCTCCACCGGCGGCCCCAGCGCGCTGTCGACGCTGCTCGCCGCGCTGCCGCGCGACCTCGCCGTGCCGATCCTGGTGAGCCAGCACATCGAGGAAGAATTCACCCACGGGCTCGCGGCCTGGCTGGCGCACCAGTCGGGGCACCCGGTCAGCGTGGCCGGCAACGGCGAGATGCCCGCCGCCGGGCACGTCTACCTGGCCCGCGGCGGGCGCAGCAACCTGCTGCTGAAACCGGGCTGGCGCTTGGGCTACGAGCCCAGCGGCGCCGCCATCTACTACCCCAACATCGACCGCATGTTGGCGAGCCTCGCGGAGGTTGCGGGTCGCGGTGCCTGCGGCGTGGTGCTCACGGGGCTCGGCGACGACGGCAGCGTCGGCATGGCTCAGATCAAGGGCGTCGGCGGCCGGCTCCTGGTGCAGGACCCGGCCACGGCCGCGGTGGACGGCATGCCGGGGGCCGTGATCCGCCGCGGCCTCCTCGGCAACGGCCATGCCCTGGCGGATCTGGCCCGCCTCGTCGGCGCTTGGTCCGAGATCCGGGCAGAGCCCGGGTCCGAAGCCGGGACGGGCACATGAATCCGCTCACGGGGCAACCGCCGGCGGTCGCGGCGCACGAGCTCGTCAGCGCCGAGCTGCGGCGCTGGATCCGCGACGCCACGGGGCTCGAGATCACCGACACCAATGCCGCGCCGGTGGACCTGGCGCTGCGCATCCAGGCCGAGCGGCTGCGCCTGCCCCCGGCTGAGCTGCGCGAGCGGCTGTTGCGCGGCGCCATCGTCGCGCAGCCGTTCATCGACGAGATCACCACCCACGAATCCTATTTCTTCCGCGCCCGCGAGCAGATGCAGCTCGTCGCCGAGCAGATCGTCCCGGAGCGGTTGCGCCGCGCACCGGGCCGGCGGGTGCAGGTGCTGTCGCTGCCCTGCGCCCGCGGCGAGGAGCCCTACAGCCTGGCGATCCTACTGGACGAGGCCGGCATCTTGCCGCAGGCGGTGGACATCTGCGGCGCGGACATCGCCCACTCCTGCATCGAAGATGCGCGCGCCGGCGTCTTCGGCCCGCTGGCGCTGCGGCGCACGGACCCGGCGCGGCTGCAACGCTGGTTCCGGCGCGGCGGACGGCAGTTCCAGCTGGACCCCGGCATCTTGGCGCGGGTCGACTTCCGCCGCATCAATCTGCTGCGGGACGCGGCGCGACTGCTGCACGGGCCGTTCGACGTGGTGTTCTGCGAGAACCTGCTGATCTACTTCGATGCGGCCAACGTCGAGCGCGCGCTGCGCATCATCGGCCAACTGCTCGCCGAGGACGGCTGGCTGTTCGTCGACCATGCGGAGTGGAACCTGCCGCGGGCACAGTTCACCATGCAGGAGGTCGGCGGTTGCGTCGGCTTCCGACCACCGGGGGTCGCGCCGGCGGCGCGCGGCTCGGCAAGCGCGCCAGCCGGCGGCGCGCGGAGCCCGCCCCCAGCCGGCGCGTGGCGCCGGCATCTCGCCCGGCACGGCACGGCCGGCAGCAGCACCCGCCGGTGGGGCTGCGGCGCAGCCGCCGACCGCGCCGCACCCGAGCGCCCCGGCGGCGGCACCCCGGCGCACCACCGACAGAGCAGACCGATCCTACCCAGCCGGCTGGCAGCAGCAATTGCACGAGGCCCGCGAGCACTACACCCACAAGCGCTTCACGGAGGCGCTGCTGGGCTTCGAGCGGGTGCTGCGCCTACACGCCGGGCAGCCCCAGGCGCTGCTCGGCAAGGCGCGGGTGCTCGCCGACTGCGGCGAGGACTTCGAGGCGCTGGAGATCCTGGAGCGCCTCGTCGCCGGCACCATGCCGGCCGCCGCCGCCGCCGCCGCACGGCCCACGGCCGCCGACGAGGTGCAGGTGGACGCGCTCGGCCTGATGGCCGTGCTGCTGCACAAGAAGGGGCTCCGGGACCTCGCCGAACAATACCTGCGGCGCCTGTCGATGCTCGACCCCGAGCACATCTCGCTCGGCTTGCTGAGGCATGGCCCCGATGGCTGAGCAACCGCGCTTCCGGGTCCTGATCATCGAGGACTCGCCCACCATGGCGGCGGTCTGCGCGCGCGCACTGACCGGGGTCGGCATCGCCTGCGCCCACGCCACCAGCGCCGAGGACGGCGAGCGGCTGTTGCGCGCGGCGCTCGCCGACCGCCAGCCCTTCGACGGCCTGCTGCTGGACTGGCTGCTGCCGGGCATGGACGGGGCGGAACTCCTGGAGCGCATCGGCGCCGAGCGCGTCTTCGACGGCCTGGCGGTGATGATCTTCACCGAAAGCCCGGATGAGCGCGCGTACGCGCTCGCCAGCGCGCGGCCGAACAACGACATCCAGCTCAAGGAAGACCTGACGCTGCTGCCGTACCGGATGCGCAAGTTCCTGAGCACCTACAACGAAATGGGTGCGCTCGGCGACTGGCGCTCGCGGCAGATGCTCGGCAACCGCGACGATGTCGGCGGCTCGATCCTGTTCGTGGACGACTCGCCGACGGTGCGCACCAAGTACCGCGACCTGCTGCACGCCAACGGCTACGAGGTGCTGGTGGCGGCATCCATGGACGAGGCCCTCACGGTTGCGCGCCGCGAACAGCCGGAGCTGGCCGTCATCGACTTCTTCATGCCGGGGGGCAATGGCGATGAGCTGTGCCGGGCGCTGACGCGCGATCCCCGCACCCGCGACATCACCCTGGTGATGCACTCGCAGCGCAAGGAGGTGATCGAAGACGCCCTGCACGCCGGCGCCATCGATCTCATCTGGAAGGACGACCCCATCAACATCTTCCTGATGCGCATCGGCTCCATCATGCGCACCCTGCGCGCCAAGCGCCAGGCGAAGGAGCTGGACGTGCTCTACGCCGCCACCGAGACCCTCGGCATCGGCGTCATGTCCCCCACCGCCGAGGGCTGGCTTGCGTTCAACGCCATCATGGAGGGCTTCGCCACCGACTGCGGCGGGCTCGCCGCCTTCGATCCGGCCCCGGGCGGCGCCATGCCGCGCCGCATCGAGGCCGGCGACGGCACCAGCCGCGCCTTTCAGATCTACCGCATCGACGTGCGCACCGGCGAGCCCGTGGTGCTGGTGCAGGACGTGACGCTCATGGCCGACCAGGCCGAAGAGCTCACGCGCGCCCGCGACCAGGCCATGGCCTCGGCGCGGGCCAAGAGCCAGTTCCTGGCCAGCATGAGCCATGAGATCCGCACCCCGCTGAACGGCGTCCTCGGCATGCTGGACCTGCTGCGCGCGAGCAAACTCGACAGCGAGCAGGAGCACTTCGCCGAAACCGCCGCCAGCTCCGCGGAGACCCTGCTGTCGGTCATCGGCGACGTGCTGGACTTCTCCAAGATCGATGCCGGGCGGCTGGAGCTGGAAGAGACCGTCTTCATACTGCCCGACCTGGTGGAGGAGACCGCGCAGATGCTCGCCGGCAAGGCCGCCGAGAAGGGTCTGGAGCTGATCTGCTCCGTCGCCGCCGATGTGCCGCTGCGGGTCAGCGGCGACCCGACGCGGCTGCGCCAAGTGCTGGTGAACCTGCTCGGCAACGCCATCAAGTTCACCGAGCGCGGCGAGATCTGTCTCCAGACGCAGCTCGAGGCGCGCGGCGACGACGGGGCGCGGCTGCGGTTCGCCGTACGCGACTCCGGCATCGGCATCGAAGCGCAGGCACAACGGCACATCTTCGAGGCCTTCGCGCAGGCGGACGGCTCCACCACCCGGCGCTTCGGCGGCACCGGGCTCGGGCTCGCCATCTCCAACCAACTGGTGACCATGATGGGGGGCGAGCTGACGGTGGAGTCGCAGCCCGGCCAGGGCAGCAGCTTCTGCTTCGAGTTGGTGCTGCCGTGCCACGACAACCCGGCCGCGTCGCCTTGGATCGACACCGGGGTCGAGGCCATTGCGGGCAAACGCATGCTGATCGTGGACGACAACGCCAGCAACCGGGCCTACCTCAATGGGCTGTGCCGCGCCTGGGGCGTGCGCTGCGACGAGGCCGGCAGCGGCGAGCAGGCGCTGACCCGCTGCCACAAGGCCGTCGCCGATGCCGACCCCTACGAGCTGCTGCTGCTCGATCGCATGATGCCCGGCATGGACGGCCTGGAGGTGCTCGCCGAGCTGAAGACCGAGCCGAGTCTCGCCGCCACCAAGGTGATCCTGCAGACCTCGATGGACGACAAAGGCGACGCCGGCGTGCTCGCGCACGGCGCCATCCGGCTGCTCAAGCCCCTGCGCAGCCGCCAGGTGCTGGAGGCGATGCTGCAACTGCTCGGCGCCACCGGCAAGAGGCTCACACACCCCAAGCCCGCGGACGCGAGCGAGCGCACGCGCTTCGCCGGCTGCCGGGTGCTCGCGGTGGAGGACAACCCGGTCAACCAGGAGGTCGTCAGCCGACTGCTGCAGCGCCTCGGCTGCGCGGTGGAGCTGGCGGACAACGGCGCCGTGGCCCTGGAACGGCTCGCCGACGAGCGCTTCGATGTGGTGCTCATGGACTGCGAGATGCCGGTGATGGACGGGCTCACCGCCACCCGCGAGCTGCGCGCCCGCGAGACCGACGGCGAGCACCAAGTCGTGGTCGCGCTCACCGCCCATGCCATCCCGGCGGAGCGCGAGCGCTGCCTCGCCGCCGGCATGGACGACTACCTGTCCAAGCCGGTGCGCTCGCCGGCGCTCTGTGCCGCGCTGGAGCAATGGTGGCGGGGCGGGGCGAGCGCCGCGGCCGACGAGCGCGAGCCGGCGCTCGATCCGGGCGTGCTTGACGGGCTGCGCGACGCGCTCGGCGACATCGATGTCGTCGTGGTCGCCGCACTGGAAGACCTGCTGCCGCGGGTCGCGAGCCTCGCCGCCGCGGTTGAGCTCGGCGACGTGGAGCAGGTGCGCATGATCGCCCACCAGCTCGCCGGTTCCGTGTCCAACTTCGGTGCACTGCGGCTCACCGAAGAGGCACGTCGACTGGAGGCCGCCGCCAAGGACTGCAATCTCGGCGGCGCCCCGGACAACGTCGCGCGCATCCAGGCCGAGGCGCAGCGGGTCGCGGCGGCCCTGCAGGCGCTGCTCAATGACACGGGCGCCGAGCCCGAACCGCTGGCGGAGGCACAACGAGCGTGAGCACACCCAACGACCCCCGTGATTCCGGCAGCGATGCGCGCCCCGACAGCGGCGCCGACAGGCCCCGCAGCCGCCGCGGCGGCAGCCCCGGCGGGCAGCCGGTGGCGCTCGTGGTGGACGACGACAAGGTGCTGCGGCTCAGCATCGGGCGCTTCATCGAGAAGCTCGGCTTCACCACGCGCCTGTGCGCCGACGGGCGCGAAGCCCTGGACACCCTGCGCGGCGAGCAGCCCCACATCGTCCTGCTGGACGCCGCCATGCCGGAGATGGACGGCTTTGCCGCCTGCGCCGCCATGCGCAAGCTGCCGGCCGGAGCCAAGGTGCCCATCATCATGATCACCGGCTACGACGACGAGGCATCCGTGGACCGCGCCTTCGCGGCGGGTGCCAGCGAGTACATCACCAAGCCGGTGCACTGGGCCGTGCTGCGGCACCGGGTGCACCATCTCGTGACCGCAGCGCAGGCGGAGCAGACACTGCGGGATGACCGCGCCTTTCTGCAGTCGCTGGTGGATGCCGTCCCGGACCCGACCTTGGTCTGCGATGCCGACGGCCTGCTCGCATGGGCCAACAAGGCGGCTCTGTTCGCCTGCCGATTCTGCGACGCGACCCCGGGGCAACCGCTGCGCCTGCATGAGGACGTCTGCGATGCCGCCAGCGAGCAGCTCGCCGGCGACGCCCTGCTCGCGGAGCTGGCGCACTCCCTGGTGGCGGCCGGGCACTCCGAGCAACGCCTGCTCACGCGCGCTCCCGATGATGCCTCGCCGCTGTTCGCCGAGTTGCACGCGCGCCCCCTGCTGGGCGCCCTGGGGGCCTCCCGGGGCATGATCCTGCGCCTGCAGGACGTCACCGAGCGGGAACTCGAGCGGCGCCGGCTCAACGATGCCGTAACGCGCTTCGACCAGCTCGCCCACCACGACCCGCTCACCGGCCTCGCCAACCGCCGGCTGTTCCTGCAGCGCCTGGATGAGGCGCTCGGCGCCGCCCACACGGCGAGCGATATGCTCGCCGTGCTGTTTCTCGATCTCGACGGCTTCAAGGGCATCAACGACAACCTCGGCCACGAAGTAGGCGACCTGGTGCTGCGCACCATCGCCGGGCGGCTGCGCGCGCAGGTGCGCCACAGCGACACCGTCGCCCGCTTCGGCGGCGACGAGTTCGCCGTGCTTCTGCGCAACTGCCGCGAGCCGGGCGTCGTGCGGCGCATCGGCACCGAGCTGCTCACCGCCGTCGCCACGCCGCTGCCGCGCAACCTGAGTCAGCTCGACGTCGGCGCCAGCATCGGCGCGGCGCTCTATCCCGAGCACGCGGACACGGCCGCCGAGCTGATGCGTCTGGCCGATGCGGCCATGTACGCGGCCAAGACCGCCGGCAAGGGTGCGCTGCGCTTCCACGGAGAATGAGCGGGGACGCGGCCACACCGCGAAACAAATCTACCAGCGGAGGCAACTATGGGCGCTGCAATCCAGGACGGGCATTATGATCGGATGGTCTTTGCCCTCACCGCCAGCGACGACGACGTCGACTGGCTCGCGCGTGCCTGTGCGCAGCTGCGGCTGCGGCTCAGTTGCTACGACAACCTCGTCGCGCTGACGCGCGCGCTGGCCGCCGGCCATACGGATCAGGTAATCCTGTTGACCGAGGCGCTGCCGCCGGGGCAGTCCCTGGCCGACGTGCTGAGTCATCTGCGCCGGCACGGCAAAGGGGCGTTGCGCGTGCTCTGCTTCGCACGCACCGACGATCTGCAAATGCGCCTGGACGCCCGGCGCGGCGACTGCGTCGGGTTCCACCTGCTGCCCATGGACGAGGCGGCACTGGCCGAGGCCCTGGCGCCCCTGGGGCCGCCGCACAGCGAAGCACGGCCGCGGCGCATCCTGGTGGTGGACGACGTGCGGACGGATGTGGCCATTACGGCGCATTTTCTGCGTCGCGCGGGCTTTGAGGTGCGGGAGCTGACCGACGAGCTGGCCATCATGGACAGCATCCGGGACTTTCGCCCGGAGCTGATCCTGATGGACCTCAACATGCCCAAGGCGAGCGGCACTGAGCTCACCGCCATCATCCGCGACCACGGCGACCTGCTGCTGACGCCCATCGTGTTCCTGTCCGGCGAGCAGGACGCCGAGGCGCAGCGCGAGGCCCTGCGCCTCGGCGCCGATGAGTTCCTGAGCAAGCCGGCCGAACCACGCACCCTGGTGGACACGGTGCGCGCGCGGCTGCAGCGCAGCCAGGGCATCCAGCGCTACTTCGTGCCGGCCGCAGAAACCGATGCGGCCACCGGACTGCTGTCGCGGCGGGGCTTTCTCCGGCGGCTGGACAGTCAGCTCGCGGCACACGGACCGGAGCCCGGCGATGGGGTGTTGTGCCTGTCCATCGACAACGCCGAGGCGATGCTCAAGACCGGCGGCAGCGGCGCGGAGGACTTGCTGCTGAGCCATGTCGGCAACGTATTGCGCGACGCCATCGGCCCCGGCGACAGCGCGGCGCGCTTCGACCAGTACAAGTTCACGCTGTTGGTGCTGCGCCCCGCGGCGGCCGGGCTGATGCAGATCGCACGGAAGATTGCACACAAGCTGGGCGACAAGGTCCTCCAGCTCGGCAACAGCCAACAGCGCATCGCGTTGTCCATCGGCGTCACCAGGCTCGCGGATCGTGCGAACGCGGTCACGCACATCTCACGCGCCCAGAGCGCGTGCCTGCGGGCGCGCGAACAGAGCCCCGGCCGCATCGCCCAGCATGGCGCCGACAGCGCCGCGGTCGCCGCAAGCGCGGCAACCGCCACGCTGGCCGCCGCGGACCAAGGTCTCGCCGAGGACGACCCGCTGGCCGAGGCCATCGTCGACGCCTTGGTGGCGAATACGCTGGAGCCGCGCTACCGACCGCTGATGCCCGTATCCGAACGGGTCGCACCGGCGCGGCGCTTCGCGCTGGAGGCATGGCTGCCGGCGCAGTCGGCGCCGGATGCCGTGGCCCTGCGGCTCGATCACTGCGGCGACACGTCGCTCGGCGAGCTGCGGGCCCTGCTGGACTATTGGCTGCTGGAGCAGGCCATCAGCGCTGTCGGCAAACGGCAAGGTGACCCGAACGGCACGGATCGGGCGCCGCGGTTGCGCCTGTTCGTCCCGCAGGCCATGGCCACGCTGCGCGGGCGGCGCTGGGTGTTCTCGATCCGTGACCGCCTGCTGGAGTTGGGGCCGCACAGCGCGGCCGCCCTCGTGGTGACCGTGCAGGCGGAAGACGTGCTGGCGCACCTGGGCGTCGCCAACACCATCTTCCCGCTGCTCGCGCGCCTGCGCCTGCGGGTCTGCGCTACGGCCATGAGCACCCAGCCTGCGGCCCTGTCGTTGTTGGAGGACTACCCCATCATCGCTTTCGTCGAGCCGTCGCCAGCGGTGGTTGCGGCACCGCCGGAGCAGGGCACGCTGGAGAAGCTGATCCGAGCGGCCCATGCCCGCAAGGCCCAGGTGGTCCTCGGCGGCGTCGACGACGCTCGTGCGTTGTCGCGCGCATGGCACTGCGGCGCGGACCTGGCCACCGGCGACTTCGTGCAACCGGCGTCCACCGCGCTCGACTTCGACTTCGGCGCGGACGGTTCAGCCTGAGCGGCAGCGCCCGCGGGCGCGGACACCGGGGGGCCCGCCTGCACGGGATCAGCGCGCCCGCACGCCGGAAGGCCGCACCGGTGCCGGCGGGGTTGAGGTTGGCCCCGTTGTATTGGTAGTGTTGGCAGGGCTTCGGCGGACACCTCGCCGGGGCAAGACCCTACCCCCAAGAGGCCACCGATGAGTAAGCTCGCCGCCGTCTGGAAGCGCATGCAGACCACGCTCCACGCCTTCCTGGAGCGCCGCAAGCGCAAGCGCAAAGAGAAGGACGAGGATCCGTACATCTACCCCCACTTCTGAGCCGGCCGGCGCCGAGTCCGCCGCCGCATGGGCGAAGACCCGGCTTCGGACCCGGCGCAGTCCGCCTGCCCCGCTGTAGTGCCGTCATGACCGTAGAACTGGATCGTGCGCCCGCATTCCTGCTCTCGCGCCGACGTATCCCGCCGAGCCCCAACTTGCGTGCGGACCGCACCGGGCGCATGCAATGGTTCAGCACCGACTCGGCGGCCAACTACCGCAAGCGACCGCACCCGAGCATTGGCCCGGCCGACGTCGAGTACCACATCAACAGCGACGGCTACCGCTGCCCCGAACTGCAAGGGCGCGACTGGGCAGCGGACGCGAGCATCCGCGTCGTCGGCATCGGCTCCAGCGGGCTGTTCGGCGCCGCCCTGCCGGAGCCGGACACCTGCCTCGCGGTGCTGGCGCGCCTGCTCGAGGCCGAGCTGGGCCGTCCGGTGAGCCACTGGAACCTCGGCGTCGGCGGTTCCAGTCCGGACCTGGTCACGCGGCTCCTCTTCTCCGTGTTGCCGGTGGTGAGCCCGCACCTGGTGGTGCTGACGGCCTTCCCGCTGAACCGCCGCGAACTGTTCGGCGAGACGGGCCGGCCCTTCAGCGTCGACGCCCGGCCGCACTGGCAGCACCGGCTGCTGGACCCCGAGCGCTCGACCATGCATCGCGCCGCGCGCACCATCTGCAACCCCTACAACAACCTGATGAACATGCTGGTCAACATGAAGACCTGGGAGTCGCTCTGCGACGACGCACAGCTGCCCTGGCTGTTCGTCACCGAGGGCTACACCGGCCACCTGACAGCGTTGCTGGACTTGCTGCGCGAGCCACGCAAGGTCGTCGGCCCCGGCATGTATGCACTCATCCGCACCCACCGCGACGACCCCGCCACCGGCCTCGCGCGGGACTTCGTCCACCCGGGCCGACTGCCCAACCTACGCATCGCCGAGCAGCTGCTGGGCGCGCTCACGGAACTCTATCCCGCCCGGATGTCCGCTTGGCGGCAGCCGGACCGACACACCGACATGAGCACCGCATGAGCACCGAGACCCACGCCAACGACGCGGTGCTCGCCTTCTACAAGGCGCTGCCCTTCAACGTCCAGCAATCCGCCGCCGACCAGGCCGCGGCGGTACGCCGGCGCAACAGCCTCGACGCCTACCCGCCGCTGGCGCCCCTGCTGGCCCCGGGCACGCGGCTGCTGGAGGTGGGCTGCGGCGGCGGCTGGCTCAGCCACGCGGCGGCGGTGCACCACGGCGCCGAGGTACTCGGCATCGACTTCAACCCGGTGGCCGTCGAGCGCGCCCGGGCCGTGGGCGAGGCCCTGGGCTCATCGGCGCGGTTCGAGGTAGCGGACCTGTTTCTGTTTCGGCCCGAGGCGCCCTTTGCGTTGGTGGTGTCCATCGGCGTGCTGCACCACACCGACGACTGCCACGCCGCGCTGCGCCACCTGTTCCGGCATTGCGTCGCGCCGGGCGGCCACGCCTTCGTCGGGCTCTACCACGGCCCCGGCCGGGAGCCTTTCCTGAGCCACTTCGGTGCGCTCAAGGCGCAGGGCGCCGGGGAAGACGAACTGTTCGCGGCCTATCGCGCGCTGCACCCGTCGCTGGCGGACGACGTACACGCACGCTCCTGGTTCCGCGACCAGGTGCAGCATCCGCACGAGACGCAGCACACCCTCGCCGAGTTGCTGCCACTGCTGCACGACGCAGGCATGCGGCTGGTCAGCACCTCCATCAACCGCTTCGCGCCCATCGACTCCCTGGACGCGGTGCTGGCGCAGGAAGAGGGCTACCGCGACCTGGCCCGGCGGCGCCTCGCCGAGGGGCGCTACTTCCCGGGGTTCTTCGTGTTCCTGGTGCGCAAGGCCGGCGCGACGTGAGATCACGCCGAACGCGGTGATCCGCCGCGACCGGCGCGCTCGTCATGGAGCCCAGCCGTGCCGCGCTGGCGTTTATTCGAAGCGCCGCCGCATCCAGTCTGCCGCTGCGGCGCCGACGAAGGCGATCCCGCCGAGCCCGGCGAGTGCGCCGGTGAGCCACTGCCCGGGCAGCAGCAGCGCCAGCACCAGCAGGACGGCGCCGACGTAGGGCAGCGCGCGGCCAAGTGCGGTCATGCGGCGATGCAGCCGGCTGCAGGTGGCGCAGATACGGGTATGCAGCCGGTAGCGGTCCACGGGGTCCGCGGCGAGCGCGCTGACCGGCGGGACGGCCGGCGGCGCCGAGTCCTTGGCTGCCTCGAAGCCACGGTAGAAGGGCAACGAGCCGCCGTAGCGGTCCAGCCAGCGACGGTAGGCGATTACCAGAGGGTCGGAGCTGCGGATCGGCAGCCACAGCTCCCGCAAGGGCTTGCCGGCACGCTCCACGGTGGCGTGCTGGCCCACGACGACGGCCATGTCCTGCTCCAAGATCGTGCGCCCGAAACTCGAGCCGCAATCGATTCACGACATTGGCAGACTGAAGTTCAAATCGACCGGTCGATTCTTTCGCCGTCATACCAATCAGTAGTTCGTCCGTTGTAATGATACCGCTTGCACAGGTTTACTCCATTACTTGCTTGCAATAAAACCTGTTCCATAGCGACCAGATTCCCGTTAACCGGAGATTCCCGTCGCCCGCATCGCCGCCGCCAAACGCAACTTGTTGTCGACCATCGCCAGCTCGACAATCAAATCATTTTTGTCCACTACGTCCGCATCAGTGGCACCGTGAATACGCAATACATTCAAGTCATTGTCGTTTTCACCATCGGGCACGTTGCTTTCACCTTCACCGAAGCAATCACCAAACGTCCGGCAGATGTAACCGGTGGTTGTCAAATCAGTAGTGCCGGTGACGATGACCGGAGCGTGGCATCTTGCTCAAATATTTCCTCCAGCAGTCAGCTCGAATTTGAACCAATCGTCAATCCTTTAACCGTCATTCCGGCGACGGTGACCGTTCCGACCCTGACATCGTCGACATCTTTAATCCGTGTGTTTCCAGCATTGTCGGCTGCCAGGATATCGACATCGTCAATTCCAGAATCCGTAGTGCCATCCACCATCAGGCCCAGCCGCGCGCGGGCAATCGTGCCTGGCGCAGTCTGCGTCACATTGCCGCCAACATCCAGGAACAGGTTTCCGCCAGCATAATTCGGCGATAAAGAACAATCAGTTCCTTGATCGACCAGGTCACCTCCACGATCGACACATCCGCATCGCTGGTCGTAATGCCGGCGACTTCCCAGGTCTCCGCGTTGACCGTCACGGTCACCGTGCCCACGGTCAGATCGTCAATATCGTGGAATTTGATCGCTCCATTGGGGTCGTCGCCCGGGGCCGCCTCCGGCTGGGCGGCCAGCGTGTTGACGTCATTGTCCAGGTCCAGCTCCGTGTAACCGTCCACAATTGCCGCCAGACCATCCGCCGTGATCGTGCCCGGGGGCGGTCTGGGTGACGTTGCCTTCCACGTCCAGGTACAGGCCGCTGCCCAGGTTAATCGCCTGGTTGACCATCAGGTCATTGCCAGCCTCGTCGGGGCCGCCATATCGGTCGCCCACCATCAGTTTCACATCGGCATCGCTGGTCGTGATGCGCCGGCGACTCTCCCAGGTCTCCGCGTTGACCGTCACGGTCACCGTCGCCCACGGTCAGATCGTCAATATCGTGGAACTTGATCGCCCCATTGGGGTCGTCCGGCCCACCTCCGGCTGGGCGGCCAGCGTGTTGACATCATTGTCCAGGTCCAGCTCCGTGTAGCCGTCCACGATCAACGCCAGACCATCGGCCGTGATCGTGCCCGGGGCGGTCTGGGTGACGTTGCCCTCCGTCCAGGTACGGGCTGCCGGTACCCAGGTTAATCGCCTGGTTGACCATCAGGTCATTGCCAGCCCCCGTCGGGGCCCTGCTACTCTCGGTGCCCACCAGACAGTTTCACATCCGCATCGCTGGTGGTAATGCCAGTCACCGTCCAGGCGTCCGCGTTGACCGTCACGGTCACCGTGCCCACGGTCAGATGGTCAATATCGTGGAACTTGATCGCCCCGTTGGGGTCGTCGCCCGGGGCACCCTCCGGTTGGGCGGCCAGCGTGTTGACGTCGTTGTCCAGGTCCAGCTCCGTGTAGCCGTCCACGATCAACGCCAGACCGTCGGCCGTGATCGTGCCCGGGGCGGTCTGGGTGACGTTGCCTTCCACGTCAAGGTACAGGCTGCCGGTGCCCAGGTTAATCGCCTGGTTGACCATCAGGTCATTGCCAGCCCCGTCGGGGCCCGCTATCTCGGTGCCCACCAATAGTTTCACATCCGCATCGCTGGTCGTAATGCCCGCCACCGTCCAGGCGTCGTCAGCGACCATCACCGTCACTTCACCCACGGCCAGCTGGTCAATATCGTGGAACTTGATCGCTCCGTTGGGGTCGTCGCCCGGGGCCGCTTCCGGTTGGGCGGCCAGCGTGTTGACGTCATTGTCCAGGTCCAGCTCCATGTAACCGTCCACAATCAGCGGCAGACCATCCGCCGTGATCGTGCCATTACCCGTCTGGGTGACGTTGCCTTCCACGTCCAGGTACAGGCTGCCGGTGCCCAGATTGATCGCCTGGTTGACCATCAGGTCATTGCCAGCCCCGTCGGGGCCCGCTATCTCGGTGCCCACTAGTAGCTTCACGTCCGCATCGCTGGTCGTAATGCCGGCGACTTCCTCGTCTCCGCGTTGACCGTCACGGTCACCGTCGCCCACGGTCAGATCGTCAATATCGTGGAACTTGAATCGCCCATTGGGGTCGTCGCCCAGGGGCCCCCTCTGGCTGGGCTGCCAGCGTGTTGACGTCATTGTCCAGGTCCAGCTCCGTGCAACCGTCCATGATCAGCGCCAGACCATCGCCGTGATCGTGCCCGGGGCGGTCTGGGTGACGTTGCCTTCCATGTCCAGGTACAGGCTGCCGCCCCCCAGGTTAATCGGATCGTTGACCATCAGGCGACAACCAAGTCGATGGCCTCTTCGATGTCCCAGTCCCCACCCACGATCAGCTTCACATCGGCATCGCTGGTGGTGATGCCCGCGACTGCCCAGGTCGTCGGCGTTGACCGTCACTGTCACCTTCGCCCACGGTCAAATCGTCAATATCGTGGAACAGCATCGCTCCATTGGGGGTCGCCCAGGGCCGCCTCCGGCTGGGCGGCCAGGGTGTTGATGTCGTTGTGCAGGTCCAGCTCCGTGTAACCGTCCACGATCAGACCCAGACCATCGGCCGGATCGTGCCG
Organism: Pirellulaceae bacterium; assembly: GCA_942492215.1. Taxonomy (GTDB): domain Bacteria; phylum Planctomycetota; class Planctomycetia; order Pirellulales; family Pirellulaceae; genus Mariniblastus. Next base: position 32,946 of record CALODY010000030.1, read on the forward strand.
GGGGCGGTCTGGGTGACGTTGCCTTCCGCGTCCAGGTACAGGCTCCCGGTGCCCAAGGTTAATCGCCTGGTTGACCATCGCCTCGTTGGCGCTCGTCGGGGCCCGCTATCTCGGTACCCACTATCAGTTTCAGTCGGCATCGCTGGTGGTCATGCCCGCCACTTTCCAGGTCTCCGCATCGACCAGTCACCGTCACCGTGCCCACGGTCAGATCGTCAATATCGTGGAACAGCATCGCTCGTTGGGATCGTCACCGGCTCCCTCCGGCTGGGCCGCCAGCGTGTTGACATCATTGTCCAGGTCCAGCTCCGTGTAGCCATCCACGATCAACGCCAGACCATCCGGCCGTGATCGTACCCGGGGCGGTCTGGGTGACGTTGCCCTCCACGTCCAGGTCCAGGTTCCCGGTAGCCCAGGTTAATCGCCTGGTTGACCATCAGGTCATCGGAACCACTGGTGGAGCCCCGTCGGGGCCGCCATCTCGGTGCCCACCAGTAGTTTCACATCCGTTAAACATCGCTGGTGGTGATGGCCGCCGACTTCCCAGGCCTCGTTAGCGACGTTCACCGTCACGGTCACCATGCCCGGCCAGTCATGGTCAATATCGTGGAACTTGATCGCTCCACGTTGGGGTCGTCGCCCGTCCCCACGGGCGCCTCTGGCTGGGCGGCCAGCGTGTTGATATCATTGTCCAGGTCCACTGGTCGTAACCGTCCACGATCAGCGCCAGACCATCGGCCGTGATCGTGCCCGGGACCGTCTGGGCGTGACGTTGCCTTTCACGTCCAGGTACAGGCTGCCGGTGCTCCAGGTTAATCGCCTGGTTGACCATCAGGTCATTGCCAAGCCGGAGGTCGCCGTCGAGGCCTGTCTATCTCGGTGCCCACCAACAGTTCCTCACATCCACATCAATCTGGTCGTCGATGCCCGTCACTGTCCAGGCGTCGTCAGCGACCATCACCGTCACTGTCGCCCACGGCCAGCTCATCAATATCGTGGAACTTGATCGGCCCGTTGGGGTCCCCACCCGGGGTCAAAGGCTCCAGTTCCTTCAGCGGCCGTGTTGACCCTCGGTCAGGGCCGCCAGCTGTTTCCACCTTGTCCAGGTTCAGCCCCGAGTTCCCAACCGCCATCCGACCCAGACCGTGAGGTAATCGTACCTGGACTGCCCGTCTGCGTGACGTTGCCCTCCACGTCCAGGTACAGGCTGCCACCCTCGTCCGGATCATTGTCCGCAGCGACCACCAGGTCGATCGCCTCTTCGATGACCAGCTCATCACCCGCGATCAGTTTCACATCCGCATCGCTGGTCGTGATGCCCATTAGTTGCATCTCATCGGCAAAACCGTCCAACACCGTCACCGTGCCGATCGTCAAACCATCCACGTCGTTAAACAAAATCGTTCCACCGGTACCGGCCGCCAAGACCTCTGCATCGTTGGCCAACTGCAGTTGCGTGTCGCCGTCCACCATCAGGCCCAGGCCATCTACCGTGATCGTACCGGATCCCGTCTGCGTCACGTCGCCTGCCACGTCGAGGAACAGGTCGCCACTGCCCACATCAATCGCCTTTTCGATCGACAGGTCTTCGAACGGCGCATTGCCACGATCAGTTTGACATCGTGTCGGTGGTGGTGATGCCCACCAGCTGCATCTCGTCGGCAGATCCGTCCAGCACCGTCACCGTGCCCACCGTCAGATCATCCACGTCGTTAAGCAAAATCGTGCCACCGGTCATGGCCGCTAATGTGTTTGCATCGAGATCCAACTGCAAACGCGTATCGCCGTCTACCAACAAGCCCAAACCGGAAACCACGATCGTACCCGGCAATGTCTGGGTCACATCACCCGCCACATCCAGGAACAGGTCGCCACTGCCCAGTTTGATCGATCGCTCAATCGACAGGTCTTCGCCCGGCGCATTGCCCACGATCAATTTGACATCGTCATTGGTGGTCGTGATACCGACCAACTGCATCTCGTCGGCCGATCCGTCCAGCACCGTCACCGTGCCCACCGTCAGATCATCCACGTCGTTAAGCAAAATCGTGCCGCCGGTCATGGCCGCTAATGTGTTTGCATCGAGATCCAACTGCAAACGCGTATCGCCGTCTACCAACAAGCCCAAACCGGAAACCACGATCGTACCCGGCAATGTCTGGGTCACATCACCCGCCACGTCCAGGAACAGGTCGCCACTGCCCAGTTTGATCGATCGCTCAATCGACAGGTCTTCGCCCGGCGTATCGCCCACGATTAATTTGACATCGCTGTTGTCGGTTTTAATCCCTGTGACGGACATCCCCTCGACAGTGACGTTACCTACCGTTAGGCCGTCCGTATCGGCATAGAGAATCGTGCCACCGTTATCGGACGCGATTGCAACCACGTTGTTGGCCGAGTTTTGCAGCGCAGTGGTGCCATCGACCATCAGGCCCAAACCGGCGGCAGTGATTATTCCAGGCGCGGTCTGCGTCACGTCGCCGGCGACATCGAGGAATAGATCGCCAGTGCCCAAAGAAATTTTAGCGTCGATCGCCAGATCGGCTCCGACGGTTAGTTTTGCGTCATTGTCCGCATTCGAAATTCCATTGCTGACGATCTGAACCGAGTCCATTTCGGTCAACAGGATCCCGTTGCTGGTCGAGTTGACTGCGGAAACGGTGTCTGTTTTGATGCGAAGCGCTTCTCCAGCTGTTGTGCCAAGATCACCGCTGCTATCCCCGATTCCCGCGGCGGCAAAAAGCAACAGGTTGTTAGTATCGACGGATATCAAAGCTCCAGCCTCGTTCGTGATGGAGCCGCGGTCTGAATCAAGATTGCTTTCCGTATCCGCTGTCAGGACAACGGCGTTGTCGCTGCCCGTGGTGACGATTCTCCCTGTGTCGAAAACAATATCGTCACCGGCATTAAAACTCAGCGTTTGGTTTAGGCCGGCGATTAATGAAACAATTGCATTGTTGTTAATTAACAGATCGTCGTTGGCAGTTGGCGAGTTACCGGCAGTAAAAACCGTTGTTGCGCCGACGGTAACATCTGCAGAGATCGTCAACGGACTGTTGGCGGTCAGGGTTCCGCCGCCATCAGCTCGCGAGACGTCACTGATTTCAAGTCCACCACCGAGGTCCGTCAGATGGATTTCGCCGTCGGTTTCAAACTGCAATTCGCCGATCTGAACGTCGATGTCGCCAGCTGCGGTGCTGGCTCCGATTCCTCCACCTCCATCGAGCCTGACCATCCCGGTATCGGCCACCAATTGTGCGTCTTCGCCTATGCTGTTATCCGAAATGGATCCAACGGCAGCGATTTCAATCGCGCCGGAACTGGATGTTTCAACAACACCCGAATCGGACAACAAAACGTCGCCTCCGGCAGTAATTGTGATATCGTTCGGATTCGCGACGACTGCGGCGATTTCCACGTCGTTTCCGGCGTGAAGTCCGATGGATCCAAGGTTGTTGTTGGTGATAGCCCCTGCAATATGGATATCATCGCTCGCCACAATTTTGGAACCATTGGTGGTGACCATTCCATCAATTGTTATAGAGTTCGTGTCTCTAAGTGAGACTTCAACTGCGGAATGGACGTCGACGGTGTCAAAGTCGTTTCCCATATTGTCGAGTTGCACGTGGAGTGTATCACCCGAAAGGTTCACCGTACCGGAGTTGATGAAGGAAGTTTCGGAAGCCTGAGAAACTGACAGGAACGATTCTGGTCCGCTTTGTGTGATGTTGAAATCGCCATGGAACTCGAAATCATTCAGCAAGATATCGAACTGGTCGGTCGTATTGCTGTCGAGGACGATGGCTACCAGACCCGAAGTGGATTTGTCGACTTTCAGTACCGTAGATTCGTTTCCGGAAATAATATCGCCATCATTGTCACCCGAAAAAACACCATCTCCCAGTTTGAACAAATAGTGGTTGGCGTCCTCACCGATGAAGAGACTGTTGTCTTGATCAGGGAATGAGTCCTCAAAATTGTCCAGGATTAATTCGGAACCAATCAGTTCGAAATGTGCGTTGAGTAGCCGGCGACGTTCGAGCTTAGTATGTTTCAGGTTGATCAATTCCGGTGCTGCATTTCCCTGATCATGGGACTTCCTGCGAGCCATTTTGGTCGGTTTTTTCTTTTTCACGATGGAATCCCATGGACGATTGCGTCAGAGTATCGATTGTAATTCTAGCGAGGGGGACTTCCAATGATTTTGCATAGTCTGGGGCAAATAGGCTGGCTCATTGGGTCCGATAGAACCGGATCAAGCAGCCCAATAGAAATAGTCGAAATAATAGAAAGCCTCTTTTTTCCGCTAATGAGTCGAATCAAATGATCCAAATCTATCCAAATCGATGTCTGGCCGGCGTTCTGATTGCAGCCTTGTTGCCAGTCATTGCTGCTACGAACGTGATAGCACAATCGCCGGTAGTGCAAACTGAGCAGGTCACGGTGCATCTAAAATTCGGCGACGAGTTCGGCGATGCTGCTGCCGCGTCTCGGATTACGATGCAGCCTGGCTCGAGTTCCGACACGAACACGTGTTCGTTTATAGCACCCGCATCCATGTCAAGCATCTCAAGTGGTTTGTCGGACGCCAAAATCCCGACCCATCGCGATGCTTCACTTGAGGTACCGGGGAACGACCCCGCCCGTTCGTACGATCAGGCCAGTTCATCCGACGAAGAAGAGTCACGTTTGGAAGATTTACTTCCCAAAGCGAATCTGTATGGTGGTATTTCCCCGGACTCTTTTCAGCGAACACTTCTCAAAAGGGAAATTGCCGATCCTAATCAATCGTTCTTGGCCTCGGCACAATTTGCTCCCGACTACTTTCGTGACGATGGCTGCGTCTTTTGGAAGACGTGGACAAGTCCCAATATGAAATACCGTCAGCTCTATTTTGAAGAGCCCAATGTCGAAAGGTATGGAATTTATCGAGGTCGTTTGCAACCTGTTGTTTCCGGGGCACATTTCATCACCAATGTCGTCGTCTTACCGTACAAGGTTGGCGCCAGACGTCCGAACAAGCTTGATTACAGTTTGGGTTATTATCGACCGGGAAATTGCAATCCGGCCTACGGTCCGTCCATGGACGTGTCAGTTCGAGGGGGAATCGTCCAGGCCTTAACCATCGGCCTTATCGTTGCCGGTCTTGGTTTGTAGCGTCGGGTGGAGCCGCCGGGTGGCAAGCGATTCGATTGGTTGTCGTTAGCCCTAGCGAATCGCGACATATGAAATGCGGCATTAGAACCAAAATGAGTTCCGCAACCATCGAGCAACAAACTTCGCGACGTCGGTTCTTCCGCCGATGATCACGGCGTGATGCAATGAACCAACGCGTATCGCAGAATTGGCAGGAAACTCAACTTCGACGCGATAGGTGACGTTCGTGGTTTCGCCGGCATTGGAGCGCATGGCCGGATCACGTTTGTCTTCCTCAAGCGAAATCGCAACGACATTTCCGAGCAAGGGCTGCTCTTGAAAAGGGATTGCGATCTTGACAGGCTGACCTTCATCAACCAGCTCGATGTCTTTTTGTTCAACCGCGATAAACCCGCTCAGGCGATTAGGCTGGGCAACATAGCATATTGGATCTCCGCGACTGAGTTGACCGTCACGATTTTGATTTTCGAAGAGAGTACCTGTTTTCCTTGGGAGCGCGTCGGATTCTTCGTCGAAACCAGGGTGTTGGAACGCCACGATTTGACCACTGGTTGGTGACTGCACGATCAACTGCCGAAGTTTGTTTCGATTTTCGGCCAACTGCCGGTTCAAAGTCGATTCCCGCTTCTTCCAAAACTCAAGTTTTCCAGCCTGTTGGTGGGAGTCCGTTTTCAGGCTGATTAACCGGAGGTTCATTTCGGCATCGTGAACCTGGCTTTCGAGAATCACTGTCTGCAATTCCAATTGGGGGTTCTCGATCCGACCGATGATATCTCCTTGCGAAACGATTTGGCCGTCCTCGATTTGGGTTTCGAATCTGCCGTCAGCAGGCGCGAAGACGTACTCGGGATCTGCCAGCTGAACCTCCGCCCGACCCCAGATCCGGTGAGAAAACTCGACGTTAAATATCAGGTAAACAAAACCTGACAAGATGGCAACGGTGACCGCGGTATTGGTCCAACGAATACCAAACTTGGCGACGTTTGATAAAGAGCTTCGTAAATTGATCAGAATGGGAACGATCGCGACAATCAAGATGAAAGCAACAACCAGGTTCCCGATTGATCTCAGCTGCTGGTAATCAAACACCTTCCAGATCCCGAAACTGATAACCCCAAGAATTAGCCAACGATAGACGGCGGCGCATGCTGCATACATCAACAGAAAACTGCCCGATTGTCGCTGCTGGTGAACCGCGTCCTGCCTAAGAAAAAACTGTCGAAACCGATTGGCAAGTTGCTGACGTGATACCTGACCCAGGTTTGGCGTGCGAATCAGGTCGGCGAGGGCAAAATATCCGTCGTATCGCATGAGTGGATTTCCGTTAATGAACAGCGTATTAACAGACGTGACCAACATCAGGCTGTAGCAGAAATTATGCAAACCACCGGGCACCGTGAGAAACCAGATCCAAAAGCAGAGCAGGGCGATACTCAATTCAACATAAACGCCGGCCATGGAAACCAGAATCCGTTTGCTACGGCTTTTCTCCCGCCACATGTCGGAGACGTCGCAATACAGGCACGGCAAGAAGACCAGTAGCAGGATTCCCATTTCGCTGCATTCATGTCCGGTATACTGGCAAGCGATGGCATGGCCGAGTTCATGGAGGATCTTTGCCAAAACGAAACCGACCAAAACGGCAAGAACATGTTCGGCCGTTGCCAACTGCGAAAAAGCGGGCACTTGAGCCAGCAACGAATCGACGGAAAACAATGCGAACAGCAACGTGGCAGAAACCAGCAGGATTAAAACCACGACGGATACTGGATTGAATAGCAACCAGCCCAACGGTTTGAATGGCGTCAGCAATCCCCCGGGGTGGAATCCAGGTAGTTTGATACTGAGAAGTCCGAGGATTTGTTGTTTCCAACTGGCCCTAGTTTCCAGACGATGCAGGCGAAACAGTCGCTCGCCGTCGCCCAGTCTGAGCGGGACGATCAAGTTATCGCGTGCCAGAAGTCGAAGAAAATTCTGAATTTCCGCAATCCCGATTCTTTTTCCCAAATCCTGGGAAGCCCTTCGAATGAGGGAATCAAAAGTTTGCGGGAACCGTAATTGGTCCAGAAAAAAGAATTCAACCTGGCTGAAGAAATAGTAATCGTCTTTGACTGGATCTTTTACGGTGCACGACGCTGCCGTGGATACGTCTTGTTCCACCGACAGCAAATCGGCACGCGTTTTCCAGGGAATGGGTTGATCAGGACTCATTGGATCGTGTTCTGTGGCGTAGTAGGTTCAGAAACATCCGGCGCGCCGTGGACAATCTCCAGCCTGCCCGTCAAGCCGGGGATCAGTTTCAGATTTCTGTTTTCAATTTCCACCCAAACTCGAACCTCGGAACTGATCGGATTAGCTTCTGGATAGACAAACACAACCTTGCCTTCATAACCGTCCGGCTGCAGAGCCGTTTTCAGATTCGGATAGAACCTGGCGGTTGATCCAATCAGATTATCAAGTGCCTTTGCGACCGGAACTTTAACCTCGGTTCGCAATTGATCGAGACGCACGACCCGGCGATCGATTCGCTGGCCTCGACCCATTCTCCCTCTCGACGATGGACTTCGACGATCATTCCATTGAGCGGGGATTTGATTTGATGAAAATCATTCTTCAATCGATTCAGCTCCAATTCAATTTCCTGGATGTCGCGCGACATGGCGCGCATTTCGATTTGAAATTCCGTTTTTTCCTTTTCGGCAAGCGATTTCTTAACGACCAGCGACAGCTGATCCAATTCAGACTGGGGAACTACTCCAGGTCGACGCTGATTGGAACGAATGGCTCGCCCCAACTCGGCTTCCGCAACTTCGATGGTCCGTTTTGAGTATTCCAGATCCACCCGAGAGGCCGCCTCCAGTTTGGCCATTTCCAGTTCTTTGCGGGACTTTTTCAGCTCGACCTGTGTTTGCTCGTTATCGATTTCCATGACCAATTGGCCCGACTGAACCAACACGCCTTCACGGATCTCACTGCGCAATATGGGGCCGGATGTGCGGGCCGGAATATCCCTTTCTTCCACGATCTTGAGGACGGCATTGTCAATCAAGATCCGGTCGGCGTTGGATTGTGCCATACAGGAACCCGGAAAGATCCCCGGAACGGAGATGAATAGGAAAGGAAAGAGGAACGGTTTTGTTTTCATGATTTCGAGCGAGTAATTGTAGAGAAGTGGGCGGTGATATCTGGCAGGGAGCAAAGATTAGAAGAAAAACCACTCTTTGATTTTGTTTCGCAACTCATAGGTCAACAGAAAGAGATTATTCCGCTGGCCGCAATGAATTTTGGCAATAACCCGGGAGCCAAGCAGCAAATTGTCGCCCAATTCCGTTTCATTGATGTCGACTAGGGCGTGGACGAAGGTTTGCGTATCGGCCGGCAATTGATTAACTCGGTAGTCAAATTCCCGGATTTCACCCATGTAAAGCGTCTCGGAATCGGCGGCGAGCCGAAATCGAACGGCTGGTGCATCCGCGGTTTTAACAAATTCGACGCGGTTGTCAGGAACTTTCAGCTGAATTTCCCATTGGCCATCCATCGCGGAAATGGCCATCAGCAAATCACCGCGATTGACCGGTCGCAAATGCAGGCGATCATCAATATCCGGCGTGGTGATGCGCCCCTGAATCGGAGCTGTCAAAGTCAGTTCTGCGACCTGACGTTCGAACAGTTCCAGGCGGCGGCGCAGAGTTTCCGTTTTCGCTTTTAGGCGTTCGATGTCGGAAGCAGTTTGGGTTTGCTGATCCGATGTTCGAGTGTTTGAATCGATATCGTTGTTGTTCTGCAAATCAGCGACCGTTAGATTTTGCAGTTGCTGATTTGCTTCTGCCAATTCACCCTCTACGACGATCATCCGGTCGCGTAGGTCTTTGGAGTCCAGCTGAGCCAGTTTTTGTCCTGCTTCGACGAGCGATCCTTCTGCGACGAATAACTCCTGAATTTCGCCCTCCCGAGGTGCGAAAATATTTCGTTTGACGGTTGGCTGCAGGACGCCTTCCGCGTGAATCTCGAACGGTCTTTCGACAACTAACAGGAAATACAAACCTGCCAGCAAGACCGCTCCGATCGCCGCCATTCCCAACAGCGCCCGCACCGGTCGTTTGAGGAGCTTGTTAAATACGAAATCGAGAACGCTGATGCCCGGAATGGAATTGATCTCGACCGCCCGATGGACGACGGGCGCAACAAAAGCCAATGACTGAATGAGCAGATTTCGCTTGTCGATCCAGTCCTGTTTCAGGTTCTCCTGCTGGAAGAATTCGAAACTGACCACACCGCAACAGTCGCCCTCATGTTCAACTGGACTGACGTAGACGATTTCCGATTGCAACGAATCAATCAAAGGCTTGACATGATTCAGTCTGGGAACGTCGCCGAAAACGAGTTGGTCGCCCGCCGATTCGACCGGGGAGTGACTGGATTGGGCGATTCGTGCGAGTCGCGAAAGGTTTCTGGCGAACGAAGTTTTCAACGAAACCTGAGATACACCGCTGACCGCATTCAGCTTTCCATTGGCTTGGAAAAAACAGACGCGATCCGCTCCCGTGGATTTGGCGAGGTCATTGACCAAGTGCATTGACACTTGAGTCAGATTTTTGGACCGGCCAACGTTTTGCGCGATCTGAACCAAGTGCGTCAGGTCCTGGGTTGTTTTTGGCTTGTGGGCGATAGAGCGGCGAATCTCGTAGGATTCGATTTGGCGCGCCACCTCATCGGTCAAATCCTGAAACACCTGATCTACCAGATCGTTGGATTCCGAATCCCGGACCAATACGTACAGAAATTCCACATCGTTAACGGCTTTACTTTTACCGACGTGAACCGACGGCTGGGCCGCGGACAAGCTCACCGGGTTGTCGCCTGCATAATGAGATTTAATCGATTCCTTGATCGCGCCCAGTAAAGTTGGACTCAATTGATTCCAGCCAGCGTGGCTAACCATGCTGAACTGGCTGTTCGCACGTTTTGAGAATACGGCCGACGCAGTCGATTGCGTGCATGCAAGAATTCGCCTGTGAAAATTCTCGTAGAGTTCTGCCCGCGTTGTATGCGGATCCTGGGCTGCATTGACAAAGGTTTCCAGCACGGCATCGAGCGCGTGCAAGTCCAGGTTATCCGTGCTTGTTTTACCTTTGCTTCGTTCGTTCATAAGGGGGCCCGGTAAAGGATCGCGTCAACTTTAACTATAACCGGTAGAACGCCATGTTTTCTGAAACTTGCTTGTTGAAAAAGTCCGGTTTTTCCGGATGCAGCGATAAAAAAGTTAATTCGCGTTAGTCAAGCAGTCCGATGAACTTCCAGAAACCCTAAATAGTGTTGGTGTCATCGATCGAGCCTGTAATGTACTCACGACCGTTCCGAATTTTCCTTTGTTTTACGATTGCGCTGGCTCCGTTGAGTGGCTGCCGTTCGATCGAAGACACGTCGATCTTAATTCCGGATACGAATTACAATCTGCCGAGTTCCGGCCCCAGTTACCTGGAGCCTTGCGAGCCCGTAATTAGCGAAGACGTTGCTTCGCCACCGGAATCGTTGTCTCCTGACCAGATGCTGGACTACAACAGCATTGAGTATTTTCCCATCAGTCTCGAGGAGTGTATTCAGCGCGCGTTGGCAGATTCAGACGTTTTTCGAGATCTTGGTGGAATCATCGTGACCACTCCGTTCGGCATCACGACCACTGTGGATCCGGCACTGATCTATACAAATCCAACATTCGGCGAAGATGCGGCGTTGAGTGCCTTCGATGCCGAGTATTCGCAGAGCGTTATTTTTGAAAAGAACGATCGACCTTTCAACAATCCATTTACCGGTGACACCCGTGGCCTTTTTCAACAGGATTTTGGTGAATTCAATTTCCAGATGACAAAACTTTCGGCTACGGGTACCCGTTTCACATCACGTGGGATCATTAATTACGACGACAACAGTCAAGCGGGCAACCGGTTTTTTCATAGCTGGGAAACCATTCTGGACAACGAGTTTCGCCATCCGCTGTTGCAGGGATCGGGAGTCCTTTTTAACCGAATTGCCGGGCCGAGCCAGGTACCAGGTTCGTTCAACGGCGTCCTGATCGCACGTACGAATACCGAAATCGGGCTGGCTGAATTTCAGACCGCCGTTCGCGACTTCATTGTGAGAATCGAAAACGCGTATTGGGGTTTGTATTATTCCTACCGAGAACTGAACGCGCAAATTTCAGCGCGCGATGCGGCCTTTGAAGTCTACAAAAGCGCCCAGGCCAAGGTCCAGGAAAAACGTGTCAGTACGCTCGAATCGGCCAGCGCCTACGAACAATATTTAAGATTTGAAACGGCGATCGTCGAGTCACTCGAGGGTCGACCGGCCGAAGGCACGCAATCCGTGTTTCGCCGAAGCGTGGGTGTGCGAATAGCCGAACGGCAGCTTCGGTACCTGATCGGCATGCCGATTACCGACGGCTTAATGCTCAAGCCCTCTGACAAGCCCGACACGACTCCGGTGGTTTTTGACTGGGAGGAATCGGTTATCTCGGCAATGGAAAATCGACCAGAAACCCGACGCCAGCGGTGGGTGCTCAAGCAACGTGAGTTGCAACTGATCGCGTCCAAAAACTTTCTGCTCCCCCGCCTGGATGTCGTCGGTCGCTATCGTTTGCGTGGTCTGGGTCGCGATCTGACGGGCGGCGAACCTTGGCAAGACGTGATTGATTCCAATGACAACAATAATGGTGTCTCGGGAGCATTCGCTGATTTGGGAAGCCTGAACTTTCAGGAGTGGCAGCTGGGCGTCGAGCTTCGTACGCCAGTCGGATTTCGCCAAGCGCATGCCGGCGTCCGCAACGCTGAACTGGCGACTCAACGTGCACGGATGATTCTCGAAGAGCAGGAGCGCAAAATTCTGCTGGACCTGAGCAACGCGGTCGCGGATGTTCGCCGCTCCTGGACCGCTATGTCCGTCGCATCGCAGCGTTACGACGCGGCGATCGAATACCGTTCGCTGGCAGCCGAACGGATCGAACGAGGACGAGCCCAGTTTGATGTTTTGCTGGAAGCTCAACGACGCGTTCTGGAATCACAAACACAGTTCAACAGTGCCGAGGTCGATAACGCGATTGCGCTGAGAAATGTTCATCTTCAGCGAGGCACGTTGCTGCAATTCCATGGTGTCGCCCTAGCTGAAAACGAGTCGGATCCCGGCGCTTACATCAGTGCCGCCCGTCGTCAATCTCGTCGAAAACGTAAACTCAATTACATTTTGCGAAATCCGACGATTGCCCAACCGCTTCGTAACGATCAGGTGGCCGTCACCAATGTTTCGATGCTCGAGCCAGTCGATATGTCGCAAAAGGTTGAAGACAATGAAGTGCCAAGCTTGGTGAATGAGACGCTTTCGGGTACCGAGCTTACAACGCCGCCTTCGCCGACGGCGGCTGGTACAGCAGCCACGGTTCGATCACAAACCGAACTCGAGCAACCGGACGTCTCCGTCAACCAAGGATTCGCTTCCCAACGGACCGATCGAGAATCGAAATCAGCAGCTCTTCAACCAATACTGGCCTCGACTCCATTCCACGCGGGGGTCGGGGAACAATTCGGGGATGTCAACAACGGCCCGGCCCGTACTCTGCCGAATCGAACCGGCGCCGTCTTGCCAGCCGACAGGCCTCCAGGCGCCAATCCAATTCAGTCTGACGTTGTGATTCAACCAAACAATGCGACCTATTCACAACCGGACAAGATTGGTGCTGTGATGCCTAGGTTCTCTGCTCCCGTGAACCGCACGTCTCCATCCAACCTTTGGTCCGGCGCTTTGATAGAAGGGAATTCGAAAACCTCTTCAGCAAACACGGTCGGACCCGCGTTTGTCGGTGCCGTCATGCCGCAGCAAAATTCTACGAGACCCTATTCCTCCTTCTCGAGTAACTATGCCGGCGCGAACTTGCCAAGCAATAATTTGCAAAACCAAACCCTAGGTCCACTGACCGATCAGGGAGTTGTGTTGCCACGCGACTCGGTTGGTACGACCCGAGCTCCAAATGCTTTTCAGGCTCCAGGCGTTGTTATTCCGTCTACGATGCAACCGCGCGACGGTCGCGCCGCACGTGCTTGGGAACGCCCGGGTTCTGTTTCTGAAAACTTGACCGATCCTACGATGCAATTGCAGCCAATTTCTTCGGTTCCAGGAGTTCGGTGAAAGGTAATGCTGGGAAAACGTCTCTTGCCGTCAACCGGCTGTAACTCTCTGGCCTCGGTCCGTCGTAGAATTCTGACGACGTGTACGATTTGAGAATTACAAGTACATTCGGCGAAAATCTTCGTTAAACTGGAATTCAAAGAAATCGCCGGTGACCTGTAGCTTTTGACAGACACGAGCTGTTCAGTTTGAATCAGGTATGTCCCCACCTCTGTTTTTGACCGAGCGGTTCGGCGGGGGCTATCCGCGCGTGGACAAGCATCTCCTGATTGAAAGTATTGGATTCTGGCCAGTTCATGAATAACGAGACGGGCGCCAAAAAGGAGTTTCCCGAAACACGATGGTCGATCGTCGTGAACGCGGCGGATCTTGGTTCACCCCAACGAAATCAAGCTCTGGATTCCTTGGTCGATTCCTACTTGCCGGCATTGAGAGCGCACTTGATACTCCGCCGGAGGCTAAATGCGGATATCGTCGAAGACTTTATCCAGGATTTCGTGCTGAAGAAAATCCTGGAACAAAACCTGGTTTCCAAAGCCGACAGTGACCGGGGTCGGTTCCGGTCTTTCCTATTGAAGGCTCTCGACAACTTCGTGCGCGACTATTTTCGCAGCAACAAGATGTTGGACCAATTGAGCGAATTTGGCGAGGAAGCTACCCCAGACGAACGGCCCGTCTCGGATGTTTTTGAAGCCGCCTGGGCTAGACAGGTTTTTTGCAATGCAGTGCATTCGTTTAAAATGGATTGCGATGCATCCGGTAACGAATCGCGGTGGCTATTGTTCCAGGAACGCCTCCTGGTACCGGTCGTCTCGGGAAAAGAGACCGGTGACTATGTCCAACTCGCCAAGAAGTGCAATTTTGAAAGTCCCAAACATGCCCGAAACGCGATGGTTGGAGCCAAACGAGCGTTTGATCGAGCCATGCGTTCGACCGTGAAAGACTATTTGCTGGATGAATCGCTGGTTGACTCGGAGCTTGAGGATCTGTTTCAAATCCTCAAAAAATCGGACGTGTTGGACGAGGCGATTTCGCAATTTGTACCTTTGGAACAAGAATTGCGGATGACGGAACAGTGTTTTCAGTCGATTCGAATCACCGGGATCCTTGAAATGAATAAGGACACGAAAGTCTGGACCGACCAAGAACTGGCAAAGATGTGGTCGGAAATTCTCAATACGACGTTTGACAAAATCAAGTTGACGGAAGCTTGTCGGCGGATCGATCCCAGTAGCGATCCCAAAAAGACCCGGCTTCGCGATGTATTATTTTGCGATTCTCCATCGATCAAGATGTTGGACCTGTTGAGGACCTATGCCAAAGCGGAATACTCCGAATCGGGTGGAATCGAAGAATTTCCATGCTATTTTGTGTTGTATATGACGGCGATCGCGGCGGCCGTTTACAAACATCAAAAACCATTGAGTCGATTGCCAGTTGATCAGTTAAAAAAGAACCTCGAATGGGTACTTGCGTTCAAATGGCTCGATCCTCGAACGCATGAATATCTTCAAATTGCCAAACGGGTCATCTAGAGGGGCAACTCATGAATCTGAATTCGAGAAAATGTATTCGGCTCATCTATAAAATTCTCCGAAGTCTTGCGGCATCAGTTGCGGCAAACGTCGAAATAACGCGGAAGAACAAGGAAGCGTCACCAGCAAGTGAACCGCAGCTGGGCTTGCTAAGCCGCTAACATTTGGACGTGAGCCAGCCACCGTCAAAAAAAAACACCTCCCGGAACTGGAAGGTGTTTTCTTTTTAAGAATTGTCAACTGGTTTAGTAACAACAGTTGTTTTTGCGACTATTTCGCATTGCCGTTCGGCTGGCACGACGAGCTTTAAGTTTATCGCGAAGCGAGACTTTCGTCGGCTGTGCACAAGGATCACAACACGTCGGTTGCGGGCAGCAAGTCGGCTGAGGCTGAGGGCAACAAGTGGGTTGCGGGCAGCAAGTCGGCTGAGGGCAACAGGTCGGCTGAGGGCAACAGGTCGGTTGCGGGCAGCAGTTGCTAACCGGTGCAGCTTGTCCACAGCAGTTAGCCATCGGGGCTGCCGAGTATGTCATCATCGGCTGAGAACATCCGGCACAGCCAGAGCCTTGTAGGGGATAACCTAGCACGACGGGATTCGAGATTTCTACTTGACCCGTAGCGGCGGGCGGAGCACTTTCATCTTGAATGGCGACCGGAGCATCTTGATTGGCTTCGGAAATTTCTGGTACATCTGGAACAGGTGTTGGCTCCTGAGTCGCATCCTGTGACGCGAAAGTTGCTTCGCTGTCAGGTGCCTGGACAACGACCGATTTGGCGGCGTTGTCCTGGACCATGACCGAAGCATCTTGAGCCGAAACGTTCATTCCAAACAGTGCGGTGCAGCATACTGCGACGAAAAATCTTTTCATTGTTCTACCTAAAAGAATCTGACTGTTCACTAAAGATCCGTCTCAAGAAATCCTTGCGTAAGTTCCCTAAAATACCACTTGGGCCTGCGGCGTCAACAGAGGTCGAAAAATCAGCGGGAGACTGGCTTCGTTGGCTGTTGCCAAGCTGCCCGAATCCAGGCGACCAACGCCAACTAATCCGACTTTGAATCGGCGTTTTAAGGGCGTTTTTGCAGTAAGCAAGGCATTGCCTCCCCAACCATTCCAGAGCGACACTTCCCAAACGACAAATTGAACCAGCAGGCAGAGTTTTCGGAATCTCGACAAAATTTGTTATTTCGGCATCAATCTTGTGCCTAATAGCAGATCTACCACCCCACGCTGAGGGCTTATCAGAGCGACCACGATACCTGCCGAAATGGCTAACAGAGATAAACCCGCAGTGATCAATACACCCAATGCGGCCGCCGGTTTTTCCTGGAAATCTGCTTGCAATGAACCGGCGACCACATTCGTCTGATTCATGCTGGATTCCCCAATGATCATCAACAGCAAAAAGACACCGATGAAAGCCACCGGGGCAAACCAGGAGATCGCGTTGCGGATTGCGCATGTCGTTCGCCAGGCGGGTCGACCGCGCGAATTGCAGACTCGAATTCCCATGAACTTAAAAACAGGACCACCGTAAAACCAATATCCGAACACCGTCGGCAAAACCAATCCCGCCGCGACACCCACGAAGAACCGCCGGTTGGCGGGAATCCACTCGACCTGGTAGCAGTACAAAAAGATGCATCCGGCGACGAGATAGTAAAGAGCAAGTTCGATACCGATGGTGACCCCCAGAATCCCGGTTCGACTGTCCCAAGCCAAGCTTCCCATGTCTCCCGAAAGTGATTCAAGTTCCTTGATCGCCCAGTCCAACGTTGATTCGGAATCCTCTTTTCTGCTTAACTCCGTCAAAAACTCCTGAGCGGAAACCGGGAAAACTTTCGTTCGATAAAGCAGACTGCCAAACTGTTTGAAAAGTTGCGTCGCCTTGGCGTCGATCGAAACCGCAACCTCCGGTTGTGGTCCCTCGGCGTAAAAACCGTCACCCGAAACAACATTGACCAATTGGCGATCCAGCAGTTTTGCATGTCCGTTCTGGTCGATCCAAACCTGTGGTAGTGTCAAAGACGAAGGCAATGTTTGACTTTTCAAACCCCTACGAAGTTCTAATGCGACGTCGAGGAGCATTTGGCGATAGTCCTGCCAGTCAGCTTTCTGATTCGAGCCTGTAAAAGTCTGAACTGGAACGCCTTTGATCGCTTCGTAGGCATCCCAACGACCAAACTTCGGATGTTCGCCACCGTCCAACCATCGTTGTCGAGAAATCCTTGCAAGATTGATTCTTTGCAAGGGCGGCGCCACCCCTTCGGTGCAGGTCACAATCCAGACGTCACGATTGAGCGGCACATCCCTTCCGAGGAAGACATGACCATCCGCGAATTCGCCCATCAACTGATTGGTTTGATAGGGTCCGAACTGTTGCATCTCGATTTGCTTCTGGCGAGGCAATACAACTGGTACCTCAATCCGCTTCTCCCTGGTTTCCAGGCGGGTAACACGGGTTCCACTAATGTAGCCATGCAAACCGCGAAACTGGTTTCGCACCCTCATCGTAGAAACACAAGCCAGCATTGGGACCAGATTCACGACGGTGGATCTTAGTGCCATGAGAAGCTGGCTTGCCGCACCGATGGCTGGTTTCAAGTAGGCCAGATAGATCAAGCTGATACCAAAATTGCCCGGCAGCGTGAGTGAGCGCAACAGCCCGCGCCAGAACCCCGGTCGCTGACCCACACTATCCACCACTCGCAGTCCCATCATGCGTTTTCCAAGTCCACGACCGAAACAGCCTTCGCAAACCGCAAAATACAAAATGGTCACCAGCCACGTCGCCGTTCCTCCCCAGAAGACCAGCGGCTCGATTCGGTCCTCCATTTTCGAAGCCGGCAGCCGGCCCAAAGCCGAACGTATGCCGATCGTCGCGCCGACCGAACCCAGCACGATCCCGGTACATATCTGCAATAGCAGGGTGTCAATCATGTAGCCAGCGATGCGGCGACCAATATTGGCAAGAGACTGCCGATCGGACGCAAATGGCAGCAGCGCCAGTTGAAGTTGGTTCAGATCAGGGAACCGTCGAGCGGGATCTTTTTCCAGGCATTTGGCGATGACACGGCTAAGATCTTTCGGCACACGTTCATTCAGTTCTCGGACCGGAGGCGCATCGTCGGTGATGATTTGAGCCGTGACCGACATCGCATCTCCTTCGAATGGCGTCCGTCCCGTCAGCAAGTTGAAAAGTGTCGCCCCGACGGCATAAATATCGGTTCGTTCATCGAGCTCACCAGCACGGATCTGCTCAGGTGCCGCGTAGGACGGCGTTCCCAGGAAAGTGCCGGTCTGGGTGAGATTGGCATCATTGGTAACCAACGATTTCGAAAGGCCGAAATCCCCGATTTTGACGGACTCATCGGTATCGAGAAAACAGTTGGATGGTTTCACGTCTCGATGAATGAGTCCCAACTGGTGTGCCGCCATGAGTCCCTCGACGACATCGAGCATGTTATCGACGGCTTGGGAAACGGGTAGCGATCCCTCTTCCTGGACCCGGTCGGCCAGCGTTTTGCCCGGCATCAGTTCCATGGCGATGAACGGCTGACCGTCTTCTTCACCGGACGCATAGATGAAAGTAACTTTGGGATTGGAAATCTGCGCCGCCAACCTGCCTTCTCGAACAAATCGCTGCACATAATTTTCGTCGGCAATCATGCTTTTGGATAACCGTTTCAGCGCGACGCGGCGACCGGTCGCGGTTTCAACGGCCTCCCAAACCACGCCCATGCCGCCCGCTCCCAGCCAGCGGACCAAGCGGAACGGACCGACCACGTCCCCCACGACAGTAGGATCGGAAGAGCTGACCGGAGCCTTGGTGGGCGCGACGGTGGCATCGCCATCGTCTGCCAATGACGGATTCAAATGGCTAACAAGTGAATGCCCGCAATGTTGGCAGAAACGCGGTGGTTCACCGTCATAGGTGAGACTCTGTTGACAATCGGGACAAGAGATTTCCAACGGATTCCTTTATTACTATTCCTCAGCTTGGTTGAGCCCAATTGTAATTGCGCCGTTTAGGGCCGTCGACGCGAAAACCGTTCGTAACCTCTGTCGATTGTCGGTATAATTTCCTCTTCCTTTTTTGAATTTGCGAAATAAGTGGTACATCAATGGATCTTCGACTGACGGTGATTGCCGGACCCGACGCCGGGCGAACGTTTGAATTGAAAACCGGACAGGAACTGCTGGTTGGTCGTGGCGATCGAAGCGATCTCAAACTGGGCGATCCCTCGGTTTCTCGAATTCACTTCCAGATCGGCACCGACGGGGGCCCGATCAAGGTAGTGGACCAAGGGAGCTCGAGTGGAACGTTTGTCGAAGGCAAAAAGATTGATGAATCGAACATCGAGATTGGGAATGTCATTCAGGCAGGCGATACGCGGCTGCGCGTCGAACGGCATGGCTCGCCCGAGAAAACCGTTGCGCCATCGGCGCGCCCGCCGATAATCGAGACGAAACCCCTGTTTCAGTTGGTGGGCAGCGAATTGGGCCCCTACAAGCTGACGGAGATTATTGGCAAAGGTAAATCGGGAATGGTGTTTAAGGCATTTGATGCTGAGAAAAGCCGGGAAGCGGCGGTCAAGGTTTTGACGCCTCAATTCACAGCGAACGACGATCAGCGGCAGCGTTTCGTGCGGGCGATGAAGACGATGTTGCCGATCAAAGACGAGCGCATCGTGCGGCTTTACGGCGCCGGAAAAAACGGGCCCTATTGTTGGGCTGCCATGGAATTGATCCAAGGCGAAAACCTCGCTCAACTGATTCAGAGGACCGGTATCGAGGGCATGCTGGACTGGAAAAAAGCTTGGCGCGTTGCCGTCGATGTCGGCTTGGCACTGCAGAAGGGATACGAACACAAAGTCGTTCATCGGAATGTGACGCCGACCAACATCATTCGACGCCAAAGCGACGAAATGTGTTTGCTGGGTGATTTCATGTTCGCCAAAGCTCTGGAAGGCACGTTGGCTCAACAGGTCACCCAGCCGGGCGAAATCCTGGGTGAATTACCCTACCTGGCGCCTGAAAGGACCCGGGCGGACGTCGACATCGACACGCGTTCCGATATTTATGGTTTGGGCGCAACTTGTTATGCGCTGCTAACGGGTCGTCCGCCGGCCAGCGGAGCCTCGATGACCGACATCATCCAGAGTATTCGTGATGAACAGCCTGTTCCCCCGAAAAAATTTCAACTTGCAGTCGACGACCTGTTTCAGAGTGTGGTCATGAAGATGTTGGCAAAAGATCCCAATGAACGATTTGATACGCCCGGTCATTTGGTCAAAGAATTGCTGCGCGTCGGAAAATTCAATAACCTGGACGCGGGGATCTAAGGCGAACGGGCAAGTGTCCGTTTTTCAATGGATCCATTTGCGTGGCATCCAATAGAGTTCCCCTATCGAAATCTCGGCTTAACGAGATGCTCCGAAACATTCAGCGGTCTCTTTTTGCCGATCCTGGTTGGTTGGCCGAATGCAGAATCGTTTTGATCGGCTTGTCAAGTTGTTCGGCGCGAGCGGTAATTTCAATCGTATATTTTTCGTCCGAAGTGCCAAACGTGACGGCGCCTTGCTCGTTTTCCCGCAATATCAGGTGGGGTTGGCCGATCACGGTCGTCTGTCCGTTGACCGTTTTCTTCAATACGGCTTGAACCCGTATCGTGCGCGGTTTCCGATCTAGCGTCTGAATGATTTTTTCGATTTGCTGGGCTTGCGAAAAATCAGATGCCATGGAAACGATCAAGGAGTTGGTAGCCAGCTCGGGCACGATGATGACCGGTGCATTACAAATGAAACCGTCAACCTCCGCCTGGCCCTTGCCGAGTTTCGACTGCAACCATTGATTCAGGGTATCGGCGACGTCCTGGACTGGGGCGTTGGTTAAACGAAACACTTGCACTCGCCTTTCCTGGTGGGCGCAAACATCGTCGATCAACGACAGATTCAGTTTCGAATCGCCGGAAATCGGCGTCAACATTACCGCAGGATTTTGAGGTTTTGCCGACTCCGCTGGGGTCACGGGAGTGGGCGCCTTCAGCTTTGGTTTGGCAGTTGGCCGTTGTTGACCTAAAACAAAACCCGATTGCACGATGAATAGAACTGCTATCAGTGTCAAAAAAAAGCGCATTCCTTGCTCCTTCCAAATCCGTTTACGGGGCAGGGATTACAGCAACAATTCGAGGATGCCGCAAGGCGAAATCAGGTGCAACTTTCGTCAGCGAACACCCTGTTTTTTTTGCCAATGCTACTGCACGGCAACTATCAGCACCCAACGCCAGCGAGGCGCTGGATCGTCGAACATGATCACACTTATCGGGTGTTCAGCCCAACCAATTGGGTTGACGCAACGTGATCGGTAATGACCGTTCCCAACAGGGTAAAGGCCGACACGTCGTAGATACCAATGGGAATGATTTGACCGACCAATCGGGTCGTGCCGTCGAACACGACAATGCGATCGCAATGGGTCCGACCCGTCAATTGAATGGGGGTGCCGGCGGAAGTTTGATCGGTGCGAGGTGGAGTTTGCGGTTGGTCAATTTGATTCACCGGAGCCTCCGATCGCTTACTCGGTCCTTCGACGAGAACTTCCACCGTTTGGCCAAGAAACTGATGATTGTCTTCCTCGCTAATTCGGTTTTGTACTGCCAACAATTCATTGTTGCGACGGCGCTTGACTTCAAACGGAATGTCATCGGGAAGATGATCCGAAGCCTTGGTACCCGGCCGTTCGCTGTATTTGAATATAAAGCTGTTTTTGAAGCGGCATTCTTCCACCAGGTCAACGGTCTCCTGAAATTCCGCCTCGGTCTCACCACAAAACCCGACGATGAAATCGCTGGAAATGGAAGCAGCTTTCCCCAGCGTTTCCCGGATTCGCTGCATCATGTCACGGTAATCCCCGACGCTATACCCGCGCTTCATTCGTTTGAGCACAGCATCCGACCCGCTCTGAAGTGGAACATGCAGGTACGGCGAGACTTTTTTCAAATCGCGGACCGTCGTCAAGAGTTGAAACGTCATGTCTTTGGGATAATTCGTAACGAATTTGATCCGTTCGATACCGTCTAGCTCGTGCAGCCGGTACAGCAAATCGGCCAGCCGCGTTTCTTTTCCATCGCCATTTCGAAACCGATAACTGTTGACGGTCTGTCCCAACAAAGTGATTTCTTTGCAACCTTGATCGGCCAGGATCTTGGCTTCCTCGAAAATCTGATCCGGATTGCGACCTTGTTCCGGTCCCCGGGTCATTGGCACGATGCAATACGTACAAAATTTGTCGCAACCGATCTGGATGCGCAGGAACGCCTGGAAGGGTGTCGGTCGCATCGTGGGATCGCGCAACGGGTCGAATGTTTCATGACTGCGCTTGATCTCTTTGACGGCGCCGTCGGTTCGACCAAGACTGAGCGCCGAATGTTGGCCGCCTTCGGAGCGGGCCTTCGCAATCAATGACGGGATTTGCTGCAGTTGGCCAGGACCGACGATGATATCAACGTAGGGTGCACGTTTAAATATGATCTGTTGGTCTTTTTGGGCCATGCATCCCATCACTCCGATGATTTTATGGGGATGGTTCTTCTTTTCCGATCGGAGCCGGCCCAGAGCGCTGTAGGTCTTGTTTTCCGCCTGTTCACGGACACTGCAGGTATTGAACAGAATCGTATCGGCGTCCTGCACGGAGCCGGCGAGTTCATATCCTTCGCGGCGCAGACTGGCAACGACCATCTCGCTGTCGAGCATGTTCATTTGGCAGCCGACCGTTTCAATGTAAAGCTTGTGGGTCATCGAGCTCGTAATCTGGTTATTGAAGTAGGCGAACCGTAGCGCAAGGAGGGCGATTCAAACATCAGGACGGCCGTTACCCAACTGAACCTTGGTGCGTTAGCCCTCGTCATGAGGAGATAGTCTACCACGACTCATTTCGCTGACGCGAGTCGAAACGGGAGGTTTGCGTCGACCGTTACACGCGAGACTTCGTCGCAGAGTCCATTCGATGTGCCGGCCGCGGTCACCCCACCTATTGGGGCGTTTCACTCATTGGGTCCCCCACATTGGGGTGCCGTCCTCTCAAGAATTCTTCGATGGCCATCGCACGTTTTCCAGCCGGCTGGATTTGTTTGATCGAAAGAATCCCATCCCCCGTTTGAATCAACAGGCGGCTTTTGTCGCAAAACGCGACTTGTCCCGGTTGGTGAATTGCCGGCTGGTCATTGGGAACACCTTCCGCCGCGAGAACGATCAGGCGAATTGGTTGTTTCAATTGATCGGAATGCCAGCTGGTAAAACTTCCGGGCCAAGGCTGAAAGGCTCTGATTTGGTTGACAATTTGTGTCGCTGACCGAGACCAAACGATGGCTCCATCGGACTTTTTTAAACGCGGGGCCCGAGTCGCGAGTTCTGGGTCCTGTTTAGTTCCCAGCGGCGAAGAGCCATCCCAGCAAGCCAGTTTTTCGATCGCTTGATGCACCGGTTGGACTCCCAAGACAGCCAGTTTTGGCTCGAGTTCCTCAGCGGTTTCAGTCGGTCCGATTTCAATTTCTGACTGGGCCAGGCAAGGGCCACCGTCGAGCTTGGGTGTCATGTGAATGATCGTCACGCCGGTTTTGGTTTCGCCATAATAAATGGCCCAGTTAATCGGTGCCGCACCGCGATATTTCGGCAGCAACGAACCATGCAAGTTGATTCCACCCAGCTTGGCAGCTGAGAGGCAATCCCGGGAGAGGATTTGCCCATAATCGCAAACCACGAACAGGTCAGCCTCGATGCCGGTCAGCTTTTGAATGAACTCGCTGTCGTTGCAACTTGGTGGTTCGAAGACTGGAACTTGACACCGAACTGCGACGTCGCGGGCTGGGTTCTCGGCTGATTTTCGCCGCTTGCCAGGATCCCTGATCGGGCGCGTCACGAGCGCTAGCACGTCATGGGAGGAATCGAGCAGGGATTGAAACGTTGGTACGGCAAAAGGGCCGGTACCAAACATGATGATGCGCATGGATTTCTAGCAGTAACGGTTTTCAATTTCGGTCAGGTGTTTTTTGATCGCATCGTCGTCCGGCATCTCACCGGTCGACCGCTTACTTTCAAAGTCGATTTCAAACTCTTCGAGTTCTGCGTCAATCTGCTTTTTTGCGGTTTCTTGGATACGATCGATGAACAATACACCTTGCAGGTGATCCAACTCGTGTTGCACCGCGCGAGAAAATAGACCTTCGACCGTTTGGTCGATTTTATTGCCGGACAGGTCATAGGCCGCGATACGAACTTGTTCAGGCCGCGCGACGCGGGCAGTTACACCGACAATGCTGAGACAGCCTTCCTCGTCCTCGTCGTTTCCTTTCGGCGCGCTGATTACCGGGTTGATGAACACGAACTCTTCGCCTTCATCGGGGTCACTGGTCAGATTCAGGACAAACAGCTGGAGAGGAAGGTTTACCTGGTTAGCCGCCAACCCGATGCCGCGTGCGTCGTACATCAACTCGAACATTTCGCGAACAATGGCTTTCAATTCTCGGTCGACTCGCAGCACCGGTTTTGATTTATAACGCAGGGTCGGATGCGGATATTGAACGATCTCCAATTCAGTCAAGCTCCCAATTTGAACTTTTTGCTGGCACCATAAAATTGTCTTATGCAAAAAAACATGCGCAATTAGCTTCTCGGTTAGGACAAGTGAATTGCCCATCGTACTTGTTTTTTGCAACGAGGTATATTGACAACCAGTTGATATTCAGAACACACGATATTTTTCGAATCAAATCTTTCTTCAAAAGGAACGCCGTTTGCGAGTCACAAGTCCGGCGTTCAAATTATGCGATTCGTTTCTGGTCATCCAAACGCAAGTTCGAAAATCAAAAAAAGTTTTTGACGCAAAAAAATGAAAAGCTTGCTTGACAACATCGGCTTCGTTCTCAAAATGTGGATCGAAGTTGAAGAAAACTTCAAGTCAAGATCAGACAGGAAACATCGAACGTTGGACGTCACGGATCTTGAACAAATGCCCTCCTTGAGTCAACCTTTTCGAACGACGAAAACATTTTGACATTGCATCTTATGTTTTGAGTTTTCTTTACCTCGCGGTTCGGCAATTAGACTGATATGCCTCTTGTGATTTCCGCCCGCCGAACGAGTAGGCTGTAAGCCTTTTTTCATTTGTTAATTTTTGCGGCAACGAAGCTAAAACAGAAACAAGAAATCGCATGAAGCGGTTCAAGAGTTTGGGTGGCGGCGACCGAGGGACACGATAGTCGGCGACGCAAGTCGTGGAGCGGAGTCCACGCCCTTTATTTGCCTGTATAAAAATAATTGGTAAAGGGATTGCCAAACGTATTCGCAGGAAACGATACGTATTATTTTTGATTGGCAGGGCAGCTGATCGACAGGTGCACATTTTATTTTTATCTGGCTGAGTTGGCATTATTCGACGATCCAGAATAGCGGCGGGATGGCTCGGATGCTTTCCGTCGTTTTTTCATGTCTCGATTCCACCTTCCCGAACAGGTCCAGCTGGCGGCGAACGG
Organism: Pirellulaceae bacterium; assembly: GCA_942492215.1. GTDB lineage: Bacteria > Planctomycetota > Planctomycetia > Pirellulales > Pirellulaceae > Mariniblastus. The sequence goes on from CALODY010000030.1 coordinate 58,346, forward strand.
TCGAATGACTGCCAAGATTGACCGCCATGCATGAATGCCTCATCGCTTTCGGATCCAATCTGGGCGATGGAGAGGCGATCTTTCAACAGTCGTTGAAATACTTGGAAAGCTTCGATCAAGTTTTGGTTAAAAAAGTCAGTGATCTGGCTTTAACGCGGCCCGTTGGCGGACCAACCGGGCAGCCCCAGTTTCTTAATGCTGCCGTATTGGTGCAAACGAGGTTGAACGTTGAGGCATTCCATCAGCGAACGATTCAAATTGAAAACCGGCTCGGACGCGACCGTCGAGTTCGATGGGGAGCTCGAAAAGTCGACCTGGATTTGCTGCTGTTCGATGATTGCCAATTGCATTCGGAGACGTTGACCCTGCCACATCCGCGGATGTCGTTTCGCCGGTTTGTATTGGAGCCAGCGGCCCAGATTGCCGGGGAAATGATACATCCAGTTTGTGGAATGTCGGTTGGCCAATTGTTGAACCATTTGGATCAGAAGCCCAACGAGATTGTGTGGCTGACTGACCATCACCCCCAGGTAACTCAGTGTCTTGAAAAGATTCAAGCGCTAGAACAGGCGGATACGTGGCTCATGCATGTCGTCACAACCCTTGATCAGTTCGAAAAGCGAAAAGCGAATGCCAAACTGGTATTGCTGTCGAGTCGTTCAGCATTTGAACCGAGTCTGGACCAATACCGCGGCCCAAGGCTGCGGCTGCCCGACGCTGACCCGGGCTGGGAACTGGAAATCAAGGCGGCCATGCAGGCCATGACGCCCACTCCAGGAACCCGGTAGGTTCGGCACCTGATTGATTTTCATCCGCCATCGCCCTGGCCGGCGTGAAGGGACGGAACGTATTCGTTTTCGACGATTAATTGGCAACTTGATTCAAAAACGTGTAACGTAAAACGTAATAGTAATTCCGGAGTTGTCCCCTAATCGCCGGTGAATGGCTTTCTTGACACGGGCAGTTGGATGTCGAATCAAAGAAAAAGCGCAAAGGAGATTTATCTCGTTGCGCTTGAAATAAATTCGATTGATCAGCGATACGAATACGTCGACCAGATTTGCTGCGATACTCCGGAAGTCCGTAGGGAAGTGAATGCATTGCTACGGTCACACGAATTGGGGAAGACGTTCGAGGAGCCGACGATCGACGCCGTCGATGTCGGCCATCATGCTGAACCTGCCGAAGGACGGGGATTTGCACCAACCATTCCGCCAGATCCGGACCGTAAGACCGAACCATTTGACGCCATCAGCCGACAGTTACCACGCCGATTTGGCGATTATGAACTGCTGTCAGAAATCGCCCACGGCGGCATGGGCGTCGTGTACAAGGCTCGGCAGGTCAGCCTGAATCGAATTGTCGCGCTGAAAATGATCGTATCCGGGCAGCTTGCCAGCGAAGATGAGGTCAAGCGATTCCTACTGGAAGCTGAGTCAGCGGCCCATTTGGATCACCCCGGAATTGTCCCCGTCTTTGACGTTGGTTGCTGGCAGGGTCAACACTTTTTTTCAATGGGATTTGTTGATGGCCAAAGCTTGTCGGCGGTGATCCAAAAGGGGCGGGTCTCTCCCCGTCAGGCGGCAAACTATGTCAGGAAAATTGCTTTGGCGGCTCACGCAGCGCACACGCGCGGAATTGTTCATCGGGACCTGAAACCCGGCAACGTCTTGTTGGATCAAAACGATGAACCCAAAGTGACCGATTTTGGTTTGGCCAAACGCGTTGAGGGTGCCAGCGATTTGACAGCGACGGGAGTCGTGATCGGAACTCCCTGCTTCATGCCGCCTGAACAGGCAGCCGGTAAGCTGGATCAAATTACGGCTTTGGCCGATGTCTATTCGCTGGGTGCAATCTTGTATGCCTTGTTGACGGGCCGTCCCCCATTTCAAGCACAAACGCAAATCGAGACCCTGATGCGAGTTTTGCAGGAGGAGCCGATTCCACCCCGGCACCTGGTTGCCTCGATCCCCAAAGACCTGGAAGTCATCTGTCTCAAATGTCTTGAGAAAAACCCAACCGATCGCTACGGAACAGCCAACGACCTGGCAGTTGATCTTCAACAGTTTTTGGCTGGCGAACCGATCGGTGCCAAGAACGACTTCAGGCGGCGATTTCGAAAATGGACGATTCGAGAACCGGTACTGGCTTCCCATATGGCAGCGACGGTGGTGATGATGACCGTCATATTCATCAACTATTTGACATTTAGCGGTTCCGATCAACGCAGTTGGCATTTGCTGTTGTACAACCAGGCGATTCTCTTCGTGTGGTGCACTGCTGTCTTTGTATTACAAAAAGCGCAAAACAGACTCAAGACCCGGTTCGCCCTGCCGCTGGCCTGGGCCAGTGCGAACCCTGTGTTTTTGACAATCGTGTTAGGCGTCAATCCAGCGCCACGAGGATCGTTGTTTTCACTTTATTTGTTGCTGTTGGTGATAACCTGTTTTTTTCGAAGAATTGAACTGGTCACGGTAACGACGATTTCTTCGCTCGTAGGTTATCTCGTTTTGCTGGCTTTGTTTTTCGAAGAAGAATCATCGGTCACACCATCTTCCTATTTCGTCGTGTTCGGGATCACGATGATCGTCAGCGGACTCTTGCTTGGAATGTTGGCGTTGCGTTTGAATCGGCTCAGCCAGCAACAGGGTTTTTAAGCGAGACTATGTCAAGTCTGACCGTAGCGAAAGGTATTCAAGTCGAGCAACGAATGCTATGATTCGACCTTTTTACTGTAAAAACGAACCGGGTATACCTGTCTCAGGGATTGAAATTCCTGTTTTAACCGGATGGTCGTTTTCCCGTTTCGGTAATCCGGTTTCGCTTTGAACCAAGACAACCGTATTGAGCCATTCACCCTTTACTGAAAAAAAATATGGTTTTGTGGGGCAAGAAAAAACGACTGGTCGACTACGCCAGCTGCGCTGGCTGAGCAGGCAAACTACCCCAAGCGGGTACTGCACAGGTAGTGCAGGGTTTGCCAAAGTTTGAAGATCCCAATCTCATCGTGGGGGCCGAAGGATTCAGCGACGCCGGTGTCTACCGGTTGGGTGAACTGTTGATTATTCAGTCGCTCGATTTTTTTCCGCCTTTGGTGGACCAACCGTTCGTATTTGGACAAATCGCCGCAGCCAATTCACTGAGCGATGTTTATGCGATGGGTGGAAAACCAATCACCGCCTTAAACATCGTCGGATTTCCTGACGACCAGCTGGAATTGGACATTCTCGGCGAAATCCTGAGCGGCGGGGCAGATCGCGTCATTGAAGCCGGGGCTGTCATTGCCGGGGGGCATACCGTACGTGATACCGAGATCAAATATGGTTTATCGGTAACGGGAGTCGTGTCGCCCGACAAGCTTATGACGAACCAGGCTGCCCGGCCCGGCGACTTGCTCGTGCTCAGCAAACCGCTGGGAACGGGTTTCATCACGACCGCCTTCAAAGCCAATCGTTGCCCCGAAGAAGTCATCCAGACGGCGTCCGAAAGTATGGCGGGGCTGAACGCCGCGATCAGCCAAGCCGCGTTGGCGTGCGGTGCCAGAGCCACGACCGATATCACCGGCTTCGGATTGGCCGGCCATGCCAGCGAGATGGCGCTTTCCAGCGATGTGACGCTGGTGATCGAGCTGGATCGGCTACCGCTGTTGCCCGGATCGAGAGAACTCGCAAAAAAAGGCAACAAGACACGGGCCAGCGTCAGCAATCGCGATTTCTCGAAAACTACCGTGCAAATCGCCGCGGATGCCGACCCGCTGCTAACCGAATTTGTTTTTGATGCCCAAACTTCCGGGGGATTATTGGTCAGCATCAACGAACAGAAGGCCGACGAATTAATCGACCGCGCGCGTTCCGGCGGTGCACCTGCGACCTGCGTCGTCGGTCACGTTGAAACACGAAGTGATGCTGCCGTCATCATCCGCAATTGAAACCACGTGTGACGTTGCAACCGCATCTTCAGGCGGGCCAGCTGGGATTGTCGGCGGGCATGCTATTTCACATCCAGGTATTTGTACCAGTTGTGGAAATCCTCGGTGGCCTTGAAGTTTTTCAGTTCCGGATTGACGAGATAATGCCGGACGCGCCCCAGCGATCCGATGTAGGGGCAATCGCGGATCACGATGTTTCGCAGCTCTTCGTAAATCGCCGTCCGCTCGGGACCGGGCTGCATGTTCAATGACTGTTCATAAAGTCGGTCGAAGTCATCATTCCGGTAGTTGAAATAGTTGTTACCTGGTGCTTCGTGGGGACCGTAAAACAACGCCAGATTGTTCTCGGAGTCGGGGTAATCCGAAATCCACGAGAAGTAAAACATCATGGCGTTTTTGTTGTCAACGGCTTCCATAAAAACTTCGAAGTCGTCAAGTTGTGGTTTGATTTTGACGCCGATGTCTGCCAGGTGCTTCGCCGTCATCTCGACCATTTTCGGCCCAGGATCGGCCAGCGACATGTGATAGCGGATCGCCGGAAGTCCTTTTCCATCTGGAAAGCCTGCTTTGGAAAGCAGTTCCCGGGCGCGTTCAAGATCGGGTCCTCGGTAACTTCCCTGGATCCTTCCCTCCGCAGGATAACCGTCAAGCCCTGGTGGAATCATTCCATCGTAAATCGTGCAAAGACCGTCGTAGAATACCTGGTTTCTTTCTTCCCAATCGATGGCCAACGCGATCGCTTGACGAAGATAACGTTTGTCATCGGTATAACCTCCGACCAAAGGGTCCTGCATGTTGAATCCATAGAAAATAAAATCCAGCAGTTGCACGGTTTGGCTGGTAACCCCTTCCTTGACAAAACCGGGTTTCAGCGTTTTTTCGTCGGCATCAAAAGCCTCTTGAAAGTAGATCTTGCCCGGAACGGTCGTGAATCCAAGTTTGCGGCTGCGAAACTCCATCCACATCGGTTGATTCTCGGTATAAAAAATCGTTTCAATACGATCGACAAGCGGCAATTTCCGGCCAACCGATGTCGCCAAACCCGACGATTTGTCCGAAGGCATGAATTCATCCGGAAACGATTCCTCGTGGTACTTGGAATTGCGATTCATGATCATGTTTTTGTTTCGCAACCAGTCATTTTCATGCAGGGTATAGGGCCCCGTACCGACCGGGTGCAACGCGAAATCGTCTCCATAGGCTTCGACTGCCTCGCGCGGAACAATTGATAACTGCGGCATGGCCAGCATCCAGTAAAAGCGAGGATGAGCTTTTTTGAGAACAATTCTGAACTCGTACTCGCTGATCTTTTGCATACCCTCGATGTCCGCGTCGTAGTTAAAAACTGCGTTTGAATTGGCTCGCAGTTCTTCCAAGTGCAGATCACGATATTCGTCCAATCCAACAATGTTGTTTTCCAATAACCACTCGTTGGCTGCAGAAACACGCGGATCGGCCAGTCGTTTCCATGAAAAAAACACGTCGTCGGTTACTAATTCCCGCCCAGTACCTCCCGGGAAACAGGGGTCATCGTGAAAATGGACTCCCTTTTTCAGTCGAAAAGTGAAGTTCTTTCCGTCATCACCGACTTCTGGCATCGATTCCAGCAACAATGGTTCCAATTCCAGCGGCCGCTTGAGGTATTTGTACTGAACCAATGTTTCGTAGATCTGTGCAACACAACATTTTTCATCGGCACGAGAGACTTGCGCCGGGTCCATGGTTTGGGGGCCGGCCGAAGCAATCGGCAGTCGAAGGATTTTCCGGCCGTCTGCCGTGCGATTATCGATGAGTGTCGATGAAGTGTTACCGGCCAGTGCGTTTGTGCCGTCGACACTCCGAGAGGGCGACTCGCTGCAGCCAGCGAAACACATCATCGCTGAAAGGGCCCACCAGATCGCCTCGGTTTTCAGTTTCATTTTGTTTTCTTGCTAATGTAGCGACCGGCTTGATTCTGAATCCAGTCCGATTTTCCCTGACGATCGCTCGAAAACAGAGTGCACCGAGACAATACTCCTCGGGCAGGATTCTGTGGGACAATCGCTGCGGCTCCCAGAACGGCATTCCCAATATGCCAGCCTCAGGATGTCGACGCTCCAGATTCGGAAACGGTCAATATTTTTTGCACGGCCTCAAATGATCGTCGCACCAGTGGAGTTGCCATTACCTTTTTAATGTACGTAATCTCTCAAGTTGGTCCAACCCAACCCGGAATCCTCCCAAATCTGCAAATGCGATCTAAGCCACCTTGGTCATGCCGAGCGTTTTGAAATAGCATAGTGTCCAAACCCGCGATGTTTTCCCGGAATCGTAATCACGCTTTCATCTCATTTGATTGTTGCACCGATGAACATTTTGCTGGCCAGTAGTGAAGTCGTTCCGTTTGCCAAAACAGGCGGACTTGCGGATGTGTGTGGTGCGCTACCGATTGAAATCGAGCGACTTGGGCATCAGGTTACTGTTTTCATGCCCGCCTTTCGCTCGATTCATTCCGTTGGCACTGAACTATGTCCCCTGGACGTTCAACTGGATATTCCTTTGGGCACAAAAATCGTCTCCGGTCGTCTACTGAAAGGCAAATTACCCGGATCCAATGTGACCATCTATTTTGTGGATCAACCGGATCACTACAGCCGTTCGGGAATTTATGGTGAACACGGCCAAGACTACGACGACAACTGTGAACGATTCACTTTCTTTTGCCGCGCGGTTCTTGAGGCCGTTCGGGTCCTGGATCTCCAACCCGACCTGATCCACGCCAACGACTGGCAGACCGGTTTGATCCCGGCGTTGTTGGCCTGTGAATACCATGAAAATCCTGTCTACGAAAACATCGCGTCGTTGATCACGATTCACAACATGGCCTATCAGGGAAGTTTTTGGCATTGGGATATGCTGCTAACCGGGCTGGATTGGAAGTATTTCAACTGGAAGCAAATGGAACACTATGGCCGGTTGAATCTGCTAAAAACCGGTATCGTGTTTGCGGATGCAATCAACACGGTCAGCCCAACTTACGCCTTGGAGATCCAGACTCCCGAACAAGGTTGCGGTTTGGAGGGTGCGTTGAGAAACCGTGCCGATCGACTGTCTGGCATTCTCAATGGAATCGACACATCGATATGGAACCCCACGACCGACGTTCACGTTCCTGACAACTATCGGAGTCCGGCAGCCGGGGAGTTGATTTCTGCGGAATCACTTCAGGCAAAATCGAGCTGCAAAATGCATTTGCAAAACGACTTGAAACTGCACGCCGACCTGCACAAACCATTAATCGGAATTGTCGGTCGCCTGGCCTCCCAAAAAGGATGGTCGCTAATCCTTCCCTTGATGCGTAGCTGGCTGGATTACGTCGAAGCTCAATGGGTCGTGCTGGGCACGGGGGATCCCGACTACCACCATATCTTGACAACACTTCATCGTCAGTACCCGCAAAAACTCTCCGTGACCTTGGATTTCTCGAATGAATTGGCCCATCGAATTGAAGCCGGTGCGGACCTGTTCTTAATGCCCAGTGAGTACGAGCCTTGTGGTTTGAATCAAATGTACAGCATGGCCTACGGAACGATTCCCGTGGTTCGGCGAACGGGCGGCTTGGCAGACACTGTGGTCGATGCGACTTTTGAAACGATTCAGAATCGGACTGCCAACGGTTTTAGCTTCGATGATTTTTCCCAAAGTGCACTCGAACACACCGTTGGAAAAGCCATTCGCATGTATTACGAGGATCGTGACACCTGGACGCAACTCATGTCGACCGGCATGGCACGGGACTGGTCCTGGTCCGCAAGTGCCCACCAATATTGCCAGTTATACACCGAGACGATTGCGTGGAAGCAAAACAGTCCCTCGGCCAAACTGGCGCATAGCCGTGGCCTTTGACAGAAAAGTCGACTGCCGTCGAGTAACATCGAACCCGCCAGGGTGCGGACTATCGACCGCCGGTCGGAAAAATCTCGATCAACTTGGCTGACGCATCCTCCCAGAGATCCGCGGCAGACTGGAAATCAGCGGGCAGCACCTTGAGATCCGCGACCTCGACACGTGACCGCGTGATGATGTTCCTGTTGAGTGGAATTTGGGCGCTTCGGCCATTGGCCAGCCGCTCCTCAATGTCCGGCTTCAGCAACCGTTCGACCAGCCGTTTTGCTCGTTTCGTGTTGGGGCCGTTTTTGATGATGCACAACGTGTTGGGAATCAGCAACGTACCCATTTGCCCTTCGTCTTGATCGGGAAACACAATGGCGACCGGCTGCGCATTTTCAATTTCGATAATGGCGTCGTCGGTATCCGTAATGCCAAAGGCAAACTCGCCTCGAGCTACTTTCATTGCGACTTGCTTATTGCCGCCCAACACGAAGGCGTTGTCGGCGATCTTGGAAAGTAATTTGATCGCTTTATCTTCTCCAAGTTGATCGAAAAGAACTGCGGCGTGCGTTGCCGTCGTGCCGAACAAGGGCCGGGCAAGGCAGCATTTACCTTTCCATTTCGGATCCGCCAAATCCAAGATCGACGTTGGATAATCCGCCGCGTCGGGAATCAGTTGCGTGTTCACGATCAGTACCCGGGCTCGGGCAGCAAACCCATACCAGGTACCCGTCTTCGACACGAATGTCGCCGGAAATTGCTCGGCGGACGGACTGCGATAGACATCCAATAATCCGAGTTTTTGCAATCGCAGCGTATGTAAGATTTCATTGTTCCAGAATATGTCGGTGCGCGGACGGCTTCGATTTTGAATAATTTCATTCGCCAAACCGACGGTCTTGTTAGATTCTTGATCAAATTTGGTCAAAATCCGCTGACCTAACTCCAACTCAAGGTCATCCAGAATGGGCTGCGAGAACTCTTTGTCCAGAGCGACGTAAACGACAACTTCATTGTCTGTCGTGGAAAGACAACCAAACATGAGAACACAAGAAAAAATGATCCAACCCTCAAAAATGCGCAGGCCCAGGTTCGTTTTTCGATTCTCCTGCCTGGCCTGAGTCGAGAACGGATGATTGACGGATGGAAGCATCGGGTTCTTACGCGCGGGTGGAATACAATGGAGTTAAAATTTAATGTAACGTAAAACGTATCGCAGTCAGTCAGGTACCGATCGAATGAGCTGTTCCATTGATGGCCTTGTTTGCCGGGTTGTCGTTTGCCTATTTATTGTTACGTCGTCCGCGACCGGGCTATCACAATCCCTGGACGATGATATTAACAAGATGGCGAAAATCAACCCGGGAATTTTGCAGCGTTTTGCTCCCGTTGAAATTGACGAAGAACGGGTTGCCGCCAACGGCATTCGAAAAATCCAGGGTAGGCACCTGGTCCTTTTCACGGATGTCCGAGACCGCCCGGAAATTGACGAGCTAACCCAAATCTTCGATTTGGCCGTTCCCCGATGGTGCGAGTATTTCGCGATCGAACCAACCCGCGCACAACCTTGGAAGATTCGGGCTTTTCTCATTCAGGATCGCGAACGATTTCGACAGGCTGGGTTGATGCCGGACGACCTGCCCGATTTTCTGGCGGGTTACCAACGCGGTTTTGATATTTGGATCTACACGCAACCGGGCAACTACTACACGCGGCACTTGCTGCTGCACGAAGGTACCCATGCTTTCATGGAATGGTTTCTCGATGGATTCGGCAGTCCCTGGTATGCCGAAGGCATGGCAGAACTTCTGGGACTTCATCGGTGGACCGATGGCAAGTTAAGCTTGAATTACAAACTGAAAGATCGAAGCGAATCGGAATACTGGGGCCGGATCAAAATTATCCGCCGCGAATTCGGCAATGGTAACCTGCGTTCACTCGACGACGTGTTTAACATTCCAAACACAGCGTTTCGTCAGGCTGAAGGTTATGCCTGGGCCTGGGCGGCCTGTGAGTTCCTTTCGCAGCACGCGATCAGCAGGCAGACGTTTGCTGACCTGGTGCGGCAGGTCCGAAACCCACCTTTACAATTCAACGTGCTGACCCGGGATCGACTGTCAAAACAGCGGCAACTCCTGGAACGCGACTGGTACCTGTTTCTGGCGGATATCGATTACGGCTATGACGTGGACAGGTCCCGATTGATTTCCATCGATTCAGCCAATTTGAGAAGCGGCGCGGCCCGCTTCAAGATTCGCGCGGATCACAGCTGGCAAAAAACTGGTGTCGTCGTTAATCCTGGTGACCGTTTCCGGGTACACGGCGGGGGCCGTTTTCAAGTCGGAAAAACGACGCAACCTTGGCCTTGTGAGGCAAACGGCATCACGCTCGACTACTATCGACAAAGACCGTTGGGCATGTTGATGGTCGGATTGCTGGACCAGAACGCCCAGACCATCAAGGAGCAAGTGCGTGGGTTACTGGATCCGCAAGCCGTCGGTCGTGAATCCGTGATCACATTCGACAAACCCGGGACCCTTTGTTTTCGCATCAATGAATCACCGGCCAACATGAATGATAATCAAGGCGTCTTGGAAGTAATCGTCGAGGAATTAGAATGAAGGAGTTCGTCGCTGGTCGATTAAATTTGTCTTTTCTCGGCCCTCGTCGATCGCCGGTTGCTACTCAGTCATAATCGCGTATTTTCCTGATCGCACATCTCGCTTTGCGAACGGCAAAAATTACGTTTCTTCAATCCATCCAAATTTATCTTGAAACTGGCCCCTATGAACTTCCTTCAATCTCAAGATCCTGAAATCTGGCAAACGATTAACGACGAATCTCTGCGCCAACAGGATGGCTTGGAGATGATTGCCAGTGAAAACTACACCAGTCCAGCCATCATGGAAGCTGTTGGTAGCGTGATGACCAACAAGTACGCCGAAGGTTATCCGGGTCGACGTTATTACGGCGGCTGCGAAGTCGTGGACGTGATGGAAAACATTGCTCGCGACCGAGCCAAACAGTTGTTTGGTGCCGAGTTTGCCAACGTGCAGCCGAGCTCCGGATCTCAGGCCAACCAAGCAGTCTACCTCAGTGCACTGGACGTCGGCGACACCGTCCTGGCACTGGATCTGGCTCACGGAGGTCACCTGACTCATGGGATGCACTTGAACCTGTCCGGGAAACTCTACCAGTTCTTTCACTATGGTGTCACCAAAGACACGCATCGGATCGATTTCGACCAGGTTGCCAGCCTTGCCCGCGAACACAGACCCAAAATGATTATCGCCGGTGCAAGTGCCTATCCTCGAGAAATTCCTCACACTCAATTCAGGGAAATCGCAGACGACATCGGAGCGTTGCTATTCGTCGACATGGCGCACTACGCTGGATTGGTGGCGGGCGGAGAGCACGACGACCCTGTCGAAGTCGCTGATTTTGTGACGACCACGACTCACAAGACTTTGCGGGGACCCCGTGGCGGGCTAGTGTTGTGCAAAAAGAAATACGCCAAGAAAATCAATTCTGCTGTCTTCCCGGGCATGCAAGGCGGACCGTTAATGCATGTCGTGGCAGGCAAAGCCGTCTGTTTTGGAGAAGCCTTGCAACCAGAATTCAAATCGTACGCGAAATCCGTCAAGGAAAATGCCCAGACGCTGGCCGACTCGCTTCAAAAGGGCGGTTTGAAGTTGATCAGCGGTGGTACCGACAACCACCTCGTTTTGGTTGACGTTACCTCCAAAGGAATTGGCGGCAGCGTGGCCGAAGATGCCTTGGGGCGCTGCGGAATCACAGTCAACAAGAACATGATTCCCTACGATCAAAGAAAACCGATGGATCCAAGCGGCATTCGCATTGGCACTCCGGCCCTGACGACCCGTGGAATGGGTGTCGATCAAATGAAGGAAGTCGGAGCCTGGATCGTCGAAGCGATTTCCAACCCCGACAACGACAGCCTGTTGGTTGACATTCGACGAAAAGTGAACGAGCTGTGTCAGCATTTCCCGGTTCCGGCCGCCGCCATTACAGTCTAGAAATCAGGCGATTGCTAACTTCGCCTGACGCTTCGGGAGATTTGTCTTCGGCATCAGAAGTTTTGCAAATCCGGCAACCAGATATCGTACGCGATCAAGTTATTTTTTGCGGTGATTCACATTCCGGGTCGGAAATTGAATCTTCCTGGTCTTGGCGATCAGATGGGTTCCCGAACAACCGGGCGATTTCCCATTCATTGGACGCCCAAACCATTGCCGTCACGGCCAGGGTCAACACCAACAACGCCAAAATCACCGGATGGATCAATTCCAGATTTGGATGCGGCACAAATGTGTCGACGTACCAACTGCTTGAATCCTGCCAGCCGTATTCTGTGAATCGCCAACTGCTTCCGCCTGAAGAAGCGTCGAATCCAGATGTTTCGGACTGCTGGCTGCTCATCGCGAAGGCACATTCCGCCACGCAAACGGTCGTGAGTATCAGCAGGCCGCGAAACAGGGGATGCTTGTGATTTTTCATTCAATTCAATTCGTCCAAGGCTCTGGAGAGTGTCTCCGGCCCAGAAACGCAAACGATATACCACCGGCGAAAATATGCGGAACAAAATCGAATCGCCGTTTTTTTGGCTAATTCAAAAAACGCTGGATGTTCCTGACGATGCATTTTATCAACACTGGCAGCACTTGTTGAAATTCGGCAACGAGCTTTCCCTGGCGCTACGGTCCTCATTATCGTCACCACCGAACCGGAGATATTTGCCTCGCTAACTCCAACTATGATTTGACTTACGCCCATCCGGGAAATTCGTTCCGTCACAAACTCGATTCGCCAGCTAAAATGAAGGTAGCCGAGTTGATTCGGCGTCCTTCTTCTTTGGCAAAAACGAAAGTTGGATCCGAGAAGAATGAAAGCAGCAACCCGAAACATCTGGTGTTGGAACCATGGCGACGACCTCGCACACCAAGCGTCGACGACTCATCCAAATGGCCGAGGGCTATCTTGATTTGACGATGGTGTTTGAAGATCGTTGGCCACTCAGCCTGGACCATCGCGAAAAAATGGCCGACAGGGCAATCGAATGCCTCAATCGAATCAGCCAACCCATGGGACACAAACCGTACATCCTGTTTCTCAAGGGTCAGGCGCACCGGACCTCTGGCCGGTTTACCGAAGCGGTCCCATTCTTCAAACAATCGTTCAAACTGGACCCTGACAGCCTGCACCCTTTGCTCGCCATTGCCTGGTGCTACAAACGGCTGGACAAACTTCAATCGGCGATTGATTCCATGAAGCTGGCGATCAACATTGATCCTTCGGCCGCGATCGCGCATTACAACCTTGCCTGTTATCTTGCCTTAACGGCAAACGTTGATGATGCAGTGCATCATCTTTCATTGGCACTGGATCTTCATCCAAAATATCGGAGACGGGTAGCTGGCGAATCCGATTTCGATTGCATACGCGATGAGCCCGTCTTTCAGAATTGCATCACCGTCGGTGCCTAGAAATACTGCGCCGAAATCGGTTCACATGTCGCCGCGATTCGCCCTGTTTACCAGGAAGAACCGGTTCGCATCTTCGGCGATCAGGCAGGGTCCAGGTATTGGACTCGGAATTCGGAGTCGTCAAAATCCCGATGCAACCGGCACTTCCGTCGATTACTGAAACTCTGCTATCAAAAAAAATCTCTTGTCCAAACGAGTGCCCATTAACTTTCAAAACTCGAACAAAGTTCGTGACAAAATTCACAAGCATTTTGAGTGGAGTTGATTGGCCGACTTTTTTTTTGCATTGTTCCCCTGGATGGTTAAATTGAATTCTCGGTCGCAAATGTGTGCGGTTGCATTCGGTTGGCGATCGGCTAACGCCGCATCACGTTATTGATCGTGTATTAACGGCACTGTTAGATCGGGCATTCTGAGAAAGGGAAAACCATGACCAACCTTCCACCTGTCTTGTACGCACGCGATATCATGACCACCAAACTGGTAACGCTCGACGCTGAAACGGATGTGTTCCACGGAATTGAAATGCTGGTCAAGTACAATATCTCCGGCGCACCGGTCATTGACAAGAACCGCAGGCTGTTGGGGGTCTTCTCGGAAAAGTCATGTATGGAAGTGCTGATTGACGCCGCCTACGAAGGCTTGCCAACCAATCAAATCGGGAAATTCATGGACACTGATCCGATCACCATCGATCCCGGAATGCAGGTACTCAGTATTGCGCAAATATTCTTGACGACGCCCCGTCGCCGCCTGCCCGTTCTTGAAAATGAAACGCTGGTTGGGCAAGTAAGTCGCCGCGACGTGATTCGCGCTGCTTCCAATCTGATGAGGCTGACCAAGGATCACAAAAAGAAGCTGCTTTATCTGTCGGCCCTGCACGCTATCGAAGAAGTTCCGGCGGTCTGACGATCGGCCCGCTTGGTCACCGCTACAGCCTCCGAGACGCTGATCAAAAGGTTAGCGATCCGCTCTTTCTCTGACTTTGTCATAAAATCTTCTTCCGCATCAGGCTCAGCAAACGGAAGTGGGCGGTCCTTGCGACCGTCCCACACGCGTTGATCATCCCTGGGGAAAGCGTCAGGCGAAGAACGTGAATGAAGAATCGAGGGATGAAGAAGACGAGTTGAAGCTGGCGCCAACCGACCCTGAAGTCGATGCAGCACGGCAGAGGATCATGGAGTCACAGCTACCAGTTGGTCCGTTGCTCGAGCCTCCAGCGAAACCCAGGTTGCAGTTTGGATTGATGCACCTGCTGTTGGGCACGACGTTGGTCGCTGTCGCGGCAGCGATGTTACAGTGGATGGACGCCGGTCTGGTCGCAATTGTGCTCGGGTTTGCCGCCTTGCTGTTGTTGATCGCAATGGGGATCGTTCAGGTAACGCACCCGACCGCTCGTTTTGCCTGGTGGTGTCTGCTGGGAGTCTATTTCTTTTTCGTGCTGATTGCCGTTTTCGCTCCTTGAGTCGCGACGACCGAATGCCCGGACTGGCTGCAGCGAAAATCGCCCACCTCGATTCAATCATCGTGATTGATCCTACTTCCCGGACTTGGCCTGCCAGTTCAGGTACGCATCGAGAAAACCCTGGATTTCACCATCCAGAACTTTGTTGAAATCTCCCATGCTGTGGCCTGTCCGGGCGTCTTTGACACGTTGGTCAGGATGCAGGAAGTAGTTCCGGATCTGGGAACCAAATCCAACGCGGGCTTTGCTTTGATAGTTCTCGGCTTCTTCCGCTTCCCGCTTTTCATCTTCGACTCGGGCAAGTTGTGCCCGCAGCATCTTCCAGGCCTGGGCACGATTTTTGTGTTGACTGCGCTGGCTTTGGCATTGCACGACGATGCCGGTTGGCATGTGGGTCAGTCGAATGGCACTGTCCGTCTTGTTGACGTGCTGACCGCCAGCCCCGCTGGCTCGGAAGGTATCCACTCGCACATCTTTTTCTTCGATGTCGATTTCAGCGCTATCGGAAACTTCGGGCGCGACGTCAATTGCTGCGAAACTTGTCTGTCGCTTGCCTTCCGAATTGAAAGGGCTGATTCGGACCAGCCGATGCAAACCGGTTTCACCTTTAAGATAACCGTAGGCCATCGGACCGCGAATCGCGATGGACGCGCTGTTGATACCGGCTTCGTCATTTTCGTTGCGGTCAAGCAAATCAATCGCATAGTCACTTTTCTGCGCCCAGCTGATATACATCCGCAACATCATCTCGGCCCAATCATTGGCATCCGTACCGCCGTCGCGGGCGTGAATCGTGACAATGGCACCGCTGTTATCATGGGGTCCATTCAGCAACGATTTAAGCTCCAATTCCTCCAATTGCTTCTCCAGCGATTTGATCTCGCGAAGAATCTCGGGCTCAATGGATTCGTCTTCTTCGGCCATTTCAATCAGCGCATTGAGATCCTCACCAGAGACCAGTAACTCCGCCAAGGGACCGACAATGGACTTGACCGATTTGAGTCGACCAACGGTTTCCTGGGCTGTTTCCTGGTTATCCCAAAATCCAGACGCCGCCATCTGATCCTCAATCGCCTTGACCTCCGTCAGCTTATTCTCAAAGTCAAAGACTATCTCGCAGTTGAGTGATTCGCTGTTGGATGCTTTTTGATCGGTCGATTAACTCGGAATTCATTGACTTACCTTTCGAAGAACGTCTGCGCCGCTGTTGATTGTTTGCACAGACTGGTTCTCGTCAAGCGGGAATCACAGCGAGGCAAACGCGAACGGGCAGCGGCTCCCTCAATCAACTGGCGGTTGCTCGCCGCCGCGAACGTTTTGTGAACTTTACGGTTGAGCGGATTATGCGGCGCAATTTCAGTGGGAAACTTGGCGATTGGTTGAAAACTCGGTATCTCCCGCCTAAAGTAAAAGTTGGGAAAAAGATTGGCCCGCACCGTTCACCCGGAATCAAGATTTCGGGAACGCGACGCGAAATTCTCCTCACGGAGCGGCAAAAATAGATAGAATCAGGGAGGCGGCTAACCTTGGCAACGGGCGTTACCTTCCCATCGTTGCGTTGGCCGTTCACGAAACTGCTTCGCCTTCCACGGAATCCGTTTCGTCAGCCAACCTAGTAATGAGAAAAGCAATCGATGTCCAAACCGACAACCAAAAAACCGCCCCAGCCAGCCCCGTCCAATGGTAAAAGTCTGCAGGAACGAGACGCGGAAGCCATCGACCGCATGGTCACGCGTTTTGTCAACCGACGCGAAGACCTGGATGTCGACAAGTATTTTCGCGCTCTGGTGAAACTGAACGGCAGCGACCTGCACATGAAAGTGGGCAAACCGCCAATTGTACGCGTCAATGGAACACTCAAAGAACTGAACCGGGCGCCCATCGAGGTCGTCGAAATGGCAAAGCTGCTGTTCCCCATGATGAACGAGCGGCTGCGAAACATTTTTGACGCAGAAGGGGGGGCCGATTTCGCCTACACCGTCGATGTCGATGGTGTCGAGTGGCGTTTCCGAGTCAACATGCTCCAGCAGCTGGGGAAGATCGGTTTGGTGGCCCGCCGTGTGAACAATCATATCCCAAATTTTGAAGGCCTCTATCTTCCCGAATCCATCGAACCGCTGTGTCATTTCGATCAGGGAATGATCTTGCTGGCTGGCGTCACTGGATCCGGCAAGAGTACGACCATCGCGTCGATGTTGAACTATATCAACCGGAACTACTCCAAACATATTCTTACGCTGGAAGACCCGATTGAATTCGTGTTTACCGATGACAAGTGCCTGATCAACCAACGAGAGGTCGGCATCGATGTGGTTGACTTTGGGGTTGGAATGAAGCATGCGGTTCGGGAAGACCCCGATATCATTCTGGTGGGCGAGCTTCGTGACGAAGAGACGTTCATGACGGCGATCCACGCTGCCGAAACGGGCCACCTCGTGTTCGGTACCATTCATGCCTCGACGGCACCTTCGACGATCGGCCGGATTCTTGATCTCTTCCCAGAAGAGATGCACGGTGCGATTCGCGGCGCGATCGCGATGAACATGAAAGCGATCATCGCCCAAAAACTCTTGAAATCGATCAATCCGAAAGTCGGCCGGGTTCCGACCTGCGAAGTGATGACGTTTAACCCCACGGTCCGCAAACTCATCCTGGAAGAAAAAGACCACAACTTGTCGGACGCCATCCGGATTGGTGAAGAAGAGGGCATGCAGGATTTCACCAAAAGTCTCAAGGACCTGATTGATAAGGAACTGATTGACCGCCCAACCGCCTTCCAGGTTGCCCCGAACAAAGAGGAACTGAAGATGAAGTTGAAGGGTATCAATGTTTCGCAACCTGGAATTATTTAATGCTTCGCTGTTTACGTCCGCTGTTGTTGACAGCGATTCCCGTTTTGCTCCTCACGGGAGAATTGACTGGACAAGAATTTTCCTCGCAACTCCTTGGTCAGAACGATGGAGTGCAGTATGCGAAGTCGCACCCGGGCGGCTACCTGTCCTGGATCAAGCTGTTGCTGGTCGTGGTCGTGTTCGTGACTTGGGTCCGCGCGGCCGATTGGATTAACCGCGACTCGATGAAGATTGGAGAACTGACCAACCTGTTTCCGGAAATTTGGAATCCGATTGGCTTGGGCAGTTTCTTTGTCGGTTTTTTGGTCGTGATCTTCGTTCCCATTTTCTACGTGGGCTATCCGATCTATGTGGTCGGCGCGATCGTGCCGCCACTGGTGTACTTTTTCATGCGCAGAGCCGCCATCAAAGCCGAACCGAACATCCTCGATCAAGTCAAATCCAAACCGGGAGAAACCGTTACCGGCCCGTTGTTGCCTCAGGACGAAGGTGCCGCGGTCGAGTTTTCTGCCGCCGGTGAAGGCGAACAGCAACAAGTCCATTTAATCCGCGCACGTCAATCGCCGGGCTTCCCCGTGCTGAAAAACGTGATTGCCGAAGCGGTTTTCAAACGGGCTGACGTGGTTCTATTGGACTATACCCGAGACCGCGTCAATTGCCGCATGCAAGTTGACGGCGTGTGGCATCCGTCGCCGCCCATGGATCGGGAAACCGGTGATGCCGTGCTGGTCAGCCTGAAAAACTTGGCCGGTGCTAACCCGACGGAACGACGGGCCCGGCAATCCGGACAGTTTTCATTCAAAACGGAAAACGATAAAGCTGACATTGAGCTGTTGAGCCAGGGTGTGCCCACGGGTGAAAGGGCGCAACTGAAGTTTAAACGCATGTCAAAACACGTATTGACATTGAGTCAGTTGGGCATGTTTCCCGACATGGTCAACAAACTCAAATCCAGCCTGAATCGGCCTGGGCTGGCAATCGTTTCGGCGCCCCCAGGCGAAGGGTTAACAACGTCGTGGCGTGGCACACTCGTTACTGCGGATCGGCTGACGCGGGATTGTGTTGCCATTATTGACAAAGACGAGACGGAGTCGGTTGTCGAGAACGTTGTCGTTCATCGATTTGATTCCAAGGGTGGAAAAAAGCAGTTTGACGTGCTCAAGGCCATGTTGCTATCGCAACCCAATTTCATCGTCGCTCCAATCGTCGAAGACAAAGAAACGATGGATTTATTGGCCGCTCAAATTTCCACTCAGGATCGCTCCGTGTTGTTGCGGACTTCCGCCAAATCCGCTGCCGAAGCATTGTTGCGGGTGTATTCACAATGTGGTGATCGCGACCTGTTCGCCAATTCCGTCAAACACGTTACTTGCCAACGCCTGCTGCGGCGTCTTTGCGACGAATGCAAGCAGGAAGTTCGCGTGGCACCCAAATTGATCGAAAAACTTGGCGGGAACCCTCGCCAGCAGCAATCTGTATTTAATCAATACAAGCTGCCGCCACCGGAACAGCGGGTCGACGAAAAAGGCAACCCGATTGAATTTCCGCCGTGTCCCGTTTGTGGTGGCATTGGTTACATCGGCCGGATTGCTGTTTTTGAAATGATTGAAGTCAATGATCAGGTACGAATCGCCATGCGACAATCACCGAAAGCGGCAGCGATTGAACAGGCGGCTCTCAAAGCGGGCAAAAAACCATTGGTCAATCAAGCCTATCAATTGGTGTTGTTAGGAATTACTTCCGTCGCCGAAGTTCAGCGGGTATTCAAACAATAGTCGGCCAATCTTCGATGCGGCGGAAATCGTCGTCTCTGCAACTTCCCAAGTCCATTTTTACAAACGTGTTTTCTCATGGCTCACGACGACGACTATATCCCGCCCATCCAGTTCTCTCCTGCGGGTGCGACGCCGGAGGATCAGAAAGAAACGTTGGAAATCGTAAAACCATCTCCCGGCTTTCCGGCAGCTGCCCGGCTGTTGGCCGAATCCATTCAGAAACAGGCGGTGATCACGGTCCTGGATTTTACACCTCAACAGGTGACGGTTCGTTTTCAGGTTGACGGCCTCTGGCATCCAGGAGCTTCGATCGATCGGGAAACGGGAGACTTTATGCTGGCAACTCTCAAGAAAGTCGCGGGTCTGAACTTTCGGGAACGTCGAGCACGACAAGAGGGAGTGTTTGGCACCCAATATTTGAAAAACAAACAGAAAGTCCGTTTGGTCTCGCAAGGCATAAAAATTGGCGAGCGAGTCGCGATCTATCTCGACTGGAAAAAACCGCCGTTGGACAAGGCCGAGCAATTGGGAATGCGGCACGGCATGATCAAACAGATTGGCCCGATTCTGGAGGACCCCCAGACCGGATTGGTGCTGGTGACGGCACTGCCAGGAGAGGGCTATACGGCCGCGTGGCGAGGTGTACTGGATAATTGCGACCGGCTGACCCGCGACTATTTTGTCATCGAGGAAAAAACGGAAGTTGAGCCAGAAGTCATCAATATTTTCTCGATTGAGTTTGATCGCGCCAGGAACGAGAACGCGATGACGCCGATCCCTCAGTTGCTACTCAAACAACCGGATGTGCTGGCGTTCAGCGAATTACCCGATGCCCAAACTATCAACGGCGTTGTCGAGCTTTCCACACAAAAGAACCTGCCAATCTTTGTACGGTCTCCGGGAAAAAATGCTCTGGACGCGGTATTGCGGTTGTTGATGTTGAAGCCCAATGTCGAACCGTTTGCCAACCGTTTGACGGCCGTGGTCGCCATGCGTTTGATACGCAAGCTCTGTGAAAAGTGCAGAGTCGCCTACGTGCCTCATCCGTCGTTGCTGCAGAAGCTGGGGATTCCCCAGGGCCGAATTGCCGAACTTTTTAAGCCATTCGTTTTCAGGCCAGGCATGCTGGATGAAAACGAGAAGGAAATCGATCCCTGTCCGAAATGCCAGGGCATCGGTTACAAGGGTCGCA
Organism: Pirellulaceae bacterium; assembly: GCA_942492215.1. Classification (GTDB taxonomy): domain Bacteria; phylum Planctomycetota; class Planctomycetia; order Pirellulales; family Pirellulaceae; genus Mariniblastus. The sequence goes on from CALODY010000030.1 coordinate 78,932, forward strand.
CGGGAATTTTTGAGCTACTGATTGTCAATGACACGCTTCGCGAGGCGATCATCAAAACGCCTCATCTGGGCAAGCTGGCAGCGATCGCTCAACGCGCGGGGCATATTTCGATGCAACAGGAGGGTATTGTTCAGGTTGCTCGAGGACTAACATCGATCGAAGAGCTACAGCGGGTCCTAAAGGCATAGACAAATGATCATATTGATTCTGATCCTGATTTTCATTCTCGTGATCGCCAGCACCTGGTGGTCTGGGCTGTGGAGTAACTTCATCACGCTCGTCAATCTGCTAGTTGCCGGGATGGCGGCATCCAGTTTTTATCAAACCTTGACCGCAAAACTGATGTCGTGGCAGCCATCGTATCGTTTGTTGGCAGAATTTGTCTCGCTTTGGTTGATCTTTGTCGTCACGTTTATCGTGCTGCGGGGATTAACCGACTTCCTGTCTTCGATTCGTTTGAAATTCGATTTCTTAACCGAGATAATTGGTCGTTCGCTGGTGTCGGTCGGTATCGCATGCGTCTTCGTCTGCTTTACCATGTTCTCGCTGCAAATGGCGCCGCTGCCGCCTAACTGGTTTGGAGAAGAAACGCAGGACAGCGACGCAACGGCGGAGGTGGCCGAGGATCTCAAATATGCTTCGGCGTTTGGTCCCGACAGTTTGTGGGTTTCCTTCATTCGCGTTGGATCACGTGGGGCATTTGCCGAATCACGCGACGAAAACTTTTTCCTTCCGGCCGATCAGAGAGAGTTTATCGTCAATGAAAAACCACTTGAATTTGACACCCGCGCTTTTGATCCAACCGAGTTGTTCTTTATTGATCAAAGCGCCTATCGAAATCGCGTCGCGAAATCAAAAACTCTGAGGCTGTCCAATTAATTAGGCCCTTGGCATTTTGAATTGTTTTGGATGACAGCATCCGTATTCTCGGTCATGGACCAATCCTCGAATGACGCTGGCCAAATACAAGTCAGCGGTTCGATCAATCGTCGCGAGATATCCATCCGGCCTTGGTGCCAGCTCCAATTCCTGGCAAATAACATCCGCCTTCGGTGGATTTATCCAGGCGATTTCGGATCAATGAAGGATGTTCACCAACCGACCGGGCGATCCCATGGTGTTATATCCGCCATCGATATGGAGCACTTCTCCCGTCATACCGTCTGACATGTCGGATAACAAAAACGCCCCCGTATTGCCGACCTCTTGGTGCGTGATGTTTCGACCGAGGGGCGCAACATGTTCATACATTTTCAACATGTCGCCGACACCGGCGGCGCTACCAGCCAAAGTCTTTAATGGGCCAGCGCTTAATGCGTTCACACGAACACCACTGGGCCCCAGGTCGTAGGCGAGGTAGCGAGTCGTGGCTTCCAGAGCGGCCTTGCAAATTCCCATGACGTTGTAACCCGGTACGCATTTTTCGCCACCGAAATAGGTCATGCACGCTATCGATGAACGATCCGAGAGAATAGGTCGGGCCGCGTTGGTGACGGCGATTAGACTGTAACAGCTGATATCCATTGCCATTTTGAATCCTTCACGGCTGGTTTCCACCGTATCCCGCGAAAGATCGTTGCGGTCGGCAAAAGCAATCGAATGTAAGAGAAAGTCGATTTGCCCGAATTCGCTTTTGGCGGTCGCGATGACTTCGGCAATTTGTTCGTCGTTTTGCACGTCCAATGGAACCAGAAACTTGGGAGTCGCATTTGCTTTCTCCAGACACTTGGAGACACGGCGACGGTTTTTCTTTTTATCATCGTCCGGTCGGTCAGGGAGGTGGGTGAATCCACACTCGCCCCCCTCGGAAATGATTTTTTCTGCAATTGCCCATGCGATCGAGCGATCGTTTGCCACGCCCAGAATCAGTCCCTTTTTTCCTTCAAACAATCCCATCAACAGGGTTCCTCTTCGTTCTGTATATTGTTGCCATGAGTCAAAACGACTACGCTTGGTGGAGTCCGACCGTAAACTCTGAACGACGTTCGGCAATACCGATCCAATGAATCGTACCGCTGATCATTGCAGATTGCCGATCACCGAATTAAAGCAGTTTTTACTGCATCCAACAATTGCACGAACCGCGCATGTCGACCCCCGCCCACTCAAATCGTGTCACATCCGGGAAAATCGGCGTGGCCATATTGCCGAAGTTAATCGATCTGACTCTGCGAGTGACCGGAGAAAACGATTTCCTGACATCGGCACTGGAACTGGTAAACTCCGCAACCAAATCCGATTTCTCGACCGTGGTACGCGGTATCAAAGGCCAATGGCGGACGATTGGTGCCGCCGGCCTGGACCAAAAACTGCCAACCGAACTCTTGGCGGAATCGCTTGATTCGGAGAGATGCGAATCAGCCGGCGGCTGGCTGGTCGCTCCTTTGACCCGACCCAATCCAACCGGGCAGCTGCTGGTGAACAAATCCGGCACTCCATTGGCACGGGTCGAATTCGAATCTTTGGCTGCGGCATGCGGTTTAGCGTTTCAGTCTTGGAAGCTGCAATCCATCCAAGCCAGGCGGGCCCAGCGGTTGGAAGCGATTCTGGAAATGACGGCCCAATGGAATCTGTCCCGCCAGACTGACCAATTGCTGGAACAGATTGCTCAGGCTGCCACCCGTTTGCTGGGCGCTGAACGGGCAACCATCTTCCTGCTGGACGCCAGCGGCACCCAGTTGGTTGGCAAACCGGCTTTGGGAGTGGAGGGTGGAACTCTACGAATTCCTGTCCACGCGGGAGTCGTCGGTCAGGTCATGCAAACCGGGCAACCGGCGAGGGTGGATCGAGACATCAGTGCCGAGCAGCAGCAGATTAACCGTGATGTCGATCATCAGTTGGGTTTCGAAACGACAACGCTTCTCTGCGTACCGATGATCAACTCCGCGGGCAAAATCATCGGTGCCTTTGAACTGATCAATCGAATCGATGGCAACTTCACGGATGAAGACGAAACCGCGCTGGGCGAATTGGCGGCACACGCTACCGTTGCGCTTGACAACACACAACACGTGGAGCAACTGGAATCGTCGCGCCGTCAAGTCGCCGAACAGGCTGCGGGACAAGTCCAGCTGATTGGTGAATGTGACGAAATCCAAAAACTCAAGGCAACGATCGAACGGATCGCCAACACCGACCTGGTGGTTCTGATTACCGGCGAGAACGGTACGGGAAAAGAAGTCGTCGCGCAGCTGATCCACTATCTCAGCAGTCGCCGAGACAATGTTCTGGTCGCGGTCAACTGTGCCGCGATCAGTGAAACGTTACTTGAAAGTGAGCTGTTTGGACATGAGAAAGGCGCCTTTACGGACGCGCATCAGGCGCGGGAAGGAAAGTTTGAACTGGCCAATGGCGGCACTCTATTCCTCGATGAGATCGGCGATATGAGCCTCGGCGGCCAATCCAAACTGCTTCGCGTCCTTGAGGAACGGACCGTCGTGCGGGTGGGCGGTTCCGTTCCCATCCCGACGACGGCTCGGATGATCGCCGCCACAAATCAGAATCTCAGCGAGCTAGTGAACCAGAAGAAATTTAGACAGGATCTTTATTTCCGACTGAACGTCGTGCCGGTTGAACTGCCGGCGCTGCGCGATCGAGGGGAAGACGTCGTTTTGTTGGCGGAGCATTTCTTGAATGAATTTTGCCGGAAAGCCCGCCGGGAAACTCCCCTGATTTCGTCCGCTGCGCGGAAACGATTGACAGCTCATCAGTGGCCCGGAAACGTTCGTGAGCTTCGAAACATGATGGAACGATTAGCCTATTTGAGCGAAGGCGATCGAGTTGAAGCAGACGACCTAGCGTTCGTGATTTCCCCACGCAGCCAGGAATCGAGGATTCCCATGGATTTGCCTTTGGCGGACGCCACTCGCCAGTTTCAATGCGACTACATTGACCGCCATATCAAACGAGCCAAAGGGAATATGACCGATGCGGCTTCACGTATGGGCCTTCATCGCTCCAATCTGTATCGCAAAATGAAACAATTGGGCATGAGTGATTCCGACGATACCGAATAACAGCAATAGTTCGACGGCGAGTCATCAAAGTTATTGTCCGTAGCTGGACCTAATCGAGTTGATCGGCTTGACAGCGGAGTTCGATTCCCGACCGTCTGGTTGCGGTAGTCGTGATCGTCAACCTCCAACACAAGCCCCTTGAACAAGCATTGCCTGAACAGGGAAATATCCGCGATTTTTCGAATAATTTCGTTTTCAACGGGAAAACATCGTGGTTCGGACGACGGCAACCGATTCGGAATTCGCTGAAAATTGACCCTCGACGGGTTTTTGACAACACGCTAAGATATGTGGCTCGCCAGACGATTCGATCGTCCCGTTTTTACGATTCTAAAATCAAGCACAAGAACACGAGTCCATGTACGCGATAATTGCTGACGGCGGTCGTCAATACAAAGTAGAAGAAGGCCAAATGCTGGAAATCGATTTCCGAGACGTTAGCGCCGGTGATGAATTAACTTTCGATCGTGTTCTCGCTGTATCTTCGGACAGCGGTTTCAAGCTTGGCCAACCGGTCATCGAAGGCGCGACCGTGTCAGCCAAAGTGATCGGTGAAACGAAAGGCGACAAGATTTACATCCAGAAATTTCGTCGTCGCAAAAACAGCAAGCGTCGTACTGGCCATCGCCAGAAATACGTCAAAGTTCAGATCGGCTCGATTGCCGGTTGACGAAGGGGCTTCGGCTTTCGCGATAACAGCAGCGGACTTTCCCGAAAACGTCCGTAGCCAAATTGGCAATCACTCAACCCGACCTCTGTGGACGCCGCGACCAAAAATTGATCCGGTCAAGTCCATCGTTTCAACGCGGCAAATTTGGTCGAAGGCTGTCTTTCCTGGCATCCCGTTGGCCGGACGCTGGGCGATCGTCGTTTGACCCCAGTGGTTGTGTTAACGCACCGTCAGGTTGATCTACTGACGGCAAATTCGCTTTTGCTTCTTTGGGCAGTCCAGGTTGAACGAGGCGAAACATGCCGACACCGCTTAAGCCGCCAACGAGCGACAGCGAATAACCAACGATGTGAAGATATCGAATGGGTTCGTCAGAAATATCGCCAAGTGATGATGCGTCAAAAATGTAAATGATGAATAGATAGATCGACATCACAAAATGGCCAATCCCGGCCACCATGCAACCGACGAAAAAAGCCTGTCGTGCACTGCGGGTGTTGATAATGGCCACGACCAACGCCGGCGGCAGCAGAAACAATGAAATGAAGGTCAGAATGGGAAAGCCGATTTCTACCGGTGTGGCAAACGACAGACAAACAATCACGTTGACGGCCACTGTGGCCAACAACAACTTGGCAATCGAATATCGCATCCATTCCTCCTCATCAAAGACGGAAACCATTTGACCCTGCCCAGAGAGGATAGGAAAGTCGTTGCCGCATAGATTCTTCCCTGAGTTTCAACTTGACGGCGGTTGGGACCACGGATTGAGTCTTGGAACGATAGCCAGCAAAGGCACTGGCTCAGATTGCAAAAAAATCGGGTATCACACTATCGCGATACCAAGGGCATCATTTTCGCCGCTTCGTAACGGATTTGGTGAAAGCAAGAAAAATGCCCGGTCATCATCCGGTTTAGACCTATGCGAAACCCGATTCCGGCGTTGAAATAGAAAGACTTGTGCTGTTTCAAAGCAAACCGCCCTCTGATTCTGAACTGTTTCGGATGTTTTTAAGATTGCATCCTACGTCGCGTTTTTTGTTTATCCTGTCGAAATTTTATGGCATCCGAACCGCCAAATTCGAATCCCGCTGAAGATGCTCCACTGGAGGGTGTGATCGGTACTTCTGCCGCCATGCGAGAGGTTTACCGATTGACTCGGCTTTCGGCTCGCAGCAGCGCGTCCGTGCTGTTGCTGGGTGAAACCGGCACCGGAAAAGAGCTGATCGCCTCGGCACTGCATCAATTGAGTGATCGCGCGAGCGGTCCCTTTGTCCGCGTCAACTGTGGGGCGTTGACCGAGAGCCTGCTGGACAGCGAGTTGTTTGGTCACGTGAAGGGATCGTTCACGGACGCCGTACGTGATCGGACCGGTCGATTCGAGGCGGCCCATGGCGGAACCATTTTTCTGGACGAAATCAATTCCACATCGTCAACGTTGCAGGTGAAACTGCTGCGCGTCCTTCAGGAACGCGAGTTTGAGCGCGTCGGCGATTCAAAAACCGTCCAGGTCGACGTGCGAGTCGTTGCGGCAAGCAATTGCGATTTGAATCGAGAGGTCATTGAAGGTCGTTTCCGGGAAGATCTCTACTGGCGTTTGAACGTATTGCCCATTTCGCTTCCGCCGCTACGACGACGGGAAGGAGATATCGAGTTGCTGGTTCGACAGTTTTTGAAAGTCTACAGCCGATTGAATGGTCGCAAGATCGAAAAAATTGATCCGGACGCGATGCGAGCACTGGTTGAATATCCGTGGCCAGGCAACGTACGTGAACTGCAAAACTACATCGAACGTGCCGTCGTGTGGTCCCAAAGCGGACATCTCGAACTTGATTTGTTGCCGACTGCCGTGGTTGGCGATTCCCAGGCTGCCCAGGCGGCTGTTTTTCGACCGACCGATGATCAATCGCTGATTCGTGAATTCGTCTACAATCGATTGAGCAAGGCTGATGAGAAAGCGGAGGATTTGCACAAACAAATTGTAGAGCCCGTCGAAAAAGAGCTGCTGATGCAAATCATGCAGACCTGCAATAATACGCAAACCAAAGCAGCATTGAGATTGGGTATCAATCGAAATACGCTCTACAAAAAGCTGCAGGAATATGGTTTGACCAAGTCCAACGGCAAACCGACCGAGGACAAGAGCAGCGAAGGTTAGCATCCATTTTCCAGCCTCGCCGTTGGCGATCTCCGCACAGTGAAATGATGTTGATTGCGGCGGTTATTCCCAGAAGGCTGGTGGTTCAAGCATGGACGGATCTCAACATCCATTCGTTGGTTGCCGAGATCTGTTTCGATGGCCGAAGTTCCGGGTTCAAATCCGTTCACGATTCTGCGATTGAGAAAGTTCGTTTTGGATTGGCTGTACAAGATCTCGATAACCTGTTTTGCCGCCAGTTACCTGGTCGTGTTTGTACTTGAGGTCTCGCGGGTCTTTTTTGACTTGGGAATGCGCAAGTATGTGCGGGTTGGTTTTGCCGCAGCGGGCTTGTTTGCGCACACCGTTTACCTGTTCTGCAATAGTCAACTCGAATTCAACTCGCTGGGTATCTGGCTGGGAAACTGGTTCGGTTGGTGTCTGGCAACGTCCTGGTTGTTGGCCGCTGCCTATCTCTGGATCTCATGGCGACAACCCGAGTCGATCACCGGCCTGTTTATTCTCCCGGTCGTCTTGATCCTGATCTGGATCGGTATTCTGTTTGGAAACGAAAACCAGTTTTCGGTCAGGGGTGCCCGATCTGTGTGGACGATGATTCACGGTGCTTCGCTGCTGTTGGGAACGGCTGTCGTGGCGCTCGGTTTCATTTTCGGCCTCGCCTATCTTTTCCAAGCGGATCGTTTGAAGCGAAAAATCCCGCAATCAAAAATGTTTCGACTGCCGTCGCTGGAGTGGCTGCAACTTTCCAGCGAGCGATCTCTGGTGATTTCGGCTGTTCTGCTGGCAGTCGGCCTGATTTCCGGCATTGCCATCAACCAGGTTCAGACAGACGGCCAGCAATCGGAGGGCATCATTGCGTGGTCGGATCCCGTAATCTGGTCTTCGGGAATCCTGTTCGCCTGGTTGCTGGCGGCCATGACCTTCAATTTGTTCTACCGTCCAGCCCGTCAGGGTCGAAAAGTCGCTTACCTGGTGGTGACCAGCTTTTTGTTTCTAGTCCTGGAACTGGGTATCGTTTGGTGGGCTGGTCACGCTTCCGATTCCAGCAACGACACGTCCTGGCACTTCTCGACAGATGTTTTGTTGTCGGTTGCGGTGACCGAATTGGAGGATGGATCATGAACCTCCAGCTTGTCGGCTGCAGCCATCATCATTCCAGCGTCGCTGTGCGTGAGCAGTTGGCGTTTACCGAGACCCAGGTGAAGCCCTTTCTGGAATGTTTCCGCCAACAGTTTCCAAAATCAGAAGCCGTTCTGCTTTCGACGTGTAACCGGACCGAGTTCTACGCGGCCTGCCAGCAACGGGAATTGCTTCCCAGTCCAGATGAAATGGTTGCCTTCCTGGCGGATCATCGCGGACTCAAAGCAACCGATATTCAAGAGAGCCTGTTCACCCACCAAAATCGACATGCGGTTCGCCACCTGTTCTCGGTCGCAGCCAGCTTGGACAGCATGGTAGTTGGGGAAACTCAAATTCTGTCCCAGGTTAAGCGAGCGTATCAGTTGGCCGTGGAGAGCAACGAGAGCGTCTCGCTGACCCATTTCGTCTTCCAATCCGCCATTCGAGTTGCCCGACGCGTTTCGAACGAGACGGACATTCATTCCAGTCGCGTCAGCGTACCGAGCGTCGCAATCGGGGTTTTGGCGCGACAGATCTTTGAGCGACTCGACAACAAACGGATCTTGATTATCGGGGCTGGCGAAATGGCAGAAGAGACGTTGCGCTACGTCCAGGATGACGGCGGACGGGACATTGTGGTAGTCAACCGCACTCGCTCAAATGCTGACGAGTTGGCTGAAAAATGCAACGGGCGAGCGGCGGATTGGTCGGAGTTGAATTCATTGTTGAAAGACGCAGATTTGATTGTCAGTACCACGGGTGCCACGGAACCGGTCGTGTCTTGTGATGTTTTTCGAGAGGTCGAGCGAACTCGCAAACAGAAACCCCTTTTTATTCTCGATTTGGCTGTGCCGCGAGATTTTGAGCCGGCCATTGGTGATTTCCTGAATGTCTACCTGTACACGCTGGACGATCTCCAACGGGAATGCGAACGAAATCGAAAGTTGAGAAACAGCCAGTTTATGAAAGCGGAAACCATTCTCGAACAGGAAACCGATCAGTTCTTCGTTGAGATCAATCGGCGCTCCAGTGGTGCGACAATTGCCCGACTGAAGCAGCAGGCTGATGAAGTCAAACAGGCGGAATTGAAGCGGCTAATGAATAAACTGGATCTTGAGCCGGCCAGCCAGCGGGAGGTCGAACAGTCATTCAACCGACTGGTCAATAAGCTGTTGCACCCGCCGCTGAAATCGCTGCGTGATCATTCCGAAAATGGGACGCATCACGGTCTGTTGGATGCGCTCAAACGCCTATTTCAATTGGGTGAATAAACGACGCTCTCGACAATCGACTTCGCTTCTCGTAGCTTGGTAGATTCTGTTGTTATTTGAAAATGGTTGGGAATTCCGCGGATGTTAAAATCGTTTTACCAATGGCTGTTCCGTTTTATCGGCGTGCGTCGGCTGTACCAGGAAGTTGTCGAGCATGATCAGTTCGAAAGGATTGACTCCCATATCCGCCGTGATTTACAGGCACTACTGGCATCCGCAAATACCAACAACCCATTTTTCGAAGGCAAGTTCACCGAGTTTCTGGAAGCCAATTCACACGCCGAAGACGCGCAGTTCTTGGCTGAGTATGCGAAGCTGCCGGCATTGACCAAACAGGATTATGCGGAAGCCGGCAAATCGGTGATGGCCAGGCCCTGGTGTGATCGGGATGCGTCTCAGACGGACCTGCAGGTGCAAGGCAAACCGGTGGAATCGATTCAGCGATTGCGAAGGGGAAATTTCCTAATGCAGATGGCGACCGGTGGTTCGACTTCGCTACCTCTGGTCGTTCAGATGACCAAACACCACATGTTTTCGATGCTGTTCACGTTCTTTAAATGCTGGTACCGCATGGGGTGGCGACCCGGGGAACGGATCCTCGTTTTCTATCCCAAGAACACCTACAACATCGACGACATGGTCAAGTTCAACCCTTACAGCAAACTGGTGGGGTTTCGATATCATTTGTTCGAGAAAATCGATGAGCAAACAGTGCGGGAACTGGTTGAGGACATCAACCGCTATCGACCCAAACTGTTATTGGTATTTCCATCGCCAATGAACATGATCGCCCATACCATCCGCAAGTACGGGCTGGAGTTGAAACATCAGCCAGCCTTGATCAATGTCAGTGGTGAGACGTTTTTCGACTGCCAGCGGAAGAACATCAGGGAGGTATTTTTCAACAGCAAAGTGGAAGACTCATACGGTTCGGTTGAACTGGGTGAACTGGCCCATGAAACCGCCGAGGGTGGACTGGAAATTTTTGCCAACGTCGCTTACGTCGAAACGGAACCCAACGAAGCCGGCCAGCCGGAAATGGTGATTACCCGGTTGAAGCTGACCGATTTTCCTTTCATTCGATACAAAATGAAAGACATTGCCGACGTCGAATTTCGTCGAGATGCGGAAGGTCGCGAAAGGTATGTGATTACCAAGATTGAGGGGAAAGACTCAAATTACATCCTCTCTGATAAGGGAGAGCGTTTTTATCCGTCTTTTTTTAACTCCCTGGTCAACGATCTCAACCTCCAAGCTGACGACGCAATCATTGAAATCAAGGTTTTCGAACGTGGTCAACGGGAACTTGAAATTCAATACATCCTGCGTGACCAAGGAGTTCAAGATACGGTCAAATCTGCGACCGTTGAGCACTTGCGACAGAGGATGAGTCCTTCCATGGATTATCAAATCCGTTTCGTCGATTTTATTGATCACGACTATCGGCGAAAATACCGGGTGATCGAGCGAATTGGCGATATCGAGTTCGCTGGCGGCATGGTGGGCGATCAGCGCAAATCGGAAGCGATTTCAGAAATTGTTGCCGAGGCGCAATCGCTGCAAAACCAGGCTCGATAACCCAGGCAGGCCAAGACCGGTAAACCAGGCCAAGATCGATAAACCATTTGGCGATCTGGAATTTCGACCTGCACCATGGAGGCCGGATCGCGGAATTCGAAGCGTTGGAACGACGTTTCAAGCTCCGGCACTAATCCCATTCATCGTCGTCGTCCCATTCTTCGTCGTCGTCTAGATCGTCGTCGTCGACTTCTTCCCACTCGTCGTCCTCGAGGTCGTCGTCCTCGAGGTCGTCGTCCTCATCCTCGTCTTCCTCGTCATCGTCATCCGAGTATTCATAGTCCTCGTCGTCGTCGTCGTCTGAGTCAGCATACTCGTAGTCATCATCTACATCGTCGTCCTCTTCCTCGTCGTCCTCTACTTCTTCGACGTCCTCTTCGTCGTCGTAATTGCCTTCGTCCTCGTCTTCCTCGTCCTCGTCGTCGTAATCGCCTTCGTCCTCGTCTTCCTCGTCGTATTCGTCGTCGTCTTCATACTCATCGTCATCGTATTCGTCGTCTTCATCGTCGTCGTCTTCATCATCCACGGCGACCAACCACGAGGAACAGGGTTCATCAAAATCAAGGACTGCCGCCGATGAATCTTCGGTGAAGCTCATTTGGTCTTTCGATTCAAATTCGAAAACAGAGGATCCAGTTAACAAACTCACTTTTTATTCTCCTTAGGTCTCTTCGCTCATGGTTGTCGACGAGTCATGATTCAGGTTGTCAAGATTTTCATCAGTAGAAGCCCATTCAGGCAACCCGTTTCCGCGCAGATGTCTGGCGCGAGGCAGCTCCTGCAGGCTATTCAGCCCGAAACAAGTTAGAAAATCTTTCGACGTCGCGTACAAGAAGGGACGACCTAATTTTTCGCTTCTTCCGGCAATTTTGACCAGGTTTCGTTCCAGCAATTGGCGAAGCATTTCCCCACAGCTGACGCCTCGAATGGCTTCGATTTCCGCTTTGATAATCGGTTGTCGGTAGGCGACCACTGTGAGAGTTTCCAGTGCTGGTCCCGATAAGCGTTGAGGTCGCGGAACGTGATCCATGCGGCGAATCCAGTCCGAGAACTGGGGTCGCGTGAGCATTTGGTAACCGCCGGCCACTTTTTTGACTTGAAACGCCCGGCCGACCGCGTCATATCGTCGGTTGAGGTCATCGATCATTGAGCGAGCCTGTGTCCCATCTGCGAGGTGGGCCAACTGGCTAATCTTGCGACTGGTTAAAGGTTGCCGTGCCATAAAGAGCACGGCCTCCAGGCGGCGGTTTCGCGCAGCGGGATCGCTGTCCCAGTGATTCTCTGGGCGGACGCTGGATTCGGCATCCTCGGGTTGATTCTTGGGGGTCAAGATGGCTAGGGCCAATGCGTTTGTCAGGTAGAATAGTGTCGGCAAAATACCAAAAATACTGTCAAAATACTTCTTCGGCGTTTCATCACCGGATTATGAATTCACCCCAAGAAATCGACAAGGCTATTTGGGGCTTGGAAATGTGCGGGAAAACCTTGCTGCAACCCCAGGCAGCCCACTTGATAATATAAGCAACTCGAACCACTCAATGGCTGACTCAACCGACAATAAATCAAAGTACACCATTGTGGCCCTGATCATTTTTTTGTTGGTCTTGCCCGTGTTGTTGTTAGTCATGTTTGGAATGGGTCAAACATCAGGAGAAGAATTTTCACCCGACGATTTTTCAAGACGAACCTTTTCGTATAATCGAATTCCATATTTCAAGTGGACGGTAATCGGCAAGAGATACAATGATATTACTCCAGCCATGGAGCAAGTCATGTTGGCTGATGGGCTGATTCCTGCCGTTCAAAACAGCCCCAAGGTCTGGCATCTTGTCAGCGATTCCGGTTCGGTGAGGGGTCCCTATGAATCCTTTGACTGCGATGCTCGATTTCTCGTAAATTATCTTGATCTCTTTGACAGTGATGGAAATTCTTTTTGGGAATCGTGGAATCAGCAGTTCCCGAAAACGGCGAAACGTTTTTGGCCCGTCATTGCTGATCTGGCCCGCGATCAAATGTACTTGGCAATTCCTGAAATCATGAGATCGGCGATGTCGGTCTCGTCGGATGACGTCGAACTCTTTGAGGAACGGCTTGAATCGGAAGTTGCCAACGCGTACCTGAAGTTGGGCATCGCGGATCAGCAACTCCTGCGATTTGAAAGAGCGGCCGAACGACTTGGCCGCTCCATCGAGTTGTTGCCGTCCCGCGAGGCATATCTTCGACGGGCAGAAGTTTACGATTCACTGGGAAAATCTGAGCTGGCTAAACTTGATCGAGCCGAAGTTAACAACTTCTCGACCGAGAGTTTGGATTAGAGACCATCGAACCTGACATTTTCCGCTTCGTTATCCATCGGTAGCCGTCAGTTTTTTATGCAATCCATTTATCTCGATCACAATTCCACAACCCCAATTCACCCTCGGGTTGCCGAAGCCATGCACGAATGTCACCTGGCCGGATTCGTTAATCCCGCCAGCCAACATCGCATGGGTCAGCAAGCCAGACAGCGGCTTGAGAACGACCGGCTGCAAATCGCGCGATTTCTGGGTGCCCAAACAACGGGGATGAGTACCGACCAGTTGATCTTTACCAGCGGAGGAACCGAAAGCAATAACCTGGCTTTGATCGGTCTGGCGAGGACTTTGATGGAAACCGAAGGAAAGTCGCCGGATCAGTATTCAGCCTCGCCGGGTCGAATCGCCATTTCATCGATTGAACATCCCAGCCTGATCGGTGCTGCCGAACAATTGGTTCGCATGGGATTTGAGGTTGTCAAAATTCCGGTTGATTCGCATGGCGTCTGTCGTGTTCGTTTTCTGGAGGAACTTATCGAAGAGGACAAGGCCAATTCAGCAGCAGGCCAATCGCTGCGGCTGGTTAGTATTATGCTGGCCAACAATGAAACGGGTGTCTTGCAGCCCGTCCGGGAAGCCGCAGCGGTCTGCCATAAAAACGGCGTGCTAATTCACACCGATGCGGTTCAAGCGGTCGGTAAAATCCCGGTCAACTTCCGGGATCTTGATGTCGACGCCATGTCATTTACGGCCCATAAGTTTTCCGGGCCCCGTGGCATCGGCGCTTTGCTGTTAAAATCGGGCATTCGGCTGCAACCGATCCTGTTTGGCGGTTTTCAACAAATGGCGATGCGACCGGGCACAGAAGATGTCGCGCTGGCGACCGGTATGGCAAAAGCGTTGGAGTTGTTCGTGGAACATCCGGAGACAATGTCTCGTGTCGAGAGCCTTCGAGACCAGTTACAGGCTCAAATTGTGGAAAATAACCCTGACGCAATCGTGATTGGGAGCGAGGAACCAAGGGTCCCGCAAACTCTGAACGTCTCTTTTCCTGTGATCGATCGGCAGGCGTTTCTGCTGGCTGCGGATATCGCCGGATTGGCGGTCTCGACCGGTTCGGCTTGTGCCAGCGGTTCTAGCGAGCCTTCACCCGTCCTGATGGCGATGCGGCTTCCTGCCGACGTAATTTCGGGGGCAATTCGGATTAGTCTCGGGGTTTCCAACACGCAGGCCGAAATAGTTCAGGCGACTGAACGTATCCTCAAGATAGTCAACGACTTGCGCATCAAAAAATGAATGCGATTATCGAGTTATGATGCTCCCGGAATCGGCTAAAATCGGGTAGAATTACGAGTTCCCAAACATCTTATTTATTTGTGTTTCAGAAGCAAAAAATCGAATGGCCATGGCGGCTTCCGAGCAAGTTTTTTCAATCCCGTTTCGTTATCTGTGGAACACCAATTTTGCTGGTGACCTGGAAATCCACGGCGAGCACAGCGCCGAGGTAGCGCGATTCGTTGGTGACGAACGAAATCGGTTGTTGCGAATATTTTCTGACGACCTGTTTCAGCCTTTCTTAAACAAAACTGACAAAAGCATTTGGCCCGTGACTCTGTTTGGGCCCAGCGGCACTGGCAAAACATCACTGGCGCTCACCATCATTTCGGGAATTTCGGATCGCCAGACCGAAGATTGTCTTACCCGACCAAAACCAAGAACTTCCGCCAAACCGATCGTGCTCTCCGCCTCGGATTTTGACCGCCGGTTTCGAACAGCGATTGAAACCGATTCGGTACCTGATTTTCGTCGTCGGTTGCTGGGTTGTTACGGCATGGTGATTGATGATCTGCATCAGCTAACGAATAAAGTGGCCGTTCAAAAAGAATTGTTACAACTGATTGATCAGTTCACTGCCAGAGATCGTCCGCTCGTGTTGACCATCGAAGCAGATCCGCACCAATACAACGGCCTCATGCCTCAACTCCGTTCCCGATTGTGTGGCGGCCTTTGTTTGCCAGTGAATGCCCCGGGTCGAGATGCTCGTCGCATCATCATTCGGGATCTCTGTAAAATCAACAACTTGGAAGTTTCTCCGGCTGCCCAGGATCTGCTTGTCAATCGACTTTGTATCACGGTCCCTCGAATCGTGGGATTTTTTGGTCAGCTTCAATCGCTGCTGCGGGCTGAATCCAATCCGAAAAAACGTACTCGGATCGTTGATACCGACATGATTAATAGACTATTTGGTCGGTCCGGTGATGACGTGAATCAATTCTCCTCAACCATTATCAAGCTCGTTTCACGAGAACTGCAACTCAAACCGGGTGATTTGCGAGGAAACTCCCGAAAACAATCCATAGTTCAGGCTCGCGCTATCGCTATTTTTCTTCACCGCAGATTATTGGGTATGACGTTCTGGAAGATCGGTGCTTTTTTCGGCAAACGAGATCACTCGACGGTGATGCATGCTCATCGAAAAATCGAAAGATTGCTGAATGAACCTCAACCAGAAAACGTTACCGATCCTTCCATTGTTGTCGTCAGGAACAAGGTAGAAAAACTCGAACAGAAGTTAACGAATCGGTTTGCTGCCAAAATCAGTTTTGATTAGGAACCCGGAAAACCTGTCAATCGATTGTTCCTGAGTATTGACCTTTCATGCACTTTTGAACCAGGAAGCAAGCTGGACAGAGAAGGCAACATTTTTGTCTACGTCAATTGACATTGCGGTAAACAATTCATGAACCAGTTTTCCACTCTCTTTTATTTTTGATAACTCCCTGCCTGGCAGCGAGTTAGAATTCTCGCAACTGGCTTATCAACACCAAAAGAGATGACATAAATACTAATACTGAAAAAAGACTTTAAGTAATGAATACAAAAATTTGCCATTGGGCATCAGAAAAGGATCATCCGTGAAAATCAAATTCAAACGAGAATCATTCTTTAAAGTATTTCAAGTCGCAGCCGCCGTAGCGCCGGCTCGAAGCCCAAAGACGATCTTGCAGAATGTCAAGCTAGAAGTAGTCGATAACGAGGGAATCCTGACGGCAACTGATATGGAAGTTGGCGTGCGATTGACGGTACCCGATATTGAAATCGTGACCCCAGGCAGTGCCGTGATTCCGGTTTCCCGGTTAAGCATGATCTTGCGTGAATCAAGCGACGAAATGCTTGAATTGGACGCTGATTCCGACAAAACGCTGATCACTGGTCAGAATAGTCGATTTGAGTTGCAGGCCCAGAACCCGGATGAGTTTCCGGAAGTGGCCAATTTCGACGAGAATGACTATTACGAGATTGCCTCCGGCGTCTTGAAAGAGCTCATCCGACGCACTTTGTTTGCGACCGATACTGAAAGCAGTCGCTACGCGCTGGGCGGTGTGTTGTTGGAGATGGATGAAAAAACGATCACGGCAGTTGGTACGGATGGACGTCGACTTGCAAAAATGCAAGGAGTCCTCAAGAAAGTAGGTGAGCCTCAAACGGGCGGATCGACGACCATTGTTCCGTCGCGTTCGATGCAGTTGATGGAGCGGATCTTGCCGGAAAGTGAGGTCATGGTCCAACTTTCGACTCGAGCAAACGATCTATTATTGAAGGGACCTAACGGGATTTTCTACACCCGACTGGTAGAAGGTCGATTCCCAAAATGGCGGGACGTGCTACCCGATCGAACCGGTTCAAACCGGATCGATATTCCGGTTGGTCCGATGTATTCCGCGTTGCGGCAGGCCGCTATCGTAGCCAGTGAGGAGAGTCGAGGAATAGATTTTACGTTCAAGGACGGTTCGCTCGTATTAAGCAATAGCACTGCAGAAATCGGTCAATCGAGAATCGAGATGCCGGTCCCCTTCGATAACGACGAATTGACGATCACTTTGGATCATCGATACGTCGCTGATTTTCTGAAAGTGCTTCAGCCCGATAAGACGTTCACTCTCGACGTCGAAAACGGAGAGCAGGCGGCTTACTGTCAAACGGATGATAACTATGGCTATGTCATCATGCCATTATCAAAGGACCGTAGGTAGCGTCAGAAATCAGTAGCTTCGGTAGTCGGTCGGCACGTCGGAATCACCTTCGACCAGTCGGTGGATACTGGGAAGAGGAATTGCGAATTACAGGGAAATGGGATCGCAAGTTGAGAGGACTGAGGAAAGGATTGTTTCGTTGATTGACCCGTACGAAGAGCTGGATTTCAAGCAGGCCGCCAGGTTGGTTCGCAATCGTCAGCGATTTACCAGGCGACCCAGGAAGTCAGCAGATATCGTGTCCCAGTTAATGGCTCGTAAGGGTTATGGCCAACTGGCGGCAAACAACGAACTCCAACAGGCCTGGCAGGAAATAGTTGCCAATCCATGGAGGGAGCAAACACGGGCAGGTTTGATTCGCAATGGAGCGCTGGAAGTTATCGTTGCCAATTCCGTTTTGAATCAACGGTTGGAATTTGAAAAAAAATCACTCTTGGCGAAGCTGCAACAAAAGCTTCCCCAAGCCAATATTCGAGACATTCGATTTCGAATAGGAAACGTTTGAACATATGAACAAATCAAAACCTGAAGATTATAGTTCGGGAAAACTGAAACGTCTGTCGGACATGGAGCATGTCCGCAAACGGCCGTCGATGTATATCGGCGATACCACCATTCGCGGACTTCATCACCTCGTGTACGAAGTCGTCGATAACTCAATCGATGAGGCGATGGCAGGTTTCGCTACCAAAGTCACCGTGACCATTAATACGGATGGTTCGGTGACGGTGCAGGACGACGGAAGAGGAATCCCAGTTGACCGTCACGACCAATTGAGTAGCGAAGAGGATCGAGAAGTATCGACGCTCGAAGGAGTGATGACGATGCTGAAATTCGGCGGTAAATTCGGCGAAGCGGGTGATATTGATGCGGACGAAAACCCTTACAAGGTCTCCGGTGGACTTCACGGAGTCGGCGTCACCGTCGTGAATTTCCTGTCGGAATGGTGCGAGGTGGAAGTTTTTCGGAACGGGCACGTTTATCAGCAGGAATACGAGCGAGGTATCCCGACCGGACAGGTCAACAAGATCGGAAAAACGGACAAGGTGGGAACGAAAACCACCTTTAAACCGGATGGCCAAATTTTCCCAATCACGAAATACGAATACAGTATTTTACTGAAACGACTGCAAGAACTTGCGTTTCTCAACAGTGGTGTGCGCATCATCTTCAAGGACCAGCGTAACGGTGAAACGGACGATTTCTATTACGAACGGGGAATCATCGAGTACGTCGAATATTTGAACCGAACAAGTGATCCTATCCACAGCGAGGTGATCTACGTCAAAGGAGAGCAGGAAAAACTCGGCTATGAACTTGCACTGCAATACACAACCGATTTGACTGAAAACGTGCACTCCTATGCAAATAATATCAATACGCATGAAGGGGGAACACACGTATCCGGTTTTCGAGGCGCGTTGACGAGGACGATCAATAACTACGCCAAAAAGAACAATCTGTTTCCCAAAAATCTAACGGTCAGTGGCGAAGATTTTCGAGAAGGCTTGACGGCTATCCTTTCCGTCAAAGTGCCCGAACCGCAGTTTGAAGGCCAGACGAAAACGAAACTTGGTAACGGCGAAATCGAGGGAATTATCAGCTCGGCGTTTGGTGAGTTCTTCAAAACCTATCTCGAAGAGAATCCGAAAGAAGCCAAAACGATCGTCAAGAAAGGCGTTCAGGCGGCGGAAGCTCGAGAAGCCGCTCGTGCAGCACGGGACAAAGTGCGTCGAAAATCGGTGCTGGGTGGCGGAGGTTTGCCGGGCAAATTACGAGATTGCTTGAGCAAGGATGTCGCGAAGTGCGAAATCTACCTCGTCGAAGGTGATTCGGCCGGCGGTAGCGCCGAAGGTGGTCGACTCAAAGAGTTTCAGGCGATCTTGCCGCTGCGAGGCAAAATCATCAATGCCTACAAAGCCCGCGAAGATAAAGTTCTGGCCAACGAGGAAGTCCAAAGCATGATCAGTGCGTTGCGAGTCGGGATCGGGGAAGATCAGGATCTCAGCAAACGACGCTATGACAAAGTGATCATCATGACCGATGCTGACGTCGATGGATCTCACATTCGCACGCTGCTGTTGTGTTTTTTCTATCGGCAAATGTACCAGTTGATCGAAGCCGGTCATGTTTATGTCGCGCAGCCGCCGTTGTTCCGGGTACGCAACAAAAAGAAGACCTACTACGTTCAGTCAGAAGAAGAAATGCGTAGCCAATTACTGGACCGGGGACTGGCCGATACTTCATTTGATACCCGCCAGGGAAAACTCATCGAGGGCGAGGAGATGCGCCGGTTGTGTATGACACTGGTCAGCATCGAAGACGCGATTCTCGCGTTGGAGAGGCGAGGCATCAACCTGCGAACTCACGCCAATCGAATCGATTTGGAATCCGGTCGACTTCCGGTATTTCATGTGATTGTGGATAACCGGGAGCATTGGTTCACCGGCCGGAAACAACTGGATGAATTTCTCAAGCAACGGGAACAGGAAACGGGCGAAGAGGTGACCGTCAGCTCCAATGGTGATTCGGAAACCAATGGCAAACCGTCGGATCAGCTGCAGCTCGATGAGTTCCACGAGGTCAAAACGATCAACGCCGGACTGAAAGAGCTGGAGAAATTTGGCTTTAGTATTGAAGCACTCATTCCGCAGGATCGGACTGGTATTGAAGAGGCTAGATACAGTTTGCGGCGTGGTGATCAGGAAACGGGCTTGGATGACTTGCGGGAATTGGTGAGCGCCGTCCGCAGCGCGGGAGAAAAAGGAATGCAGGTCACCCGCTTTAAAGGTCTGGGCGAAATGAACGCCGAAGAACTCCGGGAAACAACGCTCGATCCAACGCAGCGGACGTTGATTCAGGTCAAAATGGACAATGCCGCCGAAGCCGATAATATGTTTCGAATTTTAATGGGCGATAAAGTCGAACCGAGACGAGAATTTATTGAGAAACATGCCTTGGATGTCCGGGATTTGGACATCTGATATCTGCCTCCCCTTGACTCAACTTTCGATTCTTCCGGTCAACCCGTTGCCCGTTTGCAGGCAAGTTTGTAATCCTGTTAAAGATCAAATTTAGTAAATTTCGAAAAAACCATGAATGAAAAACTGCTTTCGTGTGAGCCCAGGATCCTTTGGAAACATTTTGAGAACCTGAATTCCATACCGCGACCCTCCAAAAAAGAGGAACGCGTTATCGAGTTCATGAAGCAATTTGGTGAAAGCCTGAAACTGGATACGAAAGTGGATGCCGCCGGCAATGTGATCATTCGCAAGCCGGCGACGCCCGGGATGGAAGATCGGGCGGGCGTAATCATGCAGGGCCATCTTGATATGGTTCATCAAAAAAATGCGAGTACGGATTTTGATTTTGCCACGCAGGGTATTGAGTCTTACATCGATGATGAGGGTTGGCTGCAAGCCAACGGGACAACACTGGGCGCCGATAACGGTGTCGGCGTGGCTTCCATCATGGCGATTCTTTCCTCGGACGACGTTCCCCATGGTCCTTTCGAAGCTCTGTTCACAATCGATGAAGAAACGGGGATGACCGGAGCCAACGAATTGGAACCAGGAAATCTTCAAGGCACCATTTTGCTCAATACAGATACCGAAGATGAAGGAGAATTGTGTATTGGGTGCGCCGGCGGCATTGATACGAATGTCCAATTCACGTACGACGAAAACGATGCGAAACCGGGTTCCGCATTCAAGCTGTCGCTGACCGGCTTGCGAGGCGGCCATTCGGGCTGTGAGATCCATTTGGGACGTGGTAACGCCAATAAAATTATGAACCGATTGCTGTGGACATCACAGGTTTTCGGTCTACAAATTGCAACGATCGATGGAGGTAGTCTCAGAAACGCGATTCCTCGAGAATCGTTTGCGACTATCATTATCGACGAGGATCAAACGGAATCGTTCAAACAACATCTCCGGGAACTATTCGCAGTGATCGCTGCTGAGCTCGTGCGAACGGAACCGAACCTTGCCATCAACCTGGAAGCGATCGAAATACCGGCCAAGGTGATGAATCCGGAATTCCAGCTCGCTTTCTTGAACGCCATCTACGCGGCTCCCTGCGGTGTGATGCGGATGAGCGATGAGATGCCGGGTTTGGTGGAAACATCAACCAGTATGGCTCGCATCCATGCCCAATCCGGAACGGCGACGGTTCAATTTCTGACTCGCAGCAGCGTTGAAACGGCAAAACAGGACTTGGCGAACATGATCAAGGCGACTTTTGAGTTGGCCGGAGCTTCCGTCGAACAGAGCGGATCCTATCCCGGATGGAATCCCAATGCGGATTCAAAGATTCTGGATTTAATGAAAGGCCTTTATCAGGAACTGTTTGGTGAACCGGCTTCGGTCAATGCAGTTCATGCCGGTTTAGAATGCGGAATTATCGGCAGTCATTATCCAGAGCTGGATATGATCTCGTTTGGTCCGACGATCAAGAATCCACATTCACCCGATGAAAAGTGTGACATTGCCAGCGTGGAAAAATACTGGCGGTTCTTGTTGGCGACCCTCAATCGAATCCCGGTGGCTTAGCCCGCATTTTTGATGTAGCTCGGATGGGTCCAAGTTCTACCGCGTGGCCTTGTTGCCAGCCTACTGTCGATTGAAGGACCGTGTGAACTATGAACCATATGCGGTTCAAGCAAACAGCAGCATGGCGACCAAAGTTGCCTCGCTTTGATCGCCATTGCTTGCTTAGTTAGTTAGGGCTGTCTGAATATCAGGTTTAGTTTTCGAACTTTTTAACCAGGTATTGACCTTGCAGGAACACGCCAGTGTACCATTCGAACATGCTGACTTCGACTTCTGGAGAGGTGTATCCAGTCAAAGCAATCGTCGCGCTACCAGGAGTGACGCCGAAACCGGGATTGATGAATCCATCTCCGTTCACATCTGCATAGCTTCGAACACTACCATCAGCAAACACAACGTTCAGGCTCTTGGAATGGTAGGCGTACATGTCGCGGGTATCCTGACGATAAGTTCCGTCCCCGATCTCGCCCGTCGTTAAAAAGGACGTACTCTCCAAATTTTGACGGCTCGCCGGGAGACTGCTCTTACCTGCCGTCACGACTCTATTCCCTTCCACGATACTGGGGCCGTCGTTGAAGGATTCTGCACAAGGGGATCCGGCGGGAATGTTGTAGGGGGCCGGAATGTCGCCGTTCAGCGCGCCATCGCCAGTACCTGTCGAGGCATCGATATCTCCAACCGCACCGCAGCCGATCATGGCGATCAAGGAAGCAGGAATCTGGCCAGCATCCAATTGATTGGCGGTCAATGGTCCGGCGGTGTGTTGAATGGTTACACTTCCGGAATCTGCGTACCATTCTTTGAGGCTTGTCCGGGCAATGCCGTTGTCAAACAGCGGGGCAGAGCGAACCATGAACCAGCCAGTGGCATAATTTGTGTTATAGCCGTTGTTGAACAGCAAATCTGCCACTTCTTGTCCGGTCATCGGCAAATTGGCTGAGTTGTACAGACCGACGCCCCGACGAGCCAAAGGACCTTTCGAACTACTGGAGGAGGCACCCAAGTAAGAACTGATTTTTTCACTGGTCTTGCAAGTGCTTGATGGGCACAGCAGTGAAGCAGGGAAAATTTCCTGGTCAACGGCGTCAGAAACCCAACCATAGGCCTCTACCGAACCATCGCGATCGGGATCAAAGCCCCCGGTACAAAACGCACCGCGGGGGTCGTTACTGGACTTCGTCAAAAAAGACAGCGCGAACTGACGGAGGTTACTCTTGCATTGAGTCGAACGAGCTGCATTTCGCACTGCGATGA
The DNA here is from genome assembly GCA_942492215.1 of Pirellulaceae bacterium. Classification (GTDB taxonomy): domain Bacteria; phylum Planctomycetota; class Planctomycetia; order Pirellulales; family Pirellulaceae; genus Mariniblastus. The sequence goes on from CALODY010000030.1 coordinate 101,879, forward strand.
AAGCAGGGAAAAGCAAACCGATCAAAATGCCGATGATGGCAATCACCACCAACAACTCGACCAGCGTAAAACCGGATTTCTTCCGATAACTCATGGATGTTTTCCTTTCCAAGAAAAATGGGATTCGAGAAGTGTGTTTCTCAAAAGGCAGAACGAATCACTAAAACGGCCGCAGTCTATCGCCGTGCCATGAAGAACCGGTGAAGAATAAATGCAGAACCATGGAATCTTGAGTGTGGGTTCACTCATGTTTATTTCACCCAAACTTCACACTTCATGAACCAAATATTCTTGGTTGATTTCTAGAATCCTCGTTCACTCGGTCCACTGGATTGGTTTCTATGACTCTGGAGTTAATAAGAATGAACATCCGACGAAGTTCTGGATTTACACTGGTTGAATTGCTCGTCGTCATCGGTGTGATTGGTATCTTGGTGGCGATGTTGTTTCCGGCGGTTCAAGCAGTTCGCAATGCGGCACGAAAAACCAGTTGCCTGAACAACATGCGGCAATTGATGTTGGCGTGCCACAACTACGAGTCGTCCAATGGCAAATTTCCCCGGGCAGCTGACCGCGATGGCGGCAGTGTGATGCTCGAGTTGTCAACCTATTTGGACCAGGAATACATCTATCAACGATCCGTGGAAGAATTCGCGACGGGAGAATCGGTTCAGGATCGATATGAAGAACTGTCGAACCTTCCGCTGCCTGTTCTTTTTTGTCCCTCGGCGACGGAATTGGATCGCTGGGCGAATATTGAAGGACAAGGAAAATTTACGTCGCACTATGTTGGCCTGTCGGGGCCCATTGGTTTTGCCGTTTCGACAGACGGAACCAAGACCTATGTGTACAACGAGCTGGATCCCGTACCCGTCGGCGGCCCCACGGGATTGGAAGGACTTTTTTCGCCGACAAAGAGCGGTAATTTCTCGGCATCACGGGGTACTAAAGATATTCGAGACGGGGCATCGAATACATTCGCTTGGGGAGAGCTGTCCTATCCAGCAGCACGAATCGACGGAACCGAGGCCAAGCGGCCGGGCTGGGCTTTCGGCGCAAGCTACCAAGCAAGCGGTATCCTGGAAGAATTATACTCGGTGAAATCGTTCGCTCATGGGATCAATCAATTCAATGAGGGCGAAGTCAATAACCTGGCTTTTGGCAGCGTTCACAATGGCGGCGCCCATTTCGCCTTGGCCGATGCTTCGGTGAAATTTGTCAATCAAAAGATTCAGCTGGACATCATCAAGACACTGTGCAGCATCAGTCGACTCGAAACACCAGAGATTTACGAACAGTAATCCAGTTAAACTGAATCGGCTGCCGTCAAATTGGCCGGCTCAGTGGATTTTTGCTTCCGGAGGGACGGGCACGAAAATCTATCAGCTTGATCTTTGCAGGTCGGCAGGAGTCGGTAAAATGCTCCGACCATGAAAGTTATCTCACTGCAATCGGGAAGCAACGGAAACTGTTTCTATGTTGAATCAGGGGACGTGTCACTACTGTTCGATGCCGGGATCAGCGGGAAACAGGCCGCCGAACGTTTGGCCGAACATAATCGGGACATTCGCAACGTAAGTGCACTTTTTGTTTCGCACGATCACAGTGACCACAGTCGTTCGATCGGTGTTTTCCAGCGCAAGTTTGGCATGCCGGTCTATATCACCCGGACGACGCTGCTTGCCGTACAGCGCTATCAGAACATCGGCACACTGGAACGGATTCGTTTGTTTACCGCCGGCAGTTCACAGTCGTTTGGCCATCTCACGGTCCATACGATTCCGACGCCCCACGACAGCTATGACGGCGTGGCGTTTGTGGTCGAAGACTCCCGGCATCGCGTGGGGATTTTGACGGACCTGGGCCATGCGTTTGAAGGACTGAAAGAGGTGTTGCGGTCGTTGGACGCCGTCGTGATCGAGAGCAACTACGACCACGAAATGCTGGAACAAGGTCCTTACCCCGCCCATCTGAAACGACGAATCAAGGGGAGTGGCGGCCACTTATCCAATTTGGAAGCGGCCATGTTATTAAAGCAGTACAGCGACCCGCGACTCAAATGGGCTTGTTTATGTCATCTCTCCGAGGAAAATAATCGGCCCGACGTCGCTCAGCACACCCATCAAAAAATTCTGGGCGACCGAATCCCGATTCACGTGGCCTGGCGCGATCGAGTTAGCGATGTATTTGAGTTGTGATCAGTCTGAATTGCTCAACGGCTTGTGGGCCATTTCCAGCAAACGCCTTGCTGCTTGACCTTCACTTGCTTATTCCCGAGAACATCCAAACAGATTGAAATTGGATTTTGAGTCCGCGCTGTCACGGCAGCAGGACTGGGGGCGCGGAGGTCAATTGTTTTCCATGACCCACCGAGTGGCTTCACTGGCAAGTTCCGCCATATCCTTGACATCGATCTTTTCCTTGATCCGGGCCCGATAGGTTTCAATGGTTTTCGGGCTGAGATTCATTTTGCTTGCGATATCGGATGTATTCAGTCCAAGGCCAATCAAGTTAAAGGTTTCCAACTCTCGGTCCGAGAGCGTTTCGACAGGCGCCTGTCTCAAATCGGCTTTGCCCGAAACGAGTCGGCTGAGGACTTTGGAAGACATGCTGGGGCTCAGAAACACGCGACCGTCGAGTACGGTACGAATGGCTTCGATAATCGTATCCGTAACGTTTTCTTTATTGATGTAGCCCATGGCTCCCGCGCGAAGAACGCGTTCGGCATACAAGGATTCGTCATACATGGACCAGACCAACATTCGGACGGATTGATGCTTGACTTTGACTTTTTTGATCAGCTCAATTCCGTTCCCGGTTTTAAGCGAAATATCAACGACCGCCAGATCTGGAAGTTGTTTGGTGATGACTTCCAGTCCATCGGAGACATCGGCAGCCTCACCACACACTTGCAAATCCGGTTCCAATTCGATTCGGGTTGCCAGTCCATCCCGCGTCGAAGGATGATCGTCGATGATTACAATTCTGGGCATGGAAATCAAAATGGATAGTTTAGTTGGCGGACAGTTCTTCAGGCGTCGAACTGAATTCTTGAATCCTTGGCCGCGAATACGGTTCTTTGTCCAGCATCGAAATTCTAGCAGGCAGCGAACAAATGACCTGTGTTCCGCCGCGGGAGCCGGGAACAATCTGGAACCGGCCGCCAATCAGATCGGTGCGGTACTTCATTATTCTCAAACCCATGCCAGGCCGGTTGCCCTGTGTCAATTGGATTCCGATCCCGTCGTCGCAGATGCTCAAGGTGATTTCCCGTTCAGTGCAACATAGGTAGATCTCAACCTCGCTGGCTTGACTGTGTTTTGCCGCATTGGTGGTGGCTTCTTGCGCGATGCGAAACAACTGCGTCGCTACCTGGTTGTCTTTGAGTTGAGCTGACGATTCGTATTTGAGTCGACACTGGATGCCATACAGATCTCCAACGTGTTCCGCCATTTCGGTCAGAGCCGACATCAGACCGGCTGACGATATATCGACTGGATTCAGGCCGCGTGCAACCGATTTTACCTGCCGCAAGGCACGTTTGATGCCTCGCGCCAGTTTTTCGGCAATGGTTTGTTCCGGGGCATTCTTCCGGGACAGCGTCAGCACAAGCGTATCGGCAATCATTCCCAGTCCGGTCAGTTCCTGTCCGGTTCCATCGTGCAGATCCTGGCCAATGCGACGATGTTCGTTGGCGGCAATATTCAATATCTCTTTTTCCAACGCCCGACGTTCGGTGATGTCGTCCACCAGGGCATAGACACCGTCGACAATATCATCAAGGTTTTTGTCGGGAACCAGCCGAACTTCGGCGATGTGAGAACGGCCGCCCCGCAACTCGATTCGCTGTTCAAAAGTTGTCACGATTCCTTGCAGGGCTTCATCAAAAAAATGTTTCGCGTCTGCGAACGCGTCCTCGCCCATCAGTTCCCGAACATGTCGATCCTGAATTTCTTCGCGAGGTTTTTCATACAACGTTTCAAATCGGGCGTTTATGAACTTGAATCGATAATCTGTATCGATGTATGCAATCAGAACCGGCAGCGAGTCCGTGATCGTGCGAAGCTGGCGCTCACTTTGCAACAGGGCCATTTCTGTTCGCCTCAGGTCGGTGACGTCGAGAACGGTACCTATCAGGCCAGTGATCTTTCCCCGAGAATTGGTTTCGAATTTCATTTTAGAGAACACGCTTTTCAGCTGATCCGAGCTTGGAAGTATTCGATATTCCAACGAGAGGGCAACTTCATTTTTAATGGACAACTGAATCGTATCCCGAATGCGGGCTCGGTCGTCGACGAATACGGTTTTCATCAGGGACTCGAAATTTGCTTCCAAACCGGTTTCTTCCAGGTTGTGCATTCGACAGAACTCTTCGGACCACTGTACGACGTCCGACTCAATATCCCACACCCAGCTACCTAAATGGGCGACTTCTTGAGCTTGAGCCAGAATCGCCTGATTGCGAACAAAGCTGTCTTTGGCAAGCTTGCGGTCGTGTACATCGATCGTGTAACCAACCCATTCGATGATCCGACCATCCACGATAATTGGGGTGCTATGAACTTCAAAATATCGGTATGCTCCGCTCTCTGCGTGCCAAAGTCGTCCTTTGGATTCAAATATTTTCGAATCCTCAATTGCAAACATCCAGTTCTTAAGAATGCGATCACGATCCTCGGGATGAATCATCTTCGACCAGCCGAATCCTTGATGTTCGTCCCAGGTTTGTCCCGTGTATGCCTGCCAGCTCTCTTGGGGGGTGTCGAATTCTCCACGCGGAGAGGTTGTCCACACCGTTGCAGAAGTCGACTGCACCAACGAGCGATTTCGCAGTTCGCTCTTGAAAAGTCTTTCGTGTTCCCGAGCTCGTTCAATTGCAATGCCGGCCATGAAGGCAAATGAGTTCATCAGTTCCAGATCGTGAGAGCTGGGAATCTGCGGAGCACGAAAGTACATCGCCAGTGTTCCCAGCACTTCCTTCTCCATCGAGAAAATAGGAACCGACCAACAGGCTCGAAGGCCGGCCTCTTTTGCAAGATCCCGATAGGCAGTCCACAGCGGGCTTTCCAAAACGTCGTGAACCATCACCGGTTCGCGGCGAAATGCAGCCGTCCCACAAGAGCCAACGTCTGGTCCCGGTTTTATTCCGTCAACGGCCTGACAATAACTCTTCGGTAACTGGGTTGAGGCACCATGACGGAGGATCCCCGATTCGTCCAGCAACAAAATGGAGCCCAACATACCATTTCGGGTTTTTTCACTCAGTTCTACAACTAGCTCAAGGATTTGGGCCAACGGTTCTCCCGTGGCGAGGGCTTCCAAAATGCTGTACCGCAGGTGCTCCTCCAACACGATCTGATGCCCCAAAAAACACAAGAAAGGGCGTTGATCGATCGTCAGTCTGGAAATCGTAAATTCCATCGTGCGAAATGACCCGTCCCGATTTTTTGGCCGGCTCTGGACGGTTACCGATTCGAGCGAATCAAGCGAGTCGATCAGTTCCAATCGAAACGGATCATCAAATGTCGAATCCAATTGACTGATTGGCTTACCCACGAAATCGTGCTTTTGGTAACCAAACAGGGAAACGGTTGCCGCATTGCAATTCATAATGCAACCGGATTCATCGGTCCAAAACAGAACCTCTTTGCAGTTCTCCACAATGAATTTGGAGATCTCTTCGTTAACCAGACAGACGTCCATTGCGTTGTTGCCAATGAAGAATTGGTCGACCCAACTAGAACAGTCAATTTACCAGTAATCGACTCAGTTCCAACAATAGTCGCCACCACTTTTCAATCAGTCCCTCAGGAAATTCCTGACCTAAACGAAAGGGGGTTTTTGACCCGAAATGCAGAGATTTGCGACTGAATCAAGTACGGCCAATCGCTTATTCTGTTGAACTAACTCGACATTAGGTTAATTATCGAGGAATTTTGAGTCCCCAACCAACAGGGACATCCCCACTGCGTATTAAACTCTTGGACACTTCCAAATCCATGCCACGTCAGATTTCTTCCAAGGCGATGTTTGTTAACTGTTCGGACCGTACAAAGCAGAATTTATGCGACCGATGGCAGTTGGCGGAAGACGGTGTTTCATCCATTCACCGACTTGCTGAGTTCGACCAGCAGCACGAAACAGCCAATTTCGATTATGTTCTCATTGACCGGCAAACGTGCGCCAGCGCGTCACGCGAGGATCTCTTGATCATTCAAAAACTATCGGGGCTGTCAGATTGCGTCATCATCGCGGATTCCCAGGCTTTCAAAAACGGATTCTCGGCGCACCGAGAGCGCTCAGAGGAATTCGAGGAATTGATCTCGTTGATCGATCATGAATGTCGCAATGTGCTGCAACGGATCCAAATGCGAATCGAATTAATCAAAACAAACACGTCGGATCAAGATTTGCTAATCCAGAATCTTCAGCGAATTGAACAGGCAAATGAATCACTACGGCAGCTGATGTCGACGATGAGCTTCCTCCGAGAGCCGCTGCCAATTGATCGAACGCAGCATCTTCTGGGTGATCTGATACACGCCGGCTGGCATACCGTAATGTTAGACCAGCCTCAGCCTCTTCCAGTGGAAACGGAATTCGACCTTGAATCGCAAACGAATCTCTGGCTTGATGCCGAGAAAATCAAGTTGGCAATACGAGACATCTTTGCCTTTCTGATTTCTATGATGGAGGGGCATGAAAAAATACGGGTCATCGATCACTCGATCACGATCGACGGTGATCGATTCCATCGAGTGGTTTTTCAAGTATTGCCGCGGTCCACTGCGGGTCACCGGAATCCTCAATTCCAGCTGGCCGCCTGCAAAAAGATCTTGCACGAGCACGGCGGCAGCTTGGAATGGAATGCGACAACCCACGAAAACACAGCCTGTACGATCACCCTGCCGCTCGACGCCACGTAGCGATTCATTCATCTGTGCCGACCTCGTCCGCAATCGTAATGCGCGAAACCGGATTGCCGAGGGGGTAAAATCTTGTCTTGTTTGAGACTGCGAACCTGATGCCCGGGCTGGTCGTAGATTGGTTGTCTCTCAATTCCCACAGCATGATGCCACAAACGCCAAGTTTGAACGCCTCATCCGATGGCATAAACACGGCAGATGAAAATTGGTATCAGCGTTTGTTGCGCGCTATCTCTGGATTCCGTCCGCATCTCAGGTTACGGTTAATTAAGAAGCATTGGTGATTTGAACTGCAAACAGCCGGGGATGAAATTGAAAGCCACTGAATACAAGTTGAACAAGCGTCGGCGGCATTGCCAGCTGTCGCAAAGGACGCTGATCGCTGGTTTGGCACTGGCTTGGTGTTCGACCCAAACTCCGGTGTTGGGCCAGACCCAGATACAGGGCGCCGATTCGCCGATGCAACTTTCCCAGCAGGAATCAAAGCGATTCGCCAGCCAGTTGCAGAAAGCAGAGCAGAATAGAAAAGAACTGGAACAGGCTGTCGCGTCGGCCCCGCCCAATCAGCAAATGGCGATGAAATTCCTGATCGCGAATATGCCCCAGCACGATCTTCAATCCCTGAAGGCCGAATTCTTATTAAATAATGTGCGGTTGGCATTCGAAGCCAGGAACAAAGCTTCCTGGAAAATTCCCGATTCGCTGTTTCTGAATGACGTGTTGCCATACGCCAATATCGACGAACCGCGAGATCCCTGGCGTCAGACTCTGAGTGATCTCTGCTGGCCACTTGTTGAGGATTGTCAGACTCCATCCGAAGCCGCCCAAAAGCTAAACGAGACCGTATTCGTAGAACTTGGTGTCAAATACTCCACCGCGCGGCGGCGGGCGAATCAAAGTCCGCGGGAAAGCATCGAGCAGGGACTTGCGTCTTGCACGGGACTTTCCATTATTCTGGTTGACGCCTGTCGCAGCGTCGGCGTGCCGGCTCGATTGGTCGGAATACCCAGTTGGAAGAACAAACGAGGCAATCACACATGGGTTGAAGTCTGGGATCAAAAATGGAATTTCACCGGTGCCGCGGAGCCATCGGCCAACGGGCTGAATCATGCCTGGTTTCAGAACGATGCGGCACTGGCAGATCCAAACAGCAAACGGCACGCAATCTACGCGGTCAGTTTTCGCCAAACCGAAACCCGATTTCCAATGGTCTGGTCTCCGGACAAGGTCGTCTATGCGGAAAACGTGACGAAACGGTACTTACCAGTCGTCTCGAAGGAGCTGCCAGCGGATGTCGTCAATGTCATGATTCGTGTCTGGAATCCGGATCGATCAGAGCGCCTGGAAGCGGCCGTGGCGATCACTTCAAGGACAGCCAGCAAGCCATTGATCACGGGGCGCAGTCGTGGCAACTCGACCGATATGAACGACATGCTGGCGGTAAAGCTGAATCCAAATACAAACTACCGCGTGGAAATATCCCATCCACAGGGCACCCTCGTTTCCGAGTTGCAAACGGACAGTCAACCGAATCAGCTGATTGAATTTGTATTACCAGCCAAAAAAGAGCAGGCGCAACGGATGACGGATGCGCAAAAAACTCAAGTCACGGAAGTGGTCAGGAAGCTGTTCGCTGTCAATGAAAACAGTGAGTCGGCTGCATCCGAAGTCGAAACCCTGCAAACTGCCAATCGGCTGTTGAAAACGCACCCCCAAGAGGTACGCCAAATCGCCTGGGCAGCTTACCTGCAATCGCCGCTTGGCCAAAAGCGGAAAACCGATTTTGAATCGAACCGGGTAACGTTTGAAAAACATGCAAGTCCTTACACGGTCAAAGAAGTTGGCCAACGACCCCTCAATGGATGGCCGCTGTTCATCGCAATGCATGGCGGCGGAGGCGCAGCTCAACGAGTTAATGACAGCCAATGGCGACACATGCAGGTCTACTACAAAGACCAGCCTCAACTGGCGGGATACAAGTACCTGGCGCTGCGAGCCCCCAACAACTCCTGGAATGGATTCTATGACGATTACGTTTATCCTCTAATCGAAAATTTGATTCAGCAGCAGGTTGTTTTTGGGGACGTCGATCCGAATCGCGTTTTCATCATGGGTTATTCTCATGGAGGCTATGGCGCGTTTGCGATTGGTCCCAAAATTCCCTATCGATTTGCCGCAATTCATTCTAGCGCGGCTGCTCCGACCGACGGTCAGTCATCCGCCAAAACGTTGCGCAATACCCGCTTTACATTCATGGTTGGAGAAAACGACAACGCCTATGGTCGACGGGAGCGATGTGAAAAATTTGCGCGACAAATCGAGGAACTGAAGGACGGCCGCGAAGACATCTACCCGGTCGAATTCTTATACCAGACAGGGTATGGGCATGGAGGGCTTCCCGACCGCGATATGATCGGAATGATGTACGACAACGTCCGCGACCCGATACCAAAACATCTGACTTGGGAAATGACTGATTCGGTCGTAGATCACTTTTACTGGCTGTCGGTCAAAAAGCCGGTCCAAGGAAGTTTTGTGGATGCCAGGATCGAGGGCAATCGGGTCCAGATCAAAACCACCGAATTGGAACAATTGACCGTCCACCTGGATCGTCGATTGATCGACGCTCGCAATCCAATCGTGATCCAATTTGGCGATCAAAGCCAGCAACTCGAATACCAACCAGAAGTGGAAACTCTTTGTCGGTCGATTGCCGAGATGGGAGACATCAATCTGGCCTTTGATTTTGAGTATCAGGTCAATCTCAATTCCACGCACTGACGCGTTAGTTGCCAGCTGGAATAACCACGCATGCGATCCATTCGCCGGCGGTATCGGCGAAGCACCGGCCGAATGGAAGCTTATGTCGACCATACTCCGTTGGCGGATTTGTCTTGGCTGGCCAATGGCGCTATCCCACCAGGTTTACCTTACAATGGAACCTGAACGGACGCCGAACTAAAGTGCGCTTCGATTGATACTGCTCGATGAGATTTAACGTGTTAACGAATGACAAACAACGGACAGCGACAGATGAAAAAACACGTCAATCATTTCGAATCAAGGGGAGCATGCAAATGCATCCATCGTTTGGCTTGAGACGCGATTCGGGCAGCCCTTGGTTGTTGTCCCGAAGCTTCCTGGGGATGTTGATTTGTGTGACCATGATCGTTTCGACGGCTTGTTCCCAAGTGAGTGATCCGGGCGCAACCGAGGACCAATCCGGTGAGGATCAGAAAAAGAAGTCACTTCCGACGAATGAACTGGCGAACGAGACGAGCCCCTACTTGCTGATGCACGCGCACAATCCCGTGAATTGGCATGCCTGGAATGAAAAGACGCTGGCCAAGGCAAAACAGGAAGACAAACCCATTTTTCTTTCCGTCGGCTATTCCAGTTGCCATTGGTGCCACGTTATGGAACGTGAATCGTTTATGGACGAAGAGATCGCCGAGTATCTCAACGAGAACTTCATCTGCATCAAGGTCGACCGGGAAGAGCGCCCCGATGTCGATGAGATCTACATGGAATCACTCATGACCTGGAATCGAATCTCAAAATCCGGACGAGGCGGTGGTTGGCCATTATCAATGTTCATGCTGCCCGATGGCAGGCCCTTTTTTGGCGGTACGTATTTTCCAGCGCGTACCGGCGATCGTGGTCAGAGCGTTGGGTTTCTGAGTGTGATCACGAAAATTAATCAGATCTTCAAACAAAGTCGAGACCGAGTCGAAAAGGATGCCGAGTTGATCACGGCCGAGACGCGCAAAGTGCTTGAAGGCCGCGTTCCCCCGGAGAATGCAAAAATTAAAGCCACCTGGATCACGCGCCTCCTGGAGGATTTCCAGAGTGACTTCGATCCACAATATGGTGGATTTCGTTATAGCGAGCAAAACGCAAATATCCCCAAATTTCCGGAACCATCCAATTTGGCTTTCTTGCTGGATCAAGTTCGACGTGATCCGCAAAATACTGCAGCCAAAAACATGCTGTTGACGACCTGCGAACGGATGATGATGGGCGGGATCTATGATCACATTGGTGGCGGTTTTCATCGTTACAGTGTCGACCGATATTGGAGGATCCCCCATTACGAAAAAATGCTGTATGACAACGCCCAATTGGCGTCAATGTATGCGGAAATCTATGCCTTGACTGGACGTGAGGAATTCCGGTGGGTCGTGGAAGGAATTTTGTCGTTCGTTGATCGAGAATTAACGTCGGCGGGAGGAGGGTTCTTTTCTTCACTGGACGCTGAATCGGAAGGAGAGGAAGGCAAATTCTATGTTTGGACCCGAGACGAGATCGGCGGATCATTAACGACCGAGGAGTACGAACTCTTCGCTTCGGTTTATGGACTTGATGACGCCCCCAATTTTGAGGGAAAGTATTACTCGCCCCAATTGACCGAATCGATGGTCGATCACGCGAAGCGGTTGGGAATGAGTGTCCCGGAATTGGAGAATCGATTACAGCCCATTCGCGAAAAGATTTTTGCCGTCCGCAGCGATCGGGTGCGGCCATTGCTGGATACAAAGATCCTGACCAGTTGGAATGGACTGATGATTCGAGGCTACGCCGATGCCGGTCGGATCCTCAAAAAGCCAGAGTACACCGATACGGCGATTCGAGCGGCTGAATTTGTCATCGAGAATCTAGCGACCGATGACCATCGCCTGTTTCGGACGCATACCGATGGACAAGCCAAACTGAACGCTTATTTGATCGATTATGCCTGCTTGATTGATGGTTTGTTATCCCTCCATCAAGCGACCGGCGAAAGGAAATGGTTGGAGCTGGCTGACCAATTTCAACAAAAACAGGATGAGTTATTCTGGGATGGGAAATCGGGCGGCTACTTCTATACGTCCAACGATCACGAAGTTCTGCTGGTACGCAGTAAGAAATCCGTCGACAACGTGATACCGGCGGGGAACAGCTTAGCAGCAAGCAATTTGCTTTACCTGGCCAACCAACTTCAGAAACCGGACTACCGTAAACGTTCCCAACAGGCGGTAATCTCGGCTTCGGCAATGATTGAGCAAATTCCGGTAGCGGCACCCCGATTGCTTGTTACCGCCGGCGAGTTTTTGGAGCAGTAGTCGGCACGTTTGCAATGGGATACAAATCGATCGACGTAAATGCAGCTGGATTCGCAAGAATTCAGACAGCTAGGTGTTTATTCAAATCTTGCGACGTTCGGCTACGGATAATGCCGACCGACGCGGTAGTACAAAAAAAGGCCTTTGGTGAAAACCAAAGGCCTTGATCGTTACAGGTTGCTGATTAGATACCGGCAATCATCTGTGCCATCTTGCTATAACTCGACTGGTCTTATCGCCGTCGACAGCACGTTCTCTGCTTTGCCAAAGGCTTCACGAGCGATCGACGCTATCGGTTCTAGTATCGCAGGATGAAATCGACGGTGATTCGGTTATCGATGATGTCTCGTCGGTCGGTCAAAGGAAACTCGAAAGCACAGCCAAGTTCACTGTGGATTCCAGGCTTGAATTTGAGGCCGATTGCCGAGGTGACGATATCGTTGCCGGAGACACCTGGTGAACCGAGGTTGAAGACATCAAGCCCCTCGACTCCGCCAATTCCGTCCTGACCAGCACCCAACCAGGTGTACCAGTTGTATTCGTTAAGGAAGTAAACGCGAGGCAGCAGCATGTAGTCAAAGTGGTTCGACCAGTAGGAACTTGTCGATTCGTCCGTTGGGTTGGTTGGCAACCGCAAACCACCGGCGGAAATCCAGTGTGCTCGTTCACCAATTTTCGCACCGGCAGTCATGAACAAGTTGAACTCGCCGGTACCGTTGTTCTGCAATGCGCTTGCGGAACCGGTGGCGGCCTCATAGGTGAAACCAGCACTGACCAGTCGTTGTTTGCAGGTATCGCGAATCAAGGTGAACTTCAAACCAGCGGCCAAGTCCGCCCAACCGTCATCCACCAGTGGGTTGCTGGAGGTGATGTAACCATCTTTGGTTGCGATCAAAGAGATATTTTCCGTCAGTCGGGCTCGCAACTGAAGTGCATAGAGTTGCACGCTTTCACCACCAAGTGCTGTTGGTACTTTGTGTTGAAAGAAAATACCGCGAGCTTCGGTAAGCTGTCGTGGATCCTCAAAGAACACGGGATTTGTCATCGGGCTGATGAAGCTTGAAAACGCGTGATCACTTTCCTTTAGGATTCCGAATCCAAATAAGCCACGGTCTTCTCCGCCGCCCATGTTTCCACCGCAGGGATCGCATGAATTGCATGAGTCAAAGTAGGACTGGGCAGTCGGGGCGGCCATCGGGGACGTGGCCATTGGTGCTGATGGCACTGGGCTGGTTACCGATTGGGCCTGGTTAACAACTGGACCTTGCGCGATCGTCGTCGATACGGTCAGGGCCGTTAGGGCGACAAAGGTCAAAATGGATGTAGGCAATACGACTCTCATGGTTTTCTTTCAGATTACAGGGTTTGATCGGGTTATAAGCGTTTTGGCATCTGAATGATCGACAAACCGCTATGTCCACCGCAAAATTCTGTTGCGAACCAAACAATGTCAGCCTGCGCTACCGGAACAGAACAACTCAAAATGTTTGCCTAACCGGCAGGGCTTAAACTTCTGTCTGGACGAAAGGCGCCACCGCATCATTCAAAAACACGGTTTTCTCCGTGGTTTTAATGCAGATGTTTGCCGGGAATCGCTAGCAGCGTCCCTGTCTTCTGGCCGTAAACCACAGGTAGATCCTGCAAGCACTTGAAATGCATCAAGTACCTATGGGACGCGCGGGTTAGCAAGTGGCCATGAGTTCAGAGCCAATCGTTTGGTACACGTGGACGAAACAACCCTTTTCTTGGATTGGAAAAAAGGGCTGGAAACAAAGCGTGGATGTGAAAGGCAAATCTCAAATTGGACAAGGCACTTGTGATTCCAAGATTCTCAACGCCGAATCACATCGTTCGCAGTCAGCCCAATAAATAGCTACAATTGCTGCCGAACATTTGCGAAGCACTAGGACCATCTACCTCCGGAAACATGACCAACACGGCCAAGCCCAATCCGACGATTAAACGATATCAACGATATAAGTCGGTGATCCAAGTTGTTGCCGAACAACCTTCGTTTTGTCTGAACGACGCTCAGGGTGCCTGTGCAGACGAAAAACCCTCTTTCGTCACCAAAGTAATCAAGGAGTTAGAGAAAACTGGCTGGATCATTCGCGAATCGAACACCAGCAATTTCTTCCACTGGAACCCAGGAAGAGGAGAATTTTCTCCCGAAAAATGGTTGGACAACAAAATATTTGGTAGCCAAATCACGTTGTCGCCAGCCGAGGAGCGGCCTCGCGAAAGACTATTGGCGCACGGCCCCGCGAAACTCCGCACCTCAGAGTTGTTGGCGATCCTGATCCGCAGTGGACGTCCTGGTGAATCGGCGATTGCAGCCGGGCAGAAAATTGCCAACCAGTTTCAAGACCGATTGGCAGATTTGCCTACTGCCGGTCGAGGCGAACTTAAATCGATCAGCCACGCGATCGAAGTGACGGCGTATTGTCAAATCATGGCGGGAATTGAACTTGGCCGCCGCGTCACCGATATTTCCGGGCAGCCGGCGATTTGCAAGATTTCATCTACCAGCGAAGCCATTGAGTTTTGTGAACGTCAGTTTTCGCGACTGATTGCTGATGCGAAGCAGGAAGAGTTTCACATCGTGACTCTTGATACCAAGAACCAGGTCATCGACACGCACCAGATTACCGTGGGGACGCTCGACGCGAGCCTTGTCCATCCGCGTGAGGTCTTTCGGGCGGCCATCAAAGACGCGGCTTCCTCGATCATTCTCGTTCACAACCATCCTTCGGGTGACCCAACGCCCAGCCGAGAAGATTTTGCGGTTACCAAACGGCTGGAAGAATCAGGTCAGACTTTGGGAATCGACGTGTTAGACCACATCGTACTAGGAGCTTTCCAAAGCGTCAGCATTCGCGAACAACGCGGCAATACCTGAACGCCACAGATTCGAAGACTCACGAGAAGTAACTTTCCACACCTACTAAATCGCGCCTTGGAAATTCAACAACAGGTAACTGCTGTACGCAACGACCGTTCCCACGATTGCCGTACCGAAGTACAACAGCTTCCGCGATGTCTCTACTCGCCAAACAGCGACGATGTTGGCGATCGCAAGCACGATGCCAATGGTTACCAGTTTGAATGCCGTCATCCCGGCCATCCCCCAACCGTCAAGAATAAAATTGGCAATTGGGTTGGATTCGTAAAACGAACCGGTGTTCAACAACAGGTATGTCATAACCACGTCCATCAAATTCACAAGAACGAAGATCGTCTTTTCGAATTCCAGGAGACCTCGAAAGGAAATGTGTCGATTCGAATCAAGAAGCGAGAATTTCGTCGGAAATTCGCAAGCGTTCATTGTTTCTCCCAGGTTGTCTCAGATCTTCACTTCACAAACTATTCGATGCGAATTCCTCGATCTTGCCGAATTGAATCTTCGCAAGCCGTCACTCAGCCCGACTTACAGGGAAGTCGTTAACTGTTTTGCATATTTTTTGGCGAGAATTGCTCAAAGAAACGCTGAAATCAGAATCCGTTGTGACGACCGACGGTTCCGAACGGATAGCCCAGCGATTTCAAACATCCAGATTGGCTCAGTAAGCATCTGGGCGAATGTCTCAAACGATAACTAAAATACGAAGCTATGAATGAAAGAATAACAGTCGCGATGAGCCAATCATTGGCAATCCAGGAGAACATTGTTCTGCCGGGCGATACCAATGTTCACGACACCATGTTTGGCGGTTTGTTGATGAAGCATATCGACGAAACGGCGGGGATTTCTGCGCGGCGACATTGCCGCGGCCCGGTGGTGACCGCCTCCAACGACGGGGTGCATTTTCACCGTCCGATTCAAAAGGACGACATCGTGATACTGGAATCCTACGTCTGTTCCGTGGGCAGGACCTCCATGGAAACCTTTGTCAAAATCATGACGGAAAACGGGGAACAGACCGGCGAGCGGCATGTCGCGGCGATCTCGTTCTTGACCTTTGTCGCATTGGACCGGAACGGCAAGCCGACAGAAGTTCCCTTGGTCGAACCGAATTCAAACGAAGAGACTCGCGTATTCAATGAGCGGAAGGCTCGCAAAGAAGTCCGCTTAAAAAAACGCCAGGAAACCAATGAACTGATTCGATCGCTTTCCGCAATGCGAAGTATCGGCTGGTAAACAATTTGGAACACCGCGTAGCTGAATTGGCAACACCGCGTCAATGATTGCGGTTCCAGCTGCCGAAACAGGTTACTCCGTCGATCCCCGTCAGTCATTTTCGTGGTCATCGCTCAAATCATCGAGATCGACAGGCTTTTGATCCTTGATCTCACGAACCCATTTGAGCGTCTTTTCGGAGGGATCGAAAAGTTGGACCAGCTGGTCGGTCACGTCGACGATTTCAACTTGATCGGACGTGAAATCGCAGTAACGCACGATGGCCACGACGCCGGCTTTTTCGGCGACTCCGGGAATCTGGTCTTTGACGTGAGCCAGCAGGTCATTAACGGGCACGACGGAGAACCCCTGTCGATGAAGTTGCCGCTGGTGCTTCTTGCCCCAGTCTTCCAGCATTTTCATTTTCTCTTTGTCATTATCGGTTTTGGCCTGTTCGTACTCCTTCATATTGTTTTTGACAGGATTAAATTTTGATGGCGCATAGGCAATGGCGATCGCCCGACTGTCGTAGGTGCCAATGCGGACTTTGTCGGTGTCCCCATCATTTGCGATCGCCGAAACTGCAAATACTGATGTAAGCAAACCAGTAAATGCAAGTTGAAAAACATTCATTGCTACCTCTGTGATTGAAACCGTGGGATCATTGACCGATTCTGGATTCTAGGATTCTGCAATTCAATTAATAAGTGTGCGATGGGCGCGCTCATCACAAAAACAGAATCCGGCAGATGATGATTAAAATATACTCCCGAGAATTCAATCGAGTTTTTCCCAAAAAAAACAGCCGGGGCAATTGAGGGCCATGCCGCCGGCTGAGTCGTTCGAGTTAGGCTGCGATCAAATTGTGGCATTGACCGCAAGCGACCCGTCCAATTCGAGGCAAATCTGAAACTCGAACGTTGTTCCGAATGGATTTGTGAAACGAATAACAGGTGGCTCTCGTTTTCTGTCGCAAATTTTCAAGCGGTTGCTGGGGAGCAAGGTGTCAAACCGACTTGTGTTTATGATCCGTCTGAAGATTTTTTTATCGTGCTGCGCCTTGTTTTCAAACGCTGTTGGAATTGTTCTTGCCAGTCGTTGGGAACCGATTTGAACTTTTCGCCCGTCATCTGCTTGAGTTGTTCTCGTTGTTGTGGCGTCAGCTCTTGCAGCAGTTCATTTCGCGCCTCTTCGCGCATCTTGACGATTCTCTTTGCAAGTTCTTCCTTAATTTCCTCCTCGCGCTTCTTCAATCGCTCGATTTGCTCTTCCGTAATGCCAAGTTCTTTGGCGACTTTTTCGCTGGCGAGCGCACCGGCGGCCCCCGCCCGATCCATATGTCTCTGAAGTGCAACCTGTTTCAGCCGGTCGATCTGATGCGGCAATAGCAACTCCTGCATCTGGTTTTGCTGCTGTTCACGAAGTCGTTTCACCAGCTCACCCAAACCTTTGAAGCGATCCGGGTTGATTCCACCCTTCGAAAGGTCGCCGATCTGTTCCTTCATTTGGAGACTGAAATCTTTTTGCAGGTCCTGCAGTTGTTTCAGTTGATCACCCACTAGTTCCAGGTCTTTCTGAACGCTGGGATCGCTGAGCAAACTGAAAGGGTCAGGCGATCCCATTGTGATTCCCGACCCATTAGTACCCATAAAACTCATCGCCGGCAGAGCGTTGATTCTCATTGCCGGCATGCCGTCGCCGGTGCTTTCGGTGACGGTTGAAAAAATCATGGGCGCCCCTAAGCCGTCACCATCAATCACCGCCATCTCGACATTTCTAACCGCGCCCTCCGATTCCACAGTTTCGCCAGTTTCTTCCTGAGCGGGCAACCATGATGAGATGGACATGGTGAGGGTGAGTAAGAAGCTGTAGTGCAGCATCGATTTTCGTGTCACGAGTTTCTCCAGTTTGGCTTCGAGTGGATGTCTGTATTTTGAAAGTATTTGCTGGGCCTATTTGTTTTTGTCTTGCTGGTCACGCATCATTTTTTGCATGCGTTGCATTTCAGCCTGCAACTCTTCCAACTGCTTGGCCATTTTTTCCTGAACTTCATTCAAATTTTCGCGCGTCATATCCTGTCCGATGATAACGCCGGGCCCCAGTTGACGCATTTGGAGATCAAACTGGTCACCTTTCAGTTGAGGAAATACTTTCAAATAGCCAGGTATCGGCATTTGCTCCGATTCTGGTCGTTCCACCGGGGAGACATCAATACCAACCTCCTTTCCTTCTCGAATGACGGTCAAAGACATTTTATTGTTTTCCTTGCCAGCATTTTGGACGGCGGCCACCAGGTCCGAGATTTCCGTCAGTTGTTTATCGTCTGCAAACATCAGGATGTCGTGCAATTCAAGGCCGGCGGCGGCGGCGGGAGTGTCGGTCCCCACATGATCGACAACCAAACCAACTCCCGACTCCAGTTTGAGCTGAGCCCGGATGGCGTCTGCAACAGGCGTGCAATTGACGCCAATCATATATTTGCTGACGTCATTTCGCTGAAGTCGCAGCATGCCGGGCAGTCTTCCGCGCAAACCCAGTTGATCGGCATCCAAATTCCATTGGCCTTCGATCGGTCCGCCCAGTTCGATTTCCTGTCTCTCGCCATCGGGACCGATGATAATCGCTTTGCCAAAAGTCTGGGTTTCTTTCTCGCCATCTTTCATAATGGATTTAACCGATTGATTGACGATTATGCTTTGGGCTCCGGACACATCGATTTCCCGTTTGGTACCGTCGGCCTCGATAATTGTAATCTTGCCGTCTTCATTTTTGACGGTGATACCCGCCTCATCGCCGTTGTCGACATTTTGGACGGCAATCACGCGCGTTTTCACATTCTCGCCATCTTGATTGATGATCTCAACTTCATTCTGGTTTTGCTGTCCAAATAATGGGCCGGCCAGAATCAGGAATGCCAATCCAAAATTGCCGACAAGCCAAGTTCGAAGTTTCATGTTTTTGCTCCTTGTTTGATTGTTTTTTGTTTGGACTCAAAGACCGCATTGGCACCTGGAAAATCAGTTGCCTGAACCTGGTCCGGCTCAAACCTGCGAATCTTTTGAGATGATGCTTGTCAAGAAAATTGTTCCGTTTATGTTCCGTTTATTGTCCCGATAAAAAATTGATCGTTCGGACAGGGACGACGAACGTCCGACCGTCTTTGAGATTTCCTGATATGAAATCAACGTTCTGCCGCACTTGAAAACCCTGGCCGGCCAACTGCTGGAGGGTTTCGGGAGAAACGTGAAACTGGTCCTCCTGGGGTTGGCGGAATTGATTCAACTGTTCGCGCGAGTTCACGGCGTACAAAGGAATCTCTCCATCCAGGATGGAACCCTGCGGCGTACCGTGGCCATCTACCAACTGCAGAGAATAGTCTGCTTTGAGACTGGCCGGTGTTAATTTCGGCGTTGGCGTAAGCCCGGTGTTCAATGCGGGATTGGCCGGCAGGACAGAATTCCCGGCAACCTTTTCGGTACTTGAGTCGAAGGCACCGTCTCGGTCCTGACCGACAAAGTAACCCGTCATGGCTGCCAACATCAGACAGGCTGCCATGGCGAGCCACTGAATTCGATTGAAGGAGTGAGACCCGTCGGCCAGCGGTCGCCGTGTTTCAATGGGTTTGAATTGCGGATCAGTATCGGTGAATTCCCCGGGTGCCGGTTCGATGGCCGGTGTGCACACCTGGTTTTGAAACTGCCGTTGCCAGATTTGGTCTTCAACAAATGCAGTAGCGATAGGCTGCCAGTGTTCGGGATGATCGGCAGCGTTGGCAAGCAGCGCGCGGATCTCCGCCAGGTGGCATTCGCCATCAATCAGACGTTGAAGGGTCAGTGGATCTTTGGGGTCCATGGTGTTCAAGAACCGTGCTTTCAATCAATCGGCGGATGGTTGACTGTCCTGCCACGCCGAGGTTTGGTTTGCCGCCGTCACGCCTTTGACGACGTTGCTTCTCAGTTGTTTTCTGGCCTGAAGTAGTCGGTATTCGACGGATCGGACCGGAAGGCCCAAATGATCCGCTATTTGTTGGTAACTCCAGTTTTCCGTGTATTTCAAAGTCAGAATTTCTCGTTGTTGCGGTCGCAATTGGCAGATGGCGTCGACCAGGTGTTGGTCTTGCTCTTGAGCCATCATCCAATCTAGCGGTTCCAACGAATCGGCTGAAACTTCCAAATGCCCAACCGGCTGGGCGTGTGATTTTCGATTTGATTTGCGGTGAAAATTGACGGCCTGCCGAATTGCAATTCGGTACAACCAAGGAGCGACTTTTTCTGGATCGTTTGGTACGCTGCCCGAAGTACGTTGTTGATGGGGATCGTTTTCGCTCGTCTTCACTTTCGGTGAGGATTGACGAAAAACGGCCAACGCAATCTCCTGCAACAAATCCTCAACTTCGTGGCGATCGCCAATTCGGCAAACGAGCACTTTGGCAAGCCAAGGTCGGTGCTGTTCCAACTGGGCCGGCCAGTCGATTGCCGATGAACGCGATTCCATCATGTTGCAAATATGTCGATCGGATCGTTGATTTGTTTTCAATCACACCTGAATAGTCGCAGCCGGTCGCAGTTTCCCCAAAACATTTTTTGAAAAGTCTATTTTATC
The DNA here is from genome assembly GCA_942492215.1 of Pirellulaceae bacterium. GTDB lineage: Bacteria > Planctomycetota > Planctomycetia > Pirellulales > Pirellulaceae > Mariniblastus. The sequence continues at coordinate 122,626 of CALODY010000030.1, forward strand.
GGTTTTTTTATGGATTTCCGAAGTTTTTGGATATTTCCCCAGTGGTTCATCCACGCCATCGGCCTGGAGCGAAAACCAAGCAGACAGAAAACTACGGTTGACGGCGGGCTAACGTTGGCCGATCCATTTCGCCACGCGACCGTCGCTTCCAACCGCCCAGCCAATCTTGCCATCGGCGGAGAATTGAACTGCGTGAAAGCCTTGATCGGAGATTCTTTCCCAGCTGTGGCCCAGATCAACCGACTGATCCGTTCCGTTGGGTCCCACGGCGACGTACTTGCGAACGCCGGCATCCAGCCATACGCTGACGCAACTTCGATACCCGGAGGGTGGTCGTCGAGGATTGGGGACGCTCCAACTCAATCCGCCGTCATGAGAAATGGAATAATTCCCGTCGGTGGATTCTGGTCTTTGATAATCTCCCCCTAAGCAGACGCCGTCGTTTTCCGTCGCGAACGCAATCGAAAAGATGCCAGCCGATGGGTGGCGGGGCAGGGGAACGTTGACGGGCTGCCAGCTCTGCAATTGGTCGACCGAAAGCACGATTCGACTTTGGTCTGACGTTTGGGCGGGCAACCCACTTCCCAAACCGATGAGAATTTTTTTGTCGCCTACGTTGATCATGTTGGTACCGCTGGCGGCAAATCCTCCTTCGCCGGGAAGAGTTACGGGTGCGTTCTCGATCGGTTTCCAACGACGCCCACCGTCGGTCGTCGTCAACAAATACAGGCGACCTTCCACCGGGTCGCTCATCACAATGCCGTTTTGACCATCCAGAAAGGACATCGCGTCCAGGAAAACCCTTTGATCGGTCGACTCAAAAACAATGCTCCAGTTCTGACCAGCATCTTCCGTGCGATAAAGCCGTGCTGGAGTCCCTGACGTCATTGCGATCACGTCCGTCTCGTTGAAGGCATGGATATCACGAACGTCCAGCGATTCGGCTCCGGCGATTGTCAAACGTCTCCAGTTTGCACCGCCGTCAAGACTGTGAATGACCGTTCCGCCGGTGCCGCTGGCCCAGACGATGTTGGCATTGAAAACATGCAAGCCGCGCAAACTGGCATCGGTCGCGGCAGAGGCCAACTCCCAAACCGGGTCGGAGCGCTGCCGCATGACTGGCTCGTTGGTTTGTTGGCCGTGACAGACAGGAAGGGCGGCGAAACCCAATACAAAACCAAGCAAGATCCGTTTCATCGAGCGTTCCAGTATGAAATTTTTCAGAAGCACTCATCGTACAGGCGAACGAAGCCGGGTTCGCAAGAATTCGCACCGCTAAGTTTCATTTTTCCGCAGTCTTGCGAATTCGGCTACGCTCTCAGTCCGGTCGGCTGACCCAAAGAACGTATCCGGTTATAGCGTCCGCTTACCGGCGGGGAAACTTCCCAGCACGGTTAAGCTTTTGCAATGAGCCCGCGCTTCGCCAATGATTTCGGCAATCTGCGGATCATCGCGATGCCCTTCGAAGTCGATAAAGAAAGTGTAATCCCAGTTGTGTTCGCCACTGGGTCGTTTTTCGATGTGGGTCAAATTGATGGAGTTACGTTTGAACACGTCCAGAACATCTACCAGGGAACCCGGCCGATCGTTGGTCGTAAACATGACCGACGTTTTATCGTTACCGGAAATCAACGTGCGACTCTTCGAAAGAATCAAGTAACGGGTCATGTTACTTTGGCGATCCTCGATGCCTGCAAACAGTGGCCGCAAACCGTGAATCTCTCCAGCCAGCGACGATCCAATCGCGGCGACGCCGGCGCTAGCATCTGCTTCGTTTTCTTCTTTTGCTTTCTGGGTCGCCAGCGACGTGCTTTCGGTAGAAACGCGAACGGCATTGGGATATTGAGTGCTCAACCAGTTGCGGCACTGAGCGAAAACAGCAGGCTTGGAGTAAATCTTTCGAACCTGCTCGGGTTTACAATCGGCCAACAAGCAATAGTGAATTTCGAGTTTGACTTCACTGTAGATATTCAACCGATCATGGAACTCGATAAAGGCGTCCAGGGTCGAGTTGATACCACCGATGGAACTGTTTTCGATCGGAACCAGCCCATAATCAACTTGCTGGTCAGCGACCTGTTGAAACACTGAACGGATTTCGCGAGACGCCAAAAAATCAACGCTGGAACCAAAATGCTTGACAGCGGCGAGATGGGAGAATTCACCCTCGGGCCCGACGAAACCGATCCGCAGAGGTTTTTCCAACCGGAAACTGCCACTCATCAGCTCACGGTAGATCGATTCCAGCGTGCCGTCTTTTAAGGGGCCCTCGTTCAGCTGCTGAATTTTTGAAAGCACCGCCGATTCGCGATGGGGGGCATAGATGGGAACGTCGCTTTTGCGTTTGAACTCGCCGACCTTAACGACCAGCCGGGCGCGTTCGTTGACAAGATTGACCAAGTCCACGTCAACTTCAGTCGTCTCCTGTTCAAGTGCTTCCGGCGAAATTGCCGGCGTGAAAATGGGTGCGGGGGAGTAGCGGTAATTCTCATCGTAGACCGGGAAACTGCCCAACACACTTAAACTCTTGCAATGCGCGCGGACCTCACCAAGGATTTCTGCCGTCGGTCCGTCTTTGGCATGGCCAAGCATGTCGACGAAAAATGAATACTCCGACCCCACGTCTCGGCTGGGACGTTTTTCGATGTGGCTCAAATTGATGGCATACCGTTTAAAAACCGCCAGGATATCAACCAGCGAACCGGGCCGATCGGTGCACGTAAACATCACTGATGTTTTGTCATCGCCGGTGATTTCCGTTTCCTGTTTGGAGAGAATCAGGAAACGCGTGACGTTGTCTGATTTGGTTTCGATTTGTTCGCCGATGGGATCCAGCCCATATAGCTCACCGGCCTTACTGGAGCCGATCGCCGCCACGCCGTCGGCAGGGTCGGCAAGGTACGCGAGTTCCACGGCGGCTGCTGTGCTCTCGTAGGGAATACGTTGTACCTGGGGATAGTGCTTGGTCAGCCACGAATGGCATTGTGCCAGAGCCTCGCCTTTGGAATAGACCGTTTTGACTTGACCGGGTTTACACTTGCCGAACAGGCTGAATTGGATGGTCAAGCGAACCTCACCACAGATCGTGACCCGCCCGCGATAACGGGAAAACGAATCCAGCGTTTCAATAATGGCTCCGCCGGTACTGTTTTCAATTGGCACTAAGCCGTAATCGACGTGGCCACGGGCGACCTCTTCAAAAACGCCCTCGAGCGTGCGGAGGTTTTCGTAATCAACCTCGTCCCCAAAATGTTGCGTTGCCGCCAGGTGACTGAACGTTCCGAAGGGCCCGAGATAGCCGACTCGTGTCGGTCGAGCCAGCTCAAACGCGCCGCTGAAGATCTGCCGATAGATACCCGTTAATGCTGACGCGGGAATGGGTCCCAAGTTGTCAGCGACGACCGTCTGTAGAACCTCTGATTCCAGATTCGGGAACGCGTTTTTCGATGTTGGATTTACCGGGTCTCGCTGGATCGCATCGATCGCCAACTCGGCCCGACGATTAATTAGCCGAACCAGGCGCTGATCGATCTGGTCGATCTCGGCACGGAATTCCTGTAGTGGCTTGTCGGCAGTGGGCATGAGCGATCGATTTGAAAAAAACTCTGATCACTCATTTTAGGTCCGCATCGGAGAATCTGAAATCGGATGTAATCAGTTTCCCTCCGTTTTTATCGGCAAATCTGTCTATTTGGGACATGAATTGAATCCGCAGCTGCAAACCGGACGTTGTCGGTGTTGAGTTTCGGGTAGCAAGCCGAATTTTATCGAACTCTTAAACAATTCAGCGAGGCGTTCTGGGATGTTCTGCATAAAAAAAACGCACATGGAACACTATTCCATGTGCGTTTCTTGATCAAACGTGATCAAGCTCTGAGGATCTTCAGTGACTATAAAAAGATGTAACCTTCTTCGCCATGCTGAGAGATATCCAAACCTTTTTGTTCGTCCTCCGAAGACACACGAAGTCCCATGACGACGTTCAAGATCATCAGCAAAACGAGCGTGCCAACGATTGCCAAGCCGGCCGCTGCCAGAATACTGACGATCTGATTGATGAACTGGGTGTAGCTTGCAAAGCCACTTTCCAACAATCCGATTCGCCCACCTTCAAGTTCGCCGGTAATGGTGCGACTGGCAAAAACGCCGGTCAACAATGCACCAACTGTGCCTCCGACGCCGTGCACGCCGAAAGCATCCAATGAGTCGTCATATTTGAAAATCTTCTTCAATCCGGTACAGGCCCAGAAACAAACGACGCCCGCCACGAGACCCAGGATGACACCGGTCATGGCCGTCACTGAGCCACAAGCCGGTGTGATACAAACCAATCCAGCGACCGCACCCGAACAGCCGCCCAAAACCGTGGGCTTGCCGCGTAAAACCCATTCGGCAACCGACCAGGACACAACCCCCCCCGCAGCCGCCAAATGCGTGGCGACAAAAGCGTTCACGGCTCCCGTGCCAGCACTCAATGCGCTGCCGGCATTAAAACCGAACCAGCCGACCCACAGTAAGGCAGTGCCAATGCAGGTATAGGTCAGATTGTGGGGTGGCATCGGGTCCTTGCCGTAACCGATCCGTTTGCCGATGAAGATTGCGCACACGAGTGCAGATACACCTGAGCTGATATGGACGACGGTGCCGCCAGCAAAATCAAGTGCGGGGAATAACGCATCACCATTCCATTCACATAGCCAGCCCGCGTCGCTCCAAACCCAATGCGCGATGGGACAGTAGATCAACAATCCCCACAGAACCATGAAGACGCACATCGTGCTGAACTTCATTCGCTCGGCAAAGGCACCACAAATCAAAGCGGGAGTGATGATGAAGAACATACCCTGAAAACACATAAAGAGTGCGGCGGGAATGTCTCCGCCTTCACCAGGAGTGAAAATGGCAAAGCGATCATCGGCGACTCGCGCTTTCAGAGAGGTGATTTCACCTGCCAGCGCGTCTCTCTCGGAACTTTCAGTCACAGCAGCCTGTTGCGATTCAAGATCCGTAATTCGATCCGAGGCTAACTCCGGCACGACGCCCTGAAGACAAACGTGATCAAAGTTCCCGAAATAAGGGTTTGAACCGCCAAATGCGAGGCTATACCCAACCACAACCCAAAGAACACTCATTAATCCCATCAGGAACACGCACTGCATCATCACGCTAAGAATATTTTTCTTGCGCACCAAGCCACCATAAAACAAAGCCAACCCCGGTGCTGTCATCATTAGCACTAATGCTGAACAAGTAAGCATCCAGGCAATGTGTCCGGGACTGAATTCTGGAATCTTCGCCAATTCGACATCGGTCTCCACGGTCTCCGAGACTTGGGCGGTTTGATCACCCGCAGAGATTTCTTGGGGAGGAGATTCCTGAGCAAGCACGGTTGAAGCAAGGAGCAGTAAGACCCCCAAAGGTGCCAGGCGCTTCAAAGCCTTCATGAAATTCTCCTAGTTAAGCCGTTCGCCAATGCGCCTTTAACTCCTGAAATGGCTAGCATTTAGGGATCCGACATGGGTCAATGATGGTCAATGGGTACGCCAAATCGGGCGCAACTCGATCTGCAATGAAAAGCAAGGCTCATGCCAATGGCAAAGCTAAAGCAGGAATGGTAACCGTAAGAGGCCTCAAAAGCCTAATTTTGGGAGGAATCGATACCGTTCAGCGCTCGTTTTTGATTGAGAGTGATCAGAACGACCGTTTTCATCAAGCCGTTGTGCTCGCGAGAAGTTACACGACACGCGCCCGGCCCCGCTGATTGTTTAGCCTAATCGTCGCCGGGCCAAAAATCCAAACGCGATCACGGGTGTGGTATTTCGGGTCGACTGTCGGACCATTTTTGAAGGTTGCCTGACCTCAGTCCGACACGGGTTGCCGCGTCTTCAAGGAAGTAATTCAGGTCCTCTTGGTCTTCGTGATGCAGGACATCGTAAGCGTGCGCCGGGCTGCGGGCGTGATAAAGTTGTTCGCGAAAATTGACGTCGCGCGTGATAAACGTGGCAAATGCCGCAATCACTTGCAGGTGGCGGTGGCGATCGGATTCCGGGGTTGCCAACAGCAATACCGCGTGAACCAGTCCGCCATCGGGTGCACCAAGATCAATGCCCTTGGAGCTGATTCCCAGGACGCCCTTGATTTCATCGCCTTCGTCAAGGATGGCATGTGGAATCGCGAGGCCGCGGCCAAGGCAAGTTGTATCCTGCTGGTCACGTTTGATGACCTGCTCGACAAATTCTTCCTGGGGAATCGACATCGTCGACGTTGCGTACAGTAATGAAGTGAGCGACCGAATGACTTCTTCACTTGAATTGCCGGTCAGGTCAGTCGTGATTCCTTGCTCACCGAGAAAATCCAGAAGTTGAGGCCGGTCTTTGTGGTCCTCGCCTGCCCGCAACAACGAGAACCGCGTGGCGCTGGGGCCCAGAAGTTGATTAATTGCCAGTGCGGCCAGGCCAACCGTCGTGACCGTGGCTTCAATATCAGCAAAATTCAGATCGCTTTGGACCAGCAAGATCAAACCAACGGCCACGCCGCCATGCGGCAGCAAGGCAAGTCCCAGGTAGTTTCTTACTTTGCCTGGAACGCCGGCCAGTGACATTGCCGCGTAGGAACTGATGACTTTCCCGACCAACCGAGAGGCAAAATACAACAGGACCAAACCCGTTGCCTGGGGCACAAGACTGAAATCCAATCGCATCCCCGCCAGCGTAAAGAACAGTGCGAACAACACACCGCCGATGGAATTCAAATAGGCTTCCGCCGACCGAACCGTGTCGTGACGCAGGTTGGTGACCACGATTCCAGCAAAGGTACAGGCCAAGATACCGCCCGAAGTGCCAAACCCCGATGCGGCCCCCCAAGAACCCAGAATAACGGCCACCATCGTCGGTCCGAGAAAAGCCGGACTGACGATCGTGCGAGTCAAGAACAATGCAATGATCGCACAAGAACCTCCGATCACAAATGTGGTCAGGAATTGCTCGACGACCGTGATTAGGGCATGACTCCACCCCAAGTCATCGCCCAGCAGGATTGAAACAAAAACGAAGAAACCGACGGCCACCATATCAATTAATCCGATTGCCGCGACCAGTGTTCGGGTCAGGATCCCTTTTGCGCGTGCCTCCTGAATTACCAATACGGTCGTACCGGGAGCGCCGGCGATGCCAATCGCGGCCAACAGGATGGCCGTTTGATAGGTCATGTCATCTGACAAGAGCCGGCCAAAAAAGAACAGGGAGAAACCGACTATCAGTGGGGTAATCGTCGCTTCGCCCAGCAGCAATAATCCGATTCGTTTTTCGGTGTTACGCAAACTTGCAACATACAGTGTCGCGCCAACCGTAAACGCGATAAAACCCAACACGAAACTCATGAATGGATTGAACTTCGCCAGTGCGGCCGGGTCTTCCGAAACGTCCATACCCGGAAGCATCAAGCTGCGCAAGAGGATCCCCGTAGCGATCCAGCCTGTGACTTTTGGGAGCCGAATCAGCGCGAAAATCTCTCCGCCAATGATCCCGGCAACCAGAACGGTGGCAAGATTGAAAAGAGGATCGTCAAAACTTAGGTTTTCAAAGAAATCCATCGATTTCCATTAGTTCGTTGCACTTTCGAAAAACCAATTTAATCCGGCCAAGCTCGTTTGCGGTAGCCTGACTAGCGGTTTTGCAATATTGGCAGGATGTTTGAGGATCAAACGCAATGTTCACGTGGCACTAATTCACTTTCGTAAACCATCGGCTCTGCTGGCGTACCAATCAGGTTCTGCCGTTTTTTGTAGTAACCCGAGGCGTTGGCGAGGGATGATAACTGCGTTCCCTTGCTCACGCGTCGGGTTACGATTGTCGGCCCCTTTCAGGGGTCTTCCTCATACCACCGGCTCTGCCGGTGGTTATTGATTTCCTGATTGGCTGGTGACGAACCCCAGCAAATCTGCCATCTGCTCCACATTCAACGAGGTTTCAAACCCCTCGGGCATGAAAGAACGATTTGAGCTTTCCATGTTTTCGATATTGGAACGAAGGATCGAGATCCGTGTACCGTCGGCAAGCGCCAGTTTTACGCTGGTCGCCGACTCCTCCAAAATCAATCCGGCAAAAAATTGACCATCATCGGTCGACAACTTATAGGCCCGATACTTGGATTCGATCGCGCGATTCGGATCCATGATGGACGTCAGGAGATACTCGGCCGACTTGTTTTGCAGACCCGCTAGATCGGGCCCGGTGTTTTGACCGAATTCACCCAGTCGATGGCAGGCGGCACAGTGAGTGGCGAACAGATTCCTGCCATTTTCAGAATCTGGCGTCAACGACAATGCTTGCCGGTAATGATCGAGAATTTCACTTCGGTCAGCGACTTTGGCATTCTTCAATAGATATTGATAACGTTCCCGGATTACTTCGTCGTTGTATTGACCTAACAATTCGCGCGAAGAAGGATTCAAATCGTCGATGGAAATAAGGCCCTGTTCCATGCCGTGCAGCAGTGAGCCGGTCCACTCAGGGCGAGTCAACAAAACGGTCTGGATTTTTGACTGCAATGCTGGTCCCGAATCGTGCATGATTTCGATCAGCTGGCCGATTTTGCCAATTCGGGCCAACGCGTCGACCGCGGCCTTCTGGATCAGGTGATCATTTTGTGGGGCAAGCAATGCTGCCAGATCCCGGATCGTCTGGTTTTGGTATTCGTTCGCGTGGCAAGCCAGCGACATCGCGACGACCCGCTGATCGGTCGGGATCTCCGGATTTCCCATCGTTGCTATCGCGGCTGCGATGCTCTGGTTGATGACTTTCAAAGTGTCCCGATTTTCCAATGTTAATTCGGATTCAAGACTGCGCAGGCTCAATCCATGAAGACGTAAATTGTCCAAGCCGGCAGCCAACGCCTGCTGTTGCCAGGCCGAAAGTGAGGGGGGGCGCAGGTCCAACGATGCAACGATATTCAAAAAACCGTTCGCCGCATTTTCACCCATTGCCGTCGCAATCAATCCATCGGCAAGTTTCGAGCGGGCAGGGGAGTCCGCTGCATGCTGATAGACGGAGGACAGGAGTTGGGGGGCGCAGCCGACAGCCGAACTGAGCAAGGCGGCCCGAAACCATGGATCCGCCAGCATTTCTACGGCCAGTTGATCCAACAAGCTTCGTTGGTCAGGGGGAATACCGCCCAGCGCCAAAACGAGCTCGAAACGGACTCGGTGATGAGGATGACTTGCGAGTTGCTTCATTAACGGTTGATCGTCGGCAATGGAATCGATACCCATTGCCCGAATAACATTGATGATCATTTCATGCTCGTCATCCGCAAACAAAACGCCAGCGTCAAAGTCCTCAGGTGCCATTATAGAGACCGTCCACATGGCTTGGATGCGAGATTGGATTGGCAGCCGCCGATCTAGGGCAATCTGTTTCAGCCGCGCAAGCGGTTGTTGACTGTTCGAACCGGCTTTGGCGAGTCGTTCCAACAAAAGACGTTGCGCAGTATCCCGACGCCACGCGTTGGCCTCCAAAAGTTGTTCGACGAGTTGATCATCGTTCAGCGCGGCGAGATTGGGGACTGGAGAATGAGTCAAGTCGTGCTTGTTTCGCAGTGCATAGATTCGGCCGCGATCGGAACCGGCGTAGAGATCCAGACTCGCTTGCCAGGCCTCAGGAATCCATTCGGGATGCTCGATGACGTGTCGGTACATGTCGCAAAGCCACAGCAGATCTTCGTTCGGTGCCGGCATGATTCGTACGGGTCGAAACCAGTTGTCGGTGGAAGCGAGGAATTCCGACTGGCGTTCGTCGACGCGTCGTGAACCACTGAATTGTGGATCGTTTTGCTGAATCTCTAACCGGCTGATGAGATTGTGAACGGGTTCGCAAATCAGGGCCTCGGTCCGGTTTTGATTTGAGTTGACACCGCGCAGGATTAGGGGACCGCAAGCGGACGTGAACCGATTGGACGTATTCAGATCGTTATATCTTTCGACGGTACGACTGGTCGGGAAGACTTCAGGTGACGACGCCGGAGTTGTCAGATACGCCCGCGGGGTGGGTGAAGCGACATAAGGATTGCGTTTTAAGAACTTTTCCTCAATGACGAATTGAAACAGCGGCCGAGTATTGTCGTTTCCATACCAATTGCCAAAATCATCTCGACATCGACCCCACTGACTCGGTCCGCTGACCGTTTCAATTTTTCCGCTTTCGGGATGAATCCGCAAATCTCGCCCAGACGAGTTAATGGTTTGCCCGGTTTTAATACTGGTGATTTCGCCGTTTTCGTGATTGCCCGCCGATAGGTACAACCAGCCATCCAAGCCCCATTCGAATCCGCCGACGCGATGTTGCGGGTTGGCTTCCTCGAATCCCGTGAACAGCACATCGCGCTGGTCACATTTTCCGTTACCATCGGAATCGCGTGCGAAATAGATATCGGGCGCCTCGCAAACAATCACACCATCGCGCCAGGGAAAGACGCCCGTGGGAAACGTCAACGAATCCAGAAACCGAGTGGATTGATCGAACCGTCCATCACGATCCGTATCGGTCAAGATCTTTATCCGGCCTCCAGGAGCGCCATCCCATGGTTGAGAGCCGCCGCCACTTCCGAGATCGGTGACCTGTTGCGCCTGGTTGAGTGAAGCAGGATCACCGCGCGGATAGTCCCCCATTTCTACCACCCACAGACGCCCGCGGGCATCGACGCTAAAGTTGATGGGATCGCGGACCAGCGGTTCGGCCGCGATGACTTCCACGTGAAGATCATCGGTCGTGGAAAACGTCTGCAGCGACTGGTCGACATCCAGAGGTCCATTTTGTCGACGCGCATGAAATAACTCGTCCACACTTGCCAGGATGATGTCTTCCGTGCCGCTGGACCAGCGACCGGGCTGCAGGTAGTAAACCATCGAAAAATCAACTTCATAGCCGCCTTCGGATCGCATCCGCTCTGAAGCAACATAACCGAACACATCATTGGCATAGGCTGAGACCCAGATGTTTTCCTTGGCCAAATTGTCTGCCGTCTTGCTTAACTCGTCGCGAATCTGAAGCGCGTAATCTACACAGACTTCACCACCCAGAAAGACCATGGCAAATTGATTTGCCGGTTGGTTGTTTTGGGAGGCGTTGCCAAACCGCCAAACGTGGATCGGCATCGGGTAGGTTGCTGGCAGTCGTCCCATTCTTTGTTTCGTGTTGAGCATGAATTGTGCGTGTCGGCGGACCTGCAAACGAGGACTTTCGACAGCTTCATGAAGTTGTTTATCGGAGGGACGATCTATAGGCAGGCCGGCATAATCAAAATTGGCCTGAACGGAATCTTCGCTGAGCGGAAGGATTTCCAGCCAGTTGTCGCCATCAATCAAGCGAGAGACTTCGTCGGCAATCTCGCGACCCTGCAACGAGGCCAACTCAAGCGCCCGCTGCGAATCTCGCTGCGGGTTGGCATCGGCGCCACAGCCGATCGTGCACATCGCAAATGCCTCAGTGTAAGTTGTTTCCAGCAGCTGGGACGCGTAACCCGCCCAGTCGCCATTGACCCGGTTGTAATCGCCGCCAAAGGTCGTGCAGTGACAGGCATAATTAAAAAGCAATCCGCGGATCTTCTTTGCGTCGGGATCCATTATCCGAATTACGGGCAGCGAGTGATCGACTGGGCCATTCGGGTTTTCACCGAAACCGGTCCAGATACCGTCTTCCAGCACGCGACGATTGCGCGCGAATGTCGCTTTGCCCTGAGCGACCAACATCCGGCCTGGTTTTAGGTCAACGATCGCGTCATCAATCGCGTTGCCGATCAATTCGCAAATACGATTCGTATATTCGTCGATCCGTTGCTGGTCGTCCGCATTCAAGGGAGTGGTAAACAGGTTACTCAGTCCGCGGCGAATGTGAGGCGCTGTATGAGTATGGGTGCAACACAAGACAAACCGGTTTTGTGTCAGTCCGTGTGATTGCTTGGCACGGGCGAAGATCTCCTGTGTCACCGCCGCGGGAAAACCGATGGTTTCGACCGTAACCAGAACATGCAGCGGGCCGTCATCTCCGACTCGCATTGACATCACCCGCGCATAAAGTTTTTCATCAATGCCGTCGAAGCTCGAAGCTCGGTTTCCGTATCCAGACAATCGCAAAGGTTGTTCTGGTGTGATGTCGACTTTGGCAAAACCAAATTCAAAAATCTGCTGACACGTTGAAACAGGATCGGCCAGGCTGCAGGTGGTGATCGAAACCAACAGGCAGATTGCCAAAAGCAATGACGAGAGCGTTTTCATGTTGTTCTTGGATGCGTGAAGAAACGAGAGCTGAATCGCCTCTACCTTAACGTTTCAATAGTACGGTCACCAATTTTGATCCGGACATTTCAGCGGATCCTGCCCGGCCAAAGAGCTTTCACCTCGATGTTTACTCGAACCGCACGCTGGTAACCTGCCCGACCCCGCATGCCGCGATCTTCCATCGCTTGGTTCCCGCACGCGCGAGTTCCGTTTTGGTTTGAGGATGTCCGTTCTCGAAAACCCTCGCCGGAGTCTCATTCCGAGTCTGGAATGTCTGGTGTCATTCCCAGATGTTTGGCCAGAAAGGCCCATTGGTCGGCGGCTTCCTCGATGATTTTTGCCGTCGGTTTGCCTGCACCGTGTCCGGCTTTGGTTTCGATTCGGATCAACGTTGGGTTGGGTCCAACTTGTGCTGCCTGCAGTCGTGCGGCGAATTTGAAACTGTGACCGGGAACGACTCGATCGTCGGTGTCAGCGGTCGTGATCATTGTAGAGGGATACTCGGTACCATCGACGATATTGTGATAGGGCGAATAAGAACGTAGCGCTTGAAATTCCTCTTCGCTGTTTTCGGCGGATCCATAATCATCGACCCAGAATCGACCCGCGGTAAACTGATGGAAGCGTAACATGTCCATGACGCCGACAGCGGGTAGGCAGGCGCCATATAGATCTGGTCGCTGAGTCATGCAGGCTCCCACGAGCAAACCGCCATTGCTTCCTCCCTGGATTCCCAGGTTTTTGGGCGAAGTGTATTTGTTTTCGATCAACCACTCGGCCGCTGCGATAAAATCGTCAAAAACATTCTGCTTATTGGTCTTGGTTCCAGCTTTGTGCCATTCTTTGCCATACTCGCCACCGCCCCGCAAATTGGGCATGGCAAAAACGCCGCCCATCTCCATCCATTGCAGTCGGGAGATCGAGAAACTGGGTGATAAAGAAATATTGAATCCACCGTAGCCGTACAACAACGTTGGATTCTTGCCGTTCCGCTCCAATCCCTTTTTGTGAGCGATGAACATCGGGACCCGCGTTCCGTCCTTGCTTTTAAAGAACACCTGCTCGACGACGTATTGTTCGGGATCGAACGCAACCTTCGCAGCCCGGATCAATTTGCTTTCTCCCGTTTTCAAATCGTAACGGAAAATGCTGGGAGGACGATTGAAGCTGGAAAAGCTGTAAAACGTTTCGTCATGATCGCGGTGTCCGTTGAATCCATTGGCGGATCCAATGCCGGGAAACTTGACCTCGCGGACAAATTTGCCGGACAAATCGAAAATTTTTACTTGGGTTTTGGCATCCTTCAGGTATTCCGCGATCAGAAAATCACCCACCATGCCCGCACTTTCCATGGCTTCATCGGATTCCGGTACGATCGTTTTCCAGTTGGCCTGATCGGGATTTTCCACATCAATGGCCAGGATTCTTTTCTTGGGAGCGCCATTGTCAGACTTGAAATAGAACAGGCTCTGCTCATTGCCGATAAAGCTGTATTCGTGATCGAAGTTATCGATCAACACCTGCATTTTTGAGTTCGCTTCGGCCAGCGATTTGTACATGACTCGATAGCGGTCATCCGTGCCTTGCCAGATGGTAATGACCAGATACTTGCCATCCTCGGTGACCTGAGGCAGGAAGCCCCACTTGGGATTCTCAGGGGCTTCAAAGATCAGTTCGTCCGCAGACTGGGGTCCGCCCAATTTGTGATAAAAGACTTTCTGGTTGAGATTCAGTCCCTGGAATTTCTTTTCGGCTTTCGGTTCGTCGTACCGACTGTAATAGAATCCGTTGCCATCTTTCGTCCAGCTGATTCCACCGAATTTGATCCACTTAAGTTCGTCGCTTAGCTTTTCTCCGGTCTCAACATCCATCACATGCCAGGTCCTCCAGTCGGATCCAGCGTCCTGAATTCCGTAGGCCATCCGTTTTCCATCGTGGCTAAACTCCATTTCTCCCAACGCAACGGTGCCGTCCGTCGACCATTGGTTGGGGTCAATCAGGACTTTCGGTTCGGATTCCAGCGACTCAAGTTGATAAAGCACACTTTGATTCTGAAGGCCGTCATTTTTGAAATAGAAATATCGATCGCCTTCCTTGAATGGAGGACCGTATTTTTCATAATCCCAAAGCTTGGTCAGTCGACTTTCAATCTGCTCGCGAAAAGGCAATTCAGTGATGTGCTCAAGAGTTACTTTGTTTTGAGCATCGACCCAATGGCGGACATCTTCCGAATTGCGGACATCGTCCTCGAGCCAACGATACGGGTCTGGAACAATCGTTCCGAAATAGCTGTCAACTTGATCCACGCGTTTGGTCTCCGGATAGACAGTCTTCGACTGGGCCTGGGACAAGGAATCCAAGGCAACGAAGGATACGAACATTGCGACGGAGCACAAGCCAAATCGGTACATGGTGGAAACTTTCGAATGGGCCGTCCCCGCACAGAGCAAGGACGGGAGGAGGATCCAGAGATTCGTTCAACACGAAAACCCAGTTTAGCATCTTCAGTGGATCTTACGGACGGGTGGAATCATCCACTTTGGAATTAGCTTTTCCATTCAGAGCCAACTGCAGCGCTTTTTGCCAGAGGCCCGTTCTCGGTCAAATTCCAAGCCAAATGGGAGCTGTCTGTGTAATCCAAACAGCGGGGCGGTTCGTTGGAATGGGGAACCATGGGGAAGCTTTTCAAATTTTTTTAAATCCTTACCTGAATTGGGTTTAAGAAAAATAGTTCGGCAAAAAATTGGCCGTTGTGGAAGGCTCTCAAGTTAAGTCTTGTAGGAAAAAACCTTAGGGCATGAAAAATTCGGGAATCATTTGAGACGAGGGCTTCCCATGATTAGGAAATGCGATTCGTACGTCGAAACACTGCCAGAACCAGTCAATGAAAATTCGCTCATGATCGAGCTTCGGCAAAACCCGGCCGTTTGCGCAACGTTGAAGCGACTACGGGAAGCCAACAAGTCCGCTATCGATTGCGGTCGCGATCCCTGGGATTTTGCAGTCGAACTCTCACAGTTCTTGGATTCCGGTATTGGTACTCACATGTTGCGTGTGATGATCTCCCAAAACTGGATTACTCACATGCGCGAAGTTCCCGGCCGATCGAAGTATCGACGCGAGTTTGAACCCGAATCAGAAATGGTGCTGTCGAAACAATCGTGTTTTTTAATCACTCAAAAAGGACTGAAAATTGCCAGGCAACTGACCCCTCAAGGGCCCACTTCCATGACAAAAAACGACTCGAGAATTGAAAACGGTTCGGTTAGCAAATCGAATCTCGCCCACTTGAATTCAGAGGCTGACACACAGATGGACTCAGCGGGGTATCCGATCCCGTGTTGGGACCGGAAGCGGCGAGAGTTGCGAATCGGTGGAGTCGTCGTCAAAAAATTCAAGTGGCCAGCCGAAAATCAGGAGCAAGTTCTCGAGGCATTTGAAGAAGAGGGCTGGCCACCACGAATCGACGATCCGCTGATTCGACATCCCAAAATCGATCCCAAACGACGATTGCACGATACGCTGAAATGCCTCAACCGGAAACAGGTCCACGAGTATGTCAAGTTTCGAGGTGACGGAACCGGTCGCGGCGTGCTACTGGAAATTAATTGGAATGGAGACAAATAAAAGACGAACGAAAACCACTTCCACGATGACGAAAGACAGCACACGGCTTGGTTCGTGTGCTTCTTTTTTTGCTAGCGACGGAACCAACCGCAAAACAAAGCAACTACCTTTATGCAGACCAAATTCAAAGGCACCTACCAAGATTGGCAATCTGCGGCGACCTAAAATGGAAAGATTAAACAGCTTGGGCGGCACGGGGGAAGTTTTCTGGTTCTTTGCCAATCTATTGATTATGACGATCCTGACGACGATGAGTAGAAACACGCAATTCAACCTAACTGACTGAATGTCGGAGTCTTTCCATGTGCAGTGTTTCGAAACTACTTCCCGTAACCATTTTTGCATTGTCAGCGGGATTCGCATTGGCAAATACAGAATCGTACGGGCAGGAACACCTGATCGGCGAGAATCAAACGGTAAGTCGCGTGATCAAGTTGCGTTCATCCAATCCAACTCCGAAACGATCGCTCGCACCGACGCAAGCGACGTCGAGGTCAGTCCGAGCTCAGACGCCAAAATCATCGGCGGTGACCAATCCATCGTTGATTCGATTTGACGATTTCCATCCCGCTGATCCGGTCCCCCGGGCCTTGGAGTCGGTCAAGCAAAATGTTGCCCCTCAAATCCAACAACAAGCCAATTTTCCGCGCGTCGCAATTGCCGAAAACTTTCCCCATGTCGATAAGTCATCGAGTCAGAAACCAAAGCCTGTCCGCGCACTGGATCAGGTCGAGCGATCTTCGCAAACTCTGGCCAAGGCAAATTCTCCATCAAATCAACTGCCTGCGGATGTGTCGGTTTCGAAGCGAGGTGCCAGGATCAACACGGAAATCGAAGCCCCGGGCTATATCAATCTGCGTCAATCGGCAACGATTCGCATCAAGCTGCACAATGTCGGCGAGGATGAGGCCAGCAATGTGAAACTCGTCGCGACGTTGCCAACCCACGCCACATTCAAGAGCGCATCACCCGAGCCTGCTCGATCCGAAGGCCAAGTTCATGAGTTCGTATTGCCCCTTTTGGGTGCCGACGAGGTCCAGAACGTGGATATTGAATTGGTCCCCACCGTAAAAGCTCCCTTGGAGATTGGCACAGAAGTCGTCATCGAAAACACCCAAACGATCGCGGTTGGCGTCCGCGAGCCCAAGCTCACGCTGAAAATTCAGGGGCCAGCCAAGACGCATATCGGTCAACAGGTTACGCACAAAGTCGTAATCGAGAATTCGGGGGATGGAATTGCCGAAGGCATCGTATTGCAGTTTGATCACGCTGATGCATTGAAACCTGCCAAAGACTACGGGATGATCAACGTCTTGGAAATACTGCCGGGTCGCTCGGTGATCATCGATTATCAGTCCACCGCCAAAGCTCCCGGCCAGACACAATTGCAGGCCACTGTTACCGCAAAAGGAATCGAGGCTCAAACCGCCGATTCGGATGTGACCATTTACCAGCCGGAACTGGAAGTTGCCGCGACGGGTCCCAAAATGAACTTCCTCAACCGGGAAGGCATTTATACGATCAAGCTCAACAACACGGGAGAAGTGGATGTTTCAAACGTGGAACTCAAGTTGCACGTCTCATCGGGAATGCAGGTCACGACGATCAGTCGCGAAGCGGAAGTTGACGTTGAAAAAGGAGTCCTGGTTTGGTCATTCGTCAGAATTCCAGCGAAAACGGAACAAGTCGTTCAACTGAAGACCCTGGCCACGGCGGAAGGACAGCAAGATTGTCAGATTTCGGTCGTTAGCAATGAAACACGTGACAAGGAAATGAAACTGGCGACCGTTGTCGCATCGCGAGCCGATCTGAACGTCAGTATCGAAGGCCAAAGTGGACCCGTCCAGGTTGGCGATCCAGCCGAATTCCTGGTTACTGTTGAGAACAAAGGCAGTAGCGATGCCAACGATGTGGCGGTCAGCATCGAGTTGCCCGATTCTCTGAAACCACTGCAAAGAAATGGTGTTTCGATCAGAGAGCCAAGCAACGGCCTGACGTTTCAGGGTACGAAGATTCAACCTGGACAGAAGCAGGAATTTCTGTTCTCCGTGGTTGGGACGAGTCAGGGTGAGCACATCGTTCGCAGTGTTCTGCAAACCAGGGGTTCCGAGCGAAAAATCATCGTCGAAGGCAGCGTCTATGTGTATGACGTAAGCGAAGCCAGTGTCAGTGAATCGCTGAGTCCCGTAATTTCGCGTTAAAATTGATGATGAGCGTGGATTGGAATACCACGTCGGCTCTTGAATCCATTTCGATTTGCCGCTCTCCGTTTCGTCGGGAGCGGTTTTTTTGTGCTATTGCCCGTTGAAAGCATTTTAAAAGCAAGATGGATCATGTTGACCTGAGTGACGGAATCGAATATTCATCGCGACATTAGTACGCATTTCTGACGCCGGCCGAAACAAGATGGCTGGTGGTGCCACCGCTACGGCAAACCATTTGAAATACGGATAAGACTCAAGACAAATCAATATGGTTGCCAGAGGGACCTGTCCCATCTGGCCAGCAACTTGGAAAACGTCTTTTGGCTCGTCGAAAATGGCCATCAACGCGAAATGTACATCGGAGTAGCCTGTGATCGATCATCGACCCAACATTTCGGATGCCGAGTGGCGAGTGATGCACGAGATCTGGCGTACGGAACCGGTTACATCAGGCGAAATCACATCGCGACTAAGCGAAACCACGGATTGGTCACCTGGAACGATCAAAACCCTGTTGCACCGCCTCGTCCAGAAACAGGTGCTTGATTTCCGGCGGAAAGGCAATCGCTATCTTTACCGGTCAAATTATTGTGAAGCGGAATGTATCGACCACGCAAGCGATCAACTGCTGCATACTGTGTTTCAAGGCAAACCGGTTTCGATGTTGGCTTACCTGGTTGAGTCCGCCCGCTTGAGTGGCAGTGAAGTTGAAACGCTACGTCGCATCCTGCTTGAAATCCAAGCTGACTTGCCACCCGTAACGCCACGGCGGGTTGCCGGTTAGTTGGTCTGCTTCGCTGTCGCAACCGCGTTGGGTGAGTTTCAAAAAATGATGGCGCTCAACCAGGATCGTCTAACGACGAACCATTCTCATGAACTTCCAACCGGACATGAAATAGTCTTCGCCAAAAGGTTTGCACCATCGAACCTCGGCAGAAATCGAACTCGGTTTGCCGTTGAGTCGGTAGATTTCCAGCTCGACAATCTGGTTTTCAGCGACCGGTTCGTTACTGATCAGGCAGATTCCGACGGGTGAAATGTTCCTGGAAAAACCGTGTTTGCGAGAACCATCTTTAAACACGAGTGTCACCGGGATAATCAGGTTTTCCCGGTGCATCGATCGCATTTCGGTTAGTACGTATTTGGCGTCGTCTTTGACAATTTCTTTGACGAACCTCTCTAACTCGGGCGATGTAGCGCCACCGGAATGATTTTTTAACATCAAACTACCTCAAATTTTTGCGACCAAGCAGGATCTTTGGCAGACCCCCACAATTGAAAGCTAGGTCACAAAATTGACCGACGACGGAAATTTTTTAAAACGAATCCAATTTTGACAGCACGTGCCGCCAACCTACCGTCGTCGGATTGACCAATATCGAGATGAGCCTGGCGGCGATTTAGTCGTCCAACGGGTGAGGCTTTGTCGCCTGGGTCACGATTTTTGGCGAACGCGTCCACGGTTTCGAGTAGATCAACTGAAATCCCAACAGCCGTAGCGCGACAAGGAATGTTAACAAGGGAAACAAGCCAGCGAACACCAGGCCAGTTACCATTTTGGCTTCCTCGGTCATGAGAATTCCTGATAGCCAATAATGTTGGAACTGAAACAAAATGGTACCGATCAGGATCAGCGTCGGAATTCCAATGCCCAGAATTGACCATACCAGTACGGGCCGCCGGGTTCTCATGAGCCAGAAGGTTATCGGGGCAATTAGAACGATGGTCAGAAAACCACCGGCAGCAAACGCAAACGGTGTAACGGATTGATTCCCCCCTGCCCATGCCAAGGCGACGGCCAACACGACCGCGAAACCCATGCAAACGAGTTCCCACGTGCGATTGGCTTGGGAACGATTGCCGGACTCAAGTTCGGTCGTGATCCGCCAGCCGCGAAACACCCTTAACAACCACACGGCCCAACCCGTGGAGACACATAAGAGCGGTGCAATGAAAACGAACAGCCCCAATTGTCGCAAGGGCGGTCCGCTGGAAACCATCCTCCGGCCGGTTTCTATACCGACGCAGTACAGGATTCCGAAAAACGTACATGCCAACAACAAAAAGAGCAAAACTCGTTTCACGGGATGAATATCAATCAACGCCAACGAAATCGCAGCCACACAAATCCAATTGAAAATCAGTGTGCCGGAAACCGAATACGCGAAAAACATTCGGTGGAAACAGAAAACGGGATTCAAAAAGCTGCTGAGAATGAAAACCACTGCCAAGATGGCCAGCACCGTCCAACCGGCGCCACGATCTCGAGAGCGAGCTGCCGAACCGTCGACCGTCCATTCCGCAGGCGCAATGTTCTGGTTTTCCATGGGTCAATTCGATGTTTGCATCGCTACTCAAATCGCTGAGTGATTTGTTGAGAGTGTTTGTTCCGCAAAATGACTTTCGTTTTGCCATCGGGCATTTGTTCTTTCTTGACCAGGTAGTGATCCTGATCGTAGTCGCGAGTTACCGAGATGTTGTCGACCTGTGCGCGACCGCGCCACACCGGCAGGGAAATCGACTCCCATTTTTTTGACTCCATGGATGCGTAAGCGGCATCGATGATCGCGTTTACGACGTATCCGTCGTAAAACGTCTCTGCGGGTGAGCGATTCTCTTCCAGGGCTCCCAATACATCGTGAAACATTTCGACATAACCGAGGGCACCGGGTTCGTCACCGACAGGAAACAGCCAACCCTGTGATGTTTCGGATTTTTCGGCCACGTAGTCCGATTGACCAACGGCCGAGAACATTTCCATTCCCGTTCGCAACCAGTGGTTGAGCCAGATGGTGCCTTCGGTTCCGGCAACTTCATCTCGCAAATCCATGCCGCCGCGGAATGCCCAGCTGACCTCGAACTGCCCGATGGCACCATTTTCGTAACGCACCATGCCGATCGCGTGGTCCTCTGTTTCGATGGGATGGACTTGCGTATCGCCCCAACAGACGACTTCCAGTGGGCGAATATCCTTGCCAATAAAATTGCGGGCAATCTCGATGCAGTGACAACCCATATCGACAATCGCACCGCCTCCCGAAAGCTGTTTGTTCCAAAACCAGTCACTGTGCGGACCGGGATGGGTTTCGCGGGACCGGACCCACAGCACATCGCCGATCGCACCTTTGTGGACCGACTGAAGTGCTTTCAACGTTTTGGGAGTGTAAACCAGGTCTTCCAGGTAGCCCGCAAAAACGCCAGCCTCCTCGACGGCCTTCAGCATGCGGAGCGCCTCTGCCGCCGTTCGTCCCAGTGGTTTGGTGCACAGGACTGGCTTACCAGCGGCTGCGGCGGCCAGCACGGCTTCTTCGTGCAAATGATTGGGTAGAGCAACAATCACAACGTCGACATCGGGGTGCGTGATCGCTTCTTGCATGTCGGTCGTCGCGTGCGGAATGTTCCATTCGCGAGAAAACCTATCTACCGACTCGCGGGTGCGTGAATAAACGACCGTGACCTGGTCCCGGCTTCGATGACCGTGCAGCGCCATTGTATAGAACATGCCGATCAGTCCCGAACCCAACATGCAGATCCGCATTGATTTGTCCTTTCCTCTACTTCACGATTCATTGTGACCTATTGCATGCGAGAATTCGGCCATGGGTTGGCCGGCACGGCACGCAATCGGCAATCTGATTAAGGCTTCAAAATTTCGGTAACACGCTCATCCGGCCAAACTTCCAACGGGCGGTAATTGGGATGTCGGCCGTCGGTGATGTAAGGATCGTTGTGGCGGGTGTTGTAACAACAGATCAACGACCAGCGGGGATCATTGCTGGTGTTCTGGTCGGATCGGTGCAGAAGGTTGCCGTGAAAGAATATCGCATCTCCGGGTTCAAGTTCGCAGTAAACCAGGTTCATTCGCTCCAATGCCATCTCCACGCGTTGCAGATCGGCGCCGGTCTGATCGCCGGTTTGGCCGTGTTCGATCCGCCCCATTTTGTGGGACCCGGGAATGACTTGCAGGCAACCATTGGCCTTTGTAGCGCGATCGACGGCGATCAGGCAACTGGCCATGTCCGGAAACAGGCAGCCGTTGTTGTACCAATAGCCGTAATCCTGGTGCCATTCCCAAGCGCCGCCGATTTTGGGTTCCTTGAGCATCATCTTGTGGTGGTAGTGATAGACTTCGTCTCCCAGCAGGTTTTGCATCGTATCGACGATCCGTCGACTTCGCACAATGGCCGCATAGGGGGACTCATCCAACTCATTGCGAACGGCTAACCGGCTCTCACCCCCCGCGGCATCCCGTTTGGCATAGGCTTCTTGCAGCAAAACCTGATCGGATTTGGCAATTTGTAATAACCCGGCCGCTTCCTCTTGATCAAACAGCTGACGAACGATCAACAATCCTTCGGTTTGGAATTGATCCGTTTGTTCCTTGGTGGCTTGGAAATACATGACTCTTTAAATCAAGGTTGGTTGAATTGACGTTGAAGATGGAAGCGGATGACTCGTTTTGTAGTGTGAAAACGATCGGACAAAGTGACCGGCGACTGGCCCCTCATGCTGATCATCTCTGCGTGGCGTTTTGCACCGAGAAACAGCGGATTTCGGCGGAATGAAATGCGATCCATGCCCACTTCAAAAGCAAGTCGAGTGCAGAACGCCACAGCGAAGGCCAGTCTACCAGAATACGAAGAGGTGCAACAATCTATCCGGTGTCTTGCCCAATACAGCCGGTGGCCAAAATCCATACTGCCAGCAGTCAACACATCGCTGGGTTTGGATCGCGGCTCAATTCAAATGAAACTCGGTTTGGCTCTCAACCCACGTCACTCCGTCGATTCGTCTTGCTTCCTGATACGAATATCACCATGACGATTTATCAATTTGACACGCTGAGAACTGTTGTCGTCTGTTTCAAAATCGGACAAAGTTTTTCCGTGCGAGGTTTCCATCTCGATGGCCGTGGAAACCGACGAGGGGAGCGATACCTCGATCCTTGAGTGCGAGGTTTCGACCTCAATATCTGTAAACTCAGGATTCGTCATCGTAATTTCGACCGAACCGTGTTGCGAGTTGACGGAAACGGAGTCACCCGACGATTTGATCTCGGTCTTTCCGTGGCGGTTGTCGGCCTTGACGGCACCCATCATTTGAGTTGCCCTAATATCACCGTGTTCGTTCTTGATGATTGCGTTTCCCAGCACCTCCGAAAGTCGGATGCGGTTATGGGTTGTCGAGATCTCCGCCGAATCAGTGACGTTTTTGGCTTCCACTCCCCAGTGACTTGCTTCCACCTTCAAATTGCCTTCCACCAGATCCGCAACCAGGTTTCCGTGCGATCCCTTAAATTCGATGTCGCCACCAGCTGATCCAATCGTGGCGTTTCCGTGGTTAAGTTGCAGGTCAGCCGCGGCGATTTTTTCGGCCGAGAGATTGCCGTGCGAATTTTCAACTTTTGTCAGCCCCGTCAGATTTTGAAGTTTGACGTCGCCGTGTTGATTGACTGCGTCGAGATTGCCTTCAAGGTCCGTGGCTTCAACATTGCCGTGACTGTTTTTCAATCGGACCTGCATGGCATTGGGAACCCGAAACGTCAGGTTGGAAGACAGGCCGTTTAAGTCACTTTTGGATTCCGGTAATACCAGTTCCCAAACCTGCGTGCTGCCCTCGGTCGTGACTTCCAAAAACATATCTTCCAAGAGCGTGGCCGCCATTTCTTCGGTGTCGGCCCATACTGTGGCTTGCCATGTCCATCCCGGCTCGTCAGCGCCAGCAGAAATGATTTTTACGTCACCGAATCGGTTTTCGATATTGATTTTTTCAACGCTTTCGTCGAAGTCTCCCTCTTCAGTTTTTTCTTTCTGTTCGCCCGAGTAGGTGAAAGAATATCCGTCCGTCATTGTGAATTGAATATCGCATCCAACGCACAGGAGACTCCCGAAGGTTGCCAGTAATACTCCACGACTTAATTTTGACAGATCGAACATAACGGCTCTCCACGGCTAAACGTTGAATAGTTCGTATTCGAACAGAACCGGCGAGTATTGCAAAGAAAATGACGCTGCTGGCCCAGTTAATCTGCTCGGAAGGTCCGCGATTGCCGGCCAGTCACTTGACGAAAACTCGAACCGCCGACTATTGGGAAAGATACGCGATAAAAACAATAATGCTCAGGATCGTCGCCACGATGGAAAGAAACTTGCCGACTCTAACGAATTGTCGTTCTTTGATCGCCAGTTTGCCTTCGCGAATGGCTCGAAGTTGTTTCCTGGCACGTCGCCAAGTCAGGGGACCCAGAACCAGTCCCAGCCAACCGGGAGTCACGATCGCGACGATGCCGCGGATCAGCGTCGTCTTACCCGGGTTCTGCTTCATCCAATGGAATGTTCGCCCAACAAAGCCGCGAATTTTTCGAAACTTCGATTCGTCGTCGATGTAGACGACTTGGGAAGCAGAATTGGATGAGGATGGATGAACATCCATCGAGCCGACGAGGTTGGCCGTGGGGGCCAGTGAATCCGTGGGAATGATCGCTTCGGGTATTGAGTCAATCTCGCCGGGGTTCGTGCCGACGTGAAATACAATTGCTGTATCGTGCTGCATCGGAGCTGCGACCGGTGGATTTTCGGCCATCAATTCGCCGTCAGCGATTTGACGCAGTGCTTCCTGTAACTGAACGGTTGTTTGAAATCGGTCCCCTGGATCTTTGGCGACCATTTTTTGAAACAGCTGGTTGATTGTCGCATCTTCCGGAACACCTCGATCAATCATCGGAATCGGAGAATCTCGATGAGCCAGGATCGTTTTGACAACGGTATCTCGCGAAAATGGCCCCTGGCCGGTGATCAAACGATATAACGTGCAGCCCAGGGAATAGATGTCCGAGCGGGCATCGGCCATACGCGTGTCTTCGGCTTGTTCGGGGGACATGTATTCGACGGTGCCCATCATCTGACCGGTCGTCGTTAAATGGGCTGACTCCTCGTGGCCGATCGACCCGCCGATGCGAGCCAATCCCATATCCAAGACCTTGATTATGCCTTCGTCGTCCAGCAACAGGTTGGAAGGTTTGATGTCGCGATGAACGACGCCTTTTCGATGCGCGTATTCCAGCCCTGCCGCCGCCTGGGCGACATAATCAATGGCGAGCATCGGGGGAATGGGTCCCAACTCGGCGAGCACGCGGGCCAAATCGTGACCGGGCACGTACTCCATGACCAGATAATGGAAACCGTGATGTTCACCGGCATCATAAGCGTGCACGATGTTGGGATGGGTCAGCTTGGCCGCAACTTTGACCTCCTGATAGAACCGCGCAACGGCAGCTTCGGAATCCAGCGCCGTCACTGGCAGCACTTTGATCGCGACCTGTCGGTCCATGCGACGATGCTTCGCCAGCAACACCGTGCCCATGCCTCCTTGTCCCAGTTTGTCGATGACGACATAGTCGCCAAAATAGATGTCACCGGATTGCCCATTGAGAAATTTTTCCGCCTGGTATTCGGTAATCAATCCGTCGGACACCAGGCGTGTCAGCAGGGCATCTGCGCCAGTCTGAATTTCTTCACCAAACTCCGTCGCATGGTCTGCTGAAAGCAAACCCGCGGCAGTCAGTTCTTTCAAGACTTCGTGTGCCGATTCGGCCATGGTTTTCGTCAATGGGTTAAGGCAAAAGCCGCCCTCTTCTTACCTCTTAACTTTAATCGATGTTTTGGGTTCGACAAAACGTTGGCAAATCGTCCGTTCCAGCGCAAATCGTGGAGAAGTGAAGGATTTGGAGGCATTGCGACACAGTTCTGCTCTCGGTTAAAACGGGAAAGGAAACAATTCGACCCGAATCGACAACTTTCTTGGGAGGAGTGCCGTGGATACGAAAACAGCAATAAAAACGGCGTTGGAAACCGCCAATATGATTTGCACTTCCTATTTGGACGATTTGACCGACGAAGAAATGATGCATCGACCCGATCCCGGCTGCAATCATATCAAATGGCAAATGGGACATTTGATTGCCTCCGAGCATGACATGATGAGCGCGTGCTATCCGGGTTCGATGCCGGAATTGCCGACCGGGTTCGCTGAAAAATATTCAAAAGAAACCGCCAAGTCTGATGACGCGTCTGCGTTTGACAGTAAAGCAGAACTGCTGCAACGGTACCAAGAGCAACGGTCAGGCACGCTGGCCTTGCTGGAGAAGGCCTCCACAGAAGAACTTGGCAACGAAGGTCCGGAACCCATTCGCAGTTATGCACCTACTGTGGGTGCCGCATTTCTGTTACAGGATGGCCATTGGTTGATGCATGCAGGACAATGGGCCGTCATCCGACGACAGTTGGGAAGAGAACCATTGTTTTAGTTCTTTTCCGCCGGCCAGTCCGTTCCTGGTTTTCGTACCGTCGTTTCTCCAACTCATCTCGTAGGAAAGAACCCTGTTCGAGATTTTTAAAAACTGGCGGCGTCGACGGATGTTGTCTCAACCGCTATCGGACGATCTGCTGGAAGTACTGGCGGGCAATGTTTGGCAATACCGCTCACTTTCAAATGACCAGCAGGCTCGTGTGCGCCAATGCGTGCAAATCATGTCTAAAGAGAAAAGCTGGGAGGGCGTCAACGGATTCGAGATCAACGATGAAGTCAAAGTTACCATCGCTGGAGCAGCCAGCCTTCTCACTTTGGGGCTTTCAAAGCCATTTTATTTTGATCGCGTCCTGTCGATTCTTGTCTATCCCTCCGCGATCAAGAACCGTTCCATGCGTTACGGTCACATCGTGGACGAATCCGACTCACATTTTTCGGGTCTGGCGTCGCAGAACGGTCCATTGGTTTTCTCGTGGCCCGATGCAGTCCGGGGAGCCAGAGATCCAGGAGACGGGTCGAACGTTGTGATTCACGAATTCGCCCATCACATTGACGGACTTGATGGCGAAATGGGTGGAATGCCGTTTATCGAATCAGACGAACTGCAAGAACAATGGGAGACCGTGTATCCTCGCGAATTGGCCAGGTTGCAGGGAACCCTCGACTCCGGACAACGACCCTATATCGATCCGTATGCGGCAAAAAACGCGGCCGAGTTTTTTGCGGTGACAACGGAGATGTTTTTTGATTCGCCATTTCAGTTAATTACCGAACTGCCAGAGGTTTTTGATATCCTCAAATCATATTTTCAAGTCGATCCCATGCTTCCAAACAGTCTAAATTCTCTCGTTGCGACGGTTGTGCTGGGTCCCAAACGGTTATGGGCCTGCAGAACGAATTCCAATCCTCTTACACCAATCGCAAGTTATCCATGCCCTCAAGAGTTTCCCGATGAGTCTCGATCTGTCGCGCGAAAACCTGCAGAAAGCAGCACAGCGAGCTGCCGAACTGTATGTCCAGATTTTTGCTGAATTGGAAACACGACGCGTCGATCCTGGCGTCACCCGCGAACAAATGCGGCAGCTGTTTGCCAATTCAATTCCCGATGAAGGCATCGGACTCGAGCCGACGTTACAGCAATTTGAGGAACAGGTTCTACCTCACTCGATGGGAACGCCTCATCCGCTTTATTTTGGACTCGTAAATTCTTCGCCGTTGCCGGCCGGACCGTTGGCGGATCTGCTCATTTCGTCTCTGAACAACAATGGCGGCGCATTTCATCAAAGTCCGGCTATCAGCGCGATTGAGCGGGAAGTCGTCGAGGAGTTTGGACGGTTCGTTGGCTGGGGTGACGAGACTTCCGGGATGATCTTGCCCGGTGGCACGTTTGCCAACCTGCAGGGCTTGTTGCTGGCTCGCCAAGCCCATTTTCCGTCCTGGTTAAAAGAGGGTCCGACTTCGCTGACTGGTCAACCGACAATCTACCAATCCGACGTGACGCATTTTTGCAACGATCGCGCGGGTCTGGTCATGGGGATTGGCCAACAGGGAATCGTCCGAATACCTTCGCGGGGAAGAGGTTCCATCGACGTCGGCGCGTTGGAACGACAGATTCTGCAGGATCGGGATTCAGGGCATTTACCATTCGCCGTCATCGCCAACGGAGGCACGACGGGAACCGGTGCGGTTGACAACATCAACGCGATCGCTGATGTATGCCAGCGACATGATCTGTGGTTGCACGTCGATGCCTGCTACGGCGGTGGAGCATTGTTGCTAAAGCCAGGATTGCCTGAGTTCGAGGGAATTCAGCGGGCGGACTCGATTGCGATTGATCCGCACAAATGGTTCTTCATTCCGATGACGGCAGGGTTGTTGTTATCTCGACATCCGCAATTGGAAATCGAAACGTTCGATATCGCGGCGTCTTATATCCCCGGTGATGGAACAGTGGATCCGTTTCGACGGGGCGTCCCGACTTCGCGACGTAGTTCGGGACTGGCGATCTGGATGACGTTGCGCGCCCACGGCTGGAGAACAATACGAGAAGCGGTCGAACGTAACATTGAACTGTCCAGGTATCTGGAAGAATTGCTTCAGCAACAAGGATTTCGCGTGCTTGCAGGCGGGCAACTTTCGGTTGCCTGCGCGCGATGGGAACCGGCGGGGATGGAACCGGCAAATCTGGACGCACTGCAATCGAACATCGCGCTGGAAGTTTCGAAAACGGGCAAGGCATGGTTTAGCACCGTCAAACACAGCGCCGAAGTTTGGTTGCGACTTAATTTGGTGAATATTCACACACGGAAACATCATGTGGAACAGCTTGCTTCGCTGATTTCGGAAACATCTCGAAATCACCAGAATGAAAACGCCAATCTTGCTGGCTGATTTGCTGTCTTCATCGGAATTTCACACGGCGGTGGTGATAAAAGCGGTTGCCAATCGCGCGGATTCGCATTCGTTCCCCAAATGTGCGATATTTGATTCGGATCAACCGTTTCCCTGAATACGAAGAAGAAGAATACCCGTCGTGGATGCAGAAAACATTGCCAAAATCAAAATTGCGTCCTGGGATGGATTAGAAGATCGAAGACCGCAATATGCCCTTGTTGGTGAACTCGACTTGGTAGTGGTCCGTTACGACGATCAGGTGTCAGTTTTTTACGGCCGCTGTCTGCATCGCGGAGCGTTAATGAGCGACGGTCACGTCGAAGGCAACAACCTGTTCTGCGCCGTTCATAACTGGGACTATCGAATTGATTCGGGAGTCAGTGAATACAACAACGCCGAAGCGCTTCATAAATTTGGATCTTGGATCGAAGACGGTTCCGTGTTCGTCGATGAAAATGAGGTTCAAAATTACCTGCAGGGCCATCCCCAGCCATTCAACCGGGAAGAATACCTTGGGCTTTACCAGGACATCCATGGATCTCCCGAAGAGCCCCACAATGGCTACATTCAGTCATTGGCGCGGTTGGGTAAATCGGGAATAGGCCACCATGGACCTGTTTCTTCGATGGGAGTCCCAACAACCGAATTGCCACAATGGTCGGACATACAAATCCTGACCGCCCAACTGGCCCGTCAACCATTACTTGATGATGAAACGGTCGGGACGTCACTAATCATCGGGCCGGCTGCCAAGAAACCGCTCCAGTTGGAGATACCCATCTTCGTTTCCGACATGTCGTTTGGGGCTTTGTCCGAAGAAGCCAAAATTGCGTTAGCGATGGGAGCGGAGTTATCCGGCACCGGGATTTGCAGTGGAGAAGGGGGCATGCTTCCCGAGGAACAGGCGGCCAACTCAAGATACCTCTATGAACTGGCATCGGGACGTTTCGGATATTCGATTGAGAAAGTCGCTCGTTGCCAGGCGTTTCATTTCAAAGCGGGCCAGGGCGCGAAAACCGGAACCGGGGGTCACCTTCCCGGTAAAAAAGTCGTTGGCAAAATCGCCGAGGTCCGTGAATTGGAGCCTGGCCAAGATGCCATTAGCCCGTCGCGCTTTCCCGACCTCAACGGCATCGACGATTATCGACGCGTAGCCGGTCAAGTTCGCGAGGCAACCGGAGGAATTCCCATCGGCGTGAAACTATCTGCCCAGCATATCGAGGAAGATCTGGATTTTGCACTCGACATCGGGGTGGACTATATCATCATCGACGGGCGAGGCGGAGGAACGGGCGCAGCGCCCGATGTGTTCAAAAACAATATCAGCGTGCCCACGATGGCTGCCATTCCGCGGGCGCGTAAGCACCTCGACAAACAGCGCGCTACCCAAGTGACATTGATCGCCACCGGCGGTCTGCGAACGGAATCTGATTTTGTAAAAGCGATGGCTTTGGGTGCCAACGGTGTTGCCATCTCCAATTCTGCCATGCAAGCGATCGGTTGTCTCGGCATGCGAGCCTGTAGCACGAATAACTGTCCGGTTGGAATCGCAACGCAAAACGAAAACTTGCGGTCTCGATTGCAAGTTCGCGCCTCCGCGGAACGTCTGAAGAATTTTTTCGAAGCAACGGCGCAGTTGATGACCGTATTGGCAAGGGCTTGCGGGCATAGGCGAGTAGGTGACTTCAACCTGGGCGATTTGTCGACCTGGAAACGCGAAGTCGCAGAATTAACTGGAATTCGTTTTGCCGGTATGGTTTTTAACCGGAATTAAATTGGCCTCAAGATACGAAAAAGGAAAGCCGTTCTCGATGTTCCAATTGGATCCTCATTCACTAACCGATGCCCGTGTCCAGCTTCATTGGGCAGCACAATTGTTGGCGGCAGCCGCGGACGCAAAGCTTGCGAAACTTCCCGACGACAGCCAGTCAAATTTGGCGTGGGATGAGACCAACAGAGCGTTTGTTGCCAGAACAGACATTCGCCTGGAAATTCCAGAAATGACGATTCGGTCGTCTACCGGAGAACCGTTTCCTCTTATTGGAAAGACTTTGTCCGCAGGCCGAGACTGGTTGAGTGAACAGGTGGGAGCGGAGCTGGTCATGCGTCAATACGAAATGCCGAACCATGTGGTTGCCGAAGACGTACCCTTCAACGCACCGCGTGAATCGCTGACCGAGATCGCGAGTTGGTTCAGTTTTGCGAGTCAGGCGATGGAAAAGATTGGCAACAACCGTGTTTGGCCGCACCATTTTGATCTGGGCTGGCTGATTGAGATTAACGGACCAGAGACAAGTATCGGTGGCGGCATGTCGCCAGGAGATGCTCATTTTGACCAGCCTTATTTTTATGTGAACGCTTACGGCATGGACAAACCCGACGAACTTCCCACACTGGACAAGGGTGGCCATTGGGCCAAAGATCGGTTTGGCGCTGTAATGACAGCAGACCAAGTTGTGGCCAGCGACGAGGCGGATTCGTTGGTCAGAAATTTCCTCGAGGAAACGATTGACCGGATGAGAAATTGGCACCAACAACAGCGTCGGTAGGGATTCCTGAGAATGGAAGGCCTGCGTTAAAGTCAAGCAAACGGTATTTTTGAAAAAGACCGTTTAAACCAAAAAATAGCTAATTGAATAGGATAAGTTTTGTCGCAAAAAACAATCAGCCAGCAATCAACCGAAAAACATTTGGATCAGGAGCTTCTCGATGATGTAATCCACGGTCTCAGTCAGCCATCAAAAAGACTTTCCTGCAAATATTTTTACGATCAACGTGGGTCGCAGTTATTCGACCAGATCTGCGATCTCGACGAATACTATTTGACGAGAACCGAACAGGCGATCATGGACCAGCATGCCGAAGAAATGGCGTATCAGCTGGGTGAAAGAGTGATGTTGATTGAGTTTGGCAGTGGTAGCAGCACCAAGACTCATATTCTGTTGGAAAATCTGATCGATCCTTCCGCCTACGTTCCCTTGGATATTTCCGAAGACCATCTGTTGAAGACGGCAGCGGATTTGCGAGACCGGTTCCCCAAAATTGAAATCCTGCCTTTGGTCGCGGATTTTACGCAACCTTTCGAACTGCCCCATCCCCAATTGACCGCCTCGCACGCAGCGGTCTATTTTCCCGGCTCGACGATTGGCAACTTCGAACCGGAGGTTGCCCAGATGTTATTGTCCAACATTGCGGATTTGTTGGGTGGAGAGGGCGGTTTGCTGATTGGGATCGATTTGCAGAAAGAGTCTTCAATCATCCACGATGCCTATAACGACTCAGCAGGAGTCACCGCAGAGTTCAATCTCAACTTGCTGCACAGAATGAACAACGAACTGGACGCCGATTTTGACGTCGAACAGTTCGAACATCTCGCGTTTTACAATTCAGAAATGGGTCGCGTCGAAATCTACCTCGTCAGCCGCTGTGATCAAACAGTAAGACTTGACGGTCATGCCTTTGAGTTTGCGGAAGGCGAACGGATTTTTACCGAGTATTCGCACAAGTATACGATCAATGGATTCGAGGAACTTGCGAGTGAAGCAGGTTTTTCACTTCATCGTCATTGGACCGATCCCCAAAATCTGTTTGGCGTTTTGCATCTGGTCCATGAAACAGAAAATGAAAATAAAACAGGAGCCGAGAATGCCTAAAGCGATTTGGAAAGGCACCGTCATTGCCGAAAGTGACCACACGGAGATCGTCGATGGAAATCATTATTTTCCACCGGCATCCATCCAAACGGAATGCTTGCAGAAAAACGATAACACGACGGTTTGTGGCTGGAAAGGAACGGCGAACTACTACGATGTTGTCGTCAACGGTGAAAGCAACCCAGGGGCAGCCTGGTATTATGCCGACCCCAAACCGGATGCCGCCAACATCAAAGGCTATGTCGCTTTTTGGAAAGGCGTGCAAGTCGAAGCCTGAAGCATTCAAAGTCACCGTCGGCAAATGTTGGGTTTACATCGACTCGATGTTTTATCGTATTCAGTCTTCTGCAATCTACACGCCGGAATCGGCAATCGAACAAACGTACAGCAAAATCGCAAGCACGCGGAATGGATATCATGTCATCTTCAACCCTCGCAGGAAGTCAACCGTTGTTGGCCGAGAGATTCCAGACGATTCGCGAATTTTCCGAGCAAATTGCAGAACCGCTTTCGCCGGAAGATTGCATGGTGCAATCGATGCCGGATACCAGTCCCACTCGCTGGCATCTGGCTCATACGACCTGGTTTTTTGAAACCTTTATTTTGAATCAACAACCGGACTATGTTGTTTTCAACAGAGATTTTGGGTTTTTGTTCAATTCGTACTACAACACGGTCGGTGATCAGTTCCCGCGTCCGCAACGCGGGTTGATTTCTCGACCGAGCCTGAATCAAATCTGGGATTACCGTCGACACGTTGACCGCGCCATGATTGAATTGCTGCGGGTCGAGTTGCCTGCGGAGGTTCGTTACGCAATCGAAGTTGGCTTGAACCACGAGCAGCAGCACCATGAATTGATGTTGACCGATATCAAGCACGCACTTTCCTGTAACCCGACATTACCGGTCTACCATGCCGGCGGTTTTACGAGTTTTGCAGCCGGTGATCAAGTTTGGTTTGACTATGAGTCGGATTTGGTCGAGACCGGGCATGACGGTCCAGGTTTTGCCTATGACAATGAATTGCCCCGTCACAAGAATTATCTTCACGAATTTTGCCTGGCGGGCACTCCGGTAACGTGTGGGCAGTTCATCGAATTTATTGAAGACGGCGGTTACGAACGTCCGGATCACTGGCTTTCGATGGGTTGGTCCGCGGTGCAAGAAAATGGCTGGCGGGCACCGCTGTACTGGGTCCAGCAAGACGGCTACTGGATGCAGTTCACGCTTTCCGGTTTGCAATCGGTTGACCGCAACTGGCCGGTTTGTCACGTCAGCTATTTCGAGGCCGATGCGTTTGCCCGTTGGGCCGGTTATCGGTTGCCAACCGAGTTTGAGTGGGAACATGCCTCGCCCAGCGGTGGTGGAGACCAATTTGCCAACCACTTGATGAAGTTGGGATTTGCGATTCATCCCATGGGCGAACCTTGTTCCGATTCGCAGCCGACACAAATGCTCGGAGGCGTTTGGGAATGGACCAGCAGCAGCTACGCCGCTTATCCGGGTTACTTGCCGCCGCCGGGCGCGTTGGGTGAATACAACGGGAAATTCATGTGCAACCAGTACGTGTTGCGGGGCGGAAGTGTGGCCACCAGTAGCGATCATATCCGGCCGACGTATCGAAACTTTTTTCCGCCCGAAGCCCGTTGGCAGTTTTCCGGCTTCCGACTTGCTAAATAGGTCGGGCATCCACTTCCGCGATCCGCCTTCGACGGACCATTAAGCAGGCCCGGTAGCCCACAAAAAGCGTCCAAAACGATATCGCACAGCCGTAGAATGAATAGTCTGTATGGAATGGACTGAATCCTTCGATCAGGATATCCAGTGGAACCGCCGAATAAAATAGGACTTCGTACCGGTTCAAAAACAGTCGGTGGCAGCGAACATAGAGCCCGACGATCAAGCTGGCCATGGCAATTCCGATCAGGGTGGTGAATGGCCAATCCACAACCAGACAGAGGTAAAAGAACCCCAGGTAGGCGGCCAACACGACGAGGTTGAACACCAGCCAGCTCAAGAATTTGAATTGCGAAAAGGGTTCAGGGTTGGATTCAGTACTCAACGTTATTTCCCTCGGGTGTACTTTTTTCTCAGTCGTGCTGCCAGCTGCTTGAATTCCAGTTTCTTTTCTGATGGTACGTTGCGCCAATCGCAATCGTGCAGGGCACCGTACAAAGCGTAAAGGTAGCTGGCGTTGAATTGTAACCGACTAGCACCGCGTTGCATGCGGCCTTCCATCAGCCGAACATAAGTTCCCTCGACCCCCAACCTTTTGATATCTTCAAGCGAGTAGATACCGACCAAATGAAGGTCGGCTTCACAAGCGGGGCCCAGATTTCGAAGTTTTGAAAGGGGACGATCGACCATGGTTTTCCCTGCGGAATTTACTGCTTTGGAGAAAGGAAGAACGCAGAACAGGCAGGTATCAAAACCACCGAACCAATTGTAGGTTCCCGTGATTCCCCTACCATCGTTTTGGATTTTAAAATGTCGGAAAGTAGCTGAATGCCTGTGACGGAACAACCTGCCAAGATACTGAAATCGGTTTTCGGCCACCAGGATTTTCGCGGACGCCAACTCGAAATCATCGCTGAGTTGCTTGCTGGCAATCACGCGTTGGTCATCATGCCGACAGGGATGGGTAAAAGCGTTTGTTACCAGATCCCGGCTTTGGTACTTGCCGGCCAAAGTCGTGACCCAGCAGGACCGCCGCCCTTGACACTGATCATCTCGCCATTGATCGCACTGATGAAAGATCAAGTGGATGCCTTGGCTGAAAAAGGGGTCTCTGCGACCTATGTGAATTCGTCGCTTCTGCGACATGAACGGCTTGAACGTTATCGAGATATCGAAGATGGCCGATTCGACCTGCTGTATGTCACGCCAGAACGATTTCGCAAAGCGGACTTTCGGGAAATCATCGCGAAACGAAAGATCGTATTACTGGCCGTCGATGAAGCGCACTGTATCAGTGAATGGGGTCACGATTTCCGGCCGGACTATACACGGCTGGGTGAGATTCGGAGTTCGTTGGGTGATCCGACAACCATTGCTTTAACGGCCACGGCGACAACGGACGTGCAAGCCGACATCATCAAACAGCTTCATTTGAAACCCAATGAAATTAGGCTATTTCATGAAGGTATCGAACGCCCCAATCTCAGCCTCGATGTGGTTCACGTCTGGGACGACGACGAAAAACTCGAGCTCATTACACGCACGCGAAAATCGCTTTCGGGCAGTGGAATCGTCTATTTCACATTGATCCGGAAACTGATGGAGTTCAGCGAGCACCTGTGGGACAAAAATATCCCGCATTTGATTTACCACGGTGACCTGCCTCGACAGCGTCGTCGCGAGTTGCAAGAGTCGTTCATGAACGAGGAAGATCATTTGGTTTTGGCTACCAACGCATTTGGAATGGGCATCGATAAAGAAGACATCCGGTACGTACTGCACGCCGATCTGCCAGGCTCGTTGGAATCGTATTACCAGGAGATCGGCAGGGCGGGCCGTGATGGTTTACCATCGCAGTGTTTGCTGATGTACGACGAACGCGACCTGGCCACGCAGATGGAGTTTATGCAATGGAGTAATCCCGACGCTGAGTTTTACCAGCGAGTTTTTGATTTCCTGCAAAACGATCTGGAGCAGATCAATGCATTCGGTTTGGAATGGTTGAGGGAACGCCTGCATTTCAAACAAAAGCATGATCGTCGACTGGAAACCGCACTGTCGATGCTCGATCGTTGGGGCGTGATTGAAGGCACCGTGGAACCAATGCATTTGGAAGTGATTGGCGAATTACCCAGCCGCTTGCTCGATCCGACCAGCTTTAACGAAAAACTAAAACGTGATCAGCGAAAACTGCTGACCATGTTGCAGTACGCCAAACACGAAGGTGATCGGAAACAGTTCATTCATGAATACTTCGGCTTGACGGAATGATTTCAGACGTGATTCGCGACCTCAGGGCCATTCGTCGAACCTACAAATGCTCATTCAAAATCAGGCCATGCCGATGGCGTTGCTTCTTACGATTTTAAAAAGTATCAAAGATTTGCTTGAAACGCGATTTTTCCCAACCCGGGAATAAAGCGTCCGGTGCGAGACATGTACCGACGGTACCTGTCCCCAAAAACGGCGATCGCGTCCTGCTCTTCCGATCGAGCCAATTTCAGGTAGACCAGCCACAGAATAGGGAGTGTCAGCAGCGTAATGAGCGTCGGCCAATTGATCATGCTGCCCAACAGAAACAAAAAGAAGCCGGTGTACTGTGGATGTCGGACGTACTTGTAGAGACCGGTTTGAGCCATTTTATTTGACTTGACGGCACGGTGAATCTGACGCCACCCAAAAATCGCCAACAACGCGCCGACGAGAACCAGGGTTTGGCCAACGACGGTGAAGACAAACTGGGCCATCTCGACACTGGCACTATCAAACCCCATCACGATCGGCCATAAGTGACCGTTGAAATGCCGTTCGGCGTCTTGTTCGCTACGGCCAAGTAGGTTCATTACCAGGTAGGCAGTCAACGGCGTACCGTACATTTCCGCGTATAGTGCGATGACCCACGCCTGCGCGGCCCCTGCGGATTTCCACTCGCTTTTCCGGCGAGGTCTCAGGATTCCATACAGAAAAACTCCCAGTAGCCCGATGTAGGCCGCGACCAACCACCAGTTGAAGTAGTCAATGTTAAAAACTTCATTCCTTAGAAACTCAAACATGGCCGGGATGGGGTGTTTGTGAATTTATAAACCGATTCCCGCGATGCAACTGCAATGATCCGCGAAAAGCAACCATCGGATTTCCAAAAACGGTGACGGGTCTCCAAAATACTCATCAATTCAGATGCGAAATTGAATCTATCACCCGATCGTTAACGAACAATAGTTCGCCGCGAATATTTGTGGACTCCTCGAGCGAAATCCAAACGAACAAATCTTTGACGTTCTCACCATTTTTTAACAGGACAATCAGACATGAACCGCATCATCTTGATTGCTTTCATGGTAATGGCCATGCCGCAATGGACGATCGCCGCAGACGATATTTTGACGACGGCTGCCAGCAACGGATCTTTCAACACGTTGGTCAGTCTCGTGGTAGCAGCAGATCTGGACGAAACGCTGCAAAGTAAAGGTGAGTTTACCGTGTTTGCGCCGACCGACGAAGCATTTGCCAAACTTCCCAAGGAAACCTTGGCCGCGTTGTTAAAGCCGGACAATCGTGAGCAGTTGGCCAGCATTTTAAAGTATCACGTTTTGCCGCAGGAAATCTCCGTACCCAAGCGACCGCCTTCGCATCCCCTCAGGTCCGCCAAGACCTTGCTGGGCGAAAAAATTAAATTCGATCGCCAGGGAACCGGCGTCAAAGTAAACGGTAGCAAGATTTTGATTCGCAATATCCGTTGTAGCAATGGTTTGATCCACGTAATTGACGCAGTCTTGATGCCTCCCAAGGACGACCAAACCATCGTGGGTGTCGCCCAAAAGGCGGGTAACTTCAAAACCCTGTTGGCGGCATCCGAAGCCGCCGGACTCGTCGAGGTACTCGCCGGAAAGGGACCTTTGACCGTGTTCGCTCCGACGGACAAAGCGTTCAAAGCTCTGCCCAGCGGAACGGTGGAAAGCTTGCTCAAGCCGGAAAACAAAGACAAACTTGCCAACATCTTGAAGTATCACGTCGTTAAAGGAAAAATCACGGCGCAAGATGCGGTTCAAGCCGGCAAGGCAAAAACGCTGGCGAGCGACCAAGTGCGAATTTCGATTCGGGACGGACGAATCACCATCAATGATGCCAACGTGATCTCCAATGATATCGAGGCCAGCAACGGCATCATCCACGTGATTGACCAGGTATTGTTACCCGGCCAAAAAACTTCCGACAACCAGAAGTCACCTAGCGACAAATCTTCCGAGATCACTTTCACCGCCAATTGGAGCAAATCCGTCGATCGCGATGGAATCCAAGCGGATCGGATTATTATCCGTTGTACTGGGGGCGGCAGCGTGCGACTGACCAACGTGGCGGCAAAAGAAATCGTCAGTCGAATCAGTGGTGGTGGAAGAGTTACGATCAACGGAACCGTGTTCAAACACAATGCAACGGTCAACGGCGGAGCCGTCCTCAAGGCCAAAGACCTGGTCAGCAATACGACTGATATTCAAGTCAACGGTGGCGGCAATGCAGAAGTCAACGCGACGGACCAGTTGAACGCTTCAGCGTTTGCTGGCGCGACGCTTCGGTATGTCGAAACCGATGCCAGTATCAAAAAGAGCATCAACAAGTACGCATCCTTTTCGCCGCTTGAGATGAAAACTGCCGTTACCAACCATCACTAAAAGCATCTAAAATTAGGATGTTCAATCAAGAATTGCATTCATCGTTGCGGGCGGTTTCCCGGCCGTTCCGCTTTTTTTTGCTGCGTTGCAATTTTGAAAGAGCCTTCGTGAAAATAGCGCTAACAGGTGAGGAGCCAGTTGCGCAAAACGCCGGCAGCAGGGCGGCGAATCAACGACAGGTTTGTGGGATCAGCCGACCCGCGTCAGCTTACTGACTCGCCCCGTATGTACCCACTCGGCGACGAAGATACTGCCCTCCAAGTCAAAGCAGGCATCGTGCGGATGGACGAATTGACCTTCCTTCCATTGCTCGGGCTTGTGGCGTAGTTTTTCGATCTTGCTCAACCGGTCAACTGCCTCACCCAGTCGAGCAACGACTTCGTTCTTTTCATTCAGCAACGTCACGCGAGCCTTCAACTCGGGCACCAGCATCAGATTTTCACGGGTATCGATATTCGCTGGCAAACCATAGCCCGTCAGGGTCTCGAGGTATTTGCCATTCATGTCAAAAATCTGCAGTGTATTGTGAGCGCGATCGGTAACGACAATCGTAGGTTCTCGACCGGGCCGGCGGTCGACCCACAACCCATGCGAGGTCTTGAATGTTCCTTCGCCTTCGCCGGGACCGCCGAAACAGCTGACCCATTTGGCGTCTTTATCGTAACGATGAATGAAAAATGAGCCGTAGCCGTCGGCCAACAGGAATCCGCCGTCATCCAGAAATGCAAAATTCGTTGGCAGGAAGCCCTGGGGCGTCCAGTTAGGTTTGGTCGAAATGTCTTCGCCATCGGCATAAACTCCCGATTCCATCGGCGCTTTTTTGAACCAGACCGTGTCGCCAGTCAGCGTCAGTTTTGAAAACGCTTTGACTTGTTGATAAGCGGCAACGTACAAAAACTCTTCATTGCCTTCGCGTCGAACTTCGAGACCATGTCCACCGCCTTGAAACTGGCTACCGAAAGCACGAACGAATTTCCCGTCCGGATCAAAAACAAAAATGGCAGGATGATCCTTCAGCTGAGGGCGGCCTTCGTGAATAACGTAGAGGTGATTGGAAGAATCAACCGCGACGTTGTGGGTGGTTTGCCATTTGAAGCGCTGAGGTAGTTGGGCCCAATTGTGATTGACGCGAAACTGGTACTCGCCGTCACCGGTAACGGTTTCGTCCGGACGGGGGTTGGTTCTTCGCGCGGTCAAGACCGTTGGCGCACCGACGACTGCAGCGGTTGCAGCCGCGGCACCCAGAAATTCTCTTCTCGACGTTTGGTTGGACATGGTCCTTCTAATCCCGGTCTTGTGATTGAATTCTCTGCCCGCTGGGCCTGATGTCGACAATTGTGACCGTTTTAGTGGTCATCTGCAACTTGGCAAAACAGGTCGAAGCGACAGCAGGAAAAAAACGGACTTACTCCACGTGTCCGCAAGTGTTACCGTTCGCGTCTGTTGCCTGCAATTCCCGCTCGGCGATGAAAACGGCGTTTGAGCCCAGCTGGAGATGGTCTTCGGCTCGCAAAGTCTCACTTCGACTCCGTCGAAAGCGAATATCGACGGCAATGAGATTGCCAAGCAAAGATTCTCGGTCGACGATTTCAACCTGCGAAACGTAGTCGGCGATCAACGGCCGACCCTGATCGCACCAAGCCGCCTCGAAAAGTGCGGTCAGCCTGGTAATCGCGTCGTGGTCCGCCGAAGACATATGTGGTCAATCCTGAAATATCTGCCTTCAATCCAACGATTTGCAGAAAACTCGTGGAAGGGAAGGCAGCGTTGAAACAAAGGCAGGGATGCTTCCCAATCTAGTCGGTGAGGAATTGGAAGTAAAACGTTCCATTCCCCCATGCGGTCAGAGGTTGGGATCGTGAGTTCAAGTTACTCGGATGTTTTTGCTTTTCCCTCGAGGTGAAGCATGACCAGTGCGATGTCTGCCGGCGTGATGCCGCTAATGCGTTGCGCATGGTCAAGACTGGTGGGTCGAAAACGCGTCAGCTTTTCCTTCGCCTCTTTCCGCAAATGGATCAGGCTCTCGTAATCAAAATGCTCGGGGATTCTTCGCGTCGCCAACCGTTTGTGTTTTTCAACCGTCGCCTGCTGCCGGGTCACGTAGCCAGAATACTTGACGTCGTACACGACCTGTTGACGAACTTCCACGGAAACGTCCGTCAATTGCGAAGCGTGTACGGCAATATCATTCCATTCGGTTTCCGTCCGTTTCAGCAGTTGAAACAAACTGTTTTGGCCAATCCGGTGGGATTCCAAGAGTTTTTTGACGGCCTCCATTTCCCCAATCTTGGTTTGTAAACGGTCCATTCGATTCTGCCCCACTAAACCCAGATTGAAGGCAGTCGGCGTTAGTCGGCGGTCGGCATTGTCTTGCCGCAATAGCAAACGGTATTCGGCCCGACTGGTAAACATCCGGTAAGGTTCATCGACGCTGCATGTGACCAGATCGTCAATCAGCACGCCAATGTAAGCCTGGTCTCGATCGAGTATCAGTTCCTCGTCCCCCTTCAATTTCAAAGCCGCATTGGCGCCCGCGATTAAACCTTGGGCGCCGGCTTCCTCATAACCGGTCGTGCCATTAATCTGACCCGCAAAATAGAGTCCGTCGACCGATTTGGTTTCCAAGGTTGGGCGAAGTTGATCGGGGGGACAGAAATCGTACTCCACCGCATAGCCATAGCGCATGATCTGGGCGTTTTCAAGTCCCGGAATCAGCTTGAACATCTCGTCCTGCACGTCGCGGGGCAGGCTGGTGGAAACGCCGTTAACGTACACCTCGAGCGTATCGCGGCCTTCGGGTTCGAGAAACAGCTGGTGCCGATCCTTGTCGGCAAACCGGACGATTTTGTCTTCAATGGAAGGGCAGTATCTTGGTCCGCTGCCTTGAATCTGGCCACTGTACATCGGGGCGCGGTGCAAGTTGTTTTGAATCAGTTGGTGAACATCGTTGTTGGTGAAGGTGATCCAACAGGGAAGTTGTTCGACAATAAGTTGATCTGTCGAAAAAGAAAAAGGTTTCGGCTGATCGTCTCCTGGCTGGACTTCCGTTCGATCGTAATCAATGGTGCGCCCGTTCAGACGCGGAGGCGTACCCGTCTTGAATCTTGCCAATCGAAACTCCAAACGACTTAATGCGGCACTGATTCCGGTCGTTGTTCCTTCACCCGCGCGGCCACCTGCTGTTTTGGCTTCGCCGGTATGCATGAGGGCGGAAAGAAAAGTCCCCGTGGTCAAGATTACCGCGTCGGCCAGATACTCCACATCGCCGCGGGCCTTGATGCCGATCACATGCTGTCGCCCATTCCGGTTTTCGGTCAACAAATCCTCGACGACTTCCTGTCGCAATTCGAGATTCTCTTGATGCTCAATGGTCGCCTTGATCCAGTTTTGATATCCCTTTTTGTCTGCCTGGGCACGAGGGCTGTGCATCGCCGGCCCTTTTCGCATATTGAGCATGCGGAATTGAATTCCGGTGGCATCGATGGCTTGGCCCATCAATCCACCCAGCGCGTCGATTTCCCGTACCAGGTGGCCTTTGGCGACTCCGCCGAT
Organism: Pirellulaceae bacterium; assembly: GCA_942492215.1. Taxonomy (GTDB): domain Bacteria; phylum Planctomycetota; class Planctomycetia; order Pirellulales; family Pirellulaceae; genus Mariniblastus. Next base: position 164,981 of record CALODY010000030.1, read on the forward strand.
GGCGGGATTGCAGCTCATTTGGCCGACCGTGTCGAGATTAGTCGTGATGAGGGCAGTTCTGGCTCCCAATCGGGCCGCCGCCGCTGCTGCTTCCGTTCCGGCGTGACCTGCGCCTACCACGATAACGTCGTATTGGTATCGGTGAATGCTCATGGACCGTCTTCAAAAACACGAAACGGCCCATTTTACGACGAGGGTGCAAGCCGGGGAACGACCCAATTGCGGGATAACGTGAAGAATCAAGCTTGCCCGTGCCAGGATCACGCTCAATCATCTGCTTCGACGAATCAAATCAGCAGACTACCTGCCAAAACGGTCAAGCTCAATCGAGTCTTTTGGTTATCGGCGTCGCTGATCCCGATTTCGAGCGACCCTGGTTTGATTCGAATTGCCGGCGGTACGATAGTAGTTTCGGCGGACCGTATTGCCATAAAAGTGCAACGGTCGGTAGGGACGCAATTCAATCGGTGAATTTTGAATCTTCTCGCGATCTTCTCCGCGCGCGATAACAAAGGGATACCATCCTGGGCCCTGGGCCGTCGCAGCTTGATCGCTACCGACCATCGTCACCAAAGCAATCGCAAAAACAAACAGACAATGGTGGAAATTCATGGTGTCGTCTCGAAAATAATCCAAAATGTTCAGGTCCAATGGTCTGAAACACGCACGCGTCGATTCAAGTGTTGCGTCGCTGAAAAGTACGTGCGTTGTCTGTCCGGCCCGAAAAGCTGACCTGATCCTCCAACTTCAATCGCGATAAACTGCCCGTTTCGTCTCAACTTGAGTAGTCACCCAGGCCTCGACATTTTTCTGGGAAGCTGCCACCTCAATCGGAATTTAGGCTGCGTCGGCGTGAGTTTTCGATAGGCTGTTAACCATGTCAGCAAGATCGCAAGACTCGACCGCACCCACAAACTCAACGCCACCGAAATTTGGCATTATTCACTTGATGAGCTATACGGCTGCGGCGGCCATTCTTTTCGGTCTCGTTGAATATCAATATGACATCCTACGTCAAATGGCTGATGGGGCGGTCTCCGTAATGGATACAACGGCGAGTCGAGTCCTCGGCGGTTTCTTCTCGTTAACACGTGCTTTCGGCTTGGCGGCGATTTTTTGGCTATTGGATTGGAGGCGACGAAAAGGTCGATTTGTTCTGCAACCGGGTCATTGGCTGTTGATTGGTTCCGGATTGAACACCCTGGTCACTTCGCTCGCTGAATTGGTCCTGTTTAGCCACATAGATTTTGATCAGATCGTGAACAGTCGTTGGGCAATGGTGGTGTTTGGAGCGGTGGGACCGATGGCGCTCGTGCTCGTACTGTCCGTCGCGTTTCAAAAATCCCACGGACCTTGGAAATGGTTCTTTGGGGTGACTGCTTTGAAGTTCCTGTTCGATTTGATTTCAGTACTTTTCGTCGCCCTAAGCCTATTCCTGACGGTATTCAATTCATTTTACATGATTCATGTCGGCATGATCGTTTGTGCTACGCTTGCTTTCGGGAGCGCGATTATTGCGGATTTCATGAAAAAAAATCGTCGGGACTGGATTCACTACTGCGGTTTATGGATGGTTCTGATGTTGGCTATCTCAACGGTTGCCTCGATGACCTACTATCGGTATTTTTTCAATTCAATTACCTGAAGCCGAACAATAGAAGGTCGCCGCACGATTTCGGCTGAGTATCGACGTACGATCGAATTACCTGCCAATTCATAGGCGCCGTTTCAAAAAGCCAATCGAACCCGATGCCATTTAACAAGCAGAAAATTTCAGCAGCGATGGGCCTGTCGGGTTTTGATCGGTGGCAGCCTGCGGTTGACGTGGCTCACCTCGTGCGACCAAGAAAACGCCCCGACGATTTGCCTGGCGAAGGTCGCCAGGCCGCGGTCATGGTTTTGCTGTTTCCCGACGGTCTGGATTTCCATTCCGACACGAATCTGGTTCTGACTCGACGACACGATCATCTTACAAATCATGCCGGGCAAATCTCGTTGCCGGGAGGTCGGCAGGAGGAGGGTGAGTCGCTGATCAGAACCGCATTGCGGGAATCGACTGAAGAAATCGGTGTCCTCGCGGAAAAGATAGAAGTGCTCGGCAAGTTAAACCAAGTTTACGTCCCGCCGACTGATTTCACCGTTGTGCCGTTCGTCGGTTGGCACGACGACCCCCCCGAATTTATTCGCAGCGAATCCGAGGTGGCCGAAATCATCGAAACATCGTTGGAACACCTGCTTCGGCCGGAAACACTGGTTCATGGCACCATCAATACGGAAGATGGAACCGAACTGCTCGTTCCCTATTATCAAGTTGAGGATCATCGTGTTTGGGGCGCGACGGCAATCATCTTGAGCGAATTGATCGAAAGATTGCGGCAGGTTAGCTGAAACTCCGCCCCCAAGCGCGGTGTTGGATTCGAAAGGGTAACCGGATGGGCGACCATTCGAGCCGCGACGAGTTGCAAGTCTCTCGGGGCGTGCCGCGGTTGCGTGTAAGCCTGCGTTTATCTAATTCGGATCCTGTTCGGCACGACTGCGAACGCTTGCCTGGCCGTCCGGATCAAATTCAACGTAGATCACATTTGGATTGCAGCAAACAGGACAGTCTTCAACATACTCCTGACATTGGCCCGCCGAGCAATCGAGCGGCACCACGATTTCTTCACCGCAAGATTCACAAATGTAAGTGGCCTCATCCCCAATACCACTTTGCTCTTCGGTGTCTGATTCCGGTTCGTCGTACATTTGAGTTCCGCAATTCCGCAAAGAATATGGTTGTTACTTCTTTTCTTGACCCATGACCGTATCGTGGCAATCAAAGACAACCGCCTACTTGGAAGGGGCGATCGGATCTTCCGAACGGTGCAACAGGTCGATGGTGTTGGGCAGTTTCATCTGGATGACGGCGCTGACTGACTCTCTCGGAGCGACCGATTCCGGCAGGTCCAACTGAGAAAGTTATTGGTTTTGTTTGTTGTTCCTGGCAGGCTTTCGTTTTTTCGCGCGGCGGGCATCGGATTCGATCTGAACCCGGTCCACGTAGGCACTTACCAATTCAGGACTACCGCGATTGTCAAACACTTCCTGCATGGGATCGTTGGAATCCAGCATCAATTGGCGTAACGCCGCTCGATGTTCGTCAATCGCCTTCGCGTAGGCGGGATCATCAATCAGGTTATGCAACGCGTCCGGGTCCTTCTCGTAATCGTAAAATTCCTCTGGCACACGATGCTCAAAAAGATCCAATCGTGCGGCAATCCTTGGGTCGTCCGATGCGAGCGTTTTCATCGCCCGATACGTCATGGTTCCCGTCGTCGCCGTTTTGAACACGCGCTTGCCATCTGACCAGGGGTTGAAAAGGTAGCCAAAGCGTTTGGTTTGGACTCCCCGCATGGGACTTCGATTGCCGCCGAAGTTTTCGTTGTAGACCTTGAAGACCATCTCAAGGCCAGACTGCGTTTCTCCGCGAAGCGAGGGCAGGAATGAATGCCCATCAAGTCCCGGCGGATGATCGGCGCCGATAATATCCAACAAGGTCGGAATCATGTCGACGGCGGAAATCATGTGGGTTTTGTCAACGGATCCGGGTTCCGTAACACCCGGCCAGCGCACGATCCACGGCGTCCTCGTGCTATGGTGCCACAACGCCGTTTTGGCAAATGGAAGGGGCATGCCGTGATCGGAAAGGAACAGGATTACGGTGTTCTTCCCAGTTCCCGATTCCAGGAGCGCTTTCATGATCGCGCCGAAACAATCATCAGCCCGACGCACCGACGAGTAGTAGTGAGCCAACTCGAGTCGCACGTCCGGATGGTCAAACAGAAAACCGGGAATGGGTACTTCTTCGGGCCGAAAAATTTTCGAGGGAACGTTTGGGTCTGTGACCGTCTCCCCCTTTTTCCCCATCGCGTAAAACGGTTTGTGGGGATCCGAAATATTGATGTTCAAGCAAAAGGGTTTGTTTGCTTCCTGAGCCATCTCGATCCCGCGCTTTGTCGATCGGAAATAGGACCGAGCATTTTTCAGGTCCTGTTTTTCACCGTCGATGATCGTCAAATCCGCATCCCAGGCATACGGCTGATAGGGCGTCGAATGGGAAACCTTTCCACGAATGCCAACGAAATAGCCGGCGGCCTTCATCAAGTCAACCAGGTGCGGATAGTCTGGATCTTTGACTTGATAGAAACCCTCGACGCCCGTGTTGTGCGGATACCGACCAGAGAACATCACGTTCCGGGATGGATAACAATTCCCCACTTGAACATGTGCGAAATGATATCGTCGACCCCGCGCGGCCAGTTGGTCGATGTTCGGTGTCGTATCGGCCAGCTGGCATCCAAACGCGCCGACCGAATCACAACTCATATCATCCACAGTGACGATCAGGATATTGGGTTGTGGATTCTCGCCACGCAGGTCGCCCACAAAAACCGACAACAATGCCAGGGTGATCGTCAGCCAACAGGAAGTTCTTGACATCTTCAATATGTTTCCAAACGGCGTTATCCAAACGGCGTTATCCAAACGGCGTTATCCAAACGGCGTTTACGGCGTTTTCCAAACGGCTTTAAATGCTAAATCCTCTGCGACGATTCTCAGTTGCCGAATGCGTACAGGCGAGTCTTGGAACGAACATACGACTGGCCTTCGACAATTGCCGGTGTGGCGTAAACGGGCACCCGTATATCATACTGTGAAAGCATGTTGAGATTCGGTCCGGCTTCTATCTCGGTCAAAACACAATTGTCACTTGTCAAAAAAAGGATCTGCATTTTTGAGCATCGAACGCAATCAGGCCAATACGGAAATCCTAAACCGCAAGACTCTCAACTTGATTCCACTCGGGCTGGTGCCATTTTAACAAAAGGCTTTGTCGTGCCAGACGGTAGTCAATGGTCGAAGCGACCGGAAGCACGTAAACCGTCAGTTCGTGAGGTCGGTCGAGCCAAACAGAACGGGTTCTTTGGGCACCAAATTGAGTCTGCAATCGTTTTCGCAACTGTTGCGACTCCCCCGCGTAGAGTGATTTTCCATCGCTTTGTCGAACGAGATAGACGCCCGGACCTTCGTGAAGCGTCGCCAGGTCGAGCTCGCCCAGTGGGCAACCTGATTGCGATTTGAGCTTGTTCGCCCGGAAAGCAGAAATGCCAAATTGATTCGGAGTTCGAGAAATCGCCCGCCTGCGAGCATTGCATCCCTCTTTACGAAGTTTCAACGCCGCCCACCGGTATTCCAACGGCTGAAAACCGGGGGCAAACGTCGCAGCGATTTCGTCGAATTGAGACGCAACACGGACGTCACAGAAGATCTCATCCAGGCTCATTCGGCAGTACCGATTTCCAATCTGCCGCCAAGCGATTTCACTGGCGAAAACAAACCGGCTAATGTGATCCCAATCAATACGGGTCCGCGTCGTGGTGTTGATTCCGGCGGCCCTGATCCGACCAGCCTTCCGTAGCCGGAATAAAAACCGGTTGCGTTCTCCCGGAGTTCCGGGGACGGACCTCCGCTCGCACGCGAGCTGGAAATCTTCGTTGAGGGTCGGGTCCGCAACCAAACGGTCTACCGAATAGCCGCGATTGGAGCTGCCAAATGCTTCCACGATCCCGGCGGCTTCACTGGCCAATTGATGATGAATTGGCTGCTCATCGGCAAATAGCAAGCGCTGCGCCTCGTCCGGTGATTGGGTTTTTTTCTTCCTCTGACGATTTGTCGGCGGGGCACTGACCTTCGGTTCGTCCGCGCCGTCCAGCCGATCGCCAGCGGTGATTCCTTCCAAACGTCTTGTCCCCAGCGCCTGGTAGTCTTGGGAAAGCTCAAAGCCAAAAAACCGTCTTCCCATTTTTTTGGCAACGGCCAGCGTGGTGGCACTGCCGGAAAAAGGATCGAGGACGATATCGCCGGGATTCGAACATGCCCGAATTATTCTGCCGAGAAGCTGTTCGGGCATCTGGCATCCGTGAAAGCCAGCCCGTTCTTTAAACGTTCCGGCGACACGCGGAAAATACCAGACGTCTTCGTCTGGGTTGAACCCGTCGGTCAAATCCTGCGGACGCAAGATCCAGGTATCATCCGGCATGCGTCCCTTGGAGTTGGCTCGTTTGTCGTTGTAAACCAGCTGACGAGCCGAAGGCACACGCAGATCCATGTCATCATGATTGAAAACAAAATCGGCTGGGTCTTTTACGAAATGAAACAGATGTGCGTGGGACCGTGTGAATTTGTGCTTGCAATGAACGCCGAAAGTGTAGTACCAGATGACCCAGCTTCGGCAGTGGAAACCAACTTGCTGTGACTGCAACTTGAGTTCGGCCGCGTATTCATCTCCAATTGCCAGCCAAAAAGCGCCGTTGGATTTCAGTACGCGATGCACTTCCGAAATCCAAGTTCCACACCACTCGACATAGTGACCGGATTCCAAACGGTCATCGTATTCGTCGTAATCGTATCCAATATTGAATGGCGGATCGGCAAACACAAGATCGACACATTCATCGGGCACGGACTTGAGCCCGGCAACACAGTCGGAATGGTGGATGTGGTTGAGGAACTCGTCAATAACGTTGGGCATAATAACTATTCTCACGCGATGACGTTCTGATTCAGTCAATTTAGCAAACGACTCGAAATCGCGCTAGACGCCGAACATCAAGGCGAGGGGTTGATCAACGGGAGGGTCCTGAAAGTTGGCTTGAACAACTAAAAGCTCGACGCGGGCTGTAGAATTCGGTTTACGGAGGCTGGCGTTGGAAAAACACGGTGGATCAGAGGGCAAGGCAAACAAGCAAATCGGGAATCTTTTGGATTCCGGATGGAAAAGGCGGATTCCGCGGTCTTTGTTTGGAACTGTGAGGTTTATGCTTTACGATTTGTTGGCCATTCATCGTTTTGGAGACCTGCTCATGACGTCACCCATCTACCTTCCGAGGCGACAGTTTATCCGAAACTCCTCGATTGCCGCCGCAACGCTGGTTGGCAGTGCTCTCTTTACTCGACCGGGATTGTTCGCCGACCAGTTGCTGACTCCCGCGATGACCGAAGGCCCTTTCTATCCGGACAAATTGCCTTTGGATACGGACAACGATTTACTGATTCTCAATGATTCGATCACGCCCGCGGTGGGAGAAATCACGCATTTGACGGGTCGCGTGTTGGATCAAAAAGGAAATGCCGTTCGAAACGCCGTCGTTGAAATCTGGCAATGTGACGGCAACGGCGTTTATCTTCATTCGCGTGGAGGAGATCGCAACAAACAAGACAAACATTTTCAGGGCTTTGGCCGGTTCATGACGAACACCAAGGGTGAATATTATTTCCGCACGATCAAGCCGGTCAGCTATCCCGGCAGAACTCCGCATATCCATTTTGTTGTCAATCTGAACAATCAACGCCGATTGGCAACACAGATGTTGATCAATGGACATCCTCAGAACGAGCGCGATGGTTTGTTCCAACGAATTAAGCAACCCAAAATGCGTGAAGCGTTATTGGCGGACTTCAAACCGCTGCCCGGGTCGAAGATCGGAGAACTAATGGCTAATTTTGACCTCGTGATTGGCGTGACTCCCAACGAAGACGATATGAGCCGGACATTACAAAAGAAATCGTAGCTGGTTGTTTGGCGCGAGAGCGATTTAAAGAAGAAGAAAATGGTCGTTTCCGCCGAGGGTCAACAAATGATTTATGAAATGGTCGCCACTTCCAATGTGATGAAAACGGAAATGATATCTTGTCGGAGAGCAAAAATGAAAAGAACCAGAATTTCGATGTTGGCAACATTCACAATGTTGTGTTTGGCTGCCACGGTGATGGCGCAACCCCCGGGAGGTGGTCCTGGAGGTCAAGGTCGTGGTGGTCCTCCCGGCGGCCCCCCACCACCCGGTGCACCGGGCAGATTCGAGCAAATGATGCAAATGTTTCCCGTGATGGTGGCTTTGGACGCTGACAAGAACGGCGAGATTTCGACGGAGGAAATGGAAAACGCCACCAAGGCCCTTCAGGCACTGGACAAGAATGGCGATGGAAAACTTACGGAAGTAGAAATTCGACCCGATTTTGCCGCGATGGGAGGCCCTCGAGGTCCCCGAGGTCCCCGAGGTGGAGAAGGCGGTCGTGGGGGTGGTCGTGGTGGCGGTGCGGGAGGTGCCGGCGGCGGCGGTGGACAGGCGATGATCGAACGAATGCTGGGATACGACAAAGATGAAGATGGCAGAATCAGCAAGTCCGAGATGCCCGAGCGCCTGCAAACCATGTTTGACCGCGTTGATTCCAACGGCGATGAATACCTTGACCAGGCCGAACTCGAAACCATGGCTACGCGCATGGGTGGCCGAGGCGGCGACGGGGGTCGAGGTGGTGCTGGCCGCGGTGGCCGCGGCGGACAAGGTGGCGCTGGCGGTGGTCGAGGCGGAGCTGGCGGTCAAGGTGGGGCGGGCGGACAAGGCGGTGCCGGTCGTCGCGGTGGCCAAGGCGGCGGAGGTTAACCCCAAACTGCTCAAACGCCGCTGAATATCCGGCCGATCCAGCTCAGGTTTACCAGCCAATTCACGTCGCTTCGGCGGCGTGTTTTTTTATTGGGGCGTGTAGTCGCCACTCGGCAACTAAACGTCGAAATTCTTGTTCGGCACTCGATATTCAAAGCTAGCGCGTTTCAAAAATTGGTATGCATGTTTAGCTGAGCGGCAAGCCGCCAGTGTTTTTGGGGCAAAACCGGCGGCTAGTGGTTTGCCGCTCACAATTTGGTGAACAAGAAGGTTCAAAATGCTCTAATCCGGCAGTCCCAAATCCTCGGCTGATATCTGCCGCAGGACCTCTTCCATGCTGGTAATGCCTTGAGCCATTTTTAACAATGCGGATTTGCGCATTTCGACCATGCCGCTGGCAACCGCTGCCCGATGGATTTCTGTGGTGGGAGTGTTGACAGCGATCAATTTGCGAATTTCGGAGTTGATCGTCAGCACCTCAAAGAGACCCGTTCGACCAACAAATCCTTGATTGAAACATTTTTTACAACCGGAACCGGGGCCGAAGATTTTTTGGCCCTCGCTGGCTTGCAGCAGATGGCGAATTTCTTCAAACGTCTCAGGCGAATCCGAAATATCTATTTCCAACCGGCAGTTGGGACATAGAACTCGCACCAACTGCTGGGCAACCACTCCCAATAAGCAGTTGGCCAGGAAGAAGGGCTTGGTGCCCAATGCCAGCAGGCTTTGAATCGGCGCTGAGGCAATCGGGGCATGCATCGTTGCCAGCACAAGAAGCCCACTGTTGGCAGCACGGATCGCGGTTTGAGCTGTCTCTTCGTCGCGGATTTCACCGACCATAATGACATCGGGCGCCTGTCGTAAAATGCTACGCAGGAGCTCAGCAAATCCCAAACCGATCTTCGGCGCGACTTGCGACTGGCGAACGCCTGGCAAAATGGATTCAACAGGGTCTTCAATCGTGTTGATTTTTCGAGTGCCATCGGACAAGTACTTGAGGGCGCTGTACAGCGTTGTTGTTTTCCCAGTACCTGTTGGTCCCGTCACCAAGAGCAGTCCGGCGGGTGTTCCGAGCATCGATTTGAATTGGGCCATTTGAGAATTACTCATGCCCAATTGATCCAGTTGAGCTCGCCCGTGCTTGCCGTCGGCAATGCGAATGGCCAAGTCTTCGCCGTTCAACGTACTGATTGAATTAAGTCGCATGTCAATCCGGTCATCATCAATTTGAATGACCCAGCGACCATCCTGGGGACGACGGTGTTCAGCGATATCCATGCCGGATTGAGCTTTGACGTATCCCAACATCTGCCGTCCCATGTCTCCCGGGACCATGGCCATCTCTTTCAAATTTCCGTTGACGCGCGCGGAGATCGTTGCAGAATTCGGATTGGAGAGCAGGAACAGGTCACTGGCGTTCATATCAACGGCATGTCTGACCACCTCAACAATTGCCTCTTCAGCCTGCATGTGCACGAGGTCTGTCGCGTGAAACTCGACCGGCTCATCGGGTAAGGTCTGTCCGCTCATTCTTCGGCACCTTTCAATTCCAGCTTCGTCGTCGCGTCATGTTCGTTGGCTGCCAGCGATATTACCCGGTCCAGGTTCAGCATCCCGAATACGTTTTTGACGGATGGAGGCAGCGCGTACAGGACCATTTTCCCACCTTCTTTTCCGAACTGCCGGTTACTCGACAGCAACCAGCCAACCCCACTTGAATCAACATGTTCGACATCTTCGAATCCGAGAATCACTTTTTTGGAATACGCATCATCGCCAAGGGTATCAACGAATGCATTGCCGTTTACAGCGATCGCATGCTGGGTAATCCGCCCCGAAGCTTGGATACGGTGAGTCTTTCCGTCCACACCTTTCAGTTTCAATTCGAACATCTTTGATCTCGTGGAGGTAAAAACAACGGATTAATAATAACGTGGAAACGCCGGGCGGATTTAGCGGTTCGCGTGGAAAAACTTGGAAATCTTTCCGTGGCTGCCGCCGATTCGGCCAAATCCAGAAATCTTTCCCGATTCGATTGGTGTGAATGCACAATCGAGCCGGGCTTTCCGCTCAGTCGTCGCTCCCATGAATGAGCCAACAGGTTTCGGTTTTCCGCCGTCTCGATATCGGGGTCTGTCGGATCACCGGGTTATTTCAGTTTGCAATAGCAGGGCGTGATGAAACACTACCATTTCGAGAACTGCTGGCCCACCGGATTTCCCTTTCACGATGTTCCAACTAACCTGAACTATTTAGCCGGAATCGTTAGCTATCCAAATCGAGAACATGAATATTACGAACTTGAAGTCGACCCTTGCTCCGTTGTTCTGCGGTTTATTGATGAGAACCGCTGTGGTCTTGACCTTGACTGGCGTTTTGGTAGCGGATGATGGTCCGATCAAACGCCCATTAGACCATTCTGATTATGATCGCTGGAACACGATCAGCGGTCCGACATTGTCACCCGACGGCGACTGGGTGCGGTACTCAATCATCAGCGGCAAAGTAGATGGCGATACAACCGTGATCGTCAGGAACATCAGTTCGGGGAAACAGTTCTCGATCCTGCGGGGCAAGGGACCACAGTTCAGTTTTGACAATCGGTTTGCGATCTATCGTATTGATCCTGATCCCGAGATCGTCAAGAAACTCAAAAAGGAAAAAGCCAAACCGGAACAAATGCCCAGCGCTCATTTGGAGATCCTTGAGTTAAAAACTGGTGATCAGTTCATCGCTCCCCGGGTCACTTCGTTCGCACTGCCGGAAAAAAATGGCCGCTGGTTGGCTTACCAGGTCGAAAAACCAGTCGAATCCGCATCTGCCAAGGCCGGGAAGGCCGCCACCGGTGAAACGTACGAAGTCACTTCGCAGGGACTACGTTTGCCGGAAAAGAAACTCAAGCTGAAAAAACGCGAGGCACTCCCAACGGAAACGGCTCCCAAAAAGGAAACGACGTCGGAAAAGGAACCGAAAACGGAATCGGCTCATTCGCCATCAAAACAGACGACAGCGACGGGAGACGACGACCAGAAAAAGAAAAAGGATAAACCGACGGGATCGACTCTCGTGTTACGCGATTTGGAAACAGGCATTGAACGCCGTTTTCCGGATGTGGTCGACTACCAATTCTCCAAACACGGATTCGCATTGGCGTTCGCTACTTCGGTCGAACCTGCGGAAACCAGACCGGCGAAAACTCCAGCGGCTGAATCGAGTGCAGGCAAACCGGAAAACGAGAAGAATCGCAAACCGGAATCGGAGCCTTTAGTTGACGGACTCTATGTTTTTGACCTGGAGAAACAAAAACGATTCCATGTTGCCTCGGGGACCGGCGGGTATGACAACCTCGCGTTTAACGAAGACGGATCGCGGCTCGCGTTCTTGACGAACAAAGACGACTATGAAGCCGAAACGCCCGGCTGGTCGCTTTATCATTGGCGTCAAGGCGCCAAGTTGGCAACCAAGATCGCTGACGAGTCATCGCCGGCAATCCCTGCGGATTGGTGGATTTCGGCGAATGCCACGATTCGATTTTCCGATGATGACCGCCGCCTGTTTTTTGCGACCGCCCCGGTTCCGGAATCCGTGATGAAGGAACGCAAGGAAGCTGAGAAAAAAGCCGAGCGGGAATCGGGCAAACAAAAATCCGATGAACCTGAGGAAAAAGAACCGAAAGCCAAATTGGATCTCTGGCACTGGCAAGACCCTTTACTTCAGCCGCAACAACTACTGCAAGCCGAAACGGAGCGGCGACGTGACTATCGTGCGGTCTACGATCTTCGTTCCAGGAAGATCACTCAATTGGCGACCCGCGAGATTCCCACAATTGTCATCGATCACCGCTCCAAGTCGGACCTCGCCGTCGCATCGACGAACTTGCCGTATCGCAAATCGTTGTCGTGGGATGTCCAGGGATTCCAGGATTCCTACCTGGTCAACTTGAAAACGGGTCAGCGGGAGAAGGTTCTGGAAAACAGTCGCGCCAATCCGCGCATGTCACCAGAGGGAAAATACATGACTTGGTGGGATGCCGAACAGCAAAAGTGGTTTGCGATGCCGACCAGACCCCTAAAGACCGGCAAATCGTCAAGTGAAACTGCCGAGCGCGAACCGATCGAGATCAGCCAAGGCATTGAGTTTCCGTTGCAGGACGAATTGCACGATACGCCTTCGCTACCTCGTGCGTATGGCTCGGCGGGCTGGTTGAAAGATGACCCGGGCGTT
>CALODY010000031.1:0-53479 GCA_942492215.1 Pirellulaceae bacterium
TTCGCTTCTTCATCGCCGGCGAAATTTTCCTGTTTGGGATCCCAGTTGGTCTCTTCGTTCAACAGCATCGCAATGTTTGCGAGAGGGCAGCGGCTGATCGCAAAAGTGGTGTGATTAAACATCTTTGATCGGCCTTTTGCCCCCTTCGGCGATGCATTCGAAAAAGTTGCCCATGTGATTGCCGGGCTTTTTACCGTGACAAAGTTTGTCGATCGCATCTTGCAGCCATTGTGGTCCCTGACCGCCGCGGGGGCCGTTCTGCGGTGCACTTCCTGAGCCCCATTCCCAAATAGCCACTTTGTGGGCAACGCCAACTTATTCGGCAGGTTTCCCGGTCAACCCGCCACGATTGACGCGGATCCGGCCTTTGTCGCCACCAGCCGAATCAACTCGTTTTTGCCCAGAATAAAGTCGCGCGTGTATTCCCCTGAAATTCGAAATGGCAATCAAAATCGACGGCCACGTTGAAACCGTTTTCGATTTTCGGGTGAGTGCCCTTTCCTTCGATCGAGGTCGGGCCGGAGTCACCGAGTCCCATGGCCCATGGCAATATCACCATGGTGAACCTGATCCAGTTGCCTGACCGCCACTGTATTCCAACCACCAGCGAAAATCACATTCGCCGCGTTGCGGGCAATGCAGCACCTCAGCAGCCCAACCAGCGATCCCAATCCAGGTAATCCGGTGTGGGTTTGTTTTCGAAAGGCCTACCTTTTTCCCCTGCGTAACACTAATCGGGCAGTCGAGTTTATCTCCCAGCATGCCGCTCTGGGCGATCACAACCGCTTTTAAAAAAAATCTGTCTGGCGCTCACTCCTCTATTGTGTTCCAACTTGGAGAGACTTTGCCGGTCTCTTTTGCGACCTTACAAACCTGCTGGCCTTCTCGGATGGTCAACGATAAAGGTTTTTCACAATAAACATGTTTCCCGGCCCACATCGCATCGATGGCGATTTTTGAATGCCAATGATCAGGTGTTCCGATCGTGACTGCGTCGATGTCGTCGCGCGCGAGCAATTCCTAATAGTCGCGCGCGAGCAATTCCTAATAGTCGTTGTAGATCTGGCACTTGTCTTCGCGCTGTGGGAACCGTATATATTTCGTGGACCAACCGAGAGCGTCCCCGTCCAGTCGGCCAAGAAGAAAAAGCCGGAAGAGCGGAAGACAAGAATTAGGGACTTGGACCGAGGCAGTGATCAACTTGTCATACGGTTCCGTAATGGCGAGTACATTGCTTTGCCCATTTTGCGAAGTGAGAATCGTTGGTCGGGATCGCGCGACTCTATCGGTTTCATAGAACTTTAGATGGGAACAACGTTGACATGGTACGCTCACGAGCGAGTTGTTGTTTACTTGTTCTTGCGTCGATCGGTGGCGCATTATCGGTGACGCGGCTGGGCTTCCCAATATCGTCATCATCTACGCCGATGACTTGGGCTACGGTGATTTGTCGATTCAGAATCGGGATTCCAAGATACCGACACCGAATCTTGATCGGCTCGCTCGTGAAGGAATGGGGCTGACCGACACTTATAGTTCGTCGGGGATTTGCACGCCAAGCCGATACGCATTGCTAACTGGTCGCTACCATTGGCGAAGAATTTCACTCGATCGTCAATCCCTGGGGCGATTCGGTCTTTGCCCCCGAGCGTTTGACGCTACCTGAGATGCTGAAGCAGAAGGGTTACACAACTGCGTGCATCGGAAAATGGCACCTCGGGTTTGACTGGGATGCAGTCCGCCGCCCCGACGCAAAGCAGGTGACCGTGGGCAAAAAGAAAATGTGGGCCGCCGATGCGTTTGACTGGACAAAGTCCATTCCGAACGGCCCGCTTGATCATGGTTTTGATTATTACTTTGGTGACGACGTTCCCAATTTCCCACTATACTTGGATCGAAAATGATCGTGTCACCGAGCCACCGACCGTGCCCTATGTGCCCGATCCGGTTCCGGCCGAGGGCGCCACAGAAGGTCGCCCCGGGCCGATGGTGGCAGGCTGGAAACAAGATGCGGTGATGCCTACGTTGACCGACCGGGTGATTCGCTGGATCGACGAGCAAAACGGAAGTGACACACCGTTCTTTCTTTACTGGTCATGGACCTCGCCGCACGCTCTATTGTTCCGATGACGGAGTGGCAGGGTAGGACGAAGGCCGGCAGTTACGGTGACTTTGTAGCCCAAGGCGATCATCACGCCGGGGAAGTTCTGGGCGCACTCGACAAGAACGGTTATTCGTCAGCGGCGTTTGATCGTTATTTTTACCGCCGACAACGGACCTGAGAAAGCCGCGTATGAACGCATTCGGAAAGCTTCGATCATCGCAGCAGCGGATCGCTACGCGGACTGAAACGGGATATTTGGGAAGGGGGACACCGCGTTCCCTTCATCGTCCGTTGGCCTGGCGTTGTCCCCAGGGGCGTGGTTAATGATGGCTTGATGAGCCAAATCGATATCATGGCTACTTTGGCGTCGGTCATTGGTTACGAGTTGCCCGACGGCAGCGCCGACGACAGTCACGACCAAACTGCTTTATGGAAGGGTGGCGTTAGCACGCGTAGGTCCATTGTCCACAACACGAAAGTGAACCATTACGCGGTGCGCCAGGGCGATTGGGTGTTGATCGACGACAAATCCGGCAACGTCTCTGCGGTTCCTCAGTGGTTCGATGACGAGAACGGGTATCAACCGAATCCTCATCCCGCCGCACTCTATCATCTGAATGATGACTTGCCGCAGCGACGGAACCTGTATGAATCGAAACCGGAATTGGTCATTAAACTGAAAGCTCTGTTGCAGGAAACTCGGGCAAGAGGCGAAGTACGTTAGAGCCCATCGACCGCTTACTTTTTTTCACTTTAGCATCTTGGATCATGCGATTAAGCGAAGCCACGCACGCCAAATATTGACAAGCTACAAGCTGTCAAAGGGGGATTCCGTTTTGATCGAGCACTGCAGTCATCATTTCCCGAAGTTGATTTATGACGGATCGGCATACGATGGAAAAGCGCGGGTTGTGGATGTCGATATTCGGAGCCCTGTCGCTATTTCGCCATCAGTTTGATTGCCGGGCTTCCCTGCTGTTGGCCATCGCGAAAAGATTCAATTTGCGATTTTAGAACGGTCATCGCGGTATCCCATTGCCCCAAATGATCCTTGGCTTTTGCAATTTCAGTGTAAGCCTGTTGGAAATCTCCCTGTTCAAACAATTTCAGGGCAAGTTCATACGTGTCCAGCCATTCCTTCGGACGGTTGTCAGACGCTGCTCGCAATTCGAAGACTTGCTCGACGTGATTCAATCCCATGACCAGCACGGGTCCGATTCGCCGCAATGAAAACCGACTGAATAGGCTGTCCTTGGTTGTCTGGTTGATCAGTATCGAAGTCCCGAAAAATTTATTCGCTCCTTCCAGGCGGCTGGCCAGGTTGACGCACGGACCAAGCGCCGTGTAATTCATTCGCCACCGACTTCCTGCGTTGCCGACGTGGGCCAAACCTGTGGATATCCCGATCCTGGCCTCGAGTTTTTCACCGGTCACAAAATGCCAAAACTCGATCAGTTTGGCCATGACGGATTGCATATTGATCGCCGCCCAGCAGGCGAGTTCGAAATGATCAGGTTGGTCAGCCAGTCCGTTCCACATCGCGGCGATTCCATCGCCCGCGTAACCCATCGATGAATCCGTCTTCGTCCAAAATGCAGCGGGTCAGTTGATTCATCAGGTTACGGATCATCTGAAATGTCTTTTTCGGCGCCAACCCGTTCGTCAGTCCTGTCAATCCCCGGATATCGGAGAACAACACCGTGATTTCCCGTTCTCTCGCGTCCAGGATATTCGGATCGTCCTTCATGGCACTTACCAGGCCAGGTGTGACAAACTGTTCAACTGCATTTGAAACCGGGAAGCCTCTGCTTGTCGGTCTTCGCCGATCAGACCGAGCTGATGACACCGGCCAACAGTTGCAGGACGAGAGCTTCCAGGTGATCGATACCAACGGCTCGCTGTTCCAGTTGCTCCGCCTTGCGCCAATCAGAAGCCCCACCACGTTGTCCGACAGACCCAATATTGGAGCAGCAACAAATGCTTTTTGATCCCCGGAATTCTCCTCACCGGCCAGCGGCTGGGATTCGATATGCGAGCGTTTGTCTTTGATCAATTTCTTCAGAATGGTCTTATAGAAAGCCTCGGTTGCTGGTGCAACGACAGATGTGCTTGCGACGATCGACCATTCTTCTGATTTGGCCAATAGGACGATGCCTTCATCCAACCCAATCAATTCAACAACCGCTTCCGCCGCCTTTTGATAGAAATCGCTTTCGCCCAGAGTCGCTTTTTGAAAAACGGCCAAGACCTTTTCAAACCAGTGAGCAATCTCATCGCGGGTCGGTTTTTGACCTAATTTCACTTTTAACCCCGGATTGGAATTGGCACCGCCAGGGTCGGGCTAAATCGATTCGAGTTTCTTATTCGAACGGGCGGACGACGTTGATTATCCAAGTTATTCGAGGCGAGACAACGAGCCCACAACTGTACATTGCATTGGTCCCCGACCGAAATGACCTTGATTCCTGATGCAGCCATGCTTCCCATCACAATAAATCTTGACGTTCAAAGCCCGCGATTTGCCAGCTGGAAGCAATGTTTTACAATCAAATTAAGCCTTCAAAAAAAATGCCCACTGAATTTCAGCAGGCATGTGGGGCAACATTACGGCTAACTTTTGGGTTAGGCGTAGCGGGTGATTTTCAAGGTCATCTTTGGTTCTTTAAGGTACCTTTCGTAACCATCCATTTTCAACAGTCCTGTTTCAAACACTTCCTGCTGATTGCTGAAAATGGGGGGTTGCCTGACCGTAGGGGCCGAGGATTTTGCGAAAGGTTCGGCAGGCGTCTGAGATTGGGGCGAACAAGCGGCTGCTACACTGGCGATTGTCAGGATCAGAATACTCATGTTTTCCTCGTTCATGTTTGGGTTGCGATGGAACACGGATAGATTGCCATTGAGCTAAAAAAGCGGACAAGAAAATCGAATTTTTCCCCCCATGGAGCTAAATCAATGGAAGACATGGAAGATGATCAATGGAATCAATTGATCGAGGGCTTACGAGAAGGCGATCAAGGTGCTTGCAGCAATTCTGGAGCAAGTTCGGTCCGTGGCTTGAAAACGTTGCTCAGAGACAACTTTCCGAGCGACTCCAGCGTCGAGTCGGCCCCGATGACGTCGTTCAATCGGCTTGTCGGACTTTTTTTCGAAGAGTCTCCGCAGGGCAATTCGATCTTCCCGATGCGGATTCGCTGTGGCGACTGATGTGTGCATTGACGCTCACCAAAGCGCGGCGCGCCGCTCGCGATCACACGCGACAAAAACGCGGTATTTCTTCGGAGCAGTATCTCGATTCGTCGGCCACCGACAGCGTGGGAAATCAAATGCAATTGTCCGGCGATGATGTGTCGCCGTTAAGTGCAGCAATGGTATCTGATCAATTAGGGCTATTGCTGGAGAGTCTCAACTCCCAACGAATGTCAGGTTCTTGATCTCAAACTGCAAAATCATACGAATGATGAAATCGCAGGCCAAATGAAATGTTCTGAGCGAACGGTTCGCCGTTTAACGAACCAGATCCGAGAACGCTGGGGGGAACTTTTCGAAGGCGGAAATGAATGAACGTGGTGTGTCTTGGATTCGCAAAACAGGCCGTTACGGGCGGCGCCAGCAAATCCGAATTCAAAAAAAACAGAAATTTTCGAGCCAATTTGAAAATCTTTCGTTTTTTCTGTCCGCTCAAAATCTTTATTGGGAATCTTAAAATACCTATCACCCAATCGTCGGTGGAGCGCTATTTCTTCCACAAATGCCAGGAAGTTCTACTCCATGGACGCCATAGGTTCGTGCCATCAAAACCGAGGCGAACGCATTCATCATCGAAATGCTGATCCAATGAACACCGAAAAACTTGCCGAAATCGACGACCACAGAATCACGCAGTTCGAACAAGATTGGATGAAGGGCCAAGCGAAGGACGTCGCCGAATACCTGCCATCGCCGACTGACTCGCGATATGTCGGAACACTGCAGGAAATGGTCCACATCGACATGGAGTTCCGGTGGAAGGAGTTTCAAAAAAGCAAACAGCCGGGGCACCAGCCGCCGAACATTGAGCAGTACCTGGAAAGATTCCCTGAGCTGGAATCCGTAAAGCTCAGCCTGATCCAGGGCGAATTCGAATTGGCAACTCGATACGGTGATCACCCTTCCGTCCAACAGTTCGTCGACCGCTTTGGCGATACGGTCGGAGACAGTGCCCTCACGCCAGTGCTGCAGTCGCTGTTATCTGAAATCCAACTCAATCGAGTCGTAAAACCTGGCACGACAATTGGTCGTTACGAAATCAACGGTGAACACGGTCGTGGGGGATTTGGTGCGGTCTGGCGCGCAACGGACACCAAGCTTGGGCGCCGTATTGCCGTCAAGCAGCTCGGTCAACGACTGGCGACGGACGCGGAATCCAGACGTCGATTCATCAGCGAAGCACGTGTCACCGCCAAGCTCGAACACCCGGGCATTGTCCCTGTCTACGACATCAGCACCCAGGAAGACGACTACGCTTATTACACGATGCGGCTAATTCAAGGTCGAACGATGGCGGAGGCGATTGACTGCTTACACGAATTAGACCCCAAATCGTCTGAATTTGAACTGCTGAAACAGCGACTTTTGCAGTCATTTGTCGATGCTTGCCAGACGACGCATTACGCGCACAGCCGAGGGGTCATTCATCGAGACCTTAAACCACAGAATATCATCGTCGGCGATTATGGCGAGACCATCCTGCTCGATTGGGGACTGGCCAGCGTGCTGGATATTGATTCCGATCCGACCGAATCCATCCTGTTGCATTCTGATCCGGAAGTTCTCTCCAGCGCAGAATCAATCGCAACATTGCGAGATAACGTGGTGATGGGCACGCCGGCCTACATGCCCCCCGAGCAGGCTCGTGGGGAGATCACGGCGATCTCCATTCGCAGCGACGTTTATTCGCTTGGGGCGACGCTGTACCACTTGCTCACGGGCGTTGTGCCATTCACCGACGGTCCTTTGGATGGATTGTTGGAGCGGGTCAAAACCGGCTCGATTCCCGAAGCTCACAAGCTCAACCCGCGGGTCGAAAAACCGTTGAGTGCGATCGCCGCCAAGGCGATGAGTGTTCGTGCCTTTGATCGCTATAAAAGTGCAGCGGGCTTATTGGAAGACGTGCAAAAGTTTCTGGCGGATCAATCCGTTTCGGCGTACCAAGATTCATGGTTGGCCAGGGCTTCCAGGTGGGTGCGAAAAAACCAAACCACCGCCGCCCTGATGGCGGTGACAACCGTGTTTTCGTTTCTTGCCGTCGTTGCGGGCCTAATGATCAACAACGCCTGGAACGTTCGGGAAGAGAAGCGAATCACCGATCTACAAATCGCCGCCGAGCGCGCGGATGCGACCGCGATTTCGCAGATTCAATCGGGTCGATTTGATTCGGCAGCGGAAATGCTCGGTGAAGCTCGGGAGCTGATCCAGGACGAACCTCGATTGGCAACTTTCACCAGTAAACTCACGACGCGCCTGGACCGAACAAAAACGATTGTCAACTTTTACAAATTCAGCATGCAGGCTCAGGAGGAAACATTTTTTGATCGCGTCGGTCGATCTGCGGCATATTGTCAATCAGCGGTCGATCAGTTGGGAGTCTTGTCCAATCCGGACTGGTGGTCCAATTTGCCCGACGACGATCTCACGGCAATTCAAAAAGAGCAACTCCGTACCGAGATCTATCGCATCCTCGGTTTGCTGGCGTCGATGCGACTTGCTCAAACGGCCGAAGAAGCATTTTCATTCGACATTTTGACCGACGTGAAAGAAGTCGACCCAAAAATTCTTCAATCGAAACTGATTCGTGCTGCGGGCTTTGCCGCCAGCCAGGGAAATCGCTTTCGCAATGCACGTGGAATGCGAATTATCGAGGAAGTCAGTGATGTTGCCGCCGGTGGCAAACAGGGCGTCGACCTGGCCGACATCCGTCCCTTGAATTCGATCGACAGTGCCATGATGGGCTCGATCCTGGACAACAATGTGCCTCGGGAGGGCGTTGCCAGAACTGCTGTCGCCTCTCTATTGAATTTTCGTGATCCCAACGAAGTCGCCAATGAATGGTTGGACGATGGACTCAAACACAATCCCGATTGGTACTGGCTTCCAATTTTCATGGGTGTCAATCAAACCAAGACCGGGAATCCGCAGCAAGGAATCAAGACTCTTTCCCACGCGATCGGAGTTCGACCTGACTATTGGGTCGGCTATCAATATCGAGCTTGGGCGAGCGTGGTGGCCGCTCAAACGAAGGGTACCAACCGTATTCAAAAAACAACGTTGCTAAATTCGGCCAGCCGCGATGTTCAGCGCGCCCTTGACCTGGAAAAAAACAAATCCGATCTGCACTGGATTCAGGCCGTCGTGCTCAGCCAAAGTGGTGCTTCCAATAGCCAGATCAACCAGACCTTTTTGAAAGCCATGTCGCTCCGGCCAAAACTTGGCGACATTGGCGATGCTCATTATTCAGCCATTTCCAAGTTGTTCTTACAGTTTGCAGAGCAAATGACAAAAGAGCAGCAAGCCGCAGGCTCGAAAGCCAGCAATCTTTACCAGCTGCGCGCGACCATGCTCCTATGGCAGGATCAACATGAAGAGGCGCTGGCCGTTTGTAAAACGGGTTCAACTGAATTCCCTGGGGATCCGGACCTCTTGATCTTGGAACAACTTATTCAACTGGAAAACGGTGGGGAGGCGGAAGATTTGAAGCCAATCAACACCAACGATGATCACATGTTTGCCTGGCATGCCCATATGGCCAACGCGAAGTTATTCCGATCTCGCAGCGACGGAGAGAAGGAGTCAGAACAATTGCTGAAAGCGGTCGACGCGGCAAAGGCTGACTGGCAGCAGAGCCGCGCTCGCTTGAGCCTGGCGCAACACCTGGTGCGGCGTGGCCAACAGGACGACGCGATTTCGTTAATCCAGGAAGCGATTTCGATTGATCGCGCCGTTAATTTGGCCCGCGTACATGCCGTTGCCCGAGAGGAAGGTGCCGCACGGGTGGAAGAGGTATGCTCGAAATATCTTGCGGAATTTGAACCGAAAACGCAACTTGCAGATCAGGCCACCGAGATTAAACAGCCGGCATTGATGAATGGCGGATTTGAGTTGGGCTTGTCGTATTACTGGTCACCCTATGCGCAACGCAGCCGGTCGGCGACTTGGAACAACTTTGGGAAATCAAAAACCGTCACCGAAAGCAGTTCCATTCAACCGCGTTCCGGAAACCGCTGCCTGGCAATCAGCTTGGATTCACCCACCGACGACGAGTCTTACGGACAGATGACTCAATCGATTCCCGTCACCCCTGGCATCAAGTACGAAGTCAGTTTTTGGGCGAAAGCCGAGAACTTGACCAAAAACTCCATACAGATCGGCGAGATCAACCCCAAGCGAAAACGGAATCCCAACACCATTTTGCTCGACCCAGGCTCGTACAGCTGGAAACAATACAAGTTTGTGATGACAGCGCGGGACGTCAACCTGTCTCTCAGTATTTTGGCCCGCGGAAAAGGCAAAGTCTGGTTGGACGACTTCGAAATAAAGAGTACTGGCAATGAGCTTTAGTCCGGCGATCGCGCGATAAAAAAGCCCCACCTGATTGCTCAAATGGGACTTCCATTCGCCGCTTATAGTGCCAGCGATTCGACTTCCTGTACGAAACTGTTTTTGTCAGGAGACAGAAACGATGACACCACTTTAAATACAGCGTCACTGAAGCCACCGATGTTCATGATGTCAGCTCGCTCACAAGCCTGGACCGTTTGGTACGGCTGGAGGTCGATGCAGACCAGCTTCGGAGCCGCCGCGCTACCAGCCAGCTTGCGCTGATGGGCGACGAAGGTTTCCCAAGCTGTCATCACACCGGTCGATCCGTGACGGCCCGTTCCAACCCAGCTCTCGTTGTCGCTGACCAGTACAACTCCAGCAAACTTGCGTTCACGGTGCAGTACATTGGCAGCTTCTAACGGCAGAGCACAGTTGGTTCCACCG
Organism: Pirellulaceae bacterium; assembly: GCA_942492215.1. Classification (GTDB taxonomy): domain Bacteria; phylum Planctomycetota; class Planctomycetia; order Pirellulales; family Pirellulaceae; genus Mariniblastus. The sequence goes on from CALODY010000031.1 coordinate 10,124, forward strand.
CCACCGTACTTGCTCAGTCGCTCGGCGATGCTCAAGATCGAATCGTTTGGATCGATCCGCACATCGTAAGCGCGAGTATCGAACGGAACAACCACGCTGTCCGGGTTGCGTCGTAGGACCGCTGCGGCGAACAGTGCAGCCACGTCGATGCACCGCATCTTCGAAGTTGCTCCTCGGCCGCGGTGTCCCGTGACCGCGCAGCTCATCGATCCAGACGTATCCAGACCAATCACCACCGGTCCCGGCAACTCAGGTACGTTTCCACAAGCGATCTCGGCTGCCTTGTGCAGTGCAGTCTTGATCTTCTGCGGAACGTTGTCATCCGCGTTCAAGTACGCAGCAAAGTACTGGTACGGGAACTGCTTCGAGCGTCGAATCTCCGACTCGTCAGCGATCCGGTCGGCGACGTAATCGACCATTTCGCACTTGTTGCCAAAGTTGACATCGTGTCGCAGCAAAGTGTTCAGGTTCATACGCAGCGCCTGCGGACCCATCTTGCGAGCCAGTGCTGCCCAAACCGTCGGTCCCTTAGCGGCATCGGACAACAAGTCCCAGCGGACTCCTTCCAAACCACCAGCGATCAACGCTTGCGCTTCTTCGCTTTCCGAATTGCGGTACGCGATCAGCGACTGAACTTCGGCCGGCAAATCGGCTTCCGTTGCCGGAGCCCACTTTTCGACCGTCTTGTCCGTCAACCAACCGAACATCGCTCGACGAGCGTTATCCTTCGGAGTCGGTCGAGCCATTCGCAGGATATCCCGCAAGCTCGGATCGTTACCGATCGACGCGCTCAACAGCTTTCCTACCGACGCATTGTTCAACCAGCGCTGAAACGCTCGCTGTACGGAGCTCGAAAGTCCCGTTCGCACCGTTCCGCTCTTGCTCTTGAACTGGCCAGATCGAATCATCTGGAACACAGTTCGCAGAACGCGGCCGTTGTCGACCACGCGATCGAACACCCGGTGCATCAGCTCTGTATCACGTACCGATAATGCGACCAGCAACGCTGCCGGCATGTCCTTCATGAACGCCTTCTCACGAGCGTACAAAGCCAGCTTCGCCAAGTACTGGTTGTCGTCGACCTGGTCGATCAACTTGCGCAGTTCATCGAGCTGATTCGGCGCAGTGGCGTAGAACGCGTTGCCGAATGTACTGGTGACTGCGTATTGCGCCAACGCATGCTTGGGCGCAAAGGCATAGGCGGCTCCGCCCGCTTCGTTGAACGTGTTGGTACGCGGTAGGATGCTAAAATTGCTTGAGAATAAACTTTTGTTGGCCATCGTTGACCTCCCTAAAAAACATCCGACGAAGTGTTGGAACAGAGTCCCGTCCGATTAAACGTGCAGCGGACGGGGCGGGATTTGAACCCGCTCGACCTTGCGATCAGATTCCATGTACTCCACTCCGGCAGTCGAACGTGGTTCGGGCCGAAACGATGCAGTTGAATGAAAACGCGATCGACGAAGGTATGACCAGAGGGTTTACGGTGCTCTGCCACTGAGCTACGGCCCTGATTAAACAGTCGCGCCGGTGGGAATCGAACCCACGCACCCGGCTCCTGAAGCATGTACTCCGAATCGGCAGTCGATCGTGAATTGTTGGGTGACGAAGGATTGTTCAGAGAATTTCAAACTGAGCTACGCATGAGTTTTCACTCGTCGGCGGGACTCGAACCCGCGACCTCGCCACGAAGGGCGCGCTCTATCCATGTACTCCGAATCGGCAGTCACCAAGTTTCGTTGCTCAAATTTCCTTTGGCTCTCACGGGCCAGGTTCAATGATCGTGATTGGATTGGTGGGCGGTGGCACCCTACGCGAGAATGGGCGGGCGGGGGCATTGCCCACCAGGCAAACTCGGCAGTCAGTCGCAAATTAAAAAGCCCAACGAAGTTTTCGTCGAGATTGCCGCTCTTATTGGTTGCTTTCGCTTCCAACAGGGGGCACACGCGATGGTTTCTCAGTGAGATCGATCGCGCTCACTACCCTGGATCACTCCAGGTTCGCTACCTTAGGACCGTCATAGTTACGATGTAATCCCAACAGGCAGTTGAGCTTTGGTTTTCGCAAAGTTAGACTCGCTTGAGAAGAATTGGTTCACCGCAACGAGAAAAACTCAATGAAATTGACACTCACCCTCTTCCTGACGATCGCTTGTTCATTGTCTACCGCTAGTGTTTGTGACGAGCAGGACGAAGTCCTTTCCGAATACGAATCGACGGCGCAAAAAATTATCGCCGCTGCCCGGCAGGACAACGATGCGTACCTGAAACTACAAGAGCTCTGTGACGATATCGGGAACCGATTGAGCGGAAGTAAATCGCTGGAGAAAGCGATCGAATGGGCTCAGCAGTCAATGCAGAACGATGGCCAGGAAAACGTACGCGCCGAGGCGGTCACGATTCGAAAATGGGTTCGCGGGAACGAGAGCTGCGAACTGGTCGAACCGCGTCCGCTCAAGATTGATATGCTGGGGTTGGGCGGATCGATCGGCACGCCTCCCGAAGGAATCACCGCCGAAGTTGTTGTCGTACGAGACAAACAGGAATTGGATTCGCTTTCGGATGGCCAAATCGAAGGCAAGATCGTGGTCTTTAATTACCCGATGCCGATGTACTCCGAAATCGACGGATCGGGATATGGAGGAACCGTGATCTACCGATCCAATGGAGCCAGATGGGCCGCCGAACGCGGCGGGGTTGCTGCCTTGGTACGCTCGGTGACAGCCTATTCACTGGTGACACCTCACACGGGTGCCATGCGGTATGCTGCCGAAGTCAAAAAAATTCCCTCGGCCGCGATTTCGGTTGAGGCCGCCATGATGCTGAAACGATTCCAAAACCGCGGTAGAAAGTGCACGGTGCGACTGAAAATGGAAGCCGAGGATCAAGGGGAAGCGCCATCGGCAAACGTGGTCGCCGAAATTGTCGGCAGCGAGAAGCCGGAGGAGATCGTGCTCATTGGCGGACACATTGATTCCTGGGACGTGGGTCAGGGCGCCCAGGACGATGGAGCGGGATGTGTTGCCGCCATGGAAGCGCTCAACGTCATTCGCAAACTTGGCCTGAAGCCGAAACGCACGATTCGTGTCGTCCTGTGGACCAATGAAGAAAATGGTTTGGCCGGTGCCAGAAGCTACTTGGCGCGTCACCAGGACGAAGACCATGTTGCCGGCATCGAATCCGATTCGGGCGGCTTCAAGCCCCAAGGTCTTTCGATCGATATGCAGGATGAAGAGAAAGAAGAAGCGGCGCTTCAGCAACTGACTTCGATTTTGAAGTTGCTGGAACCGATCGGAGCTACCCGCGTGGATCGAAGTTATTCCGGTGCTGACGTGGGTCAACTCAAACGACTGGGCACTGCCTGCATGGGATTGCAGGTGGACGGGCGGCTTTATTTCAACACGCATCACACGTGGGCAGATACGGTCGACAAGGTAAACCCTAAAGAGCTGACCGATTGCGTCATCACGCTGGCTGTCGCCGCGTACGTGATTGCCGATTTGCCGAACCGATTGGGCGAAGAGTAGACACAACGGTGTCCGGCAAGACATTTTGTCCGGCTCAATGCAGACATGTTTCATCCTGAACGTGAGGTCGTGATCGAAAGTGGCCCTGACAGGTAGCATCAAAAGCATGTCGCTCTTCACTGTTCGCAAGTGGCGCCCATGTTTCCCGTTAAAATTGACGGAAAAACGCGAACACGAACTGTGAAGTCGCTCTCACCCCAATCGGCATGCCAATTTAATAGAGCCGCTTGACGGTGCGACCAATGAGGTCCGCCAACAGTGATCGCAGCTCGGTGTAAGAGTAATATCGTCGGGCGATTTTGTAGTTGCTTGCGGTTACGAGCCTGACGAGTTCGTCATCCATCAGTACTGTCCGGACTCGTTCCAGGGTCAGCTCAGTGATGAATCCATCAAAGGCCACAACATCAAAACCCTTGGGCTGGATATCCGTCTCAAAGATCTCGTAGCTGCACATCACCAAGGGCTTGCTGTAATAGATCGCTTCGAGAAAAGCGTTTCCAAAACCCTCCACTGCCGAAGGATAAGTAATCAGGTCGGCCTGCTGGTAAGCATCGGCCAACCCGTAGATCTTCTCGCCGCTTGGCGTTTGACTCCGCTGCGGAGCAAATCGATCTTCTGCGAACAGTACGCGCACATTCATGGTCTTGGCCAAACGCTCGATGTACTTCTTGTATTCCAACCCCTCATCTCCGGCTCCGTGAGGAATCAGGATGGAACAGGGTGCCTCCAGCCAGCGCGCGAGCTGGATTGACAATTCGATGCGTTTGCGCGGAACGATGCGAGTCGGCTGCAAGAGAAGATACTCCTCGGCCCCCACACCAAACCAACTACGCAGATCGTCCGCGTACCCGTCCGGCGCTGCGGGAGGGTTGTCAAAATCCATGACATTGGGAACGACTGTCGAACGCATTCCTGTGCGGCGAGCCAGTTGCCTGGCGGCATAGGAATTGATGGTCACGTGGAGAATGGATTCCATCGGAGGTGGAAACGCAGCCGCCAGGTAATCATCAGCCTTGTGCAGGGAAAACCGCTGCCGTTCCCAGGCAAAATCGTGATGGTGAGCGATCGCGAACAGGTCCATTTCGGCAATCAGTTCGGTAAGCGCTAAACCAAGCGGGATGTTCATCGGGATGGAAAGCGCATTCTCGACGACGATGATGTCGATCTGAAACCGTCTCACGAACTCTTCGAGGCGTTGCCGAAGAGTGGCTCGAATCTCCTGCACGGCTCGAGTGATTGCCGATGTCCTTCGTTGTCGTTCGAACAGCTGCAACGTCAACTCATAGACCTGGGGATGGCGAAAGTGGGCTTCTTCAACGACCATGCTGCACTCTTCCGGCTGGTCGCATTCGCCCGCAAAGTAGAAACACTCGTGCCCCATTTCGCGGAAAATTTCTGCCCACTTAAACGTTTCCAACGAGACTCCGTCCGTGCCGGCCAGTCGCGTTGAGACGAATCCAATTTTTTGCCCGTTCTGACTCAAGATGTGGCGCCTGTAGGTTGATGAACTTGGTCCCCAATCCGTTGGGGCTAATGGTTCGAATTTCAATGAATGCACGAATCGACCATGACTCGCGGCGTAAGCGGGTTATCTGGCGCGTCGTTTGATCATAGTGATCTGGTTGCCAGCATCGTTGTACGAAACCTCATCCATGACCGTATGAATCAATAGGAGTCCCCGACCGTGAGCCTGCTCTGCATCAATTGGACCGGGCACCTGCGGGATGATCGACGTGTCGAAACCGGATCCTTCGTCGCGGATGACGTAGCTGGCCTCTCTCGGCGTGACCGCTGCCGTCACGTAAATGTGGCGATCGCAGTAGGGTTGCATCTGCCGTCGTTTTTGCTGCAGTTCCGCGTACGCCTGCGGTGAGTTTTCACGCAATTCTGATTCGAGTTCCAGGTTTCCGTGATCAATGGCGTTCGTCAGCGCTTCTTCGAGAGCCACACCCACGTGCATCACAGCGGTATCGTCACAGAGGTTCATTTCTGCCAGGTCTCCCAGTAGGTAAGTAACGAGCGGAGCGACGCGCGAACGGTCATTGTCCAAAACGAATCGATTTTCCACATAATCCAAACATTCTCGAATGATGTGCGGATGATGCTCGGAGTTGAGCGCGAATTGGCGTCTGACGACTTGCGCCAAATCCCGGGATAACCGCCTTTTGGGAACGTAGCTCGTCGCCCCTCTCTTGAGCGCCTCGGCTGCCAACTCCTCGCTGCCAACCGCGGTCATCACGATGACGGGCAAAGTGGCGTGCTCCTCCCGTATGGTCTCCACGAGTTCCAGACCATCCATGACCGGCATTCTCATGTCGGTGATAACGATGTCCGGCGAATGTTGCCGGATCAGATCCATCGCTTGCTGGCCATTCTCGGCGTACTGGACCGCAGCCCCCAATTGGTCTTTGAGCAGTCGACCTGCAAGCCGTTGGTCCACTTTGCCGTCATCGACCACGAGCACATTGAGCATAGATATCAACCTCTCAATCAAATCGGTGTTGCGCGAAACGATTCGACGACGGCGCTGACCGAAGAACGGTGACAGATCGACCGATCGCGAACCTCCGACAGACTCAACACCGAAGAAATTTTATCAACCTTCAGAGAGCCTACGGGTTAGTTGAGACGCAATTGTGTGCAGGATGACGATGCAAGTCAAACATCTACGAGCAGAGATTCACATCTCAGTTAGACTTTCTTGGAATTCGCGCGAGCGCTGGGATCGACGTCTCTCGATAGATGCCAGCCTGCCAGCCTGCCGGTCTTGCATCGAATATTGATCGGCGATCGAACAGGGGATCAATTTCATTAATCCGGGTTGATTCGTTAGGCCTCGTACCGACTCCACTACCAGTGAATATCGACACCAACATAAGCTCCGTGATAAAACACGCCGCTTTGATCGAGACGCACCGGATCCAAACCATCGGAGATGGACGTCATATTGGGAAGCTGGTCTGCTGCCAGAGAGACTCCCGAAATATAGATCAACTGATAGCCACCGACGATCGATACCGCTGGAGTCAATCGCCATTCACCAATCAGCCCGGATTCGCCAACATAGGCAACGTTGGTTCCTCTCGCGCCGTTGGCCCGCAACACAATGTCCCGGGTAACTATCGTTGATTGATCAGCGACGTTGCCGTAAACGCCGCTCTTTCCCCAGCCAACAATATTGAATCTGCCGTTGCTGTACAGGGTACCGTCCGAGCCAAACTGCAATCCATACAAATGGTTGTTCGTGTCGGTTTCGAAAGTTAAATCGGTTGCCTCCGCTCCGGCAAACGTTTGAGCCAGATTTTCGCTGACTTCCATCCAGCGAAAACCGATCGCGAGACGGAATCGTTCGCCGCCCAACTGTCGGTCGACGAAATTGGCCTCGAAACTGTACAGGGACGAATCAGCGAGGTAGCTTGCGGTTCCCGGACTTACAGAACCTGACGCCGACAACATCGAAGGCAGGTTGGTGGCAATCGCGTCGGTCGGGTCGTAGGTTGACGAAAGGTTGGCTGACCAGCTATCAATTTGAAAATACCGAAGTTCAAAATTGCTGCCGTTCTGGTTTCTGCGCGAGATGCCGGCGTCGAACCCGGACTTCCATCCGTAATTCAGGTTTTCTGCATCGACGAGCGTCCCGCCTCCCACATCAAGCAGCAACGGAAAACCGTTTGACTTGGTTCGGGTCATATAAATCCAGGCAGCATGGACCGACCAAACCGGTGGTCGGCCAGTGTTGAAACCACCCGGCTGGTAAGGGTTCACCGGATTCCAATAAGGTTGCTGCGTCGGCGGTGGAGCCGCGTAGTTTTGGGGCACGAAACCTGGCTGCGGCTGTCCCGTGAAACCTGGCGGTGGGGGCACGAGGCCTGGCTGCGGCTGTCCCGGAAAGGGTTGAAAGGGTGGGGGAGCTTGAGGTGGAAGCTGAGCAACCTGGTACGCACCGTTGGGATACACGGGGGCCACCGGTGGGCGCTGGGCCGAAAACGGATCCGCTGATACCTGCCCGAAAGACGGATAACCGTAGGTCGTCTGCGTATTGATGACCGGAGAATTCGGGTAAACTGCGCCGTATGGAGGTGCTTGCGCGAACGTATTTGCCGCCGCACCGCAAAACGCAATCGTCCATCCGAAATGGACTGCTAACCAAATTTTTCTTTGTTTGTTCGTCACCGGAAAAAAATATCCGATTTAGACTAAAGTTCCATAAACGACCGATGTCGCCAGTGTAGTTATCAGGCGGCAAAAACGACGTCAAGCCGGATTTCTGCAGGGAGTTGCCGGAAATTCGGATCGTAGAAGATGTTTGAACTGCGACCGTTGCCAATTCCTCTTATGCCAGCGAGGATAATCACTCGTTCGGCAATTTAATTTCGCGTTGGCAGAAGGATCAGAAAAAGTGAATCGTGGGCTACTAACCGATGTCGCGAGGAAAGTCGTTGAAGCGGTGGATCAACGTAAGTTCGATGCGAACCGTCCTTTCAATGAAAACCTGTTTTCGCTGTTATGCTGTCACGAATTGCTGGTACAACGTCCCGAATTGCAATCCCGACTGTGGATGGGTTATCAGCCGTGGCCTGAGGAATCGGATGAGTGCATCGGATGCTGGATCGATGGAGACGAACAGCAGCGGCCACAAGCGGTCGAGATACACGTCGATGATCCTGCCGACGATTCGGTTTTTGAGAGTGCGGGTGTGGGACCAGATTATTTCGGATGTGTTGCGACTAGCGACGGCGATCCAGCATTGCGGGTTGGGCAGCGGTTACATTCTGTTGTTTGGAGAATTAAGGCAAGATCCCCGGGATCAACGTGTTGCCCATTTTCCCGCGGAGAATATCAACGAAGCGGTGATGGTGAAAACCGACGCGTTGCAGTCGGCAACGGTGATGGATGCAGGTTTTTTTGAAGAACTCATGCACCCTCGTGAGGCGACTCCTCATGCCGTCGAGCTTCAATTGCTCGCTTGCGATTCATCTCGCGCGGTCGGATTCTGGTTGTGGCAGATTGATTTGCCAGCTGGCGTGCGATGAGCTGGATCAACTGGCCATCAGAAAATCGAATCGCTTCCAGAAATCAAAAATTGACGCGGCTTCAGTTCGTATCATCAGGCAGGTTATTTAGGAACGTATTGTTTTTTAGTTCTGAGTTTGCCGGCAAAGACGTAAACACTGCCCCCGCCTCTATTCCGGCGTTGTTGTTGATAAACGATGAACCGGTCACGCGCAGCGAACCGTCATTGTAAATCCCGCCGCCGCGATTGGTGGCTCGATTGCCGTTGAAATTCGAACCAAAAATTCGCCCGACCCCCCGGCTAGCTACATACAGTCCGCCACCGGCGTCCAAGGCATTATTTCGCAGGAAGAATGAACCGTTGGATCGCAAAAAACCTTCGGTGTAAGCACCACCTCCGATCGAGTTCGCCTGAGAAACCCGATTGTCACGGATGGATGCGCCATTTTGCACGAACATCTGTGAGTTTCTGTGTGCCCAGACGCCGCCTCCCACCGTGGTTGCGACGTTATTTCCGATCTGCCCGCCGTTCATGACCACGACTGCGAATTTTTCCAGATGGAGTCCTCCTCCACGACCAGCGCCGCCAGGCAACGTGGTTCCAACGTCGTTGGCAGTAACCGAAGAACTGTTGATCAGGGCAAAACCTGAATCCACCTCAATCCCTCCGCCCGCGTCGAATGCCGCGTTCCCAGTAACCGTGGAATTGGTCAGTCGGAGCTTCCCGGCCGAAGAAAAAATCCCTCCGCCCCGTCCCAGGTTTCCCGTGGACTGATTGAACGTGATATTCGCACTCTTGACGTACAGGGAGCCGCCGGAATTGAAAATTCCACCCCCGCCACCACTATTGAAGCCCGAGTTTCCGGCTGCGATATTTTCCGTGATCAACGTGTTACCGCGCACATACATCTGTGAATTGGGTCCATTCCAGATGGCTCCGCCGTTTCGAGCCGCCAGATTTTCGCGGAACGTACTCCCGTTGATGGAGACGAAGGCCGTCCCCGTAACTCGCAACGCGCCACCGTTGGCCGGGTTGGCAGCCGTATCGCCCGCCAGGTTGCCCATGTCCTCATCGCCGAACTGTTGGTTGAAAGAAATGTACTGACCGTCGACGACTTCCACAGCACCTCCTCCCTCATTGGCGGAGTTCAAAAACATGTTGCCGCCGTTGACATACGTCCTGCCGGATGCCGAATGAATCGCACCACCGGTTCCAAATTCACCACTTGCCCGGTTGTTGATAAAGTCCGTGTCGATGACGAACAGGTTTCCGGTAGAGTGATAGATCGCTCCACCACCTTCCAGCAACGCTTCGTTGTTTTCAAAAACAGAATTGGTGATCAATGTCGTCACGGACCCCGGAGAAAGGGTCCCCATCGACAGGATAGATCCTCCCTTGGATGCGATCCCGCCCGAAAACGTCAGTCGTCCGAACGAGACACGTTCGTTGGCCAAAATCGAAAAATGACGGCTGCCGTTGGACGCGATCGTGATGTCGTTCATGCCGCCTTGAATCATCAGGTCATCGGTAATCACGAGTTCCTGAGTCAGCGTGATGGTTGAGCCGGCAATATCCGGGTCGAACCAAATCCTGTCACCGTTTTCCATGCCAGCCGGTGCGTCTCCGAACGGCGCATTGGTGTTGGCAGCGGTAACGGCCTCTCGCAAACTGACAAAACCATCATTCAACGCGTTGGCGTTGGATACCGTATTCACCACGAACGTGGTCAACATTTGGCGCTGTTCCAGCGCAGCGTAATCGAGCCCTCGATTGCTCTGACGTTTTTCTCGAGATCCAGATCGAAACTTTCTAGGTTTGGGTCGAGTTCCAGTTTTTCGCATGATTGGTAACCTGTGTTTCATGTCAGACAGGGACGATCGACGGTCTAAAAAAATCAGCCCGACTGCGATGCTTCATACATGGGGACAAAAACGCCTCAATAAAGAACCAGCTGAATCCAAGCGCTGCGGCAACAATCTGGAAACGGATCGCACTCGGTGATTGTGATCCCGAAAAAGCATACCGAGGTTGTGGCGGATTTCCTTCAATCTTAACCCGATTTCACTGAATGTTTGTAAGTCGGAAAGAACACTTGCCGTTCTGCCGCACATTCAACCGTGGTTGAAGTGTTAACATCAAAACAAATCGAAAACTGGCGGGTGCGAATTTTTGTGTTCCGACCTAACGGATAGCCGCGTAAAGGTCTTTGGACGCAGTTTGCCAACATTGGTTCCGCCGAATCGAGCTTTGCAACGCAGTCCGCCATGCGATTCAGGGCTTGGACGCGTTCGGAATGGTAAAGCAGAACGTGCTGCCGTTGCCGGGCTGGGATTCAACCCAAATTTGACCCCCATGCAACTCGACGATCTTCCTGCAGGTCGCCAAACCGATACCGGTTCCTGGAAACTCCTGCTCGCTATGCAATCGTTGAAAGATCTCGAAGATCTTTTCGTGGTTTTTCGGATCAATTCCGATTCCGTTGTCGCAAACTCGAAACTCCCACAGGTCATCCGTTTTCGCTGCATCGATGTCGATATTCAGCGGGCTGTTCGATCGGTAGGTGATTGAGTTGCCAAGCAGGTTGTGGAACAAACGGCTCAATTGGATGCTCTCGCCATGCACGGTCGGCAGCGAATTGCAGTTGACTGTCACGTTTTTTTCGTCGATCTCATTTCTCAAATCCAAGAGTACTTTTTGCACAATTTTTGACGTGTCCACCGGACCCAACGGTTTTTGGTCAGAGCCTACTTTCGAATGTTCCAGTAAATCACTGATTAAGGCCTGCATTTGCTTGACCGAGACATCCAGCATTTCGAACAACTCGTCGGCACGTCCCCCGAGATCTTCACTGAAATCACTCTGTATTAGTTCGCAAATGGTTTTGACTCGACGCAGCGGTCCTCGCAGGTCATGTGCGGCAATGTGGGCAAACGACACCAGCTCTGCATTGCTGCGTTCCAACTCGGTCGCATAACGGCGAATCTTTTGTTCACTTTGCCTCTTGTCCGTCATGTCACGAATCGCGGCGCAAATCAGAAATCCATTCTCTGTTTGCAACGGACTGAGTGAAATGTCGATGGGAAACTCGCTTTTGTTTTTGCGACAGGCGACCAGATCAAGATCGCGCCCCATCGGTCGCGTTGTTGGATTTTCCAGGTAGGTTTTTTCATGCTGCCGGTGTGCCTCATGAAACCGCTTGGGAATAATCAGATCAAGCGACTGACCAACCAATTCCTCCGTCGAGAATCCAAACAACTGTTCGGCCTGCGAATTCGCAAATACGATCTTATACGTGTCGGTAACGGCAATGATGGCGTCGGGCGCGTAATGCAACAGTTGTTGGACCAATGGTCCAACATTCGGCATCTCGGAGGAAAGTTCTGATTGCGACATCACAAATCCAATCATTCCGTAGTGCGAATCTAGCCGCATCGTCTGAAACAATCAATCAACTTCGGTTTTCGGTAAGTCGAAGTCGCAGATCGAAACGGCGGCCTTCTGATCCAAATCAAGCTTCAAAGCACAAACCGCGCTGAATCACTTGGGACTGCCTTACAACAAAACTTCATTATAGCTTGGTAATGCTCTTGACCGTACTTGTGGCGGATCAACTGGGGACAAAAATCAATTTCCGATTTGATTTGTACAGCGTTTTCCAGCTGATCGACATTTGTCCCTGACCACCAGGGTAGGGAAAATGCGGGCCAAGGTTCGAAGCGTTGTTACGCTGTCCGCGACCGCACTGGCCGACCGGAGCGGCGATTAAGGTGCATGAAATCCGACGCGAGTAGCTGGTTTGCAGGAATCTCGACATCGTCGATCTTGATTCTGGGATGTTACTGGCAGGCACTATTCTGGACGTCCTGCCGTCAGGTCCTCTCACGCGGAAACTGATTAGGGCATTATGTAGTTCATCCAAGATTCCATACGAATCATCACCTTTCGAATCACGTGCGAAAATTTTGACGCCTCGGTGTAAATGGCAGCCGAACCCACGGCACCGCCTTGCATTCGCGTGAGGTCGATCTGTTGATCCTCATCGAGCAACGATACCCCAGCTTACCGCCGGGAGATGCGTCCCGGATAAGTTTGACGGTCAATTCCCGGGTTGCCCCGGTCTTACATGGCGAAGCGCAAACTGTTCAATGCCGATCGCAATACGGCTTGACTCTTCATTGACGAATGACATCCAGGACCGGACCGGAAACGAAGAGCCGATCGCGTACCGGGGCCGAACGATGGTTTGCCCAGGTCGAACGGCTTTTTCAGGGGGTGGGTGACGCGGGCGATCGGCGGTCAACACCTGTTGTAACCGAAGGTCAGTGCGTGCCACATTAAGCTCGGCGATCGTAATGTTGATCTTGTCTTTATTGATGGATTCCACTGCAATTTTGGCGTCGTTTTTCGACGTTGTCGTTGATTGACCAGGCTTGTGTATTGAAGATCATCGCATCGACTCGGGTGCGACTGCTCCAGACCCCAGCAGTCTTTCATTGCGATCGACGATTTGTTTGGCCGTATCGACATTGACTGTCAGCGTTGAGATCAGCTCATTGGCCGTATCCAGACTGACTTCGGATTCGCGGAGAGTGGCCTGGGCCGATTTGACGCGATCTTCTGCGACCTGTTTGTCAGCCTTTAGGAGCGCGACATCCTGTTCGGTTTTGAGCACGATCGATTGGGCCGAAGTATACGCTTCCTTAAGTTGCTCGACTTGCTGACGCGCGTTTTCCAGGTTGGCCGTTTCCTGATTGACTGCCAGTTGAAAGGGTTCGGGATCTATCCTGAAGAGAACATCACCTTTGTTGACTCTTTTCATTCCTTCGGCCGGAACGTCGATGACTTCACCGCTGACGTTGGGTATGATTTCGACAACTGCGTTGTAAATGTTGATGGTTCCTTGAGGTGCACCCCACTGCATGGGAATGAACAAAACCAGGAATAATCCCAACATCCACAGTAGCGGCGAGAGTTTCCAAAACAGATTGAGTTGAATAACTTTCAGCTTGATCAGCAACGCCAGGAGGGCGACGTAGACCAACGTTAGAAACACAATCATTCGCCGTTACCCTCGCGGTCTACAGTTTTGACAGTCATCGGCTTGGTGTAAGCCCAGACGAAGGCCAAGGGACAAAGAACTCCCATCGTAATGACTCCGAACCAACCGCACACTTCAATAGCATCCGCTTGAGGGTGACTACGGCCTCGGGCGATTTTGCCAGGCGCCATGCCCAGCGCCACCCACGCCGCAACGGCGGCCAATCCCAATACAACAAGAACAACTAAGGCAAAGTATTGCATAAACATGTTGGCCCTCTTTTTTTAGCGTCAAAAGGATGCGATCAGTGCAAACAGGAAAGCGAGAATCATGATGACAGATATCGTCATGATTTCAACAAAGTTTGCCTTTGCGGAACGGTGGACGACTCTTCGCACTCGGCACCGGATGCCGACACCGATCACGCGAGTCCCCAAGATCATTCCCCTGGTACCTGGAGTCGAGAAACGGAGTCGGATTTTTGTTCGATCGTGGCACCGGGTCAACGGAGAACCGGCTGGGCAAACCGCCCAGCGTGAGTGGCTCCCGCGGCCAAACTTTGCTTTACAGCCCCAAATTATCGGCGACTTCGGTTTTCAGTTCGTCGAGAGTTTTCAGGCCCTCTGTCGTGTTGACGACTTCCCCATTCTTGAAGAAAAGCAGGGCAGGAATTGTCATGACGTTGTATTTAATGGCAAGTTCCTGTTGTGCGTCGACATCGACTTTACCGACAACCATTTTGCCGTCGTACTCTGCGGCAAGTTGTTCCATCGTGGGTGCCAACTGAACGCATGGACCGCACCATTTTGCCCAGAAATCCAACACGACAGGTTGTTCGCTGTTGAGCACCAACTCCTCGAAATTGGCGGTCGTGATTTCGACCGTGTTGTGCTGAACTTGTGTCTGGTTTGCGGATGCTTTGGATCGTTCGCTGTCCGTCGCGTCATCACATCCAGAGGTCAGAACCAGTCCCATTACGGCACAGGCAACTGGCAGGAGTACCCGGTAATTCATCGCGTTCCTTTTCGTTAAAATCGTTCTGTATCTCCGATCATAGTACGAATTGAATCGGCTTTTGGTTAGCACTGATCTATTTCAAGTCAAGAAACAGGGTTTTAGTGGAATAGATTACCGAGATTGATCGTTGTCATGTCGGTAGGGATTACCGCACGACTTGCGATACGCTCGCTCGGTCTATGCGTTTCGATTGACGATTCTTGGAGGCCGAAGCTTGATTCGTTACCAATCTGGTTTTGCCATAGCTTCGCCAGCACCTATTTTCGCATGAACGCAGTCCTGATACTTGCCCGCGCACCTCAATCTCAAGGCGACGAGGAGTTGGAAGAAGAAAGTGCCGCACGCGCCGTCGAATTGTTAAGGGAGCTGCTGGAAGAGCAATCTCTCACAAACGCCCAAATGTCAGCGATTAAGACCAATCCCGTTTTCGACCATTTGCGTGCCCGTGAGAATTTTCCGAATCTGGGAAATTAGCAATCACACCAAAATTTCACGACCGTTTGCTGACCACCCCTCTGCTACTGTTAGACTGTTGGAACATGAGATTCTTGTTGAGAGGTATCCAATGGCAATCAAAGACAACGTGCTGTACTCGTTGACTCAATCGCGTCGCATGCTCGAGGGGTTAATCGATGCGATGCGATCCAGAGAGGATTGGATGTACCAGGTGCATCCCCAAGCGAATCATCCGCTATGGGTCGTTGGTCACTTGGGGTTGGCCGACAACATGTTTCTCAAACGCCTGAATCCTGATGCAGGTGACGAAAAAGATTGGGACGACGTCTTCTGGTTCGGTTCCGAAATTCATTCCGACTCGGCGGCCTATCCGGAAACAGCCGAGGTCGTGAACTACTGTCGTGAACGCCGGGCGAAGCTAATGGAAACGATCGAAGGGCTGCCGGATGAGTTCTTTGATAGCCCGACTCCCGAAGAAGGCATGTTCGCGGACGCTCCCAACATGGCCCAGATGTTGATCTTTATTGCCTATCACGAGGGCATGCATTCTGGCCAATTTACGATCGCCCACCGCGGGCTTGGAAATGATCCTATGTTCCAGCCGAATCCCGATGAGGCGTCCAGTTAGTCTGAAGTCCCGCTACGGCAAGACAAATTACGTATTCTTCATCCACATGGCGCAAGGCTTTGCCAGCTGGTGCGCGTTGTGGTGCGCCGATTGGATTCAAGTCTCCCGATTTCGATTAGCTCTTAAGGCCAATACCTTTTTTCAAAAGATACAAGTTAACCGCAAACAGAATCGCGGCGCAGGCGATCAGCACGGCGACCCCAAACACAATGTTGACATCGGAAACGCCCAGCAATCCGTAGCGAAAACCATTAACCATGTGCATGATCGGGTTGGCCAGTGAAATCGTCTGCCAAATCGGCGGCAACCGAGAAATGGAATAGAACACGCCGCCCAGAAACGTCAGGGGAGCGATCACAAAGGTCGGGATGATCGACACATCGTCGAACTTCTTCGCCAAGATGCCGTTCGTCAGGCCGGCCAGTGAAAACACAAAACTGGTCAATAGCAGAAAAAACAGCACGCAGGGCAGATTGAAGACCTGCAGCTTTGTGAAAAACAGGGAGACGAGTGTCACGATGCAACCGGTCAGCAATCCGCGCGACATGCCTCCGAAGACATAGCCAAGAATGATCACATAGTTAGGCGTCGGCGAGACCAGTAACTCTTCGACGCTGCGATGGAACTTCGAGCTGAAGAAACTGGTCACGACGTTGGAGTAAGAATTCGTGATCACCGACATCAGGATCAAGCCCGGTACGATGAAATCGAGATAAGGTACGTCGCCCACGCTTCGCAGGTCCGCGCCCAAAAACTGACCGAAAACCAATAAGTAAAGACTCATGGTCACGGGAGATGGCAACAGTGTCTGCGGCCAGATACGGAGGATCCGGATGATCTCCTTCCGTAGGATCGTTTTCAGCGAAACGGTATTTGTGCTCATGGTGTATCGATCAAATCCAGAAACAACTCTTCCAATCGGTTGGATTTGTTTCTCATACTTAACACGTTGATGTCATGTTCCGCCAACTCCTGAAAAACAGCGTTCAAATTTCCACCCTTTTCGATGGTCACTTCCAGGCACAATGGATCCACGGTCACGGATTGGCAAGTCTTCAGTTCTGGCAGGTCGTCTAACGGTTGTTGCAGGTCAAGCAGGAACGTTTGCAAATGCAGCCTGGCGAGTAATTCCTTTTTGGATGTATGTTCGATAATCGTTCCAGCGTTGATGATCGCGATTTTTTCGCACAATTGTTCTGCCTCTTCAAGATAATGGGTCGTCAGCACGACTGTCGTGCCGTTTTTATTGATCTCGGTGATGAAATCCCACATGCTGCGTCTCAACTCGACATCGACACCGGCTGTCGGTTCATCCAGAAACAGCAGTCGAGGCTCGTGCACCAACCCTCGAGCAATCAGTAGTCGACGTTTCAGGCCGCCCGAAAGGGACCGGGCCGTGTCCCGTCGTTTTTTCCACAGACCAAGCCGTCGGAGGTAGTCTTCGGCTCGCGGAATGGCCTGTTCGCGACCAATCCCGTAGTAGCCAGCTTGCTGGATCACGATGTCGATGACGCTTTCAAAAGGATTGAAATTGAATTCCTGGGGAACCAGCCCAATCAGTCGCTTGGCGTCGTTCGGGTGAGTCGCCGTATCAACGTCAAACACCGCCACTTCACCGGCCGTGCGATTTACCAGTCCCGTTACGATGCCAATCAGCGTCGTTTTGCCGGCGCCATTAGGACCCAGCAAGCCAAAAAAGGAGCCTTCCCGGACCCGCAGGGAAACGCCATCCAGCGCCCGCGTGCCTCCCGCATAAGTCTTTTCCAGATCGTGAATCGTCAGTGCATCGGTCGGCATGGAATTCAGCTTTTCGCTTGTTTCGTTGCTAGTGATGGGGTTTTCTCGCCAGATGTATCCGTGAGACCGAGTGCCCTGACAAAACATGGATCGAGGCAGGTCTGCGGGATTTCCTGTTCGGACATGCTATGTTGGTTGTTCGTGATTCAACACAGCCCGTTAACGTAAACAATATCAACAACGGAAGACAGTCGATATGCGGTGCATCCGTGCTACTTGCTTCGAAGTCGGAATTTACCCAGAAGTTCGTCACCGTGGATGCCGTACAACCAAATCGCCACGGGGTTCGCGGCGATTTTCCGGTTGAACGTTTTTTTGACGTTTGACAGTCTGTTCTTACAAACAAATTCCGCCTCTGTCTACAAATGGAGAAGATAATTGCTACCGGCAAAGGATCTTGGCTTGACGACCAGCATGGAAGTGATCAACCAATACGTGTCGCTCAATGGAAAATTTGTAATTGACGCCGGATGCGGCGACCTGACTTTTTCGCGCCCGTTGCTCGAACAGGGCGCACGCGTTTTGGCCATTGATCCCGATCCAGTTCAGGCCGAGCTTAATCGTTCGGCGGATCCAGTTGGGAACCTTGAGTTCAGGGAGGCAGGGGCGGATCGTTTGCCGGTCAAAGACGGCACCGTGGACGGAATTTTTTTCAGCTATTCCCTGCATCACATTCCCGAGGCCGTTTATGGACAAGTGTTTGATGAAGTTTTCCGCGCCCTTCGCCCTGACGGTTTTTTGTGCGTGATCGAACCGACACCTTGCCCACTGAATGACGTGATGAAGTTGTTTCATGACGAAGACCGGGAACGTGCTGCCGCGCAGCAGGCAATTGAGCAGATCGCGATTCCCGCATTCGATTCGGTCGACGTCGTGGCGTATCACAGTTTCGTCGAGTATGAGTCGTTTGATCATTTTGCCAAACGGTTTGCCAGCAAATCGTTTAACACAATCTATACCGAATCCGATGTGCGCAAATCGGCCGTGCGAGAAGCTTTCGAACGCGTGGGTGCTCCCGACTATCGGTTTCAATCACCCAAGCAGGCCGTGATGTTGCGCAACTTGCGATCGCCAGCCAAAGGAAGCCAGGATTGATGCTGCATTTCGCCGTTACGCGGCCCGACGGGTTTGCTGGTTTTCGATTTGCGAAAATCTTGGTGCAAGCTTCGTGAAGGCATGATTAAAACGATGACCGCTCGCCGTGATGAACTGCAATTCGAACTCAAGTGCGTCTGGTTCCTGGAAGTCGATCGGCACGTCAAAAAAGCAGGCGGGGCTGAATGCAATGCTCGATTCGGGGCCAATATTCCACGGCGGTTTGTCGTCACCCGTGTAGCCCCAGTCGCCATGAACCACGCCGTTGGAAGTGCGCAGCTTGCATTCGAACAATACGACCGAATTTTGCCGAATGCTATGGTTGACGATCAACACGCCCCCGGTGTCAAGCTGCTGAATCGAAAACCGTTTGCGATCCTGACGATCCGGACTTCGCCCCAACGAAGTACGAAAATTGCTGAGTTGGTGAAACTCCAGTTGAGGCCGCTCCTTGCGGGCTTTCACAAACCAAAAATAGGCCGTGAAACAAAGTGAGAGTCCACTCATGAGCAGCGATGTATCGATCGAATCTAACACTTGTCGCTCCGCGGAAGAAAGCAAGAGGTTAGCGACATGATGAGAGGGGTCCAAGTTGAATTTCGCTAGTATTTTGCTGCTTGCGTGCCCGGCGACTGCATAATGGCCCGTTGATGAGCTTGTTCAATTGGTCGATCACCCAACCTGCACGGAAGATTCTTGGTCGATGCGGAACGCGACTTTCAGATTTCTCTCTAGAAAATGTTGCTCTTTACTTTTCGTAAATGGCGCCCCATTCCCGCCGCGGGGGCGGAGGAAAACACCGACAACAAGGAATGCTCTAATGGTCCGAATTGGGTTGCAGCGATTACAATCCAGCCAATCGATCTACACCCGTTTTGAGATTCAATGCATGTCCGATGAAAAGTGCATTTGATTTGCCGCTGGTCCAACTCGTCTTGCCAACACTGGTTTTTGGCACGCTGGCGCAGGAACGTGCAGGGAACCAGGGGAGTTACGTCAGTCCTGCTAGACAATGGGACGTTAGCGTTATCAGTTTTCCAATGAAAGCAACGTTCCAAGATGGCGGAAATACGTAAACCGCTCTGGCAAACAGATACCGCGGTGAGTTCCAGTTCCTGGGGTTACACCAAAAACCAACGCTACAAAACGCGCCCGATCGCCTGGTCGATAACCTGGTCGACATCGTCAGCAAAAATGGCTGCCTGCTTCTCAACGTCGGTCCCAGACCCGATGGTGCGATTTCTGAAAAATACCAGGCAATTTTGAAAGCAATTGGTGGATGGCTGAAAATCAACGTCGAGGCGATCTACGACACGACTTACTGGAAAGCATTTGGCGAAGGTCCAACGTCGGTTTCGACGGGCCACGTTTCGGAATCAAAAGACAAACCTTTCACGGCGTCCGACTTGCGTTTCACGGCTCGCGGCGATGTGTTGTACGTGACTGGCCTGAAAAGGCCCGAGGAAAACCAAGTTACGGTCAAGACGCTCGCCGATGGTTGTGAGCATCTTCCGGAACAGATCAAATCAGTGACTATGCTGGGCGTCGACAGGGAGCTGGAATGGAACCTTGATGAGAAGGGATAGACCGCGCAGCTGCCGATCAGGCATCCGTCCGAGTTTGCCTATATCTTGA
Source organism: Pirellulaceae bacterium (assembly GCA_942492215.1). Taxonomy (GTDB): domain Bacteria; phylum Planctomycetota; class Planctomycetia; order Pirellulales; family Pirellulaceae; genus Mariniblastus. Next base: position 30,330 of record CALODY010000031.1, read on the forward strand.
AGGTCATCAAGTAAAGCGTGCCTTGATCCTGCTTGCTGCACAGCAGGGCAAGTTTGACGGCAAATTAAATGCGAATTTGATCGAGGTCGACGACCTGTGTTTTGAACTGGCTTGGGTCAACCGCCCAGCGCAATTGCCTGAATGAATTGCACCGCAATCAACCACGAAATCCCCACAGCAAAAAAAGACGGGGACCTGGTACTGTCGACCTAGACGGCAGCACTATCCAATGGTTCATTCTCAAATCTCATGAACGTACGAATGCCAAAAACGGCGATGACGACAAAGCAGAAAAGTGGCAAATAGAACGAATTACGCACGCCAAGTTCATCGATGAATTTGCCCTGCAAAAGTGGCAGCAAGGCGCCACCCACAATCGCCATAATCAAGCCTGCCGAACCCAACTTGGCTTCTTCGGACGGTAGTCCCTTCAGGCGATAACGGAATTCAGGATTTTTCCATCGCCTTGCGGGACATCTTCAACACGGTTCCACGTGGTACGAAGGGAACGATCCAATTTAGCATCAGCGATAGTTTCCAATCGTTGATGGCGACCAGTTTGCCTTTAATCATCGCGTCATATCCAACTTTGGCAACACTGGTCGGCGACGCGGCGTTCTTAAAGGTATCCACGCCTTCGAGGTCGCCGACCGTCGTGAATTCGGTGGCGACGGGCCCCGGGCATAACGCAGTCACGGTGATATTTTCATCCCTCAATTCCTCCGCGATCGCCTGTGAAAAAGAAAGCACGAAAGCTTTTGTTGCGTAATAGACGGCTTGCAGCGGCCCGGGTAAAAATGCCGCCGTCGAAGCGACGTTAAGGATCCTGCCACGTTTCCGGGCGACCATTCCTTGAAGGAATAAATGCGTCAGTTCACTAAGGGCTTTGTTATTCAACTGAATCATTGCCTCGTCGCGAGCCCATTCGCGTTCATGAAATTTTCCGTGCCCTCCAAATCCCGCGTTGTTGATCAACGCTTCGATTTGAATGTCTTGAGATTGAACCTGATCGAAGACATTTTGGGGTGCGTCTGGGGCGCTCAGGTCAGCCGCAATACATACGACCGTGACATCATGTTTGCTTTCCAATTCGGACTTGAGTTCTTTCAGTGCCCGCTCGCGCCGCGCGACGATGACCAGGTCGCCGCCCCGGGACGCGTGAATGCGAGCCAGTTCTTTACCAATGCCGCTCGATGCGCCGGTGATCAGTGCCGTGTTCTTCATGATCCGCTTTCCTTTTTCGACCTTCAATTCACCAGTCAGCGGGGCTAATCCTTACACTCTCAGTGATTCTAGATCGCGAGAAGTCTGGTTTGTATCCGAACGCAAGAGTGCCTTGCGGAGGATTCCACTGGGTTGTGCCGAGGCCACCGCCCAGTCACTATCGAATACTTGCATCACCCGGTCTACCTGTTTCGAAGCTGGGTGATCCGCAATTTAAAATTTGGATCGCCTTGCTGCGTTGGGTTTGCGTCTTGGTGTATGATCCTTGTTTAATTCCGAATCAATCGTTCGCAAGGGATGTGAGTCATCGACCGATTTCGTGTTGGTCCAATCCTCCATCGGCCCGGACACGGTTGGCAAAGACAATTTGTTTGAAAACATCAAAGGAAACTTACTCCATGCGACGCGTTCCAGCTTTTTCTTGCCTCCTGTTGATTCTGCTCGTTAGCCCGGCAATTATGGGTGCCGAAATTGAAACCGGCGACGCCACCATCACTCACGCCGGCCTGGTCACGCCGGATACACTTGCGGTCACGATCGCCGAAGGTTTCGTTAGGTTGGGCGAGCTGGTGGAATACGAGCCGCAACCGGCTGATGAACTCGACGAGAATCCGCTGCGTCGAACGACGCTCACCCGAAACGGTAAACTCGTGGGACTGGTGACGGGCAATGTCCAGTCGCCAAAGCGATTCCTGCGGCTCGGCGATTCCTATCAAGGCAAGCGAGCTGATCGCGAACGATTGACCGACGAAAAAGCCTGGTCGGTCCGAGTGGGGCAAACTCAGGTCGTCGTCCGGAACGCGTATCGAAAGTCAAGAATCACCAATATTGCCGATCGCTTGGGGCAGCGGCCAGAAGTCTGTTTCGAGCATACGATCTACTTGCAGTGCGATCAGCCGATCCCGCAGGGGGCGCTAACGATCGACTCGACCGACCCCGTCATTGCACCGTTCAACGCTCGATTTTCCATCGAGACCACTCGCACCGAGGCGATTCACGTTTCTTCCGTGGGCTTTCGTCCGAACGATCCCGTTAAGATTGCGGTGTTGTCCTGTTGGATGGGGAGCGGCGGACCGGTCGACTATCGCGCAATCGGTTTGCCACGTTTCGAGGTCATCGACACCCAAAGCGGCAAATCAATTCTTCAAGGTAACGCGGAGTTGCTGCGCGAATCCGATCAGCCGGCCGATCACCGCGGTTTGCAGGGCAGGCCCGACGGTACGGTTGCCAACTACGCAGGAACGCCGACGTTTGGGTTGGATTTTTCGAAAGTGACGCAACCGGGAACGTATCAAGTGACGGTGCAAGGCATCGGCACCTCGCATCCATTCCGAATCGCAAACGACGTTTACCGCTCCGTCTTGGATCTGGCGCTCGAAGGTCTGGATGCACATCGCTGGGGGGAAGACCGCGAAATAAAACTGGTGGACGGATCGACGATGAGTCGGCCGGCGGCTGTACCGGCGACGAATCGAGCTTATGCAAATGTGCCGATTTTTGAAACCAGTGCCGTCTACACCAATGCAAATTTTGCCGACTTCGAACCGGGTAAGCTTGGTGAGTGGAAACCGAGTGGTTCTGGCGTGACCGTGGTCGGCGGTTATATGGACGCAGGAGATTTTGATCGCAATCACAATCATTGGGTCGTCGGATATTGGTTACTTGATCTGGCGCTGCGAAAGTCGGAAACAGACCCCCAACTATCCCAGCGGCTCGTCGAAGCGTCACTGTGGGACATCAACTTTTGGGCCAAACTTCAGAGACCGGATGGTGGCGTGCCATCGGCGGTCGAGTATGCCGAGCATCCTCGCGAGGGTGAGCCGAGTTGGCTGAACAGCTTGCCGATATACATTTGTGCTCCCAGTCGCGACGGGAACATCGACTTTGCAACTTCGTCCGCGAAAGCCGCAGGTGTGCTGAAGCAATTGGGACGTAAAGTCGAATCCCGGAAGCTGGCTGACGCTGCCGCCAAAGCGCTAACCTGGACAGAACAACAAACGGAAACGGATTCGTCGGATGAAAGTGCTCTTGATTCCTACATGCTGGCGGTCACCGAATTGTGGAATGCAACTGGCGATGAACGCTGGCGAAAGAAGGCGATCGAGGCACTCGATGTGCGGGTCCCCGAAGCTTGGTCGACCGTCTATCCCGACGGATTGATCGCACTTCTGACGATTCTGGAAATGCCAGCCGAGAAATCCTCGTTGACGGATCGGCAACGCGAACGCCTTGAAGGCAGCGTAAAACACAACATCCAGATGAACTACCTGGAAGGCAGCACTCGCCGATCGCCGTTTCGAGCGCTCAAGAATGGCTGGGTGGGTGTCTCGTATGGCAGCGGTGGTTGGCCGACCGTCGACTCGATGTGTATCTTGCGGGCGTGGCACTTGTTTGGCGACGAAGAATATTTATCCGCCGCCATCACCGGTTTGGCATATTGTCTCGGCGGCAACCCCACCAACATGGTCTACATGACGGGCGTCAATGAAACCAGCGTCCGCAACGTGTTACATTGCGACACTCGCTACAGCGGACGAGCGGCCCCGATCGGCATTCCGATCTACGGCCCCGCCGTGACGAATGACCTCGGCAGTGCTTGGCCCCTGAATTGGCATTTGGCAGGCGATCAAAAGATCTTCCCGGAATATCAGCAATGGCCGACGTACGAAAACGTGCATCAATTCTGGAACTGGGCTGTGTTGATGGAGTACACCGTTCACCAATCCCATGTTTCCGCGATCTATCTGGCCGGCATGCTGGATGATCGATAAACCTTACGGACCACGGCTCACGCTTGAGGCATTGCCTGGATTGCAATTTTGTTCTGAATAACTTTCGCACTCATCTACTTTGTCCTCGGAAGCTTGCACTTCTTGCCCCCAGCCTGTTCAAGGACAGCAACTCAACGTGCCGTGGATTCTGACCGATGATCAGCGTCACGACTCCATTCAAGCTTTCAATCGCATCCTCCACGACCGCGATCACAGCGAGCTGGGTTATGTCGAGTCGCCGAATGTGGACCGGCTGGCACGCATGGGAACGAAATTCATGAACACGGATTGCCAAGCTCCGGTTGTGCCCCCTCTCGCGCGTCGATGCACTACGGACGGTATCCGTTTCGTTCGGGCGTCTACGAGTTTGAATACCACAACAACAATGCAGACCATTGTCAGCCGACTTGACAAATGTTGTAGGAACGTATTTTTATGTCGCATGTCGTTTGTGGGCAAATACGTAGCAGCGATCTGTTGGGTATTCCGTATCGTACGGTGGCCGTTCGTGAATCTCAAGATCGGTAAACCCTGCCGCCAACAACGCATCTCGAACAGTCACAACGGGAAACGGAAAAAATTCCAGCATTGCACCGGTATCGAGAAAGTTTTCCTGGACTACCATGTCGCAGCCAATATGAAATGACAGCAAAAGAATTCCATCAGGCTTCAGTACCCGAAACATCTCGCTGAACGCAGCTTCTAGTTGCTCAGCTTGCAAATGCACGATGCAATAGAAGGCAAGGAGTCCCGCTACTGAATCGTCGCGATCGGGAAGTTGGAAGAAATCTCCAGCAATGAATTCAAATTCCGAAAACAGCGCCTTCGCTTTGCCGATCATTTCAGGCGATAGATCAACACCGACCGGTTTAAGCCGCAACGAAGCGAGGTGCGCAGTGGTATGTCCAGGACCACAGCCAAGATCGAGCACGCGTTGTCCACTTCCGACAGATGAAGCAAATTGTCGCAGATGCTCAATATCACGCGGTTTGCACGACAATTCATCTAAAAATGAGTCTGCATATGCATTCGCAGCTAAATCGTATGCGGTTCGGATGTCAAAAGATGATTGTGGCATATCCTGGCAGAATAAGGGCGGACATCACCGAGGAGGCGCAGAAGATCATCCATTGCCAAAACGCTCGGCTCGCTCCCTTTGGTCGGTTTATCGGTCCCCTAACGTTCACCGTCAAGGGCTTCAGCCGTCGTCAATTCTAAACCCTCGTAAGTCCAAGTCACCACCGCCGCGAACAGTTGTTCCTGCACGGTCGCATGATCCTTCAGGCCAAACGACTCGAAACTACCAAGCATCGACAGCGCGATTCCATTTCTATTGGATTCAAACCCTGGGCAGCGGCTCAATCGAATCACGGCGAAGATCACCGAGCCGACGGACGACATTGCAGTTGATTAGATTCAAGGACCCAACGCTATCGCGTTACCGGCTTCAGTCTAACGATTTGCTATTCGCCGTTTGGTGATGATTGTTTTTCGATCTCACCATTTGGACGTGCGACGTATCGGATTCCGTTTGACGTAAAAGTGTAATCGACGCCGGAACTACGGGCGCGTTCCTGTGCAGCACGAACGGATGCCCGAAATTGATCAATCAACGAATCGGCCTGTTCGTACAATTTGACGTCTGGTGATTTTTCAATCATTGGTTTCTACGATTGACTGGAATAATTCAAAATGATGTCGGATCCTAACAATGGTGTTTCGATCGTTTCCGAATGCGACGTTCTCTGGTGTGATATCTGAATTATAGACGAGTAACCAGAAATCGGCCAACAATCGATATGTGTGCCAGAAATTGGTGATTGCACGAGGGAATCGTCGACGATTATCTGTTTCGGGTACATCATGCCCGCCTAATTGAACACGTTGTCGCACACGCTCAACGCATGAATCAGCCGAGTCAAGAAATACGAAAACAATAGCCACACGCTAACCCGCGGAATTCGCCGTTTCAATCAAATTGAATTCCGTAAACCACCAGCTGTGCTGGTGAGCACTCACTAGGCTCCGCCGTTCCTGGAGTTTAAAAAAGATCCTCCTGTTGGAAGGCCCCGAGGGGTACAGGAGGATCCAAAATGAAAGACTGGCGTAGTCAAGCCCATGTAAAGTGGGACTGTAAATATCATGTAGTAATAGTACCAAAGTATAGGAGGCGCAAGTTTTATGGAAGTCTTCGGTCGGAGATTGGGAAGATTCTTCGGCAGTTGTGTGGGCAACGCGAAATAGCCCTTATGAAGGGCAATGCAACAGCCAACGCTCTTGGTTGACGCGATGTCAAATTCTTAGTGGTTATCCACCGCTATTTTGGTTTTCGGTTCTCTCGCTGCCCAACTACCGCAACCACAATCAAGGACATCGGCGAAGTCATTTCATAGTAAATTTTGTATGGAAACGTTTTGCAAACCTTGCGGTGATAGCCATCGACAATTGGGTGTGATCCGCCATGAATTACAAGTGCGTCGATATCGGCGAAAATACTTGACCTAAAATAATCTCCAACGCCTAACGATTGCGATTCATAAAACCAATAACATTTTCAATATCTTTCTCGGCATCCGAAGATATTTCAATTCTCATTTCCCAACTCATTCAACCGTTTCTTTGCATCATCCCACGAAGAAATGGTTGCCTCGCCTGACTCAAGCCTACGTTTTCGCTCTGCAAGCAATTCACGATGCCATTCAGGCGTTGGGAGATCGGGAGCATCGCGAAGGCTGGCCCAAACAGTCTCCATAATTTTCAGTTTGTCAGCGGTCGACATGGAGTCAAACGGAAGGTCAGTTGACATATTTACCTCAGTGGTTCGGACAATTGCTATTGTAGCAAACAACCGGCAGCACGAGAAACGAGGAAAAACCTAACGAATCTGAAGTAGTTCGGACCAAAGTGGATAACGTCCGCGACAACCGAGTCGCGACGAGTGATTGTCCATTTGAAAACGCCCGGCTTCGGCCCATCGGATTGATACTCATCATGGCCTCCTTGGGTAAGTCAGTCTTTCCATTTTACTGCGGAATCGATTTGCACGCAAAAGAAATGTACGCCTGCGTCGTCGATCACGATGGCGACAAACAATTACACCGCAATTTCAAAACCCGTCAAAGCGACAAATTCTTTGACGAAATTGAGTGTTTTGGGAAGGACCTGGTCGTCGGCTGCGAGTCAACTTTCAACTGGTACTGGCTGGCCGACGCTTGCCGAGAAAGACAAATTCCATTCGTGCTCGGTCACGCGCTGTATCTCAAAGCGATCCACGGTGGCAAAGTCAAAAACGACAAACTCGACTCCGAAAAACTGGCGTTGCTACTGCGCGGAGGAAACTTCACCACCGCCTACGCCTACCCCAAAAAACTGAGAGCCACGCGGGATCTGCTCAGGAGACGGACTCGACTGACGCGGCTCAAAGCCGAACTGCTGACCCATTTGCAAATCGTCAACCACCAACAGAACCTCCCGCCGTTTGAAAAGAAGATCACCTACAAGTCAAATCGAAGCGGACTGACCGATCACTTCGAAGGACAAAGTACCAAGGCTCTCGGTCGCTCTGGACCTCGAACTGCTCGACCAGTACGAAGACCAACTTCGCCGACTCGAGCTGTACCTGGAACACTACGCCAAAGTCGACGACCCACAGGCCTTCTTCCGCTTGCAAACGATCCCCGGCGTCGGCCGCATCATGGCGATGACGATGCTTTACGAAATCCACGACATCAACCGATTCCCGACTGTCGGGCAATTCCTGTCGTACTGCCGCCTGGTCAAAGGGAGCCACAGCTCGGCTGGCAAAAGCTACGGCAGCCCGGCAAGAAAATCGGCAACGCCCATCTCAAGTGGGCGTTTTGCGAAGCGGTTCCGCTGCTCAAACGCTGTTGCCCGGAAGCCAAAGCCTTCCCCGACCGGATCGAAAAGAAACATGGCAAAGCAGGCGTTCTCGTACCTGGCGGTCAAACTCGGTCGCGCGTTTACTACATGCTCAAGACAGCCAAGGCGAAGCGTTCGACCTGCATCACGACTGCTACGCTGGTGAGCGAGATTCAACGGTAGGTTTTTCAGGCATTGCAAATCAAAAAGAAACACAAATACAAATCCAGTGAAACGGAAGCTGGCTCTGCTGAGGAGCAACCGGCCGAGGGATAGCTGGTCGAAGCGGAAAGAAACGATCCCCACAGGAGCCCCAAACAAACGCTGGCGTCAGCCGCAAGGATAACTGGGCCGCCAGAGCTAAGCCAAATTCAAGAGAGCTGAAAACGATAACTTCTGGAGCGGACGAAGTCACTTTCGTCGAGCATCCAACAAGCTTTCATCGGCAAGCGCCAGACCCAACGGTATTGAATGGCGGCGTCAGCGTTTTTAAAAATCGAGTAAACGACTCGAATGAAACAATCGAAGCAGTGATTTAACGTGACCCCTTTGTCGTACGTTGCACGGTGTCGCTAACCGAAACATAACTGGAGGCTTCTGGCAGGACTTGCCTGCCGCTCAAGAAGTCAGCCAATCCCTTTGAATGGAGCGATAACGTCAGAATGAGTTTCTAAGCCGCGTTGCAAATCCGTCGAGCACTTGGCTTGGTGGGCAACGCACCGATCACCGGGCACCGACACTTGGTCGGGTCTGCTGATCGGCAGAGCATTGATAGATGTTTGAAGCAACCGACAGGTTAATGAGTTCGACGAACAACAAACGCCAGTAATCAATTGGCGACCTGACGAGTTGGAGTTCAGTTACCAGAAACCCCAGACAACCACTGGAGACGAAGCCAAACCGAGAATTCACCCAAGGGAAAATCAGTCGCCAAGCCAAAAGTGAACGCGAAAAAATCAAAGATTTTTACCGCAAGAACGGTACGGACTCCTTGACTCAAAAGGCCATATAGATGTTATCCCGAAATTCTGGTTTATATTAATTTGTCAGGTACTATTTCACGATCATACCATTTCCGCGTATCAGCGTATTGCGCTCGGTCGTCGTTTTCGGGCATTTCACCCATCGTGTTGTAGGTCGCGACGCGAAAATCATCGTTCGGAATGGATTCAAGCAGCGTTTCGCCATCGTCATTCGAATCGAACGCAAACCAGAAATCCTCACCTGTTTTCCCTGGTTTCCAACCACGTTTGATCGCAAATCGAATCGTATCAGCGACGTGTTTCGGTCGCATGATGGAATGTGGGAATACAAATAGGCAAGCACCCTGTCCAACAGAATGTTGAATCACAGCACGTTCCGATTTATGCAATCGAATTCGGTAGTGATACGTCACACCATCAACTTCGATTGTTCGTCGTTCTTTCTTTGGTAGCGTCATGATCGAGGTTGAACTCAAGTCAAGCGGGACAACGTTAAAGATAATCGAGTCTACGATTGCACGTGAATCACCAAAAATCGGAGCGAAGTAAGAGCTTGAACCCTGAGTAAAACGTTGCCGCGACCAGCCGAACGCATATGCTTAGACGACTTAGTTTCATAGATGTTATCCGCGAATCGGCGTGGATGGCAAGTCCTCTGGTTCCACGTTGCGTCTCAGGAATGTTGACGCAAATATTTTTGGAACCTGACTGATTGTCACGACAATCAACATAGATAGCAAGAATGCGACGGCGCAGTTCAGACAGAGCGACGTCAAGTCGTAAACACTGTACGATTCCAATCCTAAGAGGGAAACTGTCCGATACTGAAACGGCCAACCATATCCAATATCAAATGGTATCGCCTGGCCTGCAGCAATCTCCGTTCCAGCGGGTATTGAGCTCCCGACGCCTAGAGTCTCGTAAGACTGAAGGTTGAACCAAAGTAGCCATGCAATAAACGCAGTAATTCCGAGAATTGACCGAATGGAATAATTCAAGCGATAACTCCAAAGCGGGTAACGACAGAGTTGACCGAGTGCCGTGATTCAACTCAGCTTCAATTTGCACGGACCAACGGCACTTCGGTCCAACAGATTGTTATTCGCCGTTTGGTGATGATTGTTTTTCGATCTCACCATCTGGACGTGCGATGTATCGGATTCCGTTTGACGTAAAAGTGTAATTGACGCCGGAATTACGGGCGCGTTCCTGTGCAGCGCGAACGGAAGCCCGAAATTGATCAAGCAACGAATCGGCCTGTTCATACAATTTGACGTCTGCTGATTTTTCAATCATTGGTTTCTACGATTGACTGGAATAATTCAAAATGATGTCGGATCCTAACAATGGTGTTTCGATCGTTTCCGAATGCGACGTTCTCCGGTGTAGTTTCTGAATTATAAACGAGTAACCGAAATCGGCCAATAATCGATTGTGTGCCAGAGAATTGGTGATTGCACGAGGGAATCGTCGACGAATATCTGTTTCGAGGCACATCATGCCCACTAACACACGTTGTCGCACACGCTCAACGCTGAATCAGCCGAGTCAAGAAATACGAAAACAATAGTCACACGGTATCCTGCGGATTTCGCCGTTTCAATCAGATTTCGCAGAGATTTGCCAGCAAGCGTCGATTCAACAATCAGCGAATCATGATTTGCGATAGACTCGCGGATTGAGAACGAAAATCGACGTGCGCGCTCTCGACTGCCGTGGTATCGTTCGGGGAAAGTTGAAAGCGATTTGGTCAGCCGTATCGAGATTCCGGTACATCGCGACGAGTCACGACGTATGATTCCCCGATCCGTTCGGCAGACCACCAACAGATCAGGTTCGGACATTCCATTATCAATTCTGAGGCGAATACGACCATGATAACCGAGCGGCGACGATCATCTCTCAATTTTCAAGAACCGTTGCTTCGCCGCTTCGGTTCATCATATTGTTATGTGGCGATTTCTTGCGATGTGTCACAGAAGACTCGTAGTCTTCAACCCAGAACATATATCCCTCTAGTTTCCCTTCGCTATTCCGTACCGCCCTTTTTACAAAAACCAGCGGTTCCTCGAAATCGAACTGTATCGTTCTGTCTGTTGGAACGCCATCGCGGATCCATTGTAGATTGGGATCCCACCACCGGGGCCACCAGTCTCCGAGTCCCCGGAAAATATTGTTGCCGCCTGAAAATGTACCATCCATATACTCGGGGCGTAGACGAATACAGAATCTTCGCGAATGCATATCGACCTCTATTGTCACAACTAAATCAGCGGCTCCTTTTGGCAGGCCACGATCCGAAATAAGCTTGTCTTGCCACGGACGTCCATCTTCTCTCACCGGTATCCATCGACCGGCAACCCCACACGCATAAAACCAACACTGGACGCGTCAGGGAAGTAGAGGTCGCCAATGGCTGATGTCATCCGAATAGCGATCTCTAAAGAACCTGATGTGACACTCTTCGGAATCAGTGACTTCAATCAAGCCCAAATCATTACGGAGTTTCGCTATTTGGCCGTTTGCGGTTTCGATCTCGAGAGTCTTCTGAAGCAAGATATTTCGAGTCGTGACGATCACCAGCCCAATTGCAAATACGGTGACTAACCAGAGCATCGTCGAACTCGAAAATTTGCGCATAGTCACTGGGCTAATTTGGTTTCCATAAGCCAAATAACCCCAAGATGCCGGCGAGCACGTCATCGCAAATTACCAATAGTTTAAAAGCCCAACATGACGGCCCAACCCGCTCGTTCATCGCATTGATATTCCGCGTTTTCGGACGTGTCGTAACTGCCAACCACGCAGCGTGGTCTCCGATTCGGATCGTGAGCGGCCACCTCATGATTGCAGGTTTTCCACATATCGTACAGTTGATTTCGCGAATTTCAAAAGCGGATGCATTATTCTCAGCACTAGCGCGATAGGGAAGCCCATCTCGATATTGTTGAATTCGTTCACGAAACCTTTCGGCAATTTCGGTGGTGCATCACAGCGTTATTTCCTTTGTTCTCCTATCAAAGTCACCCATTCCCATGAACAGCGGCATAATACTATTATTCGCCAATTCAGGGCGAATCATTCGATCAGTCGCGTGCGTGTCAGATCTAAGGGTTTGAACGCAATTGCACCAGCGATTTTTCACGGCAGTGAGCCAGGCCTGCGCAGTAACGCACGCTGACGGATCCAGCGTCGGGTCACATCGCAATCTAACCCGCCGCACACGTCGCAACGACATCGGCCAAGTGCAACAAGGAAGGGTGTCCGCCATGTGCCGAGAACGCCAAAAGGAGTGTCGGATAGTGTAGTCGAGTCGGTCAGAACTACCTCTATCGCATCAAAGCGACCGAGCATCGACCGTTTGCGGCGTTTTCGATTTGATCTGGATGGCCATACCTGGTGTCGTGTAGATGGCATAACGAATTGCAATCTATCCGGCTCGGCAGGAGACGGATAGATTGTCCGTTGTGCTGAGCCGACTTCGCGTGGAGTGCGTTTGCAGATTCAATCACGCGTAGAATTGTCTGAGAGAGAGATTACCACTGGACCGAAACGATTTCAACTTATGTCGGGTGCTCGATTCGAGATCGGTTTTATCGACTGTGACGATGCCGATGGGTGTGATTGGCTGCGGTTGGCTGGAGTGCGCAGCAGGGCACGATTGGGCATCATCAAGTCGGAAGTTCGGGGCTGGGAGAATGTTCATCAGAACCGTTGATACCAGGGCGGACGGTGAATGCTGTTCATGGTGACCGACCAACTGGGGCGCTCGGTGGCGACAATACAGTGCATGGCCTGCTGGCAATGAGGACAGGCCAGCCAAGGTCGCTCGAGTTCAACGAGCAATGATTCCTGTTCGGTTTCGCTCGGCAGCTCTGCTTCGGCTTCCCCTGCCGGCTGGATGTCCAGCAGCTGACAACATCGCTGAAGATAAGCGGCTCGGTGTTTGTTGCTGAAGCCGCCGTAACTGCGTGCTTTCACAAATCCCTTGGGCAGGATGTGCAGCGCCCAGCGACGCGTGAATTCAACGGCCGGAAGTTTTTCGGCAACTTGCTCCGGACGCTCTCCTGCCGGGGGCTTCTCCCGACTGCGAGCCCAGAAGCGAACGGTTTTTCCGTCATGCCAGATCAACCGTCGATCGGAGATCGGACCGCCACTCAGATAACGCGCCAGATACTTCAGCACATTCTCTGGCTTTGCGTCTTCGGTCGGTGGGCGTTCAATGAACACGTTCCAGCCAGCCGGAGCAACCGTCTCCAGCCAGGATTCCAGCGCGCGGTCTCTTTCAATTGAGACCACTGGCCGTCGAGTTTCAGTTCGCCGGTGCGGTGCAGTCGCATCAGGCCTTGGATGAACACTTTACGAAACCGTTTGCCCAACTCGATGTTGTCAGTCAAGTACGGCTCTTTGCGGCGGCGATGTTTTTTGTGTCGAGTTTTATTCCAGCGGCTTCCATCGAGTGAAAGGCCGCCGCCAGGGACCAGGGCGTGAACATGAGGGTGGTGATCCAGCCGCTGGTTCCAGGTATGCAAGACCAGCGTGGCGGCTGAGCGGATGCCTTGCTGCTCCCGGAGAATTTGATCGAGCGCTTGCCAGGCACTACGCATCAACAAGCCGTAAACTTGGCGGCGGTTGCCCAGCACCAACCCGGATAGCTTGTCCGGTAACGTGAAGACGACTTGGAAGTAGTTGATGCCCGGCAAGATCAAGGCGGCGGTGCTGGCCAGCCAATCGCGGCGCCGAGCTCCACTACACTGCGGACAATGTCGATCACCACAGGAGTTGTAGACGTTGACGCGGTGGTCGCAACCACCGCAGCGATAGAGATGTCCACCCAAGGCCCGCGTGCGGCACAGCGACAGGCGCGCCAAGATGTTTTGAACTTGGGGTGCCGCTTGGCCAGCGTGAAGACCAAGGTACGGCGCGCATGACGGCGCGCAGAATTGCCGCTACGCTTGGCCGGGGCCGGGTGGCTGCGAGTTGGGTTGAGAATCCGCTGGGGGCCAGCCGGTCCAGGTTGGACATTGCCGCACTGGCAACCAATCGATCGGGCTGGGCGCCGAGTTCAAATGCGGACGACGGACGTGCAGGTAAACCATCGTGGTCGTAAAACTCTTGTGGCCCAGCAGTTTGCCGATGGTCAGCAGGTCGACTCCCGCTTCGAGCAATCCCGTCGCGTAGGAATGTCTCAGCGTGTGCGGCGTGACTTCCTTGAGGATGCCGGCTTGGCGGGTGGCTGACTTGCAGGCCTTCTGAACCGTGGCGCTGGACAGGGGAACATCGTGTGTCTTGCCGTGAAACAGATAGCTGGTCGGACGCGTTTGTCTCCAATACTCGCGCAGCTCCTCCAGCAGTCGGGGCGAGAGGGGGACCAGTCGTTGCTTTGCGCCTTTGCCGTAAGTTACTTTGAGCAGCATCCGCTGAGAGTCGATGTCGGGGATCTGCAAGTGGAGTGCTTCGCTGAGTCTCAGTCCGGCCGCATACAAGGTCAGCAGGATCAGGCGATGTTTCGGATAGCCCACACATTGCAGCAGTTGTTCAACTTCCGGTTGCCCCAACACGGCGGGCAACTTCTTGGGTCGTTTGCCGAAGGGAATCATTTTGATGTGCCACGTCCGAGGCACGGTAAAGCGGTAGAGGAAACGTAGGCCACAAACGGCCTGGTTGAAGCTGCTCCAACCAACTTTTTTCTCCTGGATCAGGTGCAGCTGGAACTCACGGATCTGTTCGGGACCAAGCTGCTCGGCAGGCTTGCCAAAGTGCTGGAGGAACTGATCGACGTGCCAAGTGTAAGAGTCGATCGTGCTGGCCGCCAGATTGCGAATCTGCATGTCTTGGGCCATCCGCCGAGTCAGGGGCGTGAGGCGTTTACGAAACGGAGTCATGGGGAGGGTCCTGCCGGAAAGTTGGAAGTCACCAACAGCAAAACGTTGGTACTAAGTTCCAGCATGCTTGCACATCTCAAATGCGCAAGTCCCTATAACCAAAACAATCGTCATCAACGGTCAGCTAACAACGAGCCAACAAGAGGAACTAACCACTCGCGAAGCGGCTTAGTTCAACGGTTACGATCACCGAGCCGGAACGGAAATCATTGCTTCAAAAAACACGCGCAAGTCCGGCTTCGCGTGCATCACATTGTTCAAGAAAGCCGCTACCGCGGCGTAGTTCTCGAACGTAAAAAACGTGAGGCATGATTTCCTTTTTGAAACCTGTTTTCTCAAAGGAACCTCAACATGCCAACGTACAACAAGCTACCAGCTCCCAGCGAATACTTCAAAGGAAAGTGGTACCGCAAGCTGATCGAAGATCTGCAACTGGCCGGGAAAGCCAAACGAACCGTTTATGGCTATGTTCGCGCCGTCCGAAAATTGGCGGATTTCTGCCAGCAACCACCGCACACGATCGACCAGTCGGACCTTCGCGGGTTTCTGCTGCACCAGATCGTGGACAAACAAGTTGCCTCGGGGACCCAAAGCGTCCTGCTGAGCGGGATCAAGTTCTTTTATCGTACGACTTGCCCGCGCGAGTGGGACGTCCTCGATCAGACCAAGCTGAACTACGTGAAATCCCTGCCCGAAGTGATCACCCAGCCCCAGGTCTTCCAGATCATCGACGCTGCTCGGACTCAGCGGCTGAAGACCTTCGTCTGGACGACTTACACCCTGGGGCTGCGGATCGGGGAAGCGGTGAATCTCCAGATCGGTGATCTCGACAGCCAACGCATGATGGTCCACATTCATCGTGGCAAAGGGGCCAAGGATCGCTACGTGCCGTTGCCCCAAACGACGCTGGCTGCCCTCCGCGTGTTCTGGAAGACGCACCGCAACCCGGTCTTCCTGTTCCCCGCGGTAGATCGTGACCATCAGGATGGCGCTACCTCAACCACACCGATGAGTATCCGCACGGTCCAGTCGGCACTAAAGAAAATCACTCGGCAACTGAAGTTTGGCAAGTCAGTTTCGTGCCACACTTTGCGCCATTCTTACGCCACCCATCTGCTGGAAGCCGGCATCAGCCTCAAAGCGATCCAGAAATACCTGGGGCATTCGAGCCTGCAAACCACGATGGTCTACCTGCACCTGACCGAGATCGCCGAAGCCGATGCCCGGCAGGTGATTAACCAATTGTTTGCCCCCCGCCATCGGAACGCCAATCCGTCCAGCTAAATGCTCACCTCCGCCGAGGCGACCTGTTCGGTCGCCGATGCACGGAGTGCCTCGGGGAATGTTTCGGTCGCCGATGCATTGAGGCAGTTTGCTCCGGACTATCTCGCCAAGTATCAGTCCCGGATGCCACCCCATCACCGCAAGGTACTGGGACTGATCACCCGCTGTCGAACGGGCGAGTTGGGCAATTTGATTTACGGCTGCCGGTCCTGCCAGGCCCGTCACTGGGTCGGACGTTCCTGCAGCAATCGCCATTGTCCCCATTGCCAAAGCGAAAAGACGCAGCAATGGCTCGCCCGGCAGACCGGCAAACTGCTGCCCGTGCAACATTTCGTCGTGACTTTTACGGTTCCAAAGGAACTGCGGCCCCTGCTGCGCGCCAACCCGGAAGCCGGTTACGCGGCCATCTTCAGTGCCGGCAGCCAGACGATTCGGACGCTGCTGAGAAAGCCGAAGAACCTGGGCAGTCAGAAGCTCGGCTTCTTGGGCGTGCTGCATACCTGGGGCCGGGACCTGAAAGACTATCATCCGCACGTACACTTCGTCGTGCCTGGCGGTGGTGTGAGTCCCGACGGCTCGAAGTGGTTGCAGGTGAACCAGGATCAGTTGTTCCATCCGCTCCCCGCCAAGATGTTGTACAAGAAGTTGTTCGTCGAAGAGCTTCGCAAGGCCGGACTCTACAAGCAGTTGCCTTACGGCGTGCTGAAATTCGACTGGGTGGTCAACCTCAAACCGGTGGGCGACGGACAGGCGGTGCTGAAGTATCTGGCTCCCTATGTTTACCGAATCGCAATCACCAACAACCGGATCCTTTCGGTGACCGACAAAGAAGTCGTCTACCGGGTCAAACCGTCCGGCAAACGACACTTTCAAACTCGTCGCCTTTCGGGCGAAGCGTTTGTGCGGGCCTTTGCTCAGCACATCCTGCCGCCCGGATTTCAAAAGGTTCGTTATTACGGCTTCATGAGCCCCAACTGCCGATTGCAACTGGCCGATGTTCGCTGGTTGGTCTGGCTCTGGCGCGGCTGGACGTACTGGCTGGGCAGCGCGATGTTTCAACCCGAGCTTCCCAAATCGAAGCCCCCCACGTGCGGTGATTGCGGCGGTCAACTCGAATTTATCGCGATGACCAACGCCGATCACAAGCTGGTCTGGCGGAAGGCCGTTTCGCAGCGAGGGCCGCCATGCGATTGATGCAACGCGGACAATCAGACCATTCAAAAACGAGCATCGTTCTCGTCGCGCCCAGGGTCTGCGCTTCGTCGGGTCGAAACGCGCCAAGGGCCGATGTTGATGTCAACCTTCACCCAATTTGGACAACAAAAAGCACCAGCAAGCGAGTCAATTGCTCTTCCAGTCACTCCGATCGTGCCCGTCTACAAACGGGAGCCAAGAACAGGTTAGCCGAATCAAGGTTCACGCCGAAGCAAAAACCAAAGGGTCCGCTGGCCGCATCCGGGCCTCTTGAACAGAGAATTTGAGCATCGGCTCGACCGAACCGATGCAGACCTTCTTCTCACCGCCAACCTCAACCAACACCAGCCAACGCTCTTGAGTTACGCGATGTTAACCGGGCACGAACGGAAGACTTTGATTTCAGTTGCCGCGTGAATGAGTGCTCCGGTTCACGGCTTTCTGTGTCTTCTGTTAAGTCATTGCAAGCTGGGCAATGCGTTTCTAGCATTGGGATCATCGTAGAATACCTGAATTGTTGAAGCAATAACGTCTAGTGGATCTTGAAATTCGGCATCGCGAAAGGCAATGCTATTGCCAATTTGTGCAGTTAAGGCATCGCCCGAAAAGTGGGATAGCTTGACCGATCCCATTAATCACCAATGATCGCATCATCGGCAAACCGGAAACTTGAACGTCGCGGAACATCTCCCCGAAAGAGTCCAGCCAATCTGTTTCTTGAATCCTTGCAGCGACACGATTCCGGGCCAGGCTACTCAGCGAATCAAGTTAGGAATCAGGGGGACGCCATCCAAACTCGACGCACCGATAACGTTGATCTCCCAGTCCCTTCTTCACAAATCCGCACCAGAGGTTTGAGTCGCGAGTAAACATTAAACTTGGCCAAGCAACGCGATAAAAAACATTGGAACGGCCATGATTGACATGGCCACGCCAGCCTCGGTTCCAGGTTTTCCGTCAGCACGTTTCATGATGTCGAAAAGAGGAAAAGCGGGCCGAGAACAGCACAAAACAGCGCAAGCATCGTGAATACGATTGCTGCCACATACAGGCTCACCACGATTTCGCGTAAAGACGGACTTGGTGATGGGCATAGAATTACTCACGTGGTGTACAGAACGACCGCGATAACCGAGTCGCGGCAAAGGGATTTCCATTTTCAAAAACAAAAAGCGGCCACCGCGACTTCGGTTCATCGCCTTGTTATCCAGCGACAAAGTACTACCGAACAATTTCTCCATTTGTTTTCTCGATCCCTTTGTCGCCCCTGCCTCGGCCCACAATTTTCTTCTTCCCCGAAAAACTCGTCGAGCTTTCGTCGTTGTTCCGCCGAAGAGACTGCAAGAACCTTTTCCTCGATGACATTTGGCATTCGCGAATCTTTTCGGCAATTTCATTTTGCATTTCTGATTGAATTTTAAGCAATTTTGATTTTTGTTCAGGATTGATATTTAGCCCAATTCCAAGATTGTCGCGGCCTACTTCCAGCAACAAGCCCTTCCGTAGCGTCAACCTTTTCTGCCTCGCAATTTGTTTCGAGGCGATCAATCAAGTGGGGCAAAAGAATTGCCGAAACTGCATTCTGACGTTCTATCTGAAAGTCAGCAAACAACTTTTTTAGTTCTGCGTGTTTCGCGGGATCTGCACCCGCCGCTTGTAGACGCCCCACCAGCCTTGATACTGTTCATGAAGCATGACGCCCGAATTTCTTAAAGCTCTAGTTTGTCCATACAAATTCTAAATCTTTTGTAACACTGGGGTCATCGAGGAACGCAAGATTGTCAGAACGAACATCCATAAGGGTAAGGGAAAGCATTGGCCCGTCACCAACTTGAGTCGGAATTTCAATTCCGGTAGCTGCCGTTGGAAGATCGCGATCTTGAGAACGAACGAGCAAAACTGCGATCAAACAGAACGATAAAGCATAAGCGAGATTTTTAAGCGACATAATTCAAGTCCATTCAGTTAATTTATAGCCGTAATTCAATTTTAGCAGGATAACGACCGCCATCACCGGGTGGCGGGAGTTGACTTTGATTTCAGAAAACGCTGGCCACCGCCACTCCGGTGCATGGCATGGTTCGTCCGATCTTCGAGTGTAACGTGAACGCCGTTCGCACCTTCAGCGAAAGTGTGCGCGCGGTCAAGCATCATGGCTTGCGCAGCCAATCACAGTAGTCCTTCCAGTCTTGATTCTTCAGGTCTTGAAGGTGCTCTTCTGACACGCGACTCATTCCTACGAAGCCGATTTCCATCTGCCGCGGATATTCAGCCGCCCCTACAACGTCACGAAAATCCGTGACAGCAACGGAAACTTGCTGTTGGATTGCTCTTAAATCGCCATTCGCAAGTTTTAATATTGCTGCTCGCACTCGGTTTCGTTCAATATGGTGAGGCTTCGCTCCGTAAGTCTCCAGTAACGAATGCACACGGTCAGCAGTATCTGACGTGAATTCGCGATTCACCAATCGCTCAAGTGTCTCATCATCGATAGTAGGTACGAAGTCTGGCATCTCGGATCCATAAGGACGAACGGCCAAGTTCACCGAGCCGCCGCCAAAAAGCTCGGCCATCAAAAACAGCACCGTCGGCGGCTTCGGTGCAACGATTTGTTATCCCACGATTGATGTTCGCGTTCGCATCACCTTGAGTACATGTTTGACCAAATTATACGGAAGCCGGGCACAAAGCGATATTATCGGGCAGGCAAAGAGAAAGACAGCAAAGCTACTCCAAATGTCCCAGCCAAATCGTTCCGACGATAGTTTTGCAGCAGTCAGAGCGATCAGCAATTGCCACTGTCAATTCCATTAGATGAGCAATTGACAGTGATTTCAATCGCCAAGTAAGAATCAGAAGGGAAGAAAACGATGCAGCGCAAAACAGCGAGTTCCAAAAGGCCATACTTGGATCAACGTCAAATTCTATCGTTGGAACCGGCGGTCGCCGTGAATATGTTTGAGTTCCGAACTTTACCGGCCAGCCTGCACGGGCCGAATGAACTGTAGTAATTGGATCTGCACCAACAACCGTTTTGAATTTAGATTCGCTCCAAAACGTCAGGCAGTTCGAGACAACAAGGAAAACGGTCCAAAGCACAAAAATGCACGGTCCATAAGTTCGAGATTTTGGACTCTTCTCGTTCATAGAGCAAGTGGGATAACGACTGCGATAACCGAGTCGCAGGGATTTGTATTTGCCATCAATTCGCCCGGGCCACCCTCGACTTCACATTCATCGTCTCTTTGTTATCTCCACAGTCGTTCGATTGTTTAAAGTATAGGTTTAATCTCTTTTGTAGATGACTATTCGTCGGAAGTATGATCAATGTTAGTAGATATTCATTTCGAAAGAACAGAATATACATAAATCCGCCATTAGCATGCGATGGCCGGTCAAATTGCACTGCGGCAGTCGAGAATTGCGATCTCGTCCGCATCAACATGGGTCAGCGTTAGGGATGGGCTGCCGACACCAGCGATGTTTAGCAAATTCTATGGCTTGGTTGAATGCCTCACCGGAGCGTGGTGAGCGTAATTTCGATGTGGTGCTGCCTGCACTAAGACCAGGAGCCCGCGCCACCGATCAAGACAAAAATTAGCTACTCGCCAGTCAGCCGCACTGTCTGGACAGTATCGGTGACGTTCAGGAGTTGACTCGATATGGTCGAAAGTGTCTCAAAGTCAACTGTTGAGGCCACCGAGCCGCGCATCCGACTGATCACGCACGCAAACCTCCAGGCTGCCATTGCGATACTGATCAGTGCATTTGATGTTCAAGGTAACGATTTGCCGCAATTGTAACGTGTGGTTCACGAGTTAGTCTTACAAAACACTCTTTTGGCGTGAACGAGAGCTTGAGCGTGTTAACGTTACGATCATCCAAGCCGTAACGAGCAATCGTGGCCAGTTCAACGTCCACAGCGCACGGCCCGATCTTCGCGTTCATCGTTCACGCGCTTATCCGGCGTTTCATTTCGTGTGCACCGTTGCGGTATCGACGTCCGGAATGCTGAGCCAGCGTTGTCGAAAACCACTGCATAATTACTGTCTGTCACATCGTAGCCTACAAGTTGCCGAAATTGTGAGTCTGTCGTATCCGAGCGAGGAAACTCGCCTTTTATTGCGACACCAACTAGATCGATTTCATCCGGATCGCCGAAAATTCGAGTGCTTCGGATGTGTAACTGTACGATGGTCCCACGGGTTTTCATGGGTGTCAAAGAAGCCATCAGTTGACTAATTCAAATCGTAATCCTTCAGCGGACGACCACAGATTCAGATGCGAATGTTTCTGAAGTGCGCCGAGCAAATCTTCCGCAGAAGAACCATCTCGGCAATAGTATGCGGCTTTACTATTGGGCCACAGTTAAATCGCCTCAAGTGTTGAGGCCACATCCGACAAGCTGTGATCAGAGCCAGCAGACGAGGTATGAGATGTATGCAATTACATCGAGCGGCGATAACGGTAAGGTGATCGCCTCCGTTAACGAGTGATCTTCCATATCCAATGCGATAATGCGCAGCCGGACGATAGCGATGGAATGTCATGAAATTTGACATAGTTGAATTAATATATCAGACAATGTTTACTGTATAGTTTCGGATTGAGCATCCGAGAATTTGAGCGGCCAGCGAGCGACCTCACCCTACAAGAATGATGTCCCAAATATCAGCAAGGTTCCAAGAAACCCACGTTAGATTGATCTCATCACGAAAATTGTCAAGAGAATACAGTGGAATAGATCTACGTCAAACCCTTGCCAAGCCGGCACGCGTGCATCGGATTGCTATCGAGTCAGCAAGGCAATTCAAGGCTACCACCAACATTACGCAACCAAATTAAGACTTTTTGATGACGTGCGCGTACGCCGTAAGCTGGTCGGGACTACCACTCAATGACAAGAACATGTATAGCAATGCAAACATCGGAGAACCAATTCCTGCCATTTTTAATGCCAGAATCAAAAGATGCCATACCCTTGGGCAATTACGAACCCTGAGTTGATACAGTTCCAAAGGTATGCCGTTGGCGTCCTTATTACTCGACAGATAGCAAAACCATGACATAAACCATAGCGCACAACAAATTCGTTAAAAGAGGCTGACGTCATCGCCGACTGCACCAGGTCAGTAGATCGCATTCGATCAGCGAAACGTCAAATAGGAGATCAGTATCGCTATCACAATCGAGCTGTGATTCATCGAGACAGCATTCATCGAAGACCAGACGCGATAACGAACGGAGTTGACCGAGTGCCGTCGTTCAACTCAACTTCAAATTGCACGGACCAACGGCACTTCGGTCCAACGCTTAGTTATCAGGCGTCATTATACGCGATTCTCACCGCTTTCTTTCGGACAGCCATCAATACAGCTATTTTGGGCCCTATCCCGGCCGACCCAGAATCTCCATTCCAGGCATTCGATTTCCCGCATCGCATCCTTATCAAGTTCATGTTCACGCCCATTTCCGAGTTGGATTGTCGAAAAGAATATCGTGTATCGAAATATTTATTGTTGTTCGAACAAGTCATCTTTAATAGATGATATCAGTTTGGTGAACGATCATCCACTGGATTTTCCACTCGTTTCCTCCGTGCGTATCAGGATCATTCGTTGTGGATATGTGGTAGCAACGGCATTCAATTTCGGCAATCAATTGGTAGCAAGATTTAGCACATCAGTATTATTCTACGAATGACCCCATTCTAACAAGATCCAAAAACAGATTGAACAGCAAGGGTAACCAGCCGCCACTGCATGATTCGCAAGTTTCAAGATCTGGGGTTTTCGATTTCGGAACTAGTTGAAATTGTCACGTGAATTCAAGCCTGATAACGGTTACGATCACCGAGCCGGAACGGAAATCATTGCTTCAATTTGCACGCGCAAGTCCGGCTTCGCGTGCATCGTTTGTTATCCCGCGAT
>CALODY010000032.1:0-60257 GCA_942492215.1 Pirellulaceae bacterium
TCTGGCTGTTTTTTGGTGGTTCGGGGAGCGGTCGAATTAAATCAGTCGTTTCTGGCGGCAATTCTGCTGGGCATTTCCGTTTTGCTTGGAATCGTAGTTGGATTAGTGGGCGACCTGATTTGCGTCAATCGAAAGCTGCTCGAGAAAATTGATTGGCGAATTCAAAAGATGGAGGATCGTTTGATCGGTTACGGTCAAAGAAATCCAAAGGAATAATCATGGACGACTCCATCCCTACCTCAACGAGAATTTCCGATGAGCCGCCGCAGGTCCCTCGTCGCTCTGCTTGGAAAATTTTTTTTGGCCAGTTGATTCGATATGCGGCAAACTGTTTCGTCGTCCTCGGCATCAAGCTGGTCTTGGTTTGGTTCCTGACCATCTGGCTGGCTCCGATGATCGCCTATTTTTTCGTTCATATCGCGACGTTTTTCATTTCCTATGGGATTCACACTCGGCGAACCTTCCGGGTTTCGTTTTCCCGGCTGCAACTAAAAAACTTTATTTTGGTGCGGTCATTCTGTTTAAGGTCTTTGATTACACCGCCTTCAATGTCTTGGTCAGCGCATTCCGATTGACGACGACGTTTAGTGTCCTGGGAGCTTCCGCAGCCGAGGCGGTGGTGAAGTTCCTTGTTGTCAGACGCGCTCTGCTACGAGGCGATGGTCGCACTCAACCGACATTGACGGCGCGCCCCAACTGGCTGCGCAGATGGACGCGAGGGCATGAATCATGTTGAAAATCATTGAGACCAAGATTGCCACTCGGGATTGGTCCGAAGAAGAAATTGGCAAGTACGTTGGTCAACACAAGCGGACGTATTTCAGTTTCGCTGCGGATAAGGAAATTCGTGACGGAGCTGCCTCCAGAGGAAGTGTCACGTGTCGGCGTTTTTGCCATCTGCAGGAAACCGATTTGGTTCAGGGTGTGCTTGCCGTTCGAACCACCATTGAGGAGGGTCTGCCAAAGCCGCAGTTCTTTGTTGCCACGACAAAACAAGATTTGCTTGATGCATGAGGCAGCAAATATTCGGCGATCCTCGCTGTTCCGAGGCGGACTTCCACGTAATCTAAGACTTTTACCGAGCGTTGTCTTCGTCGTGTTGTTACCCTAGCGATGCAAAAGTTCTGACGGCGGCACGGGGCAAGGACGCCGAGCTCGACGCGAAGGTGAAAATTGTCATTTCATTGGTATGCGGGCACAACAGTGAACCGGCACTGGCCGAAGAAGTGGTCAGGAAACTGCAAAAAAATCGCGGCAAACTCGTCGACTATGTATACCGGAAAGGTCATTGGCGCTGTGCGCTTAAAGGCGACGTTTGAGAAAACCCAGTGAAGTCGTGGAAAAACCGTTTTCCACATTCTCGGACTACCAGAATCTGTATTGTTTCGCCCAGAAGAAATGCCACCATTGCAGCGATCATTTTGGCAAATTCGCTGACCTGTCGGCTGGAGACATTTGGTCGCCGAGAATGAAATCGGAAAAAACCAAACACACAGCCTTGATTGTTCGCGGTGATGAAGGGCAACGACTGATTGACGACGCGTTGAAAAGCGCAAGTTCTCGTCTCCGCCTGAGGAGCCCGTGGAAGAAGTTTGCAACAGCCAGAAAGCGCAAAGAACGCTCCCATTTCACTACAACACCACCGCGCGGGCGCGTGTCGGCAAGCTGTTTGGTTTGGGCATCAAAGACAAAGTCAAAGAAAAAGTTCGTTGGAACGATTACCTGGTTGCCTTCATCGCGATCTCAAATCAGCAGCTTTCGTCCACGGCGATCGGCCGACGATTCATCATGATGATTCCCCGGCCAATCCTGCGCGCGTACCTCTATTTGTTTAAGGCTTTGGAAAGCATCTAGGATGCTCAAATATTGATGAATCAACCTGCTACCAAATCTCTTGAAAACCATTGCCATCGTCGGGTACGTTGTGGGGAAATCGTGGCGCTGAAAGCGATGTTGATGACGTGCATTGGTGAAGTTCGAAATCAGTTTCCGCACGCTCGCTTTCACGTTTTCCATTCATATCCCGAAAGGACTCCAGCTGTGCAATGAATCGGCCATAGCTTTTTACAACTGCCGGCCCTTGAACCTGGGCCTGAAGATCTTTCCCATTTCTGTCCTCTGTTTCCTGTTTCGCTTGTTGAGGATTCGGCTGCCGGGCTGGATCGTCGGTCGAGAAGTCACTGCCCTGAGAAACTCGGATCTGCTTCTGGACGTCGGCGGGATTACCTTTTGTGACGGCAGAGAAATTTTCCTGCTCTACAAGGTGCTCTCCATTTTACCAGGAATGTTACTGAAGGTCCCGGTCGTCAAGATGTCCCAGGCGTTGGGACCGTTTGCCAATCCAATCAATCGGTTTTGGGCCAAGACCATGTTACCCCGTTGCGCGCAGGTGTTTGCACGTGGTTCAGTTACGTCGGGACATCTCCAAAAGTTGCCGCTTGAAGATTCAAAATGGCAACCGGCAGCGGACGCGGCGTTTTGTTTTCGAGAGGAGTATTCCTTGACGAAAGAGAACGCGGAACGTGTCGAAAGTTCCATCGACGAAATCATGACAAAGAAAAAGGATTTCCCTGTCTGCGTCGCGATTGTACCAAGCGCCTTGGTTGCCACCAAAAACGAAAGATACGTTTCCGAGCTGGTTGAGTTGGTGCACGGTATAACGAACGCCGGACACCAGGTCGTGCTGCTACCGAATGCAACTCGACAGGGATCCCAAAAATCACGAAACAACGATCTGGTCGCGATCAAGTCTATCCTGGCTGACCTTACAGAGTGCCCCGAGACGCTCGGTCAGGTCACGTCGGTGGTTTACGACTGTAATACGTCTGGAATTCGCCAGATCATCCAAGCCGCAGATGTTGCGGTTACATCAAGATTTCACGGCATGGTTGCGGCATTGTCGGAAGCCGTGCCTACCATCGTGATTGGGTGGAGTCACTAGTACCGCGAAGTATTGCGACAGTTCCAATCGGACGGATTGTGCTTTGATCATCAATGCAATCATCCAGCCGCCCTTTTGAAAACCGTGCTACAAGCTGTCGACGATTTGCCACAGCTGAGAAATGTTCTTGACGACAACTTGACCTCAGTCAAGGCTCAATCAAAGAAGCAGTTCGATTACGTGAATCAGCTGTTGGGGGCAGAACGAATGGACGCCACTGCTACGAGCGTTCAGGAAACTCGCCTTGTACTGCTTTCGGAAGGCAATCGATGCCCATTCCCCTCGGTCGCCGCGTCAATTCCAACAAACGCGGCTGACAACGTCAACGCATAGGAGGGGTGTCGCGTGTTTTATTACGACGGTTTGCCATTTGGAACGCGCGTGCAGGTCTTCCTGATCGCCTGTGTTGCAGCCTGGTTTTTGCTTTGCTACCAATCGGGATGGCTGGAAAAGCTGGACCGAATGGCCAGGCGCTTGCCAAAAGCGGCTCGCTCCGATTCTGATAATTGTGGCGACTTCGATTGGTGCCAATTTGGTAATTGCCGCGATTCAGTATCCGGAACCTGTGCTCCACGATGAGTTTTCTTACTTGTTGGCGGCCGACACCTATGCGGCCGGTCGACTCACCAATCCGACGCATCCCCATTGGCAACATTTTGAGACGTTCCACATTCTCTCGCGGCCAAGCTATATGTCCAAGTACCCGCCGGGAAACGGTTTGGCTTTAGCGGTTGGGCAAAAGCTGTTCGGCCACGCCATCGTTGGCTCCTGGTTGGCGATTGCGGTCGCTCTGGCAGGCGTTTATTGGATGCTGATCGCTTGGCTGCCGGGTAAATGGCCGTTGGTGGGTTGCATGCTATTGGCAATCAACGTGCCGATCATCATGGGGTGGGGACAGACCTATTGGGGCGGTGGGGTCCAGCTTTTGGGTGGTGCTCTAGTGTTTGGGCTTTGCGAAGAATGGTTGAGATTGACCGATGGAAGTGGCCGCTGGGATGGTACGCCACGGTTTTTTCGCTTGGCATGTTCACGTTGGCCTTCAGCCGCCCATTTGAAGGCGTGTTGGTGGGTCTTTGCAGCAGTATCGTATTGGCAACCTGGTTTATTCGAGACAGACAAATTGCGTTACGAAGCAAGATAACGCAGGTCGTGGTTCCGGTATGTATTTGGGGAGGCCTCGGTGTCGCGATTTTGTTGTGTAACAACCAGGCTGTCACTCGATCTTTGACCAAACTGCCGTACTCTGCACATGCCAAACAGTATTCGGCGACGACCATGTGGATTTGGAAACAGCCTCCACCGATTCCGGATTATCGCCTCGACCGAATGGAGTCCTATTACGTGAACGGCTCGCGGGCTCGTCAGTTGGCGGCTCAGTCGCCGGACGGATTCTTCGATTTGGCGAAGCGCAAATTGAGCATGTTGTGGAAATTCTATCCGCTGCTTGGTGGCATTTGCCTTTTGCCTGCGCTGTTCCTGCTCAAGAATGATCGTTGGCTTGCGCTGGCCATGGCGGCAACGGTTGCGATGCTGGCAGTCCAACTTCAACTCGTTCACAGCTTCACTTTTCCCCACTATATCGCGCCGATTGGATGCCTTGTTTACTTCGCCTTGTTTCAAGGGCTTCGATTTTGGAGTCGAATGGGGCGGCGGCAATGGATGTCACGAATGGTCCTGCCGGTTGTCGTCGTCTACTCGGTTGTTTGCCTTGTGGCGTTTGGAATTGAGTCGAATCGATTCAGGAAGCCATCGCCAAGACAGTCAATCGCTGCTCGTTTGGAGCAAATGGAGGGTAAGCATCTGGTATTTGTGAATTACCCGAAGGAACACAATGTGGCACTGGAATGGGTTTACAACGCCGCCGACATTGATCGTGCGGACATCGTCTGGGCCAATCAACTCTCTGATTCGGAAAACCAAAATTTGATCGAATATTTTGATGACCGAATTGCCTGGCAATGGGAAGTCGGTCTACGAGAAAAGGGTCTGGCTCGATATAAACCTGCCCTGGCAGGACCCGCATATCCGAATCCTTAAGCTCCAGTCACCGACGCGTTGACAACGTCGACACGGACGCGCTTTGATTGGGATTCCATGTGAATCGCGCATTGGCGAACTGC
The DNA here is from genome assembly GCA_942492215.1 of Pirellulaceae bacterium. Lineage (GTDB taxonomy): Bacteria > Planctomycetota > Planctomycetia > Pirellulales > Pirellulaceae > Mariniblastus. The sequence goes on from CALODY010000032.1 coordinate 5,062, forward strand.
AGAAATTGGGGTTATGCTGTTGGCTTTGCAGTACCTGTTTCTGGGGAATCCTCAGTATGATTCGCAATTGGTTCGTCTCGACCTTCGTCCTGTTGGTTTGTCCAACTGAATTGCCAGCGGCGGATTTTTCCGCGAATCCGAACATCATCTTTATCCTGGCAGATGATCTCGGTTATGGCGATCTCGGTTGTTATGGGCAGCAGTTGATCCGCACGCCGCACTTGGACCAGATGGCTCGAGAAGGCATGCGTTTCCGAGATTTTTATGCTGGCAGTACGGTTTGTGCGCCTTCGCGTTGCGTTCTGATGACGGGTAAACACATGGGGCACTGCCATGTGCGGGGAAACGCGGGGGGCAACATGTCCCGCCAGTGCTTGCGAGATCACGACGTCACGGTCGCCGAAGTTTTGAAGGCGGCCGGATACAAAACCGCTTTGTGCGGAAAGTGGGGACTTGGCGAAAACACCCAAAGCGATCTCGATAACGCAGGTCTGCCGAATAAACAAGGGTTTGATCTGTTCTTTGGGTATCAAAGTCAAACCCACGCGTCAACTATTATCCTGCGTTCTTGTGGAGGAATGCGGAAAAGGTCAAATTGCGAAACGAGGTCGTGGCGGCTCGACAAACCAATCCGGAGCGATTATTCGTCAGCGGTTATTCGTCCAATCGAGTGGACTACAGCCATGACTTGATTATGGATGAGGCAATGAGCTTCGTACGAGCCAATCGCAATCGCCATTTCTTTCTCTATTTGGCTGTGACCATCCCGCATGCCAACAATGAAGGCACGCGAGGAACCGGGAACGGTCAAGAAATTCCGGACTACGGACTTTATCGAGACATGGCGGAGTGGTCGGACCAGGACAAAGGACAGGCAGCGATGATCACGCATTTGGATGCCGGCGTGGGCCGGCTGATCAAGTTGCTGAAGGAATTGGAAATTGATGACAACACCCTATTGATGTTTACAAGCGACAATGGTCATCACAATGAAGGCGGACATAATCCGGACCGATTTGACCCCAACGGGCCGCTGCGAGGCATGAAGCGTGATCTGTATGAGGGCGGGATTCGCGTTCCGATGATCGTTCGATGGCCGGGAAAGGTCGCTTCAGGAACCATGTCCGATCACATCGGCTATTTTGGTGACGTGATGGCAACGTTGTGCGAGGTTGCGCAAATTGGAACGCCCGAAGGTCTCGACTCCATCAGTTTCCTGCCGACATTGCTGGGCAAGCCCGATCAACAGAAGGAACACGATTTTCTATATTGGGAATTCTACGAACAGGGCGGTAAACAGGCTGTGAGAATGGGCGACTGGAAAGCGGTACGCATACCCATGTTTACTGGCGACATTGAACTTTACAACCTTGCCGGGGACTTGGGTGAAGCCAACGACGTCGCTGCGGATCACCCGGAAATTATTGAGCGAATGGAAAACGCGTTTGCTTCGGCGCATGTGCCTCACGAAAATTGGCGGCCCAGCGGGAAAAGGCCCAAGAAAATAGCCGAACCAGGCGATGGCAAGCCTCGTTTTTGAACTTGTTGAATACCTGTTTCGATTTGCAATTCGTTCCGAGGTTGTCCAGTGGTTGAGATACCGTTCGTATGTCGTTTTTTGTTCCCAGTTTTCCGCTTGCCGAAGCAAAGTCGCCTGTTTTGCTGCTGCCGAATCTTATAGATAGGCAATGTAAAACATGGATTGATGGACACGACTCCCGAGCAAAGTAGTTCCCCAAGAATTGTATCTCGCTAACTGATCAACCAGCGGTCGGAGATACGAGGTGGACTGCATTGCTCCAAAATATCGAAACGCTCTGCTCGTCTGTTTTGATCAAAGGTTCGGCAGCTAACGGACCGTGAGGCGTTTGGCGACCAACTTCACACTGCTATCGCTTATGCAGCCAGCAGGTTTCAACTGACAGTCAAAAAGCCGCCTCAAACCGAGCTAGTGATTTGAACTGACCGGTTTGATCTTGTGGCGTCGCGGTCTGTTTTCTATTTTCCGCCAGCCCACGGGCATGCGGAACGTGTTTGACCCACGAAAATTTACCTACCTGGTTTAGCCAAGATTACGTTTCATTTGATAGGACTTGGCTTCAGTTTCGGTCACAAATTTACCTGGATCACTAAAAGTTGAAATTCATCTTGTTCATTCTGGTAACGGTGCTGCTGCCTTGCCCCGCATTCGCTCAAGACTTGCTGCCTATTAACCACCTTCGTGAGCCGACGCCTCTGCGGGAAACGGATACGGCAGCTGAATCTCTGGATCACAATGCGCTTTCGGTGTTCGATCAGCCTCAAAGGATTGTCTTTGTTCCCGTCATTTACAATGGGGCGATCGAAGGCTCATTGCGCTCCATCGAGGACTTGAAACAAGGCTTAAAAAGCGACGCACAGGTTCCGGTTATTCCAAACGATTCAAGCGACCCGACAAACTCGGAATCCTATCCGGTGAAACAGGCGAACTGGGTCGATGTGAGTGGTAGCGAGGAAGAACCGAAGAACGATCCCGAACCGGAGAAAACGACGCAGTCTCCAGACCAGGGACTTGCCGTACTTATCGAAGCAAAATCCGAAGCTTTAAAGAATGACACCCAAATTGATGAAGCGACCAAATCACAGCGTTTGAAATGGCTTACAAATGCTCAAGACTGGTTACAAAAAGGCAGTCGGTATCGCGAGAAGGTTCAAGAGTTTTCCGCCGGCATTGAAGGATTTGATGCGGCACGGAAAAAAGTAATGGATCAGCTGAGTGCTTGAGTCCGAAACACCGGTCCTGCAAATCGACCCTCAGCTGACATCGGAACAATTGCAACGGGAATTGCAGCGAGTCCAAAGTGAATTGGATGCGAAAAAGACTGAGATCGAGTCACTCCAAAATTCAGCGCAAAGATATATCAACCGAATTACCGAGGTTCCCAAACAGAAATCTGAAGCGCAAAAGCGATTAAAAAAAATGAACGAAGGGGGTGGCAGCCAGGACGATCCAGCTGAAACTGCGTCCCGCGACGAAACGGATTTGCTGCGGAAGGCAAGCCGGATCGGTACGGAGGCCGAGATCGAGATGCTCAACCTTGAATCGCGGCATCTTGAACTGTCGTCGCAGTTGAGCCCACTGCTGATTGACGTCGCAAATCGTCAACTGAAACGCCTGGAATCCCAATTTGAAGAGCTAGGAGAGGCGGCGAGACTGGCCCGTGACCGAGAGGTCGAAGAACAGATTCAGTTGGCGAGAACAGCGGCCTACGATGCGCATCCCAGTCTTGCCGAGATGGCAAGCGGAAACCAAAAACTGGCGAATCAGCGCAAGGAAATTGCCGAGCGGATCGTCGCCCTTACCGAAGAAACGGCCAAGGTCACCAAGCAATCGGAGCGAGTCGAAGATGAGTTTAAAGGCTTGCAGAAACAAGTCGACGAAGGACTGAACAAGGGTACGAGTCTTTTGTTGGCTGAGTCACGTAGGCAACTGATCTCGCCGCTGGAAAGTCGAATTCGGCTCAGTCAGATTCAATCCGAGTTGGACAATGTCAAATTGATGGAAAACCAACTCCAAGATGAGAGTGGAGAGTTGGCGGACCCCCAGGTACTGATCGCCGAACAATTGGGACTTGATTTGGATCAAGCAGATGAGCATCTAAAATCAATGGCGTTTGAGTTTATCGAAGCCAGGAAAAGCCTGATCAAGAATCTGTTGAATGATTACCGTTCGTACCGGCGACTGTTGGTAGGAATTACTGTGCAACGCGAAAATCTGGTGAGCGGCATTTGGGCCACGGAAGAACTGTTAAGCAAGCACATGGTGCTGGTTCGAAGCACGGAGCCCATCAAGTGGACGACATTTAAGAAGTCATCGCAAGGGGCGAGAATGTTTTTCGCCGCCGAGAAATGGCATCAGCTTGGCCGACGCCTCACCGAGCGAGCCAGACAGCGTCCCTACGCGTATTTAATGTTTGGCATCGGTTTTGTGTTTTTGACGGCGGTTGTTAAAAGATTGAAGGGATAGATTCAGGCGTGCCGAACGTGCAACAGACATCAGGAACCAAACGACGGATTCATTCGCTGGCGCGGTACGGTCCGGCGCTGCGCGAATTTGCGGCCATCTTCTGTCGATCCCTGATCGCACCTCTATTTATGTTGCTGGCCGTCTGGGAACTGCGAGATGGATACGACACGAGTGCGTTAAACGGCTCGATCTGCCGAAGTGCATTATACCTGATCCCCGTTGTGTTTCTGTCAGTCGTCATCGCCCAGGCTTTGCGACCCACCGGCATGGTGAAGAAGTTTTTTAACTGGTCAGATGTACTGCGAAAAGAACTGCGACGCTGCGTTCTGTTAATTTTGTGGACGGCGTTACCGCTTCAGTTTTTCTTTCTGGCGATCCAAACTTTCGAACAGGGAAAATGGAATGACTCTTTGGGCAGGTTGTTTTTTATCGCCTCCATGCTGCTACTCTCGCTGGCCATGTGGCGAGCAGCAATCGGTATCAGACGATGGCGCAAAGACAGCCGCTCCGATAGACATCCACTAAGCAATCCTCTTTATTGCTGGGCCATGTTCGTGTCCGCAATATCTCCGCTGTTCGTTTGCGGCATGTCAGCGGCCGGCTACCACTACGGTGCCGAGCAACTGGGACTGAGGCTGATTGTCAGCGTAATTCTGGCAATGCTCGTAGCCGTCTTCACGGGATTCGTAAGCCACTTGTTATTGGTTACCCAATACCGCATCAAACTTCGACAAATTACCGATGAACGAACCGGTAGTGAGCCATCGGCTGTGGAAGAGTCAATTGACATCAGTGCCATCAGTTCGCAAGTCAACCGCCTGCTGTCCGTGACCGCCGTGGTTGGGTTGGTGATCATCGGTTGGACCATCTGGGGTGAAGTGATTCCCGCTAATAACTACATGGACCATGTTGAGCTTTGGAAGGGTCCGGTTACCAGTTCGGGTGAAGTTTCCTGGGTGACTTTGCGGCATGTCGTGACCAGCATTGGCCTGCTCGCTCTCACAATCGTACTCAGTCGAAATCTGCCGGGCTTGCTGGAAATCACGTTACTCGATCGCTTACCGCTGGATCGAGGGGGCCGATATGCAATTTCATTTGTCTGTCGGTACGTCGTTGGAATCGCCGGCGTTTTACTGGCGTTTCAATTGTTGGGTTTCAGCTGGAAAAGTGTGCAATGGTTGGCCGCCGGTCTGACCCTGGGACTCGGATTTGGTTTGCAGGAAATATTCGCAAATCTCGTCTCGGGCATCATTATTCTGGTCGAACGTCCGATTCGGGTCGGTGACTACGTGACCGTCAACGGGACCTCCGGTACTGTTTCCAGGATGCAGCTGCGCGCGACGACGATTCATGACTTGGACAACCGTGAACTGATTGTTCCGAACAAACGATTCATTACCGAAGACGTAATGAACTGGACGCTTAGCGATTCGAAGTCCCGAACCGTGTTCTCTGTTGGCATCGCGTATGGATCCGATACTCGGCTGGCAGAAGAAAAGCTGCTCGAAATTGCGCGACGTCATCCACTGGTGGTCAATGAACCAGCTCCGATCGTCGTTTTTTCCAAGTTCGCGGACAGCACACTGAGTTTCGAGCTTCGCGTCCACATTCCCAATCGAGATGTGTTCCCTCGGGTCCAACACGAAATCAACATGGAAATCGACCGTGTGTTCCGTGAAGCGGAAATCGAGATTGCTTTCCCACAACAGGATCTTCATATCCGATCGGGGACGCTGCAGATTGCCCAACCAGGTTTGGATGAATCGGAAGCTGAGTCAACCGTTGTCGCCCCGGATCAATCTGGAAGGAATCGCCGCAGGAGCGCCTGATGACTAGCGTCTTCGGATGTCAATTCATACCAAACTGTGGGCGCGAGAGGCGATTGGGTTTTCGCTGCCAGATTTGATGCGATCCACGTTGTTTGGCAGGTTCGAATTCGTTCTTGAGGTAGTGAACCAGCGGGGTATCCAGGGATTGCCAATTGCCAGAATCCCGATGGACCAACACGGCGACTTGCTCGTGACTTGCCAAAGCCGAAACAACTTGCTTCTGTTGGTCCGCACTCAGGAGGGCTGGCCAGTAAGTCGCATTCAGGTAAGTCGGCGGAGCTTGATTACTCCAAAAGTAAAAGCTTGGATACCCGTTCGGAGCACCCAGGAACGTTAAGTCGTCCCGGTTTATTTCCGAAACGATCCACCGAATTTGTTCTGTTCGTTCTCGGGGGAGGCGCATTCGGCTGGCACCGGGAAGTTCCAAAGGCACGCAGTTCGATCGGTAGTGAAAACCGGTCGCGCCCCGCACAACGATAAGCAGCAAGACGACGGTTGCCAGGGACTTCACCAATTGCCCAACACGCCGATTGTCAAGACTTCTGAAAACCAACCCGCGTTCGGTGGCGTCGGAAGCCGAGATCAGCAGAATCAGGACAAGACAAATCGAACCCAACGCGACTTGGGTACCAGGTATTGGAAAGACTGTAACGGCTGGAGTACCGCCACAAAACAGAGTGCAAGACGCCCAAAGCTTCGCACTCCCCTGCGATCCGATTTGTGACCATAAAGTGGTATCAAAACGATCCACGCAAATGGTGTTACAACGCTGGTCAACAACAACGCCAACGAGCGATCGTCGCCACCGTGTCGAATCGTGATAAACGAGTCCGTAAACTGGCGAAAAATCAAACACACCAACAGGGCAATCACACCAATATCAATCCATTTTTGAATTCCAGGATGGGGTCGTTGCCTAATATTCCACGCACACCAACCGGACAGTAAAACGCATGGCAACGAAAATGCAACAAATAAGGGAGCGTTTTGAAACAGCAGGCCATCGGTGTGCTGGAGGATGACGCCGTCCAGCAGACCCGCCAGTGATGTCCCCTGCCATATGGCGACAAGGCAAATAACTGCGACACAACCAAAGACCGCTGCGGCGAAACATGTGACCAACTGGAACCCTGACCGATTTTGTGGGGCAGGAATTTTTCGGCAGGCCAAACTTACAATGATCGTGCTGCTGATGACAAGCAAAGGAAGCTGAATTCCCGCCAGACTATCGAAGTGATTTTTCATCAATGCCACGGGCATGACGAGGGTTAACGCAAAACAACTCCACAAAACAAATCGAGTCAGTTTTGACTGAGAGCTGGCCATCATCAAAGCGAGGGCAAAGGACAGGATCAGGAAGACACCCAGGTTGATTTTGATCATTAAAATGATCCCTACCAGCAATCCCAAAGACCCACTGAGTGCGGCGAGCTTGGAATGTAAACCTAGTGAGTCTCGCATTTTATCGAACCAGATCGTCAACAACAGACAGATCATCGTCAGGGCCACACAGAGTTCCTGCGGATGGGCGGGCTCCAACCCAAACCGATCCAAATGAAAAAACACCATTGGAACCGAGGCAATAGCGATCCATCTATTTTTGGAAATTTGCCACACGATCGTTCCTGCGAGCAACGCAGAAACGAGCCATACAAACAAAGTCTTAAATCGAACCACGTCGTGGGAAATGGGCAATTGCGACAGTCGATGGAACAACCCCGAAATCTGGTAGTAAGCTGGGCCATACTGCGAATAGGTCGCATCATAAAGAGGATGCCCATCGAGGAAAGACTGCAGTGAGATCATCACGTAGCCTTCATCGTCGTACGCGGCAAACGAACTGAACAGTGACTGGTAGCCAGCGAACGAAAGTCCCGCCAGTAGCACGGACACGGTCAGGATTGACATCGGGATGGACGGAAACTGTCGTTCCCTGATAACTCCCATGGCATTGTCCCCGCAATTCAAACGACCGTTTCAAACGATAAAACCGTCAGGTCTCAGTAGCTTTCTCGCTGAAGCCTACGTCATGGTTTCGCATTTTCAACTTGAATCTGGCTCGTCGGAGGCAGATAGCGACAAGTGGTAAATCGAGTTGCGACGCTTGAGTCATTCATAAAAAATGAACGGTGGGGTCACTGAACGATCAGAGGACTCGCAGGCCGCCTGCTGTTGGAACCTGGCTGGAGTACTTTCTCCTGCGGTTTGACTGGGTGATAATGGATAGCCTTACGTTGCCAGCACGTCAGACCGTTGGTCGCCACCGGACCGGTGATGGTGATCAACCCTGTTTTCGAGCGTTTTTCAGGAGCCAAGTCCATGTTGTCGTTGCGTCACGCTGTTCTTTTTGCCCTCACTTTGACCATGCTGGGTCGCTTCCTTCCTGCAACGTCAAGCGGACAAGTCGCTGACAAACCGCTTACGAAATACGTGACGGTGAAACTGACGGCGGATATCGAGGGACTGAGCAGTAAACAAAAAAAGATGCTTGTGCTGCTGATGGAAGCCGGAGAGCAAATGGATCGTGTGTTCTGGCGGCAGGCTTTCGGCAACAAAAAGAAATTGCTGCAAAAAATAACGAGTCCCGAGTTGCGGCGTTTTGCAGAAATCAACTACGGGCCCTGGAATCGTTTGGACAACAACGCCCCGTTTATTGACGGTTATCAAGCAAAACCTGCCGGCGCCAATCTCTATCCTCATTCTTTAACCAAGGAACAGTTTGAGCGGCATCTCGAAGCGAACCCCGATGACGCCGAATCATTTCGGAGCCCCTACACCGTCATTGCAAGAGACCAGGAGGCAAAGCAACTGGTGGCGATTCCGTATAACGAAAGATTCGAGAACGAATTCGTAATCGCGGCGACCAAACTGCTGCGTGCATCGCGATTGGCAGAAGATGAGGGATTTCGCAAATATCTGGTTGCCCGGGCGGCGGCCCTATTAACCAATGAGTATCGCGCAAGCGACATGCTCTGGATGGATATGAAATCGAACCAGATTGATTGTGTGATTGGTCCAATCGAGACGTACGAGGACCAACTAAACGGTTACAAAGCTGCCTGCGAGTGTTACGTACTGATCAAGGACATGTCCTGGAGTCAACGCTTGAGCAAGTATGCGGCGATGTTGCCGGAACTGCAAAAAGGTCTTCCCGTTCCCGATGAATATAAAGCGGAATCACCCGGGGCCAATTCCGACCTGAACGCCTATGACGTCGTCTACTATCAAGGCGACTGTAATGCCGGCTCAAAAACCATCGCCATTAACCTGCCCAACGACGAGGTGGTCCAACTGGAAAAAGGCTCGCGGCGTTTGCAACTGAAAAACGCCATGCAGGCCAAGTTTGACAAAATCCTGGTTCCGATCGCCGATCTGTTGATCGTACCGGAGCAGAGGGGGCATATCCGATTCGATGCATTCTTCGCCAACACCATGTTTCATGAGGTAGCGCATGGTTTGGGAATTAAGGAAACGATTTCCGGAAACGGAAGCGTTCGCACGGCGCTTCGCGAAGCCTCCAGTGCATTGGAAGAAGGTAAAGCCGACGTGTTGGGTTTGTATATGGTCACGAAACTTCTGGAAAACGGCGAATTGGAGGGGCAATTGGAAGACTATTACGTCACTTTCATGACCAGTATTTTTCGAAGCGTCCGTTTTGGCACCAGCAGTGCGCATGGTAAAGCCAACATGATTCGATTCAATTTCTTTAAGGACCGCAATGCGTTCACGCGTGATGAATCGACGGGGCGTTACCGAATCAATATGGCAAATATGCAAACCGCGATGGCCGAACTGAGCAAACAAATTCTGATGCTTCAGGGCGACGGCGATTACGAGGCAGCGCGTAAGTTCACGGACGAAATGGGATTTGTCGGCCCAGTTCTTCAAGCCGACCTTGATCGAGTGAACCGCGCTGGAATTCCGACGGACATTGTGTTTGAGCAAGGTCCTGAGGTGTTGGGTCTGAAATAGGGCGACGCAAAGATGATCATCTTTGGAATCATGTCAAACGGCGGGGGCCGTGGCCGAACCAAATGGCGGTCCCCGGAAAAGCGCCGTTGTCTTCCGCCAGCCGTTGCAAGATACGGTTCAGAGAGCCCCGCAATTCTCGGTTTTGAAATCCACGAATGAGCGAGCTAACGGAAATAAAATGGCCGCGAGGTTATTGAATCGCGCTGATATCGCTTGCTTCAACCGGTTGCGGATTAACAATTTCGACAATGGCCTTGATCTTGCCAGCAGGTTTTTTATCAAGGTCCGTGAAGAAACTCAACTCACATTCGTGACGGCCAACTCCGTCTTCCGCCATATAGATCACTTCCACGAAATGAACTTTTTTTGGTTCACGATCTGCTTTGACTTTAAAATTTTGGCTGTGACACGTCACGTCGGTGATCTGAAAAGGTTGATCGCACTTGAGTAGAACTTTCTTTGATATTTCTTCACCGGCGGGAACCGATCCAAAAGTGATCATTTCCGGAATCTGTAAGCTTGAAACGACTTTCGCGCTAAACTTGATGGGGATTTCTCGGCGAACCCTGTTTTCTTCGACAACGACATACAATTCGCCCTGCGTGAACCCTTGCGGAGCATCCGGTTTAAGTTGGGTCACCATTTCGTAATTGACTGAACCACCCCGCCTGGCAGTTTCTCGCAACTGGACTCCGATTTGTGGAAAAGTACTCTTCACATCGACGATTCGAAAATTCGAACTCCCTGTATGAGAGATTTGCACTCTCTTCGCGGGTAGGTTTTTGTCAGAGACCTGGCCAAAGTCAATGGACTTTGGACTGAAGTTCAGGCCGCGGACGATGTTACCACGAACCGTCAACTGCACCTCACCGACATAGGGCCGACTGAAACGGACGGTTATGGTCGCTTGCTTGAATCCGTCGAATGCCGGGCTGTTGAAGCGGCAAACAATCTCGCCTTTTTCCCAAGTCTTCAAAACCTGTTTGGTCACAGATACCGAAGTGCAACCGCAACTGGAGGTTACCTGGGCAATGTGAATATCTTCCTGGTAGATATTCTCGATTGGAAAACGAAACTCGGGCACTTGGCCTTTGGGGACATTCCCAAAATCGTGGCTGTGCTCCTTGAACATCTTTCGTGCCCAGTCCTGACCATGTGTCGGCGGGGCAATGGATAAACCAATGAAAGCGACGGAGAGAAATGCGAGAATTTGGGTTGAGTTCAATTTCATAGGATTGTTGGTCGAGTAAGTCGCGTGAGAAACCAAATCTTGCGGTTATCTTATGCTTATCGAGCTTTATTGGCTAGATTATGAACCTATATGGGATTTTGATACAAGGCGTTTCCGGGTTGTACGGGTTAGTAAAAAATACGGGCTGATAACATTCACCGAGACAGCATCCGTCGAGCCAGCTTCCTGCAAGTTTCTTGGGTCCCAGAAAGCAATTCAGAAACATATCGAGATTTACAGGGCGTAATCATGGTGCCGCAGCAGGTTTGGTATTGGGTTTTGTAGGAATTCTGGATTGATACTTGTCCAGAGGCTGTAGGTTGCCGCCACCCGTTTCGACTGCCCTTATAAAAGTGCAGACCTTTATTGCTTTTGAGAGCGCTCGGGCTGGTTGATGCAGCTACGTCCATTCGAGTGGGAGGTTGGAAAAGCATCCACGAATATTAATGATTGACATCACACGCTTATTCTCGTCTCATGCTGGCTTTGCCCACATTAGGCGATTCGGTGACTGGGAAATGGGACTTGTCTGTCGAAACCATAGGCTTCCAGCCATGGTCGCGCGACGAGAGGTTAATTTCGGTTTAATTTTGGGGTGAATGGTGACTCTTGGTATGCCACTGACTCCCAGCGGAGAAAGTCTTGGGAAAAAGGAAATCAGCTGTGTTTGGCCCGGCGATCCTGGTGACGGCCGCCTTTATCGGTCCCGGAACCGTTTTGTCCGCCAGTAGCGCGGGTGCCAAATACGGCTTCACGCTGCTGTGGGCGGTAGCGTTCTCGGTTTTTGCGACGATTGTTCTCCAGGAAATGGCCGCCAGACTTGGCATTGTCACGGGAGCAGGACTGAGCCAAGCCATCAGGAAATCATTTTCAAACCGGCTAATCCGCTCGTTAATGTTAGGGCTGGTTCTCGCTGCAGTCCTGGTGGGCAACGCGGCCTATCAAACGGGAAACATTCTCGGTTCGGCGGCTGGCGCGTCTGCGGTCGCTGGTTCAAAGGAGAAATCGTTTGAGGATGATTCTTTCAATAGCTCAGTCTCAACCGTCTCAGCGGAAAAAGAACATCTGGGGTTTTGGATTCTGCTAGTTGGTTTCTTGGCGTTGGTGTTGATTCTTTCGGGCAGATTCGCGTTGATCCAAAACGTTTTGACCGTACTGGTGATTGCGATGAGCGTGTTGTTTTTGGTGGCGGCGGTTTTGAGCAGACCGAGTTTAAGCGAAATCTTGGGAGGTTTGGTTCCACGCATTCCGGAAGGGAGTGAGTGGTTTGTAGTTGGATTAATTGGGACGACGGTCGTCCCTTACAACCTGTTTTTGCATGCCAGTGCGGCCGCGCAGCGGTGGCCCCCGGAGTCGGTTAAACGCACGGACGACAAAGCACGGGCGATTCGGGATGCAAAGCGGGATACGGTTCGCTCCATCCTTGTCGGCGGACTGGTAACGTCGGCGATTCTGATCACCGCTTCAACGGCATTCCATTCGCCTGCGCTGGACACGGCAACCCTCGACAGTGTCAATGACGTTGCGGTGCAACTTGAACCAGCATTGGGCAACTGGGCCCGCTGGCTGTTTGGTGCCGGATTGTTCGCCGCCGGATTGACAAGTGCGATTACGGCGCCGGTGGCTGCGGCCTATGCGGCGGCTGGCTGTTTTGGTTGGCCGGAGAAACTCTCGGATTATCGGCTAAAAATTGTCGCGGCGATCGTGGTATTATTTGGCATCGTGTTTGCGATCTTGCTTGGCGGCAGCCCGAAAGAAACGATTGTACTGGCGCAGGTCGCAAATGGTCTGTTGTTGCCAGTCGTCGCGATATTTCTCGTGGTCATTTTGAATCGCGTTCAGCTAATGCACCGCTTCCGAAACAAGACAAGCACTAATGTATTGGCCGCGATCGTATTGGTCGTGGTCGGACTGATTGCTGTCAGGCAATTCAATTCGGTTTATCTTAAGATTCAAAAAATCATGAACGAAAAACCAGCGGTAACATCGGTGCAAAGTGTTTTTGAAACTGACGACCGAATGGCTACATTGTTGCGAGTCGAGCCTGTGAAGCGCGGCAATAAGAGCAATGTATTTTCGGTGCACGTGGAACAGGATTCACAATCCCAATCCTCTCCTGGCGCAATTTAGAGGTGAGAAAATGGTTCGCAAAGCAGATCACAATTGTGACCGACGTCAATTAACGGATCTTCAGCAGATCATTAACATTGGGCCATCCATCGCGGAGGATCTTCGTCGAATTGGAATTCAGACTCCGCAAAAACTGATTGGGCGCGATCCGGTCGTCCTGTATCGGAAGATCTGCAAAGGAATCCGGGAAATTTAATGATCCGTGCGTCCTGGATACGATGATGGCATGCGTCGATTTCATGAACGGAAATCCACCAAGAACATGGTGGAGCTTCACTGATGAAAGGAAGCAACAGCACACCGATGTCGTCGAAAAAATGCGGAAGACGTTTCCGGGTCCAAATTGACGGCTCCCGGCGAAACCCGGCACCGTAAGCTTCAAAAGAAAATCACCTGCCCTGCCCTAATTCGGCGGACAGTTGATCCGTTGCCCAGACGCTTAGCTGTTCGCGAAAAATCTTGGAGTTGTGCCGAATGTCGACTGGTAGGGAACGGTACAACCTAAAATGCTCGATTTGGTTTGTTTGCCAGTGCTGGCTGGCGGTCTCCCTGAGTTCCTGAATCAATCCATTTTGTTCCCTGTCGCTGGTTGGCCAGCAATCCCTTGCGGGTTCGACGATCATGACAGGCATCTGTTCACCAGCGATGCCAACTCCCACCAGTGCACTTCTGTAAACGGAGGGGTGCGTGTTGATGATCCCTTCGCAGGGGATGGTGAACATCGTCCCGCCAGGGGTAACAACGCGATGCGCTTTGCGGCCACAAAACCAGAACCGATCTTGCTCATCAAGGTATCCAACGTCACCCATGCGGTGCCAGAACCTCTCACCATCGCTGATTTTATGATCAAGGTTTGCTTCGGTACGAGTCACGTAGCGATCGGTGACGACTGGCCCTTGCACAATTATCTCACCGACTTCGCCCACCGGCAAAGTCCGGCAGTTGTCGATATGGGTGATCGGTTTGTCGGTTATTTCAATGATCTTCCAGCGAATATCCGGGAATCGATTCCCGACACAAGTTCCGGCACCGTTCTCAGTTTGGAGCGAAGTCTCATGGATAATTTCTGTCGCCGAGTTGCAGGCAACTGGCAATGCTTCGGTAGCGCCATAGGGCGTGAAGGCCTCTCCGTCCGGGTGGATAATGGACTTGATGCGGCTCAAAACATTGGCGGGTACCGGGGCGCCGGCGGTCAAGATACGTTTCAACCCGGGCAAACTCACCGAGTTTTCAACGCAGTAGTTCGAAACAGTGTTCCAGAGTGCCGGCGACCCAAAAGACTGATCGGCGTCGAAGTAATTAACCGCATCAATAATATCGGGCGGATGAACGTCTGCGGGCCGAGTGGCATCCATGCGGGGAAAAACGGTGGTCGTCCCCATCGCGGTATTGAACAAAGCAAACAATGGAAAACCCGAAACGTCGGTCGAACCTGGCACAATGTGGAAGTAGTCGCGAATCTGCCTTGCCTGCTCAATAAAGACGCGGTGGCGATACAAAACACCCTTCGGAGGTCCAGTGCTGCCCGTCGTAAAAATAATGGCGGCCTCGCTTTCGCGATTCACATCCGCGGGCTCGAAACTGGCGGGATCAATTGACAGAAAACGTTTTGACCGGATGCAACCTGGCCAATGCCCCAGCACAATGTTTTTCCGGCAACCTTTGAATTTGTGTCGGAATAGCGTCCGGGCAAGGTGAGCGCGTGCAACACCTACCATTCCTTTTGGCTCAGCGTCTGCGAGACAACCGATCATATTTTTTTTGCCCATGCCGGGATCGATCAAAATGATCACGACGCCAGCTTTGAAAAGGCCAAAGACGTGCGCGACAAAATCGATGCCAGGAGGCACCAACAACGCGATTCGCTCACCGGGCAGAATCCCCATGCGGCGCACGCCAGCGGCAATCTGGTTACTTATTTTCTCCAGTTGCTCAAAGTTGATTGTCTCAAATCGGTTGGCACCGTTGGCGTACCTGGATTTTGCGGGACAGGCCACTGCGGTCGCCAGCGGCATGTGTCTGGCGGTTTCCGTAAGCGTATGGCCAACATTATTGATTGAGTCGAGAGACCAGACCGACGTAACTGGCCGTTTGTGGGGATCGGTGTTTTCCATCATAAAACGCTTTTGAACCGTTCCATTTGCTGCGATTCAATCACGAACGACTGTCGGGTGATGCCGATTCTCATCGATCGGCCCAGCCAGTTGCAGAACGGCTGCGACGGACTCCCACTGGGATTTGTTTTCGCACACCCGACCGCGATTGAACAGCGGTAGGGTTTCTTGTCCACGTTGATTCACGTAAATTTAAGGATATTAAAGCAACGCCGTTTATTGGCAGGACCCGATGCAAGCGTACACCATCCGATTGGTAACGCTTGAAAGGCAGCTCTGATCGTTCTGGTCACTGGCTTGAAAGACGGGATTTGGATCCCATCTGAAGACAGACCGCTGCCGACAATGCAAAGACGCTTGACGGAACACAAGCAATAAAACTAAGGATCCATCCAAATGGACATTGACATCTATCAACAGTGCCCGTGCCATTCTGAAAAGAAGATCAAATTTTGCTGCGGGAAGGAAATCATTTCGGATTTGAATCAGGTGCTGGCGAAAAACTCGGCAGGTCAGTCCCAAGCGGCGCTTGATCAATTGGACCGGACCATCAGTCGGTCCGGCCCGAAGGACTGTTTGCTGACGATTCAGACCCACATACTTATCGCTACTGGCCAGATCGAGAAAGCAAAAGAATCCAACGCTCTTTTCTTGAAGAGTAATCCCAAACACTCGACCGGTTTGCATCACCGTGCATTGATTGAACTGGCGGAGGAGAAGATTTCCCAGTCGGTCAACTCATTGCAGGATGCGATGGATGCCATCACAGGCAATGAGATTCCAATTTCGTTGTCGAATGCTTTCCGAGTGATTGGCTTGGGATTGCTGTCGGAAGGCCATTTGGTCGGCGCCCGGGCGCATCTGAAGTACGCGTCTGCGTTGAAGGGGGGTAACGACGATGAATTGCAGCGAATGATTTATGAGACATTCCGAATTCCCCGATCCTCACTGCTCCTCAAGCAGGATTTTTCGTTGGCTCCCGTTCCCGAGAACGTCGAATGGGCAAAGTGGTTTCGGAACGCTCACCTCGCTTTGGATCGAGGTCAGTTTCGAAAGGGATTACGGTTTTTAAAGAAGATTGACGAACACGAACCAGATCAGCCGGTTGTTTTACACGGCATGGCGATTCTCAACATGTTCCTTGGAGATCTGCCGGGAATTGTCGCGGCCTGGCGAAGGTATAGCCGACTGCCTGGTTTGCCGGATTACGAAGCCGTGGAGGCGGAGGCGATTGCACAACTATTTGATAGTGAATCAACGACTCGCTCGATCGACATTGTTCGAGTAACGTTCGAGTTGACAGAGACGGACGGCGCAAGTGAAGCAGCACTTTCCAGTTCGAGGCTTGCTGCAATGCAGCCGATCGAGGAGGATCCTTTTGAGGAAGGGCCGCCGCCGCGAAGTGCATTCTATGTACTCGACAAGGACAAGTTGAATTCGGCCGCAGATGTGAGTATTGACGATCTGCCCGAAGTCATCGGCGAGTTGATGTTGTTCGGCAAACAAACGGACCGGCCGGCCCGGTTGGAATGGATCACCTCGAAAAACGATGGATTCGAGTCGGCAAAACAACAGCTTCAGGAGATTTTTGGGAGCTACCTGTCAGGAGAACCCAATGAGCAGGTGGTGGCAGAAACCGATGAAGTTGGAGATGCCCTGTCATGGAATTGGCATCTTCCGGACGGCATCACTCGCGAACAACACGCCCAATTGGTCAAGCAACAGCGTTCCCGAGTGCTGCTCGAGAAATGGGCAAATATTGCTTTCCCGGTCTTGAACGGCAAAACTCCCCTTGAGGCCAGCTCTGATCCGCAGATGGGGATCCCGCTGAAAGCTTTGTTGACACACCTCGAGCAATCTCCTGATGGTCAAGTCAGCGAGGACGATGCGATGGAAGAGTTGCGGAAAACACTTGGTATCCAACCGCAGCCAAGAATCGACCCCAATAGTGTCGGGGACGGGGCGATTTCACCAGTCCAGCAACAGTTCCTTCAGTTCGATAAATTGAGCGACGACCAGCTGTTGGAAATTCAATCGCAAGCGATGGCGATCGGGAACATCAAAGTGCTGAAACAGGTCGTTCCGGAGATTCTCAACCGGCCGGAATTGGAACGCGTCCCACGCGATATGTGTTACTCAATGATGGCCCAGTTCACCGCGGATGATGAAGAAGCCCTCGACTATCTTGCTCAAGCACGAGCCGAAGCCAAGAAGATGGAACGACCGATTGGACTCTATCTGGTTCAGGAGTTCGAATTCCGACTGTCCCGAGGATTGACCGAGAAACTACCGGCGTTATTGCAGACCATTCAATTGCATCACTTGGAAGACCCGGATGTGGAATACGAGTTGGGGCGAGTGTTGCAGCGATATGGCCTATTGCAGCGGGGCCCAGAGCAAGCGAATCCGGGGGCCGCTGGCGACGCAACGCCAGAGCCCAGTGGCATCTGGACACCGGAATCCGATGCGACCGATCCCGCTCAAAGCAGTTCGGTCGAGAAAGAACCTTCCAAGCTGTGGATCCCTGACTAGCATGCTGCCGAATCGTTGCTTGAAGTCAAAGCGCGTTCCATCTACCTCTCGTTAACGACATTGGGTGCGGTTCACGTAACAGGTTCTTGAAAATGAGTTTTCCCAATACCCGCCAAGATTCACACGCTGTTTACAGGACCATCGTATAGCGACAACGTTTCGCTGCGTTTTTTTGTTGATTTGGAGTTTTCCTTGTCAAAATATATTGTTCGATACGGAGCCATGCGCAGTTTGGGCATGATGTCTGTCCGCGGCGATACGGAATATCGGCGTGGAATGGAAGTCATAGTCAGGTCCGAGCGGGGCCTTGAGGTCGGCCAGGTTCTCTGTGAAGCCGAAGACGACGCCCTGTCGCATCTCGACAAGCCGGCGTCCGGTCAAATTGTTCGCGCTGTGACGACCGACGACGCGAATGAGATTCAGCATATTGATCGAACGCGCGATGAAAAAATTGCCGTCTGCACGCAGCAGATCGAAGCTCTTGGGCTGAAAATGAAACTGGTGGATATTGAACAGCTTTTTGGCGGCGAACGCTTGGTGGTTTATTACCTGGCTGACGATCGGGTTGATTTTCGTGAATTGGTCAAACGGTTGGCCAGTGAATTTCAAACTCGCATTGAGATGCGTCAAATTGGAGTTCGTGATGAGGCTAAACTATTGGCAGATTATGGCGATTGTGGCCAACCGGTCTGCTGCAACAATCATTTGGTCACAATGCCCCCTGTTTCGATGAAGATGGCGAAACTTCAAAAGGCGACGCTAGATCCGACCAAAATCTCTGGGCGATGCGGTCGACTGAAATGCTGTTTGCGTTATGAGTTTGACACGTACGAAGAGATTCAGAAACAACTGCCCCGAATCGGAGCGCAGATCGTGACACGGCTGGGGAAGGCGCGGGTCCTCAACCAGCAAATTATCGCGGAACAATTGCTGGTGGAAATGGAAGACCATCGACGTGTCGTGATCGACGCCAGCGAAGTGCTTTCGGTTATCAAGAAGTCCGCAAAAAAACCGAGTGTCGACAACGATGGGAAGAAGGCCTCAGATAAAAATCCCGTCGCTGATGCTGGGGACGGTAACCAATCAAGTGGGAAGACCGAAGGCCGGGAAGCCGACGCCACCGGGCGCCCAGCCGAAAAACCTTCTCAGTCACGCGGGCGCGGGCGAAGAAAAGGACGCAATAACTAGGGATTTAGCAATTGGAAATCCCGTCCCGACGGATAGAATGAAGCAGGTCGTTCCAATCCAAACCACTTTCAGAATCAAATTGTATGACCGACGAATCCTACTCACTTTACCAGCTGGTAAGGGAAGATCCCCGCTACCCCGTCGAAGCCTACATGTTCGTTCGAGAAGCGTTAGCCTACGCTGCCGATTCGATGGAGCTTGGTTGCCAATCCTACGATTCGGATTTGGAGGCGGGCTCCGCCACCCATCTTGCACAACGTGAGCGGCACCTGACCGGCCAACAACTGTGCGAGGCCATTCGACAATACGCTCTAAACCAATTTGGTTACATGGCGAAAGTCGTATTGAGAAATTGGGGAATCGAAAAAACCGGATGCTTTGGTGACATTGTCTACAACATGATCAATGTTGGCATCATGAAAAAATCCAGTAGCGATCGGCGTTCGCATTTTGACGACGTTTATCAATTCGACGAGGTGTTTGAACACGAATTCGCGATTTGCGATTCCTTGGCCCAAAGACGATCGTAATTCGAAACGCGTTGACCAACTCACGCTCGATCGCCAGTTTCAATCAACAGTTTGCGCACCATTTTGGGGTCATGAATCATAACAAACGCTCGGCCGCCGAAGCGTCGGATAAGAATCTGAACCTTGACCCGGATTCAGTCACTTCTTCCCAGGCAACGGAAAGCCTTCAAGCCAATCGTCGTCCGATTGCGTTTCTAATCAGCATGGTCCTGTTTGGCAGTTGGCTGGTCTACCTGGGATATCTCTGCCTGCGAGTCCTGAGGCCATGAGAATTGTTGCTGTGGACTCGGGTACGCTGAATCCGGGCGATTTGTCATGGAGCGAAATCGAAACGTTGGGCGAACTCGAGATCTATGACCAGACGCTGCCAGATGAAACCGTCGAACGTGCGATTGACGCCGATATTGTCCTGACAAATAAAGTCGTTCTCAATCGGGGAGTTCTGGCAAGGCTGCCGAAATTGAAATTCATATCCGTTACCGCGACCGGATACAATGTCGTGGATCTTGAATTCACGAAGAGAAAGGGAATTCCTGTATCGAATGTCCCGGTGTACGGCACGGACTCGGTTGCCCAGCACGTGTTCGCCGGTTTGTTGAGTTTGATTCATCGGCCGGAGATGCACCATGGTTTGATTCAAGATGGTCAATGGGAGCGATCCAATCAGTTCAGTTTTTGGAAGTCACCGATGACGGAGCTGAATGGAAAGACGATGGGGATTGTCGGATTGGGCCGCATAGGAATGGCAACCGCTCGTCTGGCGAATGCCTTCGGAATGAGAGTCGTCGCGAATCGGCGAAAAGACCTTCCAGTGTGTGGTTTCAACGATTTTGAATGGCTTGATTTGCCGGACGTATTCTCTGTGTCGGATGTTGTGTCCCTTCATTGCCCGCAGACAGAACAAAATGTTGGCTTCGTGAATCGGGAGTTACTGGGTCGGATGAAAAGATCGGCCATTTTGATCAACACGGCACGAGGTGGCCTGGTGAATGAGGTGGATTTGGCGATGGCTTTGAACCGAGGGGAAATCGCGGGAGCGTTCCTCGACGTCGTTTCAAGCGAGCCGATTTCAGCAGACAACCCGTTGCTTTGCGTTAAAAACTGCCTGTTGACGCCGCACATGGCTTGGTCAACTATCGAGGCTCGACGTCGATTGATGCAATTGACTGCGAAGAACATTGCCGCCTTTTTGGCGGGCAAACCGATCAACCTGGTATAGCGTTTCGGGACTGAGGACTTGGTCGCATGCTCGAATTACTCTCGAACAACAACCAACGCGGTTTTGACCGGAGCATGTTGCTTTTTAGCATTCGTCGGTAGGGCCCTTTGCCCGGTGCAACTGGACGCAAAAATGCAAGCTCAAATCGTGGAAGCGCTCTAAACCGGAATTGTAAAATCGCTCGCAAGAATGGTGGCAATTTGAGAAGCATTCAACTCGTCACCTTCGTCCATTAAATTGTTCGTATCATGGACGTGCTCCAGCCCGAGGTTGTGGGCGATTTCGTGGGCGATCACCTCCGCCACGACATCCCGACCCAGAGCAAACGTTGGCAGTGCGTCGCCAACGTGGGCGGTGATTCCATTAGCATCGACAAAGGCCAGCCCATTTGCCGTGTTTTCGCTGGTGTTTCCAAAGCCCGCTGCGATTTCGACGAAGTAGAGATCGATCACCAACGGATTGGAATTCCCCACGCCGGCGGAATCACCCTGGTTGACGACTTGATCCAGATCGCTGCCGGGACGGTTTCCATTGTTACCGACATTCGCAAAAGTATTGTTCCAAGTCGTTGGGGTCAGCCAGTCGACGTCGATTCCAGCTTGGTAATAGATGTCGTCAATCAGCTGTTTAATTTGTGTTTCCTGGGCCGAATTGCCAAAGAATTCGGCCGTGTTGGTTCCGTTGGAATTGGACACAATGATCGGTTGAACCGTCACAACTTCGACGATTCCCGATTCGGCAGGGCGATCACCATCGTTGAACCGAAACGTCTCCGCAGCCACCACGGAATCCATTCCTTCGATCAGGCGGGTGTCTGTGACTGTCAACGAGGACCCGGTTCCGGTGACTTGAAAGTCGACGAAATTTCCCTTTAAAACAACTTTGTCATTGCCACCGCCTCCGTGAACGTCGTCATTGCCGGCCCCCGGAAGTATGTAATCGACTCCGCCCAATCCCTTAATTACATCGTCCCCGTTGTTGCCGGCGAGATAGTCCGAATAAGCACCGCCGGTCAAATCATCCTGGCCGCCTTGGCCATGCATCCGGTTCTGACCCGTACTGCTGCCGATCAGGGTGTCGTTCCCTGACCCACCATAGAAAACGTTGAGCCCACCTAGTCCCGTGATCGTGTCATTACCAGCTCCACCCAAAATCAAATCCGCCTGGCTGGTACCCTTCGTGCCAAAAACACCACCCTCGCCACTGAAGAGAATGTCATCGCCGCCCAAAGCAAATATTTGGTCGATGCCGTGGCCACCATCAATCGTATCGACGTCGTCTCCACCAAATATCAAGTCCGCGCCCCCGTCGCCATTGACGGTGTTGACGCCGGATCCGGCGGAAACGAAATCATCGCCGCCTCCCCCGTATATCGTATCGTCACCTGAGCCACCATTTAATCGGTCGGCGCCCGCTCTACCGGAAATCTGATCATTTCCACTGCCGCCATTAATCCGGTCGGTTCCTGATCCACCGACGAGCAAGTCGTCGCCGTCATGGCCCAGCAACAGCCCTTCCACTCCGGTTGCATTCGTGAACGTGTCGTCACCGCCGTAACCGATAAACACAATTTTCGAGACCTCATTCACAGCGAAATCCATCTGCCCGGATCCCGATAGAGTTGCTCGATATTGGCTCGGGTTAATTTGAACAAAACTACCCACATTTGCCGTCGAGTCGCCCGCGACCGTGACTTCGCCGCTGGCAGCATCAAAAAAAATGCCGGCGAGCAAATTCTTGGATTCCAACCGTTGGAATGTGAAGTCCTGACTTCGACTTTTCCTTGCACGCCTTTTCGTAGCGTTACTTTTCTGATTGACCTTGGAGCTGCGGTGTCGTTTGAAGAACATGCTTTGCCGTCCTGAAGGGCGAAAAAAAAAATGGCAAAGGAAGTGGAAAAGTGCCGTTGAAGTATAGATTGTTATCTCATGGATATCTGGTCTTTTTTGGCGAACCCGGAATCCGCCGGTAAAGTGTAACCGATACGACCGGTTGCTTTCCAATGCAAATCGAATTGGCGGTTGTCTGGAGTCAACACCGGCCGATCTGCGTTTCCAAAACGCATCGTTCTGAGGCCAAAACGACCGTTCTAGCTTGCTTTCTAGGTGCTGTCACCTCGATGTGGCTGAAACACCGTCGTCTTGGGATTGGTGTGGGCCTCATGGATACGACAGGCTTCATTGAATAGGTGTTCCTGGGCGCGAAATTCGGCCTTTTTCTTTCTCCGGGTGACTGGAGCATAGGATCCATCAGGCTGAAGTTCCATCGCACTGAAGTTGTCGTCAAAATAGGCTTTGAGAATCCGCGTTAATCCAGCCCGGCAAGTTTCATCCTGGACCGGTGTCATCAGCTCGACTCGCCGGTCAAGATTTCGCGTCATCCAGTCGGCACTTGAAATAAACAGCCGCTCGTCGCGGCCATGTTGGAAATGAAAAATTCGAGCATGTTCCAAAAAGCGGTCAACGACGCTGATGACTCGTATGTTTTCACTCAGATCCTTGCGACCCGGAACCAGGCAACAAATCCCGCGCACATTGAGGCGAATCTTGACACCCGCTTTGGACGCCGCGTACAGCGCGTCGATGAGCTCAAGGTCGACCAGGGAGTTGACTTTCGCAGTGATTTGCCCACCTCCTTTCCGGTGAGCATTTTCAGTTTCAAAATTGATCAAATCGAGAAACGTCTCACGCATGTTGATCGGGGCAGCCGCCAGTTTTCTCAATGTCTGCGGTACGGAGAGCCCGGTAATCGCATTAAAAAAATGAACCGCATCGGTACCAATCTGCTCATCACAGGTAAACAGGCTGACGTCACTGTACAGTCGCGCCGTTGATTCGTTGTAGTTGCCGGTCCCGAAATGCATATAACGACGAATCCCTGTCGGCTCACGTCGGACCACGATGCACAGCTTGGCGTGGGTTTTCAAACCTCGCACCCCATAAATCACATCCACCCCAGCGCGTTCCAAGTGTTGTGCCCAATAGATGTTGCGAGCTTCGTCGAATCGCGCTTTGAGTTCCACGATAGCAGTTACATGTTTGCCGTTTTCAGCGGCCGTCTTCAGCGCCCCCACGATTTCACTTTTACTCCCTGTCCGGTACAACGTTTGCTTGATCGCAATCACGTCCGGGTCAGCAGCGGCCGCCTGCAGGAACTTGATCACCGGGTCGTAGGACTGATACGGGTGATACAAAAGGCGATCGGCGTGAGCGATGGTTTCAAAGATATCCTCATCAGGACTGAAGTCCGGTGAGGGTTGTGGAGGCCAGGGTTCATCTTTGAGATTGTTGAATCCCGGCAGCATTGCGATCTCGAAAAAATCCGTCAGTGCGATCGGTCCATCAATCGGATAAACGTCGTCTTCAGTCGCTCCAACACATTCAAGCAGGAATGATCTCAACGTTTCACTGGCGGAAGCTGACACTTCCAGTCGAACGCAATCGCTGGTCTGGCGGGCTTCCAACATTTCCTGCATACCGGACAACAGGTCCGCTCGCTCGTCTTCGTTCAGCTCGACATCCCCGTTGCGGGTGATCCTCAACGTCGTCCATTCCAGCACTTCCTGGTTGGCGAACAACTGTGGCAAAAACATACCGATCACATCTTCCAGCAACATGTAGCGATACCCGCTTTCACTGGGGACGGTTACAATTCGTGAAAGGGAACGACCTAGCGGCAGCAATACAAAACGATCCGCTTTTTGCTCGGCCGCCTCGTCGACCGTCAGCGCGGGGGCACCGTCAACCGGGCGGAGTGAGGAGTTGGGAAGGTTTTTGAGCCGGACGCACATGCACAATCGGGCACCGCTGAGCATCGGAAAGTCCTCGGCAGTTTCAATCGCCAACGGCGCAATGGTTGACTCGAACTCGTTGATGAACCGCTGAGCGAGGTGGCTGTGTTGCGATTCCTTCAGGTCCCCGGGTCGAACGCGTTCGATGTCATGCTTTAAAAGCTCGGGCTCGAGCTGATTTTGAAGGCAATCCGATTGCGATGCATTCATCTTCAAAACGCGTTGGCGAATCTTTTTCAGTTGTTGTTCGGCAGTCCAGCCCATGTGGTCGGTACTGTCGCGGCCCGAGTGTTCCACCATTTTCAATCCGCCCACCCGAACCATAAAAAACTCGTCCAGATTGGAGGCCGAAATCGCCACAAACTTTACGCGTTCCAAGAGTGGGGTCGAGTCACGAAACGCCATGTCCAACACCCGCTGGTTGAACGCCAGCCAGCTCAGTTCACGATTAAAGTAGTCGTTTTTTTTCTTTTTCATTCCGTTTCGTCAACCATGGTCAAAACAACTGACTTACCGAAGATTGCTTCAAACAGGCCTGAGGCCTGGGACAGCTCAAGCCGTTCCAGCGAGATGTCCGCGACATCGGTAGTGATCAGATTAAGCGTGTTACCATTCAAACGACAGGTAACGGATTTGACGCGTTGCGTCTGCGAGACATCAAGAGCGATGGCGATTCTGACGAGCGCAGCCAGCTTCGAAACCGCAACTCTCTGATGTCGATTCAATGCCGAATACATGTCGTGGGTGGGCTGCGGACTGGCTCCGCGATGGTAGCGCGCCACCAAAGCTATCAATTCAAGGTCAAACGACCCAACGCCAAAAAACTCAGAGTTCAGGATCAAGTACATGGAATGCTTATGACTGGACTTTGAGTTAATGAAGTAACCAACTGAGTGGAGCAGCGCGGCCAACTGAAGGATCTTTCGAAAACGTTCCGGCAATTCGTGCAGTGCCTGCAGTTGGTCAAACAGCGAACAGGCGAGTTTCGAGACATGAACCGCATGGACTTCGCTGAAATTGAACTTTCTTCCGATTTGAATGGCTGACCTCATGATCTGTTTTTGGATTGAGTCAGACCAGCCACTCCCCTCCGACATCTCTTCCAGCAGTCCGTCCCGCAGGCTGACGTTGGCCACCAGGAACTTACTCGCGTTAAATTCCTTGGCAATCGTCAATTGCGCCAGCAACGCCGGCCCCAACGTTCTGGCGTCTGGCAAGCTCATGTGAAATTTTGCCGCTAGCGAGTCCGGTGACTGATTGAGAATCTCATCCGTGAAATCCTGCAGGTCTCCAATATCAATCTGAACAATCTGGTCGCCGACGGGTTGTTGATTGATTTCTTTGGCGGCAAAACGCACATCCCCACCCATCGCGACGAATGAGTCCGGAGAATCGTTCGGACAATTGTCCCTTAATTGCTTGACCGTTTGCAGGATTTGCGACTCCATCAAAGCGCGAGACTTTGCCAGCGGAGCATCGTAACGGTCCAGTGTATTTCGCAGTCGCAAAGCTCCCAGCCGATAGGTCTGCGAAAACGCCACATTCTCTTGCTCCAACAGCAGAACCTCCGAAGTTCCGCCGCCAACTTCCACGACCAGAGAGGCCCCGGAAAAGTAGTCCGGTTGATTTCGGATAAACGGAAGCACTCCCAGGTAAGTAACGCGATGGAGTTCCGCTTCCTCAAACGGTTCGATTTCGAATCCAGTCGCAACAAAAATCCGGTCCACAAATGCCAACCGGTTCGTCGCCTCGCGAACACCACTGGTCGCAATCACCCGTATTTGAGACGGATCAACAATCCCGTATTCATTCAGTTTGGAGCGGTAGATCTCCAATACTTGAACGCAATCTTCGATCGTTTCTCTGGAAATGTATCCCTGAATGAAGGAATCCTTTGCCAGGCTGACCGCTTGGCCAAATGACTCCAACTTGCGAACGTAACCGTCCGATTTAATCTCGGCAATCTGCATTCGCAGCGACGTGGCTCCGATGTCAATCACTGCGACCATGCGCGGCGGACCAGATAATCGGCTAGATTCGCCGGGATAATTCGAATCCTGTTTCATGACATTGATGAAGTTAGGTAGACGACGTTTTCGCTGTTTCTTTTGTTGCCAGGCCGCCGAAATTCAGTTTAACACACTCACCGCAATGTTGCTTGACGATTCCCTGGAACCACCAACCTGATCCGAAGTGGCGAGAACTGCACAAGTCCCGTCCCACAGAGCGCGAATCGAGGCCCACAACCATTGGACCTGGACGATGAAGCGCGGAGCTGAAACCGCATCCTCTAAATCTGCATTACCGCCTGATGAGCCAAAGCGGCCGCGCCCATGACGCCGGCATCATCGCCGAGTTGGGCCTCAGCAATCTTAAACACTTCGCGCATCGAGGGCAGAACTCGCTCGCGAGCCAACTCGTCGATTTTTGGCAACATCTCGCTACCCATGGCTTCGATCAAACCGCCACCAAAGACAATGATGTCTGGAGCCAAAAGATGGACGACCGTCACGACCGAAAGCGCTAAATAGCGACACGCTTGCTCGACGATCGCCTGCACTGCCTGATCGCCATTCTTGACTGAATCGGCAATCGCGGCGCTCCGGATATCTGCCAAATCGGTTCCGGACTTTTTCAGCAACCACGGCGCCTGTCCTCGGTAGCAGGCTTGCGCGGCGGCACCGGCAATTGAAAGCCGGGAAGCAAGTGCCTCCAGTGAGCCCGCTTTCCCAACGCCGTCCAATAGTCCCATTGGCATCAGCGGGATGTGGCCGACTTCCATACACGAACAATTCGAGCCATGAAAAAGTTTGCCTTCATATACGCAACCGCCACCGATTCCCGTGCCGGGAAAAATGCCAAACACACACCGTGCCCCTTGGCCGGCACCAAATTTGTACTCCGCAAAAACTCCAGAGTCCACATCGTTGGCAACCGTTACCGGGAAACCAAACTCCTTTTCGATCGATTGGCCGATGGGAACATTACGCCATCCGAGATTCGGTGCATTGCGGATGACTCGGCGGTGCAAATCAAGCGGACCCGGGCATCCAATTCCCAGTCCCAGAACATGTTCCGCTTGCACGTCCGCATCGTCGAGCGCTTCATGGATCACATTGTTGATCCGTTTTAAGCCGGCCTCCATCCCCTCGCGACCCTTCGTTTTTTTTCGTGCGCGGCCCAACGGCTGAAACTGATCGTTGTAGACAACGGCCAGCATCTTGGTACCACCCAAATCAAATCCAATCCAGTGCGGTTTTGCGGCAGTCATGCTGGGCAAGTCCCTCGTTCAGAGTGTTCAGAAATGTTTTACAAATCAAAAAATTCGCGGTTCGCGAACTCATGGCCTTGGGGAGCGAATCCCAGTATGGTCCGCGTCCTCATCAAACTCAAATCGCTGAATCCGATGGTTGTAGGAATCCAACACGTGAAACGAACCGGTATGATCCCGGCACATCGCCCACGGTTGGTGCAATCTTCCAGGCGCTCTGCCGGGACCTCCCCAGCACCCGAGCGGATCTCCATCGAGCGTGAATTTCTGGATTCGGTGGTTGCCAAGCTCACATACGAAAACGTGCCCTTCGCCGTCGAGAATCAGGTGGTAAGGATAACTCAATTCTCCTTCATCGGAACCCGGCTGGCCCCAGACTTTTGCGACTTTGGGGCGATCTCCACTGACATCAAAAACTTGAATGCGATGATTGCTCGCGTCGGCAACCCACAACTGGTCACGCTCATCCATCGCCAATCCCTGAGGTCGCTAAAATTTGCCGGGCGCAGTTCCGTGCCCACCCCACTGGTAAACATACTTGCCATCTGGCGAGAACTTTTGAATTCGATCGTAGTCACCGTATTCTGAAACGTAATAGTTACCGCGCGAATCCTGAACAACGTCCGTGACAAATCCGAACTCGCCCGGACCTCTCCCATTCGTGCCACCGATCGTTCTTTCTTCCACCAACTCTCCGTCGGGCGTATAAAACAAAACCCGGAAATAGTGAGTGTCACAAACCATCAACAAACCATCGTTGCTGATCGATAGTCCACAAGGTTTTCCCTGAACGCATGCGGGTGTCCGCCACACCTGCAGAATCTCGCCATCACGACTGGCAACCTGGATTCGACTGGTCATGTCGACGATGTAGATCCGATCTTGGGCATCAACAGTGATGGCCCGGGGCTTGATGAAACGACCTTGGTCCAGTCCTTTTCTTCCCCACACCAAAACATTTGAATCCAGCTTCGCGTCCTCCCCAAGACAACCACACAATGCCGTCAGGAGTAGGCAAACGGCGATGTTTGGCAACCAACGTGTGGCCTGGCGCAGTTGGAACCGCCTTGCGGGCGGTTGTTTTAGCATCCGAGAATGCGGATCGGGCTCTAGATCTAGATTCAACCTGTCCTCCAACAATGTGGCGATGGGTGCAGACGCATGCGCGGTTTCCGCTACTTGACCCGTTCGCTTGACGAACGATATAGTTGATTTTCGTCGGTTTGGTTTCGAATCCACGCCCAAATTCACATCCCAGTGACCCGTAAATGACTGCCGTCAAACTAGACCTTCAAAATACCGACGACGTGCGAGATGTCATTCACCAAGCCGTGGAAGCGCTTTCCGCTGGAAAGATTATCGCGGTTCCGACAGAAACTGTCTATGGATTGGCCGCCAGTGCGTTAATGCCAGAGGCAGTTGATCGGCTGTTTGAAATCAAAGGCAGATCCAAAGACAAGCCTCTTGCGTTTGCGGTTAAAAGCCTGGAAGCGGCACTCGATTACGTCCCGAATATGTCCATTCTCGCCAGACGGTTGGCCCGCCGCTGCTGGCCCGGCCCAGTCACCCTGGTATTGAACTCGGAACACCCGGACAGTGTAATCAACCGGTTGGCTCCCTCCGTACGTCAAGCGACTGCTTCCAGAGGAACTGTCGGTCTGCGCGTTCCCGCCCATGAACTCACACTGCAGATCATGCGGCTGTGTGCCGGGCCCCTCGTGCTGACGAGTGCTAACCTTGCCGGTGAACCAGAGGCCATTGACGGCGAACAGGTTAAGACCGCACTAGAGGATCGGATCGATTTGATCCTCGATGATGGACCCTCCAAGTTTGGAAATTCTTCCACGGTCGTTGGTGTCGAGGGCAACCAAATGAAGGTGTTGCGCGAAGGCGTTGTCGACGAGAAAACGCTTCGCCAGCTGTCAGGATTTATTGCATTGGTGGTTTGCACTGGAAACACCTGCCGAAGTCCCATGGGTGAGGCCTTGTTGCGCAATCAAATTGCCAAAAAAATCGGCTGCGGCGTTGATGACTTGGAATCCAAGGGAATAACTGTCATGTCCGCCGGGATCGCTGCGACGCCGGGAGCTCCACCAGCAGAACAGGCCGATGCCGTCATGCGGGAAATGGGGCTGGAAATATCCGAGCATGCCAGTCAACCGATCACGGGAAGACTCGCCCAATTCGCCGATGTGATATTGACGATGACCAACGGCCATCGGGAAGCCCTGGTGGCCCACTGGCCAATGTTGGAGACGCGAACGCATACGGTTCGACGGGACGGAGCGGATGTGTCCGATCCTATCGGAGCGCCGATCGAAGTCTACCGAAACTGCGCAAAACAGATCGATGAAAACCTGGCACAATGGGTTGCCGATTTTGAGATCCTGTAGTCGGTCGGAAAAACGTGTTGCCAGGCTTCGACACACGACTGAGCAAAACCTTAATTTGAAACCTGGCAGTTGTGCAGAAGCGTACAGAGTAAACAGGACAACAAAATGAAAGTTTCGATCGGGTCCGACCACCGTGGCATCGCGGAACGTAAAATCGTCTCGGAAGCCGTCCGAAGAGCGGGTCACGAAGTCGACGATCGGGGCACTGACTCGACCGAATCATGCGACTATCCAGACATCGCCGCCGACGTCGGCCAAGAGGTTGCGACCGGGAGAAGTGACATGGGGATCCTGGTTTGCGGAACCGGAATCGGAATGGCAATTGCCGCCAACAAGATTGACGGTATCCGCGCCGCGCTGGCGTGCGACAAGGAAATGGCGAGGTTAAGTCGTTCGCACAACGATGCGAACATCCTTTGTCTCAATAGTTCTGGTTTCAGCGATGATGACTATCGGGAAATCGCAACTCAATGGTTGGCCACCGAGTTTGAAGGCGGGAGACATGCACGACGAGTGGAAAAGATTCGCCGCATGGAGTCCCACTCGAATCCGAATTGACGAACTTGAGTACTTGCTAAAGCACTTTGAGAATTGGTATGTGCTGCTGTGGCTGTGGCTTCCAACCGTTGTTCGGGGGCAAGATCCCCCAGGCACTGTACATTGACTCTGAAAATGCTTTAGTCCCGTTAGTTGGCAGCTTTCGTTCGAAATAGCTTTCTGCAGAAGCCCCATCCGTGGCCGCCACCTAGAACGGCATGATCATTTCCATGTCAAACGGATCCCGCAGACCGTCCCCCAGTTTTTTGAGGGCTTCTGTCTCGATCTGCCGAACTCGCTCCCGAGTCAATCCCATCAATTCTCCAATCTCTTTCAGCGTGTGTGGTTCGGTATCTTCGAGTCCAAACCTCATTTTCAATACCTTTGATTCACGGTCATCGAGATCATGCAACATGGATTTGATTTTGGACATCACGTCGTTCTCGAGAAGTTCTTCTTCCGGACTTCGCATCCGCTCATCCATCACCATTTCGCCCAAAGACCAACCGGACTCGGATTGATCCGATTGCGGTGTTGAGTTGTAGATCTGAATGGCCTTTTTGATGATGGGCAGTTTCCGTTTGGGCAGTCCCAGCAATCGGGCAATCTCTTCCGGGGTCGGGTTCCGTTTAAGTTCGTCCGTCAAGCGAACGTTGGCACGTCTCCATTTTGAAAGCAACTCGACCATGTACGCCGGAATGCGGATGGTTTTTGCGGAGTTGATCAACGCCCTTTTAATGGACTGTTTGATCCAATAACTCGCATAAGTGCTGAACCGAGTTCCCATCGTCGGATCAAAACCTTCGACCGCTCGCAGCAATCCCAGATTCCCTTCCTCGATCAAGTCCTGCAGCCCTAGTCCTTTGCCCGTGTATCCTCGGGCAATGTTGACGACCAATCGAAGATTAGCGCGGATCATTCGATCCCGGGCACGGACATCGCCTTGCGCGATCGCTTTCGCCAATTGCTTTTCCTCCGCAGCACTCAACAGTTTGGTCTCGTTGATTTCGCGCAAATACGTTTCGAGCGGCGACTGCAGGTTGGATCCTGAAGGCTGCGAGACCGCGTTTTTGAGTTCCTTCAGTTCCTTCTCTACACCAATCATGTCTTCGTTCTTGAGCATTTTAGCCGACCGCTGAAAGTTGAGAATGTGCTTGCCTAAAAATGCTATCGGAAGCAAGCTGGCAAGATCTCCAAGTTTGGCAAACTTTAGCGATATGCAGCGAATGATC
The DNA here is from genome assembly GCA_942492215.1 of Pirellulaceae bacterium. Lineage (GTDB taxonomy): Bacteria > Planctomycetota > Planctomycetia > Pirellulales > Pirellulaceae > Mariniblastus. Next base: position 37,036 of record CALODY010000032.1, read on the forward strand.
GGCCTGAACGGGTCGTATCAATTAGTCGAACATCGGCGCCATCTTCACCATCATATGGCAAGTAGCGGAGGCAATTCTGACTGCCGTCTGACGGATCCGGTGTTCCAGGAGACGGAATATAAAGAGTAGCGAAATGCGATGCCGGAACAGCTCAAACCAAAAATCGCGAGGAACGCGTTTTCGGTTCCAGCGTGACAAGCGTTAGTTTGTCCGGCCTGCAAACTCCACGAAACCTTCGTGAAAGCTGACGGCTGATTGAGCTTTGGGCGTAGCTGCAGGTTTCGAGAGGAGCGCTTCGCTTCATCCGCAATGTTAATCTTGCTGTTCTTGGGCGGCTTCGTTCAAGCTGCTTTGGATTCCCGCTTGGGAGTATGCTTATCGGCTAACTTCTCGATTTCCAACCGGTTCATGGTCTTGAAGGCACCGCCGAGTTCGGACTGGATCATGAATGTCGAACCGGCATGAAGCATACGAGGGAAATAAAACCAGCTGGGGGTCAGCGATTGCTCGTTCTCCGACGCAGAAATCAGTATCAGATCGGTTCGAACATGCGAATTGGCAACTCTTGACAATGCGCTATGCAGATCGCCGGGTACCAACTGCACTTTCGCCTCTTGCCGGCTCAATCGTTTGTGCATTTGTCGAAGCGACAGTTGGTCCTGGCCGTTTTCTCGCCCCTCAAACAAATCGATTCCGGTATATCGAACGCTACTCGACGCTCCGTATTTTTGAGCGACTCGGATCATCTTTTCGGCTCGAGTGCCCACACCGAGTCCGATTTCCATGATGGAACGATATTTCCTTTTGCAAATGATTTTATAGATCAAGCGATCTTCGCTGGGCTGCGAGAATCTTGATAGGCAAAAGTACTCAAATTTCGACATGGGCTTCATCGTTCGCAAACCTCAAAATTTGTTCTGGGGCATTTGGCAGAACCGGTTTCATTCGTTAAATCGTCATCGTCCGAGTTGCCTGCCCGGATTGAATGTGTCGGAAGACGAAGTAAGGCGCGGCTCAGATGCTAACGGCTTACCAGACGTTGCGATCGTTTCAATCGTCAAAGTCGCCTGCGATGCTGTCACGACGCCTCGGTGATGACAAATTCCAACCCTTTTCATTGGATTCGACGTATAGTTTCCGCGGCACGGATTCGAGGAAGAAAACCCGGAGTTTTCCGACTTTCTTGTCTCGAGTAGTTGCCAGTCGAGCCGGCCGGTTCGACGTGTCAACGACTGGTTGACTGGTATTGGGTGCGCTAAAGGGATTCCGGCGCACATTTCCCAACCATGATGGTTCGACTTGACCGCTGCGCGGCTGCTGCCAAGTCCAAGGGCTGACGCGCGATGAGAATCCCAAATGGCACGCACTCGCCACGAAACTCGAAATCAGCGAAAGACTCGGTTCGAGCAGTTTGAACAACGGCTGGTAATGTCGGCTCAGGCCGTTGCCAACCTGTTGCCAGAGATGGAAATCGCGGCGCCGGCGTTGACGGGACAGGTCGTCAGTCATCCATTGTTGGAGAACGCAGCATCACCCACCCAAGCGGCGCAAATTGCCGACCAGTATGGTTTTGACGGCGCAGGCCAAACGGTTGCCGTCATCGATTCCGGAATTGCTTGGGATCACTACGCCCTGGGTGGTGGGTTTGGTGAAGGCCACAAAGTCGTCGGCGGCTGGGATTTCGCCGAAAACGATGCCAATCCCTACGATGACGGACCCGCCGGCTTTCACGGATCCCATGTCGCGGGAATTATCGGCAGTGAAGACAATCAGTATCGAGGCGTCAGTTCCGGAGTTGACCTCGTGGCACTGCGCGTCTTCGATGACCAAGGCGTGGGCGACCTCGATTTGGTGGAACAGGCTCTGCAATGGATTCATGAACACAAGGACGATTTTGACAATCCCATCACGACCGTAAACTTGTCACTAGGGAACGAATGGAACGCCTTCAACACACCGGAGTGGGCAACGCTGGAAGACGAATTTGCCAAACTCGAGGCGGAGGGATTGTTTATTTCCGTGGCTGCCGGAAATTCATTTCAATCGTACGGTGAGTCAGGCTTGAGCTATCCTGCGGTCAGCTCGCACGTGGTGCCAGTCGCCAGCCACGATGCCAACGGTGTGATGAGTGACTTCAGCCAACGAGCCGACAACGCATTGGTCGCGCCGGGCGAGTCGATCAAGAGTACCGTTCCGGATCATTTGTTCGGCGGCACTTCCGGCAACCGGTTCCTCGGTTCGACAGGTACCAGTATGTCCGCTCCATACGTCGCCGGCGCGAGCGCCGTCCTTCGGCAAGCCAACGAGTTCATGGGCGTTTCGGGTATCGATCAGGACACGTTATACCAGCAGTTCCGCGAAACTGCCGACCAGGTGTACGATCAAGTCACGGGGGGATATTATTACAACATCAACCTCGAAGCGGCACTGGCAGCGGTTGTCCAGGACTTGCATGGTGAAGGCGCCGGGGCTACCAATCTCGGTATGATCGAAGGCGGGGAATCATTTGGCGGTACGATTGGCAAGCTTTCTGATGTTGATCAATTTACGTTTCGGGCCCAATCCAGCGGTGAGATTCGTTTGAATTTTGAGACAACCCACGACCTTTCTCCTTTGGTTGAAGTGGCAGGAACTCAGGCAGTTTTCCGTGGGAATGAGGTTTCATTTACCGTTGAAGCCGGTAGACAGTATCAATTCGCGATTTCTTCTGCTGAAGGCAACGGGCACTACACGGTTGACGTCGAATTCGACAACAGGGTGTCAGCCATCGAGATCGGACGAGTCACCTCGGCCGAACTCTCCAACCAATCCATCAACGGAGAATCCCTTTTTCGGCTGAACGCCAGCCGAGATGGATTCCTGACCGTGCAGACGTCCACCGCCAATCCCGAAACGATGACACTGGAGGTCTACGATAGCACGCGAAACCTGGTCGCGTCGCAGTCTGCCCAGTCATCAGAATTGCGGATTGATGTGATTGCGGAACAGCACGAGACGTTCTACGTAAAAGTCATTGGCCAGGTTTCTGACGTCGATCTGAAACTGGACAACCTGGTCTCCTTGGAGTCGGGCGTCCTTTCGGTTAACGGAACAAATCAAAACGACAACATCTTCGTCGACGCAAGCAACGGAATTTCCGTTCAAGTCAACGGACTCGATTACCAGTTTGAAGAAAGTTACGTTCAAAAAGTCAATGTCCACGGGCTTCAAGGGCAAGATTCGATCAATGTCCAGCTGGGTTCCGAGGACGACAACGTCGCAACCCGCCCGGATGGCTTGAACGTTCGCAACGAACGCTTCCGAATGAGAGCCGACAACCTGGAATCAATTCAGATCGCCGGAGGCGGTGGCCATGATGCGGTTGCATTGATGGATTCCGTTGGCAACGATTCTCTCACCGCATCTGCTGATATCGTGTCTTTAACTGGCTCCGGTTTCTCAAGCGTGGTCAGCGGCTTTGATGTCGTCTTCGTCCAATCCACAGGTGGAACTGACGTGGCTGAACTGAACGGAACTGATGGCCAGGACCTGTTTGTCTCCCGCCAGGGGCGCAATTCGATGCGTTCCGACGCCAGCATCGTGGTGGTGGATCAATTCGAATCAATCGCCGTCGACGGTCGGGGAGGGGCTGACCGGGCAAATGTTTTCGATACCGCCGGCGATGATCGGTTTGTGCTCGCGCCCACCCAGGTCGAACTGCAAACGGATGACGCTTTCTTGATTGCCAGCAGTTTTGAGAAAATCAATGCGATCGGCGGTCAGGGCAACGATTTGCTGGTGATGCAGGATTCCAGATTGGACGACGTGTTCCGATTTGACAACGGGCTTTCGACCATCCATGGTCAAGGCTACGTTCTTGCCGGCCATGGTTTCGATAACGTCCAAGCCATTTCGACGGGTGGGTATGACGTCGCTCATCTACTCGATAGCGTTGGCAACGATGTTTACACCAGCGACAGCCGGATTGCGAAGATCGAGTCGTCCCACTTCTCAGTGGAAGTCGCGGGATTCGACCGAGTCAATGCGGTGGCAAAAAACGGCGGCTTTGACCGTGCGATCATGGTGGGCTCGGTGGGAGAGGACATCGTTAACCTTCAAGATGGAAATCTGAGCTTGAGGACAGACTCCAATTTGAGCCGGGCCATCGGATTCGAGGAAATCAAAGTCGATACGCTGGGAGGAATCGACAATGCGTATCTGAAGGGTGGGCAAACCGACGAACGATTGGTGGCCAGCTTCTCCGATATCGAATTGGAATCAACGTTGCAGTTACTGCGAATGGTCAACGCGGAAAATACGACGTTCGACGGCAACGGCGGAACCGACGAAGTTGTCATGGAGGAATTCGGCACCTTAGACCTGTTGGAATCACTCGGCGATCAGGCGACGGCCTATCTCCAAGACCATACGGTTACCGCGAGAGATTTCGACATCCTGGAGGCGCACGGTCGACAATGCGATTGCCGAGTATGACTTGGAGGCGATCGATTATCTTTACATGTTGCGCGGTGGCTGGAAGCAAAAATAGCCGAACCTGGCGATTTGTCGGCCAGCACAAGCAAAAGCTTTCTTGCCCGGATGTTTGATCAACCGACAGTGGGCCGGCAACAAGCTCGCAATGTTTTGCCGGAAACCGGCTGCAATTCAGTTGCCAAACCGCGTTGTACTGACGACGGTTCAAACAACCTTGTTCTGGCAGATCTGAGAAACAACCGCGGATTAGTCGTCATCGGCCTTGCCGACATCCACCTGATCCCAGTTGATCTTTTGATTATCCGCCTGGAATTGACGAAGCACTTTCTGCGCAATCTTACGATCTTTTTCCAAGATTTTGATTTGGACATCCCCCGGTGCCTCGGCGATAAAGCCGGCGGTGAATCCACCCGTCACGGTTGATGAAATCCCTTGCGATTCCAATGCCGCGACAATGGGGGCCGCTTCGATTTCGGAAGGGACTCGAATCAGGATCGTCAGTTTCTCGGGATCTTTCTTGTTCATTAACCGTTCTGTCTCAAAAATTCAAAAGCACCGGTGGTCACTTGATAGTTCTCAATTGTTGATGCTTGATTGCGGGTTTTCTGGCGTTCAGGCCGTATTGGAGCAGAAACCGTGGAATTTTCCCACGTCTCCAGTTGCTGGCGACCTGGTGGACTGATTCGAAACCAATCGGATGGAACTGAGATCCGGTTCGTTAGCCGCAGCAACATTTTACGAGCACTGCCGCGTCGGCCAAATGGGGATCAGCACGAGCCCGTTTGATGTCCTAATTTTACCAGTCTCACCATCGACTTTTCGGGCCCGTTTGCTGATCAGGAAAGTCTTAAAGCGCCCCCGAAAGTGGCAGAAGCCCTTACAAATTAGCCGGTTTTCGGATAAGATTTCGCTTCTAAAATCACGACCTGCTCCCACCTCTCCCAGGTGGGATTTTTCGTAAACCACCGAGACTCATGTTTGATTCCCTTCAAGACGGCCTAAAAGGCGCCTTTAAGTCAATTCGCGGCCAAGGCAAATTGACTGAAGCCAATATGCGCGACGGCCTCAAATTGGTCGAAAATTCGCTGCTGGAAGCCGACGTCAGCATCGACGTGGTTCGTGATTTTATGGGGCGAGTAACCGAACAGGCGCTCGGCGAGAAAGTCCTGCTCTCGCTCAAACCCGGTGAGCAACTAACGGCGATCGTTCATCAGGAACTGGTCAACCTGTTAGGTCCCGTCGACGATCAGTTGCGTTTGGACAAAGACGTCAACATCATCATGATGTGCGGCCTGCAAGGTTCCGGAAAAACGACGACCTGCGGCAAACTGGCAAAAATGCTGCAAAGGAACAGCAAAATCACGCCGTTGCTGGTCGCCGCTGACCTGCAGCGCCCGGCCGCCATCGATCAGCTGCATGTATTGGGTGAAACGCTTCAGGTGCCCGTTTACAGCGATCGGAATGAGACCGATCCGGTCAAAGTCTGCCGTGCCGCTGTGGCGCAGGCCCGGGCCAACGAGAATCCTGTCGTGATCCTTGATACCGCCGGTCGATTGGCCATCGACGAAGCCTTGATGGATCAGTTGAAGACGATTGATCGTGAGGTCCAACCGGATCATGTGTTCCTGGTTGTCGATGGAATGACCGGACAGGACGCGGTTCGTAGTGCGGCGGCGTTTCATGATGCCTTGGAGCTCAACGGCGTCGTGATGACCAAACTCGACGGTGATGCCCGTGGTGGAGCATTGCTCTCCGTCAAACATGTCACCGGGGTCCCGATTCGATTCATCGGAACTGGCGAGCACCTCGACAACCTGGAATTTTTCCGGCCCGAAGGCATGGCCAGCCGCATCCTGGGCATGGGCGACGTGGTGGCCTTGGTCGAAGAAGCTCAAAAACTGGTCGATGAAAAAGAACAACTGCGAATGCAGGAAGCCTTGGAGAAAGGCCAATTCACGCTTGATGATTTTCGAAATCATATGCAGAAAATGGCCAAACCAGGGCTGATGCAAAAAATGATGGGCTTGCTACCTGGCATGCCAAACATGAAAGAAATTAACGAAGTCATGAACCAGGGTGAGACTTCGAAACAGATTCGCCAAATGGTCGGCATGATTGACAGCATGACCCCCGCCGAGCGGAAAGACCCCAAGCTGATTGACGTCAGTCGCCGCCAACGTATCGCCCTCGGGGCGGGCGTGCAGCCGAAACAGGTCAATGAACTGGTCAAACAATATGATATGATGAAACCCATGTTGACCGGCATGGCTGGCATGGGAACTGGCGATCGAATGCAAAAAATGCAGGAGATGCAACAACAGATGATGGACCCATCCCGGGGCATGCCAAAAACGAAAAAGGGAACCGGGAAAAGACTCAGCACCAAAGAGAGAAAAAAGCTCGCAAAAGATCGCGAGAAGAAGCTTCGTCAAATGAGACGATCCAAGAAAAACCGGGGCAACGAGGGCTGACTCACGCCTACTTTGTTCCGGTTCATCTTCCCAGTTGAAGAGGTCAAGTTTTTCAGGTTGATATGATCGACCGCTTGATCAGGACTGACGTTTAACCGTGTGAATTTGATGGCTTGCTGTCAAGTTCAACAGATGATTCGAAAGGAAATGATTCGTGGCAGTAAGAATTCGTTTAAAAAAGATGGGCCGTACCCATCGACCGTTTTTTCGCGTTTGCGTGATGGATCAACGTGCACCCCGCGATGGTCGCGTAATAGAAGAACTCGGAACGTATGACCCGATGGTCCCCGAAACCGATGCCCGAGCGATTTTAAAGGGCGAGCGAATCAACTATTGGTTAAGCGTCGGTGCCCAACCGAGTCGCAAGGTTTCCACTTTGATCAAGAAGTATGGTGCCGAGGGAACTCATCTCGAAGCGCAGGCGGAAGCGATTGGACGATTGAGCGTGCGTCGAGCCTCTTCCATAGAAGCCGCTCGAAACGCAGCTTCGAAAGTGAAAATGCCCAAACCGGAAGCTCCGGAAAAACCAGCCGAAGAAACTCCTGCGGAATCACCTGTAGAATCCGCCGGCGATTCGGCGGCAGAAGCACCAGCTGAGGAAGTGAAAGAAGAAGCGCCCGCCGACGCGCCTGCCGAAGCTTCCACGGAAGAAAAGGCCGAGTAGTAAAACATGCGTTTCGATGTCTTGACTTTGTTCCCGGAAATTTTCCCCGGCTATATGAGTCAAAGCATCCTTAACAAAGCGATTGAACGAGGGCTGGTTGAGATCCACGTTCACAATCTGCGTGACTGGGCGCAGGGCAAGCACAAAAAAATCGACGATACGCCTTACGGGGGCGGTCCGGGGATGATCTTAATGGTCGAACCGGTGGTAAATTGTGTACGCGACGTCCAGCAGATGGATCCCGATCCGGGGATCACCATTCTGCTGACCCCTCAGGGCCGGCGGCTAAACCAGCCGATGATTGAGGATTTTGCAAGCAATCAACGGATGATCGTTCTTTGTGGACGTTATGAAGGATTTGACCAGCGGGTTATTGACATCTTGAATCCTGTGGAGGTTTCCATTGGCGATTACATCCTCAATGGAGGAGAGGTCGCGGCGATGGTGTTGGTAGATTCATTGGTTCGCATGGTTCCGGGTGTACTGGGAGACGAAAAAAGTAGCTGGGACGACTCATTTTCGCGAGGCAACCGGTTGCTGGAGTATCCCCAATACACCCGCCCAAGGGAATTTGAGGGACTAGAGGTGCCAGAAATACTGCTGAGCGGCAATCATCCGGAAATTGAGCGTTGGCGCAAAGCCAAAAGTTTGGAGAATACGAGGATTCGCAGAAGCGACCTCCTGGAATAAGAATAACAATAAGATCGCTTTGGGCGAATCAAGATGAGGATAAACTGATGAGTCAAAAAATCATGCAGCTGGTCGAAAAGTCCAGCATGAAAGAAGAAGTCCCTTTCTTTGAGGTCGGTGACACGGTTGACGTTCACTGCCTGATTCATGAGGGGCAGAAAACCCGGACGCAGGTTTTTTCGGGAACCGTCATCGCCCGCAGCGGCGGCGGCGTCAATGAGATGTTCACGGTCCGCCGCATCGTCGCCGGCCAAGGAGTCGAAAGAAAATTCCCTGTCCACTCCCCGCGAATTGACAAGATTGAAGTCAAGCGCTCGGCCGTCGTGCGACGGGCCAAGTTGTATTACTTGCGGGATCGCGTCGGCAAAGCAGTTCGCTTGAAAGAGCGTCGCACCAGATAAACGTCAACCGACGTGTCGATAACACTTGGACGATTGCATTAGCAACAGCGGCGAGTTTGAATTGCCGCTGTTTTTTATTCAATCGTGGGCAAAGAATACTTCGCTGATTCTCGTCAGGGAAAATAGGTTTCGGCTTTTCCTGGAAGAGTGACGTTTCAATTCGGCTGGAAGCCGAGGCGGCCTTTGGAAAGTTTTGCATTCCATTTTGAGCTAAGCCATAATTTTTTTGCCCACGGCTTCGTCGTTCAGGTGATCCCCAGCATGGCAATGATCTTTTGTGCTTGACGGCGATGGATCCACATGTGGGCGGCGGCAAGGTAATGCCATTGATGTGCATTCAAGGGACCAAACCAGGGATGCGGAAATGTCGGTTGCGTCGGCAGTCGGTCACGAGAATTGAGAATTTTTTCCACCGTCCCAACGTAACCTTGACTGACCTGCTCGAACTGCTCGACGACTTCGAACCCGATATCGGGGTCCGGTTTGTACAGGGCAACGTCGATCTCGCCATGCGGCACAACGCCCTTGGAAAGAGAATCCACGGCTAACGCCATTTCCCGGTTCACCTTGCAAACGTGATCCAATACCATGGCGACCGACCATTTTCGACTGGAGTCCTCAATACCGATGACTCGGGGGATCAGCAGCGGCTCAAACGGATCGTAGGACTCGTCGTCTTCAAACAACCTCATGAGTTCATCCGTTTCTCGCTCGAACCGCCTCAGCGCCTTGCGTCCGACGAAATCGCCGACCCGACCTTGATCAAAATTGAAAGCGTTCCGCGTTCGTAGGGAGGTAACCCGGCACCCGGTAGTTGAAGATCCGTCATCGAATGAGTGCCTATATGTACCAATGAATCGACCCGTAAGTGGACCAGCGTGGATTTGAAATTTTGATGATCCGTTTAGTAATCTTAGCGGACCCACTATATTGACTGCATATCAAATCATGGACAATTGGCCGTGATTCAGCCGAAAGTCAGTCGAATTAACAAGGAAGAAAATGAACAACAAGGACCAAAGTTCTTGGGCCCAGTTTCGCATGCCAACGTGGGAAGGCGATATCTCGCTTAATCACAATTCGAAAGCGCCGTTTAAGAATACGATGCCCCCCGCCGAGATGCCGCGAGAAGATTTTAACGTCGCCAGCCGATTAACCGAAGATCTGATGAATGGCATACCCCTGGAAGAGTACGTTGCCAAGGATCAATATCCCATTCCTGCCGCCAGTGACCGCGAGGGTTACAACAAAAATTTTAATGCGACCTTCTTTTTGAACGGTTTGGCGGATTACCTGAAGATTCTCCAGGCAGCGAAGCAACAGAATGTCAAAATCGAGTCGTATTTTGATTTCGGCTGCGCCTCAGGACGCGTGTTGCGGCATTTTTGCGCTCAAAGCGAGGTTCAGACTCTTTGGGGCAGCGATATCAACGGGCGACACATCAAATGGCTTAATGATTACTTGCCACAAAAATTGAAACTGGTTCACAACAACTGCATTCCCTACATCGGCATTGCGGACAATTCGATCGACGTCATTGGCGCTTTTTCCGTGTTCACCCACATCGACACGTTTGAAACGGCTTGGCTGGCCGAGCTCTATCGAATTCTCCGCCCTGGCGGCATGGTTTATCTGACGGTGCAAAACGAAGACACATGGAATTTGCTGCGATCGGCAAACGATACAGATTTTCTGTTAACTCGGATTCGAAAAATTTGCAGCGATATCGACGACATGTTGAAATCTGATTTGCCTTCCGGTCGCACGGATTTTCGATACACCGATCTTGGTCCCTACCGAGCGCTCGTGTTTCACAGCAACGACTATTTACAAAAAACATGGGGGCGGTTTTTTGAAATCGCAGAAGTCAAACCTCTCTGGCACGGGATTTATCAAAGCGTTTTCATTGGACGAAAAACTTGATTAGATTCAGGCCATTGCCGCAATTGGCTTTGTTCAACCTTCTAGGAGGAATGCAATTCCAGGCGGATCCAAATAGAATTTTTTGTTCGTTACTGCGCGTCCCAGGCATCTTGATAACCGAGAGCGTCTGCCACGCCCAATACCCGGTCATCCCACGCGGAAACGGCAAACTGGCAATCGTCGGGGCCAATGGTTCGACCGAATGGGAATTGGATTGGGGGCCGACCCATGATATTCAAGTTCTTGAAAACGAACACGTCTTGATTCTGCAGGGGAAGGACAAGGTGGTAAAAACGTTATCGGTTCATCGCGACTCTTGATTGCCGAGTCCATCTGTTGACTTCTGAGTTCAAATCGGGAGCCTCTTCCCGTGGGCTTTCTCCAAAATAGTATTCTTCCATTCGATCGATGGCGAGTTTCAGTTCGCCTCGTTTGCTTTCTGACAATCCATTGTTGGAGTAAATCTCCTGGAGTATCGATATCGCGGCAAAGGGCGAAAGATTTTCGTGAACTTCCATTTTCGTTTGCACTTTCGGCCGCCGGAAATGAGAGACCAGCCACGCCACGAGTCCAATCACAAAAAACAACAAAACGAATCCGACCGCGAAAATCAAGCCGAGCTTACGGTAGTCGGTTTTTCCATATTCTTCTTCAAGTCGGATCAAGGGCGTCACCGTCGCTAAATCGGCGTCGACGTAGCGCTGGTAAACCACTTCCTTCAAGTCAACTTCGGGCTCGGGGAAAGCGAATGACTTTGGTTTCTCGGGCAGTCCACTCATGGATTCCAGCGATACAATCCAGTTGCGTTCCGAGATCACGGTCGGAATGGTTTCTTCTTTGTCGAACTGCGCAACCGAAACTCCCTCGTCGTCCACTGATGTCACCTCAAAGTTTTCGGGCGCAACGTTCATGATATCTTTCAGATCGGGAACCAAGCCCTGTGCCTGAGCTTTGATTTCCAGGATCAATTTGCCGTCGGAAGACTGGCGTTCATCAAGGATTTCCGTGATGGCCAGATTTTCATAGGGTCGTGCCTCTGCTGCCTCACTGGATGCATCGATCGGGATGGTTGGCGACTCAACGGGCAGCACGGCATAACCGGAAGTGTCGAGGAAATCGAGGTCGAGTTTGAAAGGCGGTACCTTGTCAACTTCCGGTCCGCGGGCCTTTAGCAAGACATACGCGTAGGGCGTGACACGCCAACCCGGCTCTCCCGTTGGCAAAGACTGAACGTCGGGCTCCTGGAACGTAACCGACAGCACATCGAACTGCTCAGCGAAAGCCTCGCGGACGTGTTCGTCAAACTTGTCACGATAATCTTCCGTGGGCCGACCGTAGTTGTAAGAAAAATATTGATTGCTGTTTTGGTTCTGCAAGTAACGCCCGAAACCTCCGGATTCCCGCTCAATTTCCTGAGTGTGTCGCAGTGTCACGAGTACACCGAAAGGAGTCCCGTTACCAACTCGGTCCGAACCTTCAATTTGCGACTCCAATCTAATCTCGGTCACAAGATCACGATAATACTCGTGGACCTTCCTCGCTTCAGCCGCCTGTTCGTTGTCGCCAACAATCTCGAAACCTTTGTCAAGGTATTTGAACTTCAACTGCGGCTTAACGCTGCTGAGCCGATTGAAAAGCAGATTTGCAAAACGGTCCGTATGCCATTGCCTTGGTTCTTCCGGTAATGCCTCCAATGTGGCTCGAATCAATGCGGATTGTTTGGGATCGGCCTGGTGTTTTTCCGTGATCAAACCCAAATCGCAGGCCCCCAGGCCGGCGTAAAACCAGGTTTCAAATGCCGCCGTAGAATAGTCCTGCTCTTCAAGTTGTTCAATTTCACGGACATACATTTCAGCGGCAGTCCGAAACATTTCCAATGATTTCTTCCGCCGCGGAGAGAACTCCGAACTGTTGGCCAAATCGGCGCGGTAATTGTTCTCGTCGTGCAACAATGCAGCCCGGATGCGAACCAGCTTCCATTCATTCGGGTTCTTCGCCAAGGCATCGTCAATAATTTTTGCCGCCGTTTCATACCCATCGATGACCGCTGCTTCAATATCTTTTTTCTTACGTTTTGTCTTTTTGTCTTTTTGCACATTGGCATCGCGCCAAAGTCCCGCCAGGTTTTGTCGCATGCGGCTCGTAACGCTTGCCAGCGTTTTCGGTTGCATCTGTTCCACGGGACCAAATACACTTTCCAATGATTCAATTTGGTAGACCTCGGCCGTACTATGGCACGTAAAAAATGCCTTGGCCAACAATTCTTCGTCCAAATCCGAGTCGACCAGATTTTGGAGTCGTTGCACCAACTCGGCCAGCTCTTTCAGGTTTCGTTCCTGCTTGGACCGGGTCAGCGGGATGCTCTCGGCACGACTTTCAAAACCATACATGTACATGTAGTAGTTGGTTCGCCCACGGTCCGAGTTCGGGTCATGATTGCGAGTCCAGACATTCAGAAACTCGTCAACCAACTCCTTGGCTTTCTCCGGGTAAGCCTCGGCAAGTTTTTCGATAAACGGCAGGGCCCGGTCCTGCTCTCCCACCTTCAAGTACAGCTGCGCCTGAAGGGAATCGAATTTTGGCTTGATCGTCGTGGAGATCAACTCCAGCCATGGCGCACTTGGTCGGACGTCGAGTAGCTCCTTGGTGCGAATCGGTGCCAGCCGACCGTTGAACGATTGCCGATTGAAAGGCATGGACTCGTCGCCATCGAAATAGAAAATGTTTCCGTACATGTCCCTTCGCATTGACGGTCCGAGTTGAGTGGAGCGATCCAGAGCATAGGAAACTTCTGCTTCCCGAAGCCAGTTTTGTCCCAGCAGGTTAAGTTGTTGTTGCCATTTCTGGGCCTGCTCCGGCGACACTTCCAGCAACGCGTTAACCGCATCATTTTGAAGTTTCAGTCTCGCCAGACGGGTCTCTGCCGATGTGCCGTTGGATTTCATGGACTGGGCAACGTCGGCGCCAATCGCCCCCAACACCTCCATGCCGGTTTCAGGACGGGCAATGAAACTATCATGCAGCCATTTTTGCCCCAAGTTCTCACTGACTTTCGATGACAGTTGAACCGCGCGAGTAAGTGCTTGCTTTCGTTCATCCTTCTCCACGTTTTTGGCGGCAAGGATCGCCTGAGTGACATGCCATGCCTGTTCAAGGACCTTCTTTTCTTTTTCCTTTTGATGGATCGCCAGGTAATGACGCGACAGCAAATTGAGAGCTTCGTGGTCATTCTCTTTTTCCGCGGTCTCCAATGCAGGCAGAAAATCACCGGCGGGAATGGGCAAACCGGCCTGGAACAGGACTTTCGCTACCTGGCGTTTCGTGAATACCGGTTGGTCGGCGTTCAACTCCTGTTTGAAACGCTCGACCAGGTCGTTCGACGTATTGCCTTGGGCGATGGTTTTCGCAAACGCCAATCCAAACAGCCGAACGTGGTTTTTGTCAATTTTGTCCGGAGCGATTTTGGCAATCGTGAACAAATCTTCGAACGGCATAAACTGCGACTGCAATTGCCGTGGGTCAAACCGAGAGCCGTTTTCCGCGCCTTGGAGTTTCCGGTCGCCAGCGCCGGTGGCCGATTGAAGGATTTGATTGTAGAGCGACTTTGCGTTTGCCTCGGGAAGACGTTTAAGAAAATTGGCAATTTGTGGCCAATTCCCAAGAGTGAAATCGCGTTGCAGTCTTTCGGTTTCCCGATTAAATCGAACATCGCTGTAGAGAAATGCTTCCGGTGGAGCGGGTGGCAAGTCGGCATTCGGATCCGTTTTGGAGTTGAAGGCGGGTTTCGACCACGTTTCCAACATCTTCGACGGCAAACGGTTGAAATTTATTTTTGCAAGCTTCTGCAAACGTTTCTGCATCGCTTGCCCGCGCTGAGCCGACTTCGTCGGGCCGCCCTGAGGGGGCGCTGGCGTCGAAGATCCCCCACTTTCAATCGCTTGCCCATCGCTAAGTTGCCCTTGCGCAATTAGTTGCGTATGCGCTTCCGCCGGCATGGACCGGAGTTGAGCCGCAGGAACCGCAATGGCCTGTCCTCGACGAATCGTTACCACCTGTCCGGGAGAGTCATTGCTCAATATCACGGCAGCAAGTAACACGTACAGGGAAGACCAAGTTTTCATTTCGCTACCCAATTAAAGATCAACCTTGAGTCAGATACACGCGGTTCATGGCAGAAAAATATTGAGCCCTCGCAAGCATCCGGCTTTTTCCAGTGATTATTAACAACTTGGCAATCATCGTTTCCGCTCAGAAAGCCCAACGACTTCCGCTATTAAATGAAGCTGAAGCGACTCGCCGATCCAACTATTGCTTTGTCAGGATTAAATTTTAGGGTAGTGGACGAGGCTACGAGTCCTTCAAAGTCGCAATCCAAAAAGGGGCTCGTTGCCCCGCCCACTACGGCTAACCCGAATTTTCAACGTTAACAATCCACTAGAGTGTCAGCGTTCAATCCAGGTCTATTCTAGCTGACGACTTCGATTAACGAGCGGAACAAAGCCCTGCCCGTGCTGGGACTCGGCTCTCAATTTTGACAAACACGACGGAATGCTTTTTTGGATTCTCGTCTCAACTCAAACGTCAACTGATGGATCTACCTTAAATGAAGGGACTTTGTATCGGAGTACGCTAGTTTCCGCCATCGTCTGGTGGAGGTCCAGCGCTGGCTCCGCGAGCATCTTGCATTTTCTTTTTGCCGGATTTTTTTGAAGGGCGACCGCGCTTCGATCCGCAGCCCTGTCATTGGCTGGGCAAAGGCAGTCCCTGCAATTCACCCAAATCCATACGGGCCAACCGAACGGCAGACTCCAGGTCTTTTTTGCGATCGAGAGCCAGGTCAACGTCGTCCTCTTCCGCCGCCTCTTCAGCAAGTAAACGATAGAGCTGTTGGGAAGCTGTAATTTCCGGCTCCCAATCGTCACGGGGGAGTCCTTCCAAACGCATCAACCAGGTAATGTAGTATTGTGAATTTGCGAGAGCGGTACGAGATTCATTGAGCAAATCCAAGTCGATCGGTTCGGTTGCATCGGTTAATTCATTTACCAAAACCTTCAAGTCCTGATTGGCTTCGGGAAGCTGTTTGTTTTCGAGCTGGCACTTGGCTCGTTCCAGGCGAACCCGCCGCTGAACTGCCAGCTCGCCATCCGGGAGTTGCTCCAACGCAAGTTCATAAAGTTGTTGAGCCGCCGGCCAATCTTTTTCCACGACCCGCTGTTCGGCCTCAGCCAACAACTGCGATGCCGCATCCCGCTTCATGCCATTTTGGCCAGGCCCCAGGTGGTACGCGAAGGCACCGACGGGGATCAGCATCCAAACCACCAGTAGTAGTATTCTCATTCATGGCTCCCTTTATGAACTTGCTACCAGCCTCGAACAGACCAGTTTAGCGAAAGTTTGCATAGAATTAAAACGTTTGTGGGGCTGGATAGCAACTTTGGCTGCTTTATCTCTGTTAGACAGCGGAAAACGTACGACCAACGTTTTCGCGATCATTGGCTCGACTCAAGTTCCGTAATGGGTGGAGTTTGGGAGCCAGCTCACATTCCCGCGACAAGGGACTCAGCGGCAATCTACCTCTCGAACAACGCATTCCACAGGGGTTGATTATCCCAACCGAGCAAAAACCATTCTGCCGGAAACTTCAGCTGCGCTTCTCCTGTTAACATCGCTGCAGAACGGAGTTTTGCTCAAACGAGTCGGTGCCTTTTCGGAGGTGACATGAGCGACATAGTTTTTGCCTTTTTCGAAAATGGCGGCCAACCTGTTAACCTAACAGTCGAAGACATCCTATGCAGCCGTGCTCTTTGTGTTTTCCCTTTAAGCTTCGCAGGAGATCCAATGCGCTTGTTCAAAATTGCCGCAATCTCATTCACTATCCTGGCCACCACTGCTTTTGCCGTTGCACAGCAGGATGACCAAAATTCGACATCTGACCAGTCTGCTGGTGAAGCGTCATCAAACGAAGCTTCCCTTTTTGACAATGCTGCTGCCGCATTAAGGGAGAGGTTTGTTTACCAGCAATTCCGCGAAGAAAAACTGCCCGGCATAATTGAGCGACACCGTGATCGCGCCAAGAGTGCAAAGACCCTGGCCGAGCAGAGGCAGGTTGTCCATGACTTGCTGTCCGAGATTCCAGCTTCTCACATGGGAGTTCTGTCGAAGTCAACTTTTCGCCACTTGATGGGTGAGCTATTCAGCAAAACTCAGCCAACATTTGGCTTCGAGCTAATGGAACTGGATGGCAAACACTTCGCTCATTCCGTTCTCGAGGGTGGCCCCGCTGCCGAGGCCGGTTTGCGAAGGGGGGATCGCATCATGTTGATTGACGGATTGAGATTAGAATCGAACGACCGGCTCGACTGGCGTTCGGACGACTCGTTCCTGGTTGATCCGCCGATTCGCCGTTTGAAATGCCAGGAAGGAGACTCAATCAAGCTATTAGTAGAGCGCGAGTGGGGCGACACATTCGAGATCGAACTATCTGCAGAAAACTATTCCGCCTTCATGGCAGCCAGGGCCAGCGCCAAGACGATCACGATTGAAGGCAAGAAAATTGGCTATATTCATTTTTGGTTCATTCATCTCACGGGTGTCGCTGAGCTGTTGAAAGAAAAACTCGAAGGCGAATTTGCGGACTGCGACGCTCTAATTATTGATTTGCGCGGTCGCGGTGGTAGCGGAGGGGCGTTGCAGGGAATTTACGACGTGTTGTCGGGAAAAAATTCTGACTGGAACCGGCCGGTGATTGCCTTGGTTAATCGACGTTCTCGCAGCGCCAAAGAAGTCATGGCCTACGAAATGAAACGGCAGGAGATCGCGTTGATCGTCGGGGAACGCACGGCAGGTGCCGTCATTCCTGCGTCTTTTGCCGAAATCGGTGATGAGACCATGCTAATGTTTCCGGCGATTCAGTTTGGCAACTACACTTCCCTACTGGAAGGCAAAGGCGTCGAGCCGGACCTTTTCGTCATGGAAGCTGGCCCTTATAGCGCTGGCGCTGACCCGCTACTGGAAACCGGCCTGCTTGAATCGGTCAAAGCGGATGGACAATAAACAGCGGCCGACATTCCAATGCAGAAAGCGCTTGCTTGTTGCCGGCCTACGCCCGTGTGAATGATGCGTTCTAAACTACCGGTTGCAACACTCTTCGGCCCGGTCGCCAGAATGTTCCGGCATAGTACAGTGCCATTGGCAACAAGCTCATGAGAGTAGCGCCCAGCCCAATCGCAATCAGAGCATACTCGCGACGGCCAAGGTCTTCCCATCGCCTCTTTCCGGTGTCCTGAGTGATTTTGGCGATCACACCTGAGGAAATGTGCTGCGTATTCCCGTTGTGAAATTCGCCACCTAATCGCGCAGCCACTTGTCGCAAAGTGGAAACGTCTTGTCGCGAGTTTTTGCCCGCGATGAATTTTCCAGTGACAGGGTCGCCGACTCCGATAACCAACAAATCGTAAATCGACGCTGGCATCTTGGGCATCCCAGTTGCCGGTACGGTGTCACCATCACTTATCACCAGCAATACGGTGCTTTTGGGCTGCCACGGTGCAGCAATTTCAGCAGCTTTTTCCAGCCCCTTGAATAGATTGGTGTCCTTGCCCTTAAATGCATAATGCATGGGCAAATCGCTAAGCGTATTCCGAACGACTTCCAAGTCATTGGTATCGACGACCACAGGAATCGCTTCATTGTAAAAAGCGATGACCGTCAGTTTATATTGACGAATGGGCACCCGGTCAAAAAAGGATTCCAGCACAACTTTGGCTCGTTGCGTGCGACTCTGTTCACTCTCCGGACCGGCATCCACCAACCGCATGCTTGGTGAAACATCCAGAAGCAGGATGACGTGTCTTTGTTTTGCAGAATCAATTTGCTTGGAGTTGTGAGTTTTTCGAGGGTACCGTCATCAACGTCGCCAATCCCCAGGCCAGCATTGCGACCGACGCAATCCGGATCCCCGGCGCCAGCCGTGCCCAGACTGCCGGTTTGCCTGAGGGGCCAAACGCAAGATTCGCCAATCGCCGAATTCGCATCACGTGCAACGCCTCGGCGCCCAATGCGAGAATCACAAAAGCAGTCGCAATGAATTCGGGCAGGAGTTCCGTTACCATGGAGTGTACCTCAACCCGTACGAGCAAAATACGGACAAACCCAAAACGACAAGTCCGATCAACGCGTAGGGTTTGAAATGGTCAAGCTGCTCAGCAATCGTCTGTTCAACTTCAGCCTTCTCCATACTGTCGATGCGTTTGAAAACAGCCGCCAGCGACTCCTCGTCTCCGGGATTGAAGACCTCTCCGCCCGTTAGGCTCGTTAATGTGACGATCTCACCGGGTACATCGTAGTCGGCGATGTGGATTCCATAGACGGTGATTCCTTCCTGCGCAATGCGTTGAGCGATCTCCACAGCGTTGCCTCCCGAAAGATCTGAACTGGATCCGTCCGATACCAGGATGATCATCCGATCACCGTCCTCCTGCTCCATCAATCGCCGGCGACAGGCAAGCAACGCCTTGCCAATTTCAGTCCCGCCAAACCAGGGCGGCGCGACTTCCGGCCTCATAAATGGGATGGAACATCGAATCGCAGAGCTGTCGGTCGTTAGCGGGCACCAATGCAAGACGGAATTGCCAAAAAAGGACAATCCGAACGCATCGCCTTCGCGAAAATCCAAGAACTCATTGATTGCGTTCATCGATGCATCGTACCGGGTGCCGTCGCCAAATTTGGCCGTCATGCTTCCCGAGATATCCACGCAAAATTGAATATTGGTGACGGAACGTTTGTCCATCGGTTTGCCCAAGCACCAATGGACCGGCCAGCAATACAAATTGCAATCGCCAACAATACCGGCTCCAACGATTCCGACAGATGAATCAGCACTCGCGTTATGGCACCGCCGTGCGTGCCTGTGGTCCACCGGGATGGCGACGCCTCGAGACCGTCGATTCCAAATCCAGGCCAGCAGCAGAAACGGAACAATCAACAACCATAACATCCAGGGATGGTTGAACGCGTTGGGAATCCAGATGACGTCTTCCATGCGGATTTCGCTCATGAGTCCGGGCAGGCGAACGGCATTTAACGGACGGTCTGCCCGTTCACCGAATCTTGCCAAGCTAACCAACAAAACTCAAACCTCATTCCCTGGCACCGATCGATACGGCTTCAAGCAATTCGAGCACATCCATTTGATCGGCATCTTGACCTGGGGACGATGCAAAGCCAATGATCGATTTCTGCAACAGTTGACCGGCTTGAGGATGGGTTCTGCAGTTGATCCGCAACTTGGCGGCCGGCAAATGACCGAGTCGCAACTTCCTGCTCCAAAAAGACGTCAACAGCCTTTCCAATTCAGCCTGCTGTTCCGTAGTAATTTCACCCTTTACCGCAGCGGCGACCAATGGCTCCAGCCGATCGGCCAAAGTCGGTGCAACATGTCCCTGCGTGGGACGTTTGTTTTTTCCGCGTCCATAGAACAAGATCATCAACAGTCCCGTCAGCCAAAGCGCGCCCCCAAGAACCAGGGCGGGCAGATAGTAATTCGAAGACTTACTGGGGCGCGGCACCAATTCGCTCGGCTCGACCGCACCGTTTGGCATTAACGACGTCGCCTCCACCCAAATGCGGTTCTGGATCGGTTACAGTCACCGCCGTCCTGTCGCTGCAGGAAATTTGCGAGATCAAACTCGCCTGGCCCAACACTTGATACTCCAGGTCGTATCGAAAATCAGTTCCGTGCGGGTAAGTCTCCTAGGATGCGCTGATAATTACCGGCTGGTCTCGATCACGAATTGGTTTTGGCTCGACTCGCCGATCCGCTAATGACAATCTGTTCGATCTTCCCGGGAAACGCGACGGTCGTGTTGTAATCCGAGGAATCACGTCGTTCGTCCGGTTCTGCGGCCGAACTCCCAACGAGCGCGACGATCAAGACCAGGCAAACCTGCAGACGGCCTGCCCAGACGAAGTAGAAGCTTGACAAGCGTTCCATTTACCTGGCGCCTTTCCCTAACACGCCGCGTGACTTGAAGAACCATCGAATCTCATGCGCGAATGAACGATCAATGTCGATTACCAGTCGGTCAACCGGCAGCGTTTTAACTCCTGCCCCATCACGTCGTGGTCGACCCCATTGCCGACGACCGTGAGTCACAAACTCCCGCCCGGTCTCGGGTTCACGAGCTTGAAAATAGCCGGTGCCCTCATCCGCGCTCCGCTGGATCTCTCAGTTGCAGCACCACCAAGTCATGTTGTTGTGCTGCGCGCTTGAGCGCCGTGATCGCAGCGGGTTCATGCAGATCGCTAAGCACGATGATCAGAGCGCGGTTTTTCAAGCGAGCGCAAAGGTGGTTCAGCCGTTTTGCCAAAACTGTGTGTTGGTCTAGATCGAAACGCCGCAAATGATGGAGCCACTGCATGATCTGGTCTTTGGAGAGACTCGGTTCGATACGATACTCATCGCTGCCGGTTGTGATCAGGCCGACCGGACTGACACGATCGAGGCAACGCGAATGCAAACCACCGGCGATATGAAGTGCCGTGGCGTACTTCGTCCGCCAATACGAGCTCACGATCATCGAAGCCGAAGTATCCAGCAGCAAGTAGCAAGGCATCCGTTTGGGAGTTTCAAACTCCTTGACATAGACCTTCCCGTGCGCGCGGTCACTCGCCAGTCAATGGAACGAATTGGATCACCATACTGGTACTGACGCGATTGGACAAACTCGACACCTGAGCCCAGAAACGGCGAATGGTCGGTGCCGTAGTTGAAATTATCCGCTGTTGCGGACGGCCAGCATGCAACTGCCGCCAATCAAGGATCGATATATTCCAGTTGGCCTTGCATCGCGTTTGTTGATTTGAGGTTTTGGGTCGGGGTGGACATTCTGAATTCTTGCGAATCCAGCGACGTTTCACCGGCCTACTGGTTTCCGTGAAACTCCTTCAATATTCCTTGCAGCACGCTGTGTCCGGTGTGTCCATCCGCCAACGCTTCGTAGTTGAGTCGGATTCGATGCAGCATGACATCGTCGGCCAGTTCATAAAGATCATCAGGAACGACAAAAGTGACGACCATGGATGAGACGCGGGCTCGGGACGCTTTGATCAACGAAATCCCGGCTCGGGGACTACACCCCAGTTCCAGTACGCGGGATGATTCCGTGTCCGATTGACAATGGCCACGATATGTTCGATAAACGCGTCACTGACGTAGACCTCTTGAACTGCCTGCATCGCCGCGATCAACTCGGCAGAAGATCCAATCGGTTCGTCTTCCAGGATGTCAAATTCGGTTTTCGCCACGGCTCCCTTGCCTTCAACGCGGATTCCAAGAGTAGCGTTGCGTCGCAGAATCTCTTTCTCCTCGTCAGGAGTCGGGATATTCGAGTCGGTGCAGCAACATGAACCGGTCCAACTGGGCCTCCGGGCAGTTCGAATGTACCGGCCTGTTCAACCGGGTTCTGCGTTGCAATGACCAGAAAAGGGGCCGGCAATCGAAAATTCTCGTTACCAATTGTGACTTTGCGTTCCTGCATCGCCTCCAGCAGCGCCCCCTGAACTTTGGGAGCCGCACGATTGATTTCATCTGCCAGCAACAGGTTGGTGAAAACCGGGCCTTTGTGAATCCGGAAGTCATTTGTCTTTTGATCCAGAACCTCGGATCCGAGGATATCCGAAGGTAGCAGGTCAATCGTGAACTGGATTCGTGCAAACTCAAGGTCAATCGTCTTGGACAAAACGGAAACGAGCAGAGTTTTGGCCAGCCCGGGAACGCCCTTGAAGCAGCAAATGCCCCCCAGTGAACAGCGTGATCAACAGTCTTTCAACGACCACATCCTGTCCAACGACAACCGTACCCACCCGTTCGCGCACGGACGTGATGAACTGGATGACCTCCTGAAGTTCCCGGTCCGCGGATTCCGCCGTGCCGGCAGACTCGGAGATAGAGCTAGATTGATCATGCATGCTGAAAACTCGATTATGGTCGTTCCGGGTAAGCGGTCGGGACGGGTGCCTCGGTGGATGAAAACTCTTGGATCTAACCCGGATCGAGAACGCCCACAAACTGACGCTTGAATCGCATGGAGCAAACGCTCTAGCCCCTTTTTGATGGAGCCGTCACCAAACCACGGCGATTGCTTTCATTGTAGTGGTCATAAAACTTGGTGCAGGCGTTGGGCATCGGATTTTTCCATTTCGGCGATCCGAGACCAGCGGTCCGCAAAACCGAAAAAACCCCAATAAACGGGGCGCGAATTCGCGCGGTTTGCTTTCTCAGCCTTTACGAACGACGTCTTTTTGACTTCCGTCAAACTGCGACCTAACCTTTCCGGCTTACACCCAAATTACCTAGATGTAACCAACTTTTGTCGGTTGAAAAAATGGAAAATCCCGTATCTGAATTACAAGCCAGTCCCGCTTCCGATGACAGCGAAAAAAATATCGATGAGTTGCTGGCTCGAATTAACAATCTTGCGTCGGGCAGCGCTGGCCTGAAGCCCGCGGGAACAGGTGGCCCGGCCTCACCGGCTCCGACGGACAATTCCTCAGCGCAGGAAAAATCGTCGCCTGAGACGACCGATTTTCCCGCTCGAA
>CALODY010000033.1:0-42949 GCA_942492215.1 Pirellulaceae bacterium
GGCCCGGATTGCATGACAATACCGGCCACACCGAATGGTGTGACGGGCGGGTCCATCATTCGGGCTTCACGACGGTTTTTAAACCAAACACCGTGGTGCCTTACGAACACAATGGACAAGTCTACGATATTGACTTCAATTCCGTGCAGGAAGGCAAACGTATTGACCAGGCCACTTACGCCGCAATCACTTCGCGAAGTTATCACGCCGGCAACGCGGTCAATTCGGGCTTCCTGGATGGATCGGCAAAAACGGTCAGCGACGATGTTGACGTGGCAGTCTGGCGGTCTTGGGGAACGATAGCGGGCGGTGAGGTTATCGCCGGAGCGTTCTGAATGTCGACCTGAATCTCAATCTATGAAGGCATTGGACTAGTGCTCTGTCACAGTTCAATTTTCGGGTAGAGTCGCTTTAGCTTAATCCGAGCTTTCTCGTTCGTGAACTGCCAGTCGATTCCCTTTTGGCGTTTGTTTCGATCGGTTTTCCATGCCGTGGATCGCCTTTTAACTTCTTGCTCGTCACCGACCCGGTCGGTGAAACACTGGCGGGTTAGAACGCTCAGCTCGGGTTCAGCCATGTTTAACCAGCTACCATGCTTGGGAGTGTGGACCAGTTCGATCCGACTCATGATTCGGAACGCTTCTTCGGCACCGAACGCCTGATACAACGAGCCCAAGAAGTGCGTGTTGAGATTGTCACAGACCAGAATGATTTTTTCTGCATTTGCGTAACGAGGATTATCCACCAATGCCTTTATCCGATGCGCCCAATCGATTGCCTTTTTCGTTGAGGTGACTGCCACGTCACGCCAACCAGCAAGTGGTTCAACAAACATCCAGATGGTGCAGCTGCCTTCACGAATATATTCATAATCGACTTTTTGTGTTTGCCCCGCTCGCATCGGCAGTGCGGTTCGCGACTCAGAGATCAACTGAAACGGTTGTTCGTCCATGCAAACCACCGGGAAACCAACATCGTAAGGCCGCTGATAGACTGCCAATACTTGTTCCATCGCCGCGACAAAAGCAGCATTCTGTTTCGGCGGAATGCACCACATCGACTTTTGCCATGGCTTTAAAACGTTTTTTTCATCGTCCGCCGGACCGTTTCATGGGAGATAGAATCAACGATCTCAAGTTCAATCAGTCGGTCGGCCAGCATTCGAAGCGACCATTTTGATTTGCCGTTGACGGGCTTTGAGCAGGCAATTTGAGTTAGCTTCGCTTCTTTTTCGCCATCGAGGATAAGGCCCTTGGTGGAGACACGCTTCTGCCGCTGGAGAACGGACAAAGGGCCATTGAGAACTGCTTGCTTACGCCAGTTTTCGAGTGAACGCGTCGTCGTTGAGAACGCTGCTGCAATATCCTCGTCCCGCCAAGCTGGCCCAAACTCACCTTCATCACACATCAGCATGGCGTTGGCGCGTTGAACCTTCCAGGCAGCGATCTTCAATTGCCCCCGTTTGCCTTGCGCGACAAGCTCAAATTCCTTACGTTCATCCGCTGACAACTTGATTCGATAAACTTTTCGGTTCGACATTGATCTTCCTTGATCACAGGATTTGATTTAGATTCTCAAACCTAATCCTACCCGAAAACTATGCCGTGACGGAATACTAGTTGGGCAGCACCAACTTTACATTCGTGAAACGGTTTTAAATTGGGAAGTGAGCGGCTGGCGCCATGCGGCTCACACAAAGTGGCGCTGTCCAACTAGCTTCGGAGCCAACGGCGGGAATTCAATGAGTTTGGCGAATTGTCGGCAGCCGATCGTCAGGGGAAGGCAGGTCGTGTAGACGTTCGATCGTCGAAGATCTAAAATAACGGCTAGGATGTTAATGCTTAACTTTGGCGAATCAACGAGTGATATAAATGGTTGCGAAAATCGTCGATTATTTTAAAGACCCAGAAAACTTCTCGATCCTTTTATTCTTGGGCTATGTCTTTGTGTTGACCCAGTTAATGGCCGCGGTCGTGATGAGCATGTGTTTTCTCAAGTGATACTTCGAAAGAATTTCAACCCTTTGGTCTGGTCGATCTATCGTACGCCTTGTTTGCTCGACTGCCGAATTTTGGATTGAAAGAAAACGTGCCGGTTTGACAGCATTCAGACACCCCCGCAAGCTGTTAGGTCACCTGAAGGGGTTGCCCGACCGAGACTTGGAGTATTGCCAGGTCGTCTTAAGTCTCGCGACATTAGCTACATGATGGTCGGCTGGTTCTTTCAAGTTCCACTCGGAGACTTGATTAGGTCTTTTCCTCACCGGTGCTCAGGATGGACATGAATGCACGCTGGGGAATGTCGACGCTGCCCACGGATTTCATCCGCTTTTTGCCTTCCTTTTGTTTGGCCCACAGTTTTCGCTTGCGAGAGATGTCGCCGCCGTAACATTTGGCGGTGACATTTTTTCGAAGTGCTTTGACGGTTTCTCGAGCAATCACCCGCGTGCCAATGGCGGCTTGAACGGCCACCTCGAACATGTGCCGATTGATTTCGGCTTTCAGTTTCTTGACCACGGCCCGGCCACGTCGCTCGGCGTCGGCACGATGGCAGATGATACTGAGTGCGTCAACTTTGTTGCCGTTGACCAAGATATCCATACGCACGAGGTCGGCAGGAAAGTAGCCGAGGATATCGTAATCCATCGTGCCATAACCGCGCGTGATGCTTTTCAAACGATCATGCATGTCGTAGATGACCTCCGCCAGCGGCAGATCGTAGGTCAGCATGACTCGAGTGGCGGACAGGTATTCTGTATTCTGCTGGATTCCGCGCCGTTCCTGGCACAGCTTCATTACCGGCCCAACGTATTCCTCGGGTTGAATCAGGTTGACGCGGACGATCGGCTGCAGGAACTCCTCGATATCGCCCGGTTCGGGAACTTCCTGTGGGCGATGAATTTCCAGTTCTTCACCGTTTCTCTTGATCACTTTGTACGTCACGTTCGGCGCGGTTTGAACCAGATCGACATCGGATTCCTGCTCCAGTCGTTGTTGCACGACTTCCATGTGAAGCATCCCGAGAAATCCGCAGCGAAAACCGAATCCCAACGCGTCACTGGATTCCGGTATAAACTCAAAACTGGGGTCGTTGATTGCCAATTTACTGAGCGCATCTCGCAACTCGGAAAAATCCTGACCGTCAGAAGGATAAAGGCCGCAGTACACCATCCGCTTGGGCTCACGGTAACCGGGCAATGCCTCAGCGACGTTACGGCCCAATCCGGTAATCGTGTCGCCAATATTGACTTGATCAAGGGATTTGATGTTGCAAACCAGATACCCGACTTGCCCGGCCGACAGTTCCTCGCAAGGCGTTTGTTTGGGTGTAAACTGCCCCAGTTCCAAAATCTCGTGAGTGGTGCTGCCGCGAATGAATTGAACTTTGTCGCCCTTTTTAATCGAACCATTCATGATCCGGACGTAGGTGATCGCGCCCCGGTACTCGTCGTAGTGAGAATCGAACACCATCGCTTGCAGCGGGGCTGCAGGATCTCCCGTTGGCGCGGGAATGTACTTGATGATTGCATCTAGTAGCTGGTCAATGTTGATGCCGGATTTCGCGCTGACTTTGACAATTTTGTCGAGGTCGACTCCGAGGACGTGCTCCATCTCTTCGGCGACTTCGTCGGCTCGCTGGTGTTGAAGGTCGATCTTGTTGATCACGGGAATGATCTCGAGATCTTGTTCGATCGCCGCGTAACCGGTCGCGACGGTTTGTGCCTCGACCCCTTGAAACGCGTCGGCCAGCAGGAGAGCACCTTCACAACACATCAGGGATCGCGAAACTTCATACTGAAAATCGACGTGTCCGGGTGTGTCGATCAGGTTCAGCTCGTATTCCTTTCCCTGGTGTTTAACGCGCATGGCGACGGCACGGGCCTTGATCGTAATGCCTCGTTGTCGTTCCAACTCCATATCGTCAAGAACCTGCTCCTGCATTTGCCGCTTTTGGACAGTACCGGTGTACTCGAGCATGCGGTCGGCAAGTGTACTTTTGCCATGATCGATGTGTGCGATGATGCAGAAATTGCGTATGTTTTCGGCTTTGATTTTTGCCATGCCCATTGATCGAATAAGGTGGTTGGCTCGCTGCGACGGACTCGTGTCGCTTCAAATATTGATTTTGGGTATGCCCATTGGCCGACCCCAAGTTTCAAGCCGGACACGGCACTAGCCGGTCGCAACTTTTTTCCCGTATTCCTGTCGAGCCAATCCAGCGGCACCGACAAATCCGGCGGTTGACCCCAGTTCCGCGAAACTGACGGTAAGATTTTGGGCCAGTACGGGAAAGACGAGTTTTCGAGCGGCCGCCTTGATGTCATCGAGAAATTTTTGGCCTTGCTCAGAATTGGCCCC
Source organism: Pirellulaceae bacterium (assembly GCA_942492215.1). Taxonomy (GTDB): domain Bacteria; phylum Planctomycetota; class Planctomycetia; order Pirellulales; family Pirellulaceae; genus Mariniblastus. Next base: position 4,359 of record CALODY010000033.1, read on the forward strand.
GCCAAAATCCATGGCTCCGCCCATGATGAATACTTCGGGATCGATGATGTGGGCCAATTGGGCGACGCCACGTCCGAGATAGGCAGCGGTTTTCTCAATCATTTCGATTGCCAGTTGATCCCCGTTCGAAGCAGCTTGAGAAATCATCAACGCGGACAGCGGGGAAGTCTCACCGATTTGTTGTTGGAGAATGGAATCTCTCGCTTTGCCATTGTTGGCAGACATCGCCTCCCGAGTCCTGTCCACCAACGCCGTCGCGCTGGCATAAGCTTCCAGATGACCCGTGTGGCCACAGCCGCATACTCGAGCGTCGCTGGATGAGTCGATCGTGATGTGCCCCACTTCGGCGCCATGACTGTGAACGCCGTCGATCGACATTTCGTCGACAATGATTCCTCCGCCGACACCCGTGCCAAGCGTGAACAGAACCAGGCTGTTGTACTGCTGGCCACTGCCAACCCAGAACTCGCCGAACGCGGCCGCGCCCGCATCGTTCGAAAAAGTGACCGGTTTGCCGGTTATCCGGGACAATTCATCCCGCACTGGATACTGGTGCCACCCCGGCAGGTTTGAGGGAGTAAGAATGGTTCCGGAATTGACGTCCATCGGGCCTGGCGTTCCCAAACCTCCGGCCACTATGTCGTCCCAGCTGAAATCGGATTCGTCAATCAACTGATCCAAAACGACTTTCGCTTCCGCAAATGCGACCGATGGAGATTGATCGGGTTGAGTAGGGAATTTCGTATCGCAAACCACTTGTCCCAAATCATCGACGATGCCGACCTTGATGTTTGTACCGCCAACATCGATACCAAAAAATAACGGGGGGGAGAATTCCGATTGGGGACTGGTTGGCATCGCGGAAGTAGCTTTTCGAGTGCGGTAGTTTAAAGGCGCCAGTATAAAAACAGGCCGGATTGGCTTCAATGCGAAATTGCTCCCCAGTGACGCGTTCGCTCATTAAAAATGGCGTGTTTGCATCGTTCTGGCCAACCTCTGACACATTTCGGTTTGGGAGAAGAGTCTCAACGTAAAGTAATTGGGAACAATTCAGTCGGAATTCCTTGGGTTCCCGTCTCGATGGGTGGAAGTCTGCTGTCTCAATCGAGCCAATTCCATAGCAGGCGGTTGCCCGGGAATTCAAAACGACCAAATCGTAGGTTCTGGGAGTTGCCGAAGTAGCAGAAGGTCGAAAGTCCAGATTCCACATCCGAATTTCTAAAAAATCTGTTTACCTGGCTCCCGATGCATTCCGATGGTGAGGTGAAGCTGGGCCCGAAATTGTGATCGACGATTGCTCCACTATTCGGATTCGCTGACCGCGGTAGCAAAAGCGGTTGCGAACAGGCGGCAATGAGAGATGCTGATCAACACCGATGTAATCCCGCGAGATTCGGTAATTTCTTTCGCCGCGCCGGCCAAACGCACGAACGGCTTGCCACCCATTTCATTGCAGATTTCAAGGTCTGTCCATTGGATGCCTTTCGACCAGCCCGTCCCGATCGCTTTCAGGATGGCTTCTTTGGCAGCCCAGCGACCCGCATAGTGTTGGGTTGCCGATCTTCGGCCTGCGCAGTATTCGATTTCGCCAGGCGTGTAGACGCGATTGATGAATACGTCCTGGTGCTTTTCAATCATTCTGGCAATGCGAAGACACTCAACGATATCGGTGCCAATTCCGACGATGTTCGTGGCAGCCATTTCAGATCCCACAAGCCTGCTTGGCTCGCTGCAAAACCTCGGAAGCTTTTTTGCTGGCGGCGCTAGCCCCGTCGGCCAGGATTTCTTTGACCTTGTCAGGATGCGCTTCCAGTTCCGCCCTCCGCTCACGGGCTTCTGCAAAGTAGTTTTCTGCGGCGGTGGCCAACGCTTTTTTTACGTCACCGTAGCCGAATCCACCCGCGCGATAGAGATCTGCCATCTCTTCGATTTCGCGTTCACCACCGAACAGCGAAAAGAGCTGGAACAGATGATCCGATTCAGGGTCTTTGGGTTCTTCCATGGGGCGCGAGTCTGTTGCGATCCGCATGACCTTCTTTTTCATTGCCTTGACGGGCTCGAAGATTTCGATGTGATTGTTGTAACTTTTGGACATTTTATCACCGTCCGTTCCTGGTACTTTTGCGCTGGAGTCCAGGATTTTCGGATTCGGCAATACGAAGACCTCTCCATATTGGTGATTGAACGACGCAGCGATATCGCGGGTGACCTCGATGTGCTGCTTTTGATCTTCGCCGACCGGTACGATGTCAGAATCGTAAGCCAAAATGTCTGCGGCCTGCAAAACGGGATAGGTAAACAAGCCGGCAACGATCGGCAGTCCCTTGGAGATTTTATCCTTGTAGGAAACGCAACGTTCCAGCAAACCCATCGGGGTCCCGGACATCAGGATCCAGCAGAGCTCGGGGATTTCTGGCACGTCGGATTGAATAAACAACGTTGCTTGATCGGGATCGAGCCCCAACGCCAACAGATCCATGGCCGTATCCAGCGAGTGTTGTCGCAGTTGTTCGCCGTCACGAATGGTGTTCAGCGCGTGCAGGTTGGCCACGAAGTAATACGACTGCTCCTCCGACTGAAGGGCAATGTATTGTCGAATCGCACCAAAATAGTTGCCCCAATGGGGCCGACCAGTGGGCTGGATACCGGAAAGTACTTTCATGTGATCTAGGTAATACCGAAACGAATCAGGGAAAAGCAGTTTGGATGGCAGTCTACCAGTCCAGATGAATTCTTTGAATAAGCCGTAGGTTCGACATTCGCAGTTTAGAGCTGGAGAGGCTGCCGAAGGTAGCGTAATCGTCACGATCAGCTCAAAGGCGGACAGGCATGACGCCTGATGGTTCCACGAAACTGAACATCAGTCAGCTGCGTCGAGCCAGTCCACATTGCCTCGTTGCGTTGTTGCCCCCACATTCGCGTTGGAGCGGCGAAAGGTTCGACTGCCGGTCTGGCCTTGAAGCCGGATTAGAAGACGCTCGATCTGACCCGTTGCCACAACACTCCTAATGGATCGAGAGTTTGATCTCATCAAAGGCGTCCATGTCATCGAAGGAACCGATTCCAAGGCGGCCTTTGCCGAACGTTTTGTCATTAACCTGCATGTGGGGCGTTTCCATATCATCAAAAAAAACTTTGATCGTCCCCGCTTCTGCATCGCGAACCAGTTTGACTTCATGCCAGCCCGACTCACTCCAGGGCGTCGGCTTCTCATTCTTGGTCAGCGGCCTGCGCGGGGAATCATCGACGATCATGATCTGACCGCTGGCAGGATCTGGTTTGGCACCCAAGTGGACATAATAGAAATTCGTCGGATCCTGGTAGTTGAAAAAGACACAACAGTCCCGGTGGTTGCCCGTGTTCTTGGTGCTTTTAACTTTGAATGTCAGTTCGAAGTTTGCCGCCTCAACGTCCCGGATCAGCGCGATGTGAAGTGGACTTCTGACCTTTGGCTGATATTGACTTTCCCGCTGTATGATGCACAGACTTTGCCCCAACCCGTGGTCTTCGAGCTTCCATGATTTCGGGTCGATGAAATCCCAGCGATCGAATCCCGATTCAAAATCTTCTTCGAAAACGACCGTTGGTTTCTCAGAATCAACCGACCCCTCGGATTTCAAAGGAGTCAATTCAATATCTTTGAATTGGACTTTCATCGGAGGACCGCCATGCAGTTGAAACGCCAGCAACCCCTTGGAGCGGCGATGGACCTTGTCATCGTCCCGGCATTCCGACATCAGCTGCCCATTGATAAAGATCTTGAAATCGAATCCTTGTGCGACGACTCGAAACTGGTTCCATTCCGGGTAGGCATTAACGTGCTTGACCAGTTCTTCGGCGTCCGCGATTTTTGAAATCCGGCGTTGAGCGACAAGCTGGGGCCGTTTTCCCTCGCTCATCTCGGCCCCGGTCAAGACGACTCGTTCGCCCCGCTTGGCCAACAGCGTGCGGAATCGTTCGCCGTAAAGGGCGCCTGTCCAATTGTTTTCCGCATCAAAGTCAACCTGGTATCCGCCAATCCGCCAGCGATCCGCCCCGTCTTCGAGACGAAAAGATCGGATCTGGACGCCGCTGTTATGGCCTTCGATACGACATTGAAACTCCAGCTCAAAATCATCGACTTCGCCGTTCCATACGCAAAAAGTATTTCCGTTCGTTGGATTCTCGGCCGTTGTTTCCCCAGTAATTGCGCCGTCTTCGATACGCCAAAATTTTGGATCTCCGTCCCAACCCTGCAATGACTTGCCGTCAAACAATGCAACTTTCTCAGTGACCGCATCATCTGCGGCTAGTGGATGCAGGCAAACGGTCAGTGCGACGATGGATAGGAGTGCTCGTTGGAACATGATTGGCCTTCACATAAGCGGAGTTGCGTAACTCAACACAGGCATTGTGATGTGTTCCCGCAATCATTTCTAGGAAGGTTGCCTTAGAATCTGGGATCTTCTGAGACAAGGCGTCCATTGATCTGAAAACCGAGTTAGACGTTGGTCTGACCGAGGCTGGGATCTTCAGTGTGGCCCAGGATGACCATTAATATTGGACTCAAATCGATCGAATTCAATTCGACAATTGCCCGTGCTTTGAATTGGGAGGCTTTTCGAGCACAATTGCGCTCTTCTGGATTGGGATCGTTCGGATTTCGTTTTATGTTTTTAGTTTGTGGCAAGGTCAAAATCATTCCAATCAAGTTCGGCCTGGGACGAAACCCAATGAAAAGGCAGTCGGTTCGGCAAAGATGGAATCACTATGAGACTCGCGATCGAATCTATCGGTTTGACCAAGAATTTTGATGAGTTCTGTGCGGTCGATGCGATTGACTTGAAGGTGGATCCGGGAAGCCTGTATGGCTTTCTTGGTCCTAACGGGGCTGGCAAATCGACGACCATCAAAATGTTGACGGGACTGTTAGCACCTTCGGCGGGAAAAATTTCCTTGCTGGGGATGGATCCCTGGGATCCGACGACAGCCATTCAAATAAAAAAGCGAACTGGAGTTGTCCCGGAAGACTTGGCGCTTTTTGATAACTTGACCGCGCGGGAATACCTGATGTTCGTTGGTCGGATGTACTTGATGGAAAGACAGACGGTGACTCAGAGATCCGAAGAGTTGCTTGAGCTGCTGAAACTCGAAAACGTGGAAAAAAAATTGGCGATCGAGTATTCGCACGGCATGAAGAAAAAGCTGGCCCTGGCGGCGGCTTTGTTGCCCAATCCCGATCTGCTATTTCTCGATGAACCGTTTGAGGGTGTGGATGCCGTGACGTCGCGGGTGATTCGGGAGATTCTTTCCAATTTCGTGGCCCGTGGCTCAACCGTGTTTGTTACCTCCCATGTGTTGGAAATCGTCGAGAGAATCTGCTCTCACGTGGGGATTATCGCCAATGGAAAACTGGTGGAGCAGACCTCATTGGGAGAACTCCGGGAAGGAAAATCCCTGGAACGCCGTTTCCTGGAGTTGGTCGGAAAAGTCGACGAAATTCCGGCTCACCTGAGTTGGTTGAAAGGCGAACCCGGGGCTGCCAATTCGTCTCCAAGCATCGAAGACGAGAACGCTGGCCACACGGCTTATCAAGATTCGGTCTCCAAGGAGGAGTCTGACTCTTGAACCTGCAACATCTGATCGCATTGCTGAAGCTGCGGTTTCAGCTAACGCGAAATCAATTTCGACGTTCCGGAAAGTTCAATGCCGCCATCATGACCGTCTTTTTCGTATTGGCAACCGTGACTGCGCTCATGATGTTTTTCGTTGCCTTGATTGCCGGGATCGTACTCTTGCCCAAAGCCACATCGGATCACGTGCTCATTACCTGGAACGTGATCGTCCTGGTCTTCCTGGCGGTTTGGTTGATCGGGTTGTTAGTTGAACTCCAGCAGCTGGAATTGCTCTCGCTGGACAAATTGATGCACCTGCCGGTTTCTTTGAAAGGCGCTTTTCTACTGAACTACACCAGTTCGTTTTTCAGTTTGTCCGTCGTGATGTTTGTCCCGATGCTGTTCGGGCTATCGCTGGCGATGATTATTGTGAAGGGCTTTGCGATGCTCATGGTGCCAATCCTGGTCGCAGCATTTTTGTTTTGCGTTACCACCGTAACCTACCAATTTCGCGGTTGGCTGGGGCGGTTGATGCAGAACAAGCGGAATCGCGGCACCATCATTGCCATCATGACGATGTTCGTTATTTTGATTTCGCAGATCCCCAATTTAATCAACATGCGGACTGGAAAACGAAACGATCGTCGACGCGCTCAGGAACAGCAAATCTGGCAACAGCAGAAGCAGAATGCTGCGGAATCGCTGGAGGAACAGTTGAAGGCCGGCACGATTGATGTGGCGACCCAACAGCAGCGATTCGCCGACATGGAAAAACGGATCGACGCGGACCGACAGGCTCGCAGCGCCTCGAGGCAGCAGGATACTTTTGAGACCATCGTGGAATGCATGCGGTCCCTGGATGCGGCTGTTCCGCCGGGTTGGTTGCCTTACGGAATTGATGGCCTCCAGAGAGGTCGATGGTTGACTCCGACCCTGGCCGTGTTTGGATTGGCCGGCATTGGCCTGGTCAGTCTGACGATTTCCTATCGCAGCACGGTCCGAGCTTACTCCGGCGTGACGTCCAAATGGATTCGCACAAAAACCGATCCTTCCGTCCGGCAGGCTCCAGCGGTGGACCAGGCGAGAACGTTCTGGAAGGACTTGCCGTTTCTGTCAAGTCAACAGTCCACAATTGCGTTGGCTTCCTTTTGCAGTTTGCGAAGAGCTCCAGAAACCAAAATGGCCCTGTTGTTGCCGGTCATTGCCGCCATCGTATTCGGTTCCATCATGATGTCTTCGGACGAGATGACGTTGCCGGATGCCCTACGACCATTTGTCCCGTTGTCTTTTTTCTTTTTGGTGATGATGGGGCTGAGCCAGCAGATGTTCAATCAGTTCGGTGCGGATCGAGACGGTTTTCGCGCCTATGTCATGTTTCCGGTCCAGCGACGCGACATCTTGATCGGTAAGAATGTTTCCGTCGCGCCTTTGATGACGGCTCTTTGCTTGGTTCTAGTCCTGATGTTCCAGTTTTTTTTCCCGATGGGAATCAGCCATTTTTTGGCCACGCTGGTGCAAATGCTGATTGCTATTTTGATTTTCAGCCTGTTGGGAAACTACACCTCGATATTTTTTCCCTATGGCGTGAATCGCAGCACGATGAAGCCAGTGCAATTAAACGTGCTGACCGTTCTGGCTCTGATGTTGGCCATGTTTCTGTCACCGGTTCTGTTCGTCCCCACGTTCTTCTTTTTGGGATTCGAATCCATCCTGAAGACGGTGTTGGGCATCGACATTCAACCCTTTTACCTCATCGCGTCACTCATGCAGTTGGGAATCGTAATTTGGATTTACCGGATAGTCGTTTCCATTCAGGGAAAGATGCTGCAGAAACGCGAGACCAGAATTCTGGATCTGGTGGCCAACGTTGCGGAGTAGCGTGCGCGCAGCGAAGGGCCGGACTGACGCCAATAGCAGTCCGGCCAATCAGGCTGGCTCAGGGAATTGATCCAGTGAGCTTAGAGAATCCCACCGTGGGTGCGGAGTGGTTTCATGTGATCTGGTTGATCGAGGAACCAGAAACGATGCCACTCTTCACGCAGAGCTCGTAGGTCTTCTGACGTGTATATCAACTGCTTGGCCCTTACTGCGGGGTCGGCATCGTAAATTGGAAGGATGCAACCGACGTTGCTGGTCAATGCGACAGCCATCATCGCCGCGACAATAAACCGACGCATGATTCTTCCTTTTCGTTTCTGTTGGTGTGCCACTGAAGCGTCCTTGCAATAGTATTGGCGTCGGAAAGCGAATTTCGACTTGCTGTTTTGATCGTCAATGGCGGCGGAGGAAGTTTAATCCTTAAAGACCAAATATCCGACAAAGTTTGACATGCCAGCAAAAAGATGCCGCGATAGCAGTGCCAGTAATCGGCAGTTGACTCAATGGGTCCTTACCCAGTCGATGCAACTTACGGAGTCAGTTAACGGCGAAAAGATCGGCGAAGAACGCGTTCAACTCCTTGGGTTCCGGTTCAACAAAAAAAGGCACCACAATCCGTGGTGCCTTCCATCAGTCTTACGCCCCTAACCTTAAGACTGAAAACTCAAGCTGTTTAGCCGGGTTTGGGGGAACCGGCTCAGATTCGCGTTAACGCGAAGCCAGCGACGAAGGTCGATCGCTATTGATGTAGGGGTTTGGGATCCAGGTTGTCTTGGATGCCGTTTCCTCGACCGCTTCGTCATCCGTTTCGACCGGTTCCGAAGGGATGTCAATGACATCTACGTCTTGTTCGATGTAGGGATTTTGAATTCTCATCATCGGCACAGGAGCGGTCATCTCGACGGGTACAATGCCGGAGGGAGCCGCAAAGGGGCTGACGCCGTAAGGCCGTTTTACGACATGGCTGTAGTAAACCGGTGGGAATTTGGCAAAATAGGGCATGTCCGTGGGACGATCAAATCGATCGAATTGTTGGCGAAGCGGGAATTGGTTGAAGCCCAGGAAACGACCTCCGAATCCGCCGAAGTTCCTAAGACTGCCGGAATCTGCGAGTCCACGATTTCCGTAGTAGCGACTGGCGGCGATGCCGGCGCCAAATTGGTAGCCGCCATCGTAATAGCCCTGCGCCGAAGCGGTGGATTGACTGACAAGTACGGTTGCTGCTGCGATCGCAACCAAAGATAAGATTCGTTTCATGATAGGAGCCTTTCTGATGCGAACCAAAGGGGTCTAAACAAAGTGCCAATGCGGCCAAACAGGATCGCTTGACTCCAGACTAAACACGATCGAGGATTCTTCAAAACAGTTTGTCAAACGGACTTGGCAAAAACAACAACTTTCTTGTTCCATGATTCCAGCAAAACTGACTCAATCGTTAAAAGCCGAAGCGAATCGATTGGGATTTGATTTTGCGGGCTGTTGTCCGGCGATTGCGCCCGTTGGTTTCGACAGTTTTTCGAGATGGCTGGACGCGGGATACGCTGGCGAAATGAGTTACCTGGAGGAAAGAAAATCGGCCTATCGACATCCTGACGGCGTGATGCCGGGGGCCAAGAGCTTGATGATGTTGGGCATGAACTACCAGACCGAGTTGCCCCGCGCGGCCAAAGCTGGAACCGGTCGCATTTCGCGGTATGCCTGGGGAGATGGAGATTATCACGACTTCCACCACAAACGGCTCAAGCAGCTAAAGCAGTTTGCCTGCGCTCAGGATGACCGTATCGATGCCCGTGGTGTCGTGGACACGGCGCCGTTGTTGGAGCGTGAATTTGCCCAACTGGCGGGATTGGGTTGGCAGGCAAAAAACACGATGCTGATCAACAAACACCACGGCAGCTGGTTCTTCCTGTCGGCACTGCTGTTAAACGTTGAGCTGGAATACGACCAACCGTTTGACTGGGATCACTGTGGCACCTGCACCGCTTGTTTGGACGCCTGTCCGACAAACGCTTTTCCAGAACCCGGAGTACTCGATGCAACCAAATGCATCAGCTATTTGACGATCGAACATCGTTCGCAGATTCCGCTTGAATTCCGCGAATCGATCGGTGACTGGGTTTTTGGATGCGACGTTTGCCAGGAGGTTTGTCCTTGGAATCGTAAATCGACGATGTCTGTCCATTCCGTGTTTCACCCCTTGTCGGCGAACAATCCGATGGAACTGCGCGAGCTATTCTTTTACGACGAGGCCCGGTTTCGAGAACGTTTTCGCAAGACGCCTCTATGGCGGGCAAAGCGCAGGGGCATTCTGAGGAACGCGGCAATCGTGCTGGGGAATCAACCGGCGGATGAGAATCTACCTGCACTTGAGGCGGGCGTGAACGATGCAGAGACGCTGGTAAGAGGTGCGTCAGCCTGGTCGCTAGGTCGTCACGATTCAAAAACCGCGGCGGATTTACTTGAAGCTCGACTCAAAGTGGAAACGGAGCTGGAAGTTTGCAAAGAGATCAGGTTGGCGAGGGAATTGAACGCCTGTGGAGATGACTTTGGAACCGGAGCAAACGTACAGTAAGACAGTGGCACCTGAAGATCGACCGCACTTGCTCAATCAAACTGCGACTTGCTTCGCAGGATGTGGTGATAGTGTTGGGCGAACCGGTGGGCTTCATCGCGGACGTACTGCAGTAGCCGCAGTGAAAACGCGTGACGGCTGAGCCGAATCGGTTCGGATTCGCCGGGCCGATACAGTTCTTCGTTCTTCTTGGCGATCGACAGCAATACCGGTGGATCAATCTGCAGCGATTCAAACGCCGCCACGGCGCTGCTGAGCTGGCCTTTGCCACCGTCGATCAGCAGGATATCAGGAAACGCATCCTGTTCGTCGTACAGTCGTTGGAAACGTCGGGCGACCACTTCGTGGATGCTGCGAAAATCATCGACTCCCTTGACATCCTTGATTTTGAAACGTCGATATCCGGGTTTGAAAGGCAATCCATCAATGAACTTCACCAGGCTGGCGACTGTTTCCCCGCCACCCAAATGGGCGATGTCAACGCCTTCGATCGTCCGCGGCGTCTCGCTTAGTTTGAGAACCTGTTTCAAGCCAGCCAAACCTTTTTTGGGATCGATGTGGAACACCTCGGGCTGCTCGTGGGTATCCAATTCACCGCGCCGGTCGAGGGATTCCAGCATTTCGATCTCGTCCCGTAATTTCGCCGCTTTTTCAAATTGAAGTTCCTTCGAAGCTGTCAGCATCTCGTCCTTCATCTGCTTGATCAGCCGTTTCTTGTTCCCCGTCATGAACAGCTGTAACCGCTTGATGTCCTTCCGATAGTCTTGCTTCGAAATCCGCAGGTTGCAGGGAGCGGTACATTGTTTGATGCTGGCCAGCAGGCAAGGCCGAAACCACCTCCACCGCTCATCGTTGGCTTCGATGTCGAGCGAGCACGTCCGGAATTTGAAAATTCGCTGCAAAACCTGAATTGCGCCTCGCAAGCTGCCGGCGCTAGCGAAAGGGCCGTAGAGCTTAACGGCGGTGCTCGAAGGTTCGCGCGTGATTTCGACACGGGGAAAATCTTCGTGGGTCGTGATCTGCAAATAGGGAAATGATTTGTCGTCTTTCTGAATCTTGTTATTGACCGGCTGGATGTCCTTGATCAATCGCGATTCAACCAGCAACGCGTCAACTTCGCTTTCACATTCCAGGAAATCGACATCCGCGATCTGGCCGATCCAGTCGGCGGTCCGCTGTTCTTCGGACGCTGCCTTGAGAAAATAGCTACCGGCACGCGACCGCAAATTCGTGGCCTTACCGACATAGATCACCACGCCGGCACGGTCTTTCATCAGATACACGCCGGGACATTGAGGGAATTGTCTGACTTTCGCGGCCGCCTGTTCAAAAGGAGACAGCCCAGAGTTTTCCTCCGGTGGATTCTCGGCAGCAGGATCTTTTGACTCGGTGTCGGACATGCGGAAATTATATACGCACTGCTGACGTGAGAATAACCCAATCCGGATTCCAGTGGTTAAGAAAAAAAGTGCTTTGGCAATTTTCGGCCAAAGCACTGAATTTAGGACTGGAAATGCAGGCACCTTTAAAACGGACAACATGGGATCTGCGTGTTGAACACCATGTGTCATTGGCCAAAGAATTATTCTTGTTGGCTTCCGCCCTCGCGCTTCACTTTCGTGTAGACGATTTCCATGACTTTCACCATTTCGTCGCCACCGTCGGGTGAGGGAGCGTGCATTGTCATGTGGCGGGTTCCATCGTCTTTGAACACGGTCACCAGTTTGCTCTTCATCGCGGTGCCGTCGGGTGCCATGCCTTCTCCGACGTAGGTCATGGTTTTTGTGGCGGCATCGTAGTTGCCGGTCATGTGCATCACGTTGGGACTGAACGAGTCGATCCACGAACCGGAATATTGTTTTTGGGCAGCGTCATAGCCAAAAGTGCCGTGGCCCTGAAATTCCTGGCCCATCATGTCGCCCTTGAAATCGCTGACCAGCCAAAACCCGCCGATCATTTTGTTGACTTCCATCCCGGCACTCTCAACGGGATCACCGGGGCCGGCCCACATTTTGATCTTGGCTTCCCAACGGCCGACTTCGTTTTTCAAAACGGCATGCTCGGCCCCGGGTGTTGGTTCCTGGGCCACGCATGTCGCAGGAATCCAAAGTGCCACCAACGCCAACCGTGAAATTGAACTTAGTCTCATTTTCGCCTCCCAAAAAGTAGTTGACACAAAACGTTGAATCTTAGTTCTCCAGTTCAGCCTCATCGATCCGCTGATTCAAAGCGGCGTCCATTTCCGCGATCAATTCGGCGTACTCCGTTCGATTCGCCAGGTTCGTAAACTGATTCGGATCGGCAACCATGTCGTAAAGCTCTTTGGATTCGTCTCGATAGCGCATGTAAGCCCATTGGTCTGTTCGCAAGCCAAAACCATTGTGCAAATAGAATGCGGAGCCTCGAACTGATGAATGTGGATCTTCCAGAACTGGGACCAGGCTTTTTCCCTGGACCGAATCAGGGACCGGCAACCCCGTCAACTCGCAGAGGGTCGGAAAAAGATCGATCAATTCAACCAGCGAATCGCTTCGGCCAGGTTCGAAACCGGGTGCCGAAATGATCATCGGCACCCGCGTGACTTCCTCGTGCAGGTTTGATTTTTGCCAGAACCGATGCTCGCCGAGATGATATCCGTGGTCACTGATGAACACGATCGCCGTCGTCTCACGCAATCCCAGGCGGTCGAGTTCATCGATAATACGACCTACCTGGGCATCCATGAACGTCGTCGACGCATAATATCCCGACCACATTCGTTTTTGGTTGTCTGGATAATCACCAATTGAGTTGTTGTCGGATCGCATTCCGGCCAATCCCAGCCGGGGAATATCGTCCAAGTCATTTTCGATCGTGGCCGGCAATGGGATCTTGGTCCAGGGGTAGGCCTGAAAAAACTGGCGAGGTGCAACCATCGGGTAGTGGGGCCGAATCATTCCAACGGCGAGGAAGAATGGTTGCCGTTGGTGCTTTTTCAGAAGCGCGATCGCTTTGGTCGCTGATTTGTGATCGGGTTGGTCAGATCCATCGCCGTCATATTCCACGGTCACGAACATGCGATGTTTCATTTTCGTCGATTGGCGGTTTTCAAGCTCGTCGGTAAAAACGTTGAGATTCAAACACGCATAATCACCTGGGGTGTGCGCCTCGAGTCCCGGTGAGTTAAATCGCTCCGTCCACGATTCGGCAATATCGTCGCCATTTGTTCCGGCAATAATGTCACCTGGTACTCGCATGTGGTAGATCTTGCCGACCCTCGCGGTGTAATAACGGTTGTCGCGAAAGTGCGTACCGAGATTGACCTTTCCACTCCCCCGGTAACGGCTGTGCATCAAAGATTGACGGGAAGGCGCGCACCACATGGCTTGGCAATAGGCGCGATTGAAAACCATCCCCTCGGCAGCCAACCGATCAAGGTTCGGAGTCCGACAGACTTGACCCCCATAACAACCCAACACGCTGGCCTTCAAGTCGTCGGAGATCAAGAGCAGGACGTTCCTGATTTTCGGCGCCGGTTCTTTAACCTGTGCTGGGCCAACGATCTCGTTCGCGACCAAAACGATGCCACTCAGGAACACGATGGAACAGGCAGATACATAGATAGCGCAGCGTGCAGTCGGCAGCATGGCAATTCTGAACCGCGGTCAACGGAGGTGGACTACTGTGGCGAGCTTTGACGGTATTCTATCACTATTTCGGAGGAGATACCAAAATTGAGGAAAACTGAACTAGCAATCGTCAACTGAGGATCCCCATCCACCGAATCCTGACGAATCCCCCCAACAAATGGTGTGTGCGTGGATATAATGGTGTTGAACTCATGCGGTTGCGGTCACGAAATGAAACCAGTGTGCAATTTGCCGGGTAAAGAGTTGGGCAAAGGGACGATCGCCCGTTTGGCAAGCTTCGTCACGAGAAAGCATGCTGGCAGCGGGACGTGGCATCATTTGGATGGTTTGGCGGTGCTCGGTCCTGCAAGAATTTGCATTCGCCTACCCGTCGGGACCGCGGCACGAATCTGGCTGGGCAGGCACGAATTCAGCTGTGGCATTGCAATGCCAATGGTTTCCGACGTCTAGCGACACCGATTGCGTAAGAAACCGGATCTTGTTCTGTTGCAGTAGCCAATAAGAATCACAAACTTTACGTTCCTGCCAAATCCTCTACCATTTCATGCTTAAATTCTTTGTAAAATTCCTGTTAGTGATCGCAGTGCTGGCCGGCATTGGCTGGGCTGCTTATCCCACCGTCGCCAAAAAAATTGCCGAGCGAAATAAGCCGCGTTGGCGAACGACAAAGGTCGAAACCGGCACCGTCATCCAGGTCGTCAATGCCACGGGCACCGTCCGTCCGGTAAAATCCGTTCAGGTCGGGTCCTTCGTTTCGGGGCCCATTGACAAGCTGTACGTCGAGTTCAATCAAGAGGTAAAAAAGGATGAGCTCTTGGCGAAAATCGACCCGCGGCTGTTTGCCGCCAATGTGGCGCGTGATTTGGCGACGTTGAAGGCTCGCGAGGCGGATGTAATCCGTGTCGAGGCGCTTTTGCAGCAGGCTCTGAACGATGAAGCGCGGGCCAAGGCGCTTCGACTTCAAAATGAAGACTTTATTGCCCAGGCCGAGATGGACCAGGTCAAATTCAATGTGCTTTCGTTGAAGGCCCAGCTGGCGGCCTCCAAAGCTGCCATTGACCAGGCAAGGGCTTCGCTTTCCAATTCACAACAGAACCTCGATTACTGCGAAATCAAATCGCCGGAAGACGGGATGATCATCGACCGCAAAGTTGAACCAGGCCAGACGCTGGCGGCCCAATTTCAAACACCCGAGCTGTTCGTCGTAGGTGTTGGTTTGCGGGAAAAAATGCATGTCTTTGCGGACGTGGACGAATCGGAAATCGGATTGATCCGCGAGGCTGCCGCCGCCGAGCAACCGGTTAGCTTTACCGTGACGGCCTATCCCGACGATCTGTTTGAAGGTTTGATCGAAGAAGTCCGTTACAGCTCCGCCGAGACACAAAACGTGGTGACCTATCCGGTGGTTGTGGGTTCACCGAACCCGGACTTGAAACTGTTGCCAGGCATGACCGCAGATCTGTCATTTCAAATTTGCAAAAAGGAAGACGTTGTGAAAGTGCCGAAAACGGCGTTGCGGTTTTACCCCGCTGACAAGAAATTCGTCCACCCTGACGATCATGTTATTCTCGACGGATCGGATTTCCTGTCTTCCGCCAATGAAGAGGAAAACGAACCCAATGACCAGGCACCTGCATTCGAGAGAATTCAAGCCGGCAAGAAAGCAAAAAAACGACACGTCTGGAAGATCGACGGTGATCTGTTGCGAGCGATCGAGGTCCAAGTCGGCATCAGTGACAGCCGCTTTTCCGAGTTAGTGACTGGCGATCTAGAAGAGGGCATGGTGCTAGTGACGGGGCAGAAGGCCAAAGGGGAAAAGTGAGAAGTTGAAAGTTGAAAGTTGAAAGCGATGAGCCAATTTGTCGGTGATGGACATAACGAATGAGATTTTATACTACCCTGGCGATTGCCTTTCGAGCTTTGGGCAAGAACAAGATGCGGGCCGGTTTGACGGTGCTGGGCGTCGTGATTGGCATCGCGGCCGTCACGACGATGGTCTCTATCGGCCAGAGTGCCGGCGCACTTGTGCGTGGCGAACTCGAGAGTTTTGGCACCAACGTGATCGTGATTTCGCCGGTCCAACGCCGTCGTGCCGGTGTTCGGCAAGGACTCGTTAATACGCTGACTTCGGAAGATTCTGTAGCGATCGCGGACGAGTGTGCTGCCGTTCTCGCCACCACTCCATTGGTCGGGACCGGTGGACAGGTGGTTTACGGCAATCTGAATGTCAACCCGAATGAGATGTTTGGGGTCGGCGACGATTACTTGCGTGTCCGTAACTGGCCAATGAAATACGGGGCATTTTTTGATCGGTCTCAAATCGACAAAGCGGAACGAGTCTGCGTGGTGGGCAAGACCATCGTGACAAAACTTTTTCAGACTTCGAATCCGTTGAACGAAAAAATTCGCATCAACAATAAACCGTTCTCGATTATCGGTGTCCTCGAAGAAAAGGGAGCGAACATTGTGGGTCAGGACCAGGATAGCGTTGTCCTGATGCCGTTTACGACCGTGCGACGAACTCTCAACGGATCCAGCTTTGATGATGTCAATGCGATTATTGCATCGGCGGTTTCCCAGGAAAGAATGTCAACGGCTTCCGATGAAATCCGGCAACTCCTGATGGATCGCCATGATGTCGCGCCGGGTCAACCGGCAGATTTCGAAGTCCAGTCGACCACCGAAATCGCAAATATGTTGGGGATGATAACCGGAACGATGACGCTAATGCTGGCTTCGATTGCTGGAATTTCGTTGCTCGTCGGGGGTGTCGGCATCATGAATATTATGTTGGTTTCCGTCACCGAACGGACTCGGGAAATTGGCATTCGCATGGCGGTCGGGGCCCGCCCTCGCGATATCCTGATGCAATTCCTGGTCGAATCGGTGCTGCTGTCCTGCATCGGCGGTTTTATCGGTTTTGCTTTGGGAATCGGTGCCTCGGTGGGGATCACGTCGTTGATCAACTCGTTCTCCTCGGGGACCGAATGGCCGGTCGTCATATCCATGCCGGCCGCGGTTGTGGCGTTTCTGTTTGCCGCGTCTGTCGGAGTGTTTTTTGGGTTCTATCCGGCCCGCCGAGCCAGCCTGCTCGATCCGATTGATGCCCTGCGTTACGAGTAGGCTTGCCCGTTTGCCGAGTAGGTTAAGCCGTTTGCCGGGAAGACTAGGTGCTTGGTCAGGATTGAATTTTAGGGTGTTGGACAAGGCTACGAGTCCTTCAAAGCCGCAATCCAAAAAGGGGCTCGTTGCCTCGCCCACTACGGCTAACCCGAATTTTCAACGTTGACAATCCACTAGCCAGCCTTGCCAACCCATCTGACCCGCTACAGAAATTTTCTTACGCCACGAACGACCGTACGATAGGGGGCCGGGTATCCTTCGATCGTTAGCGAGTCGTCCTCCGGGTCAAGGAAATCCGCCAGGCTCTCAAAGGTCATCAGTTTCGTTTTTCGTTGTTCGTGAGATGTGACTTTCACGTGATCGATCAGCTGAACATCTTTGAATCCGGAGCGGCGGACCCAGTTGATCAGGCAGTCTTTGGTGGGCATAAAGAAAACGTTTCGTGCTTTGGCGTACCGGTCCTCTGGAAACAATGCGGTCGTTGATTCACCGGGAATCGTTTGGGACTCGATGATGGCAGATCCACCCACTCGCAACGACCTTCGGAGGCTTTCCAGAACCTCGAGCGGGTTTTTGCGATGGTAAAGCACTCCCATGCAAAGTGCCAAGTCGAATGCCTGGTCAAAAACATACAGATGCTCGGCTCCCAGGCGTTCGTACTGAACATTTTTTAGCTGAAGAAATCGCTGCAGCAATTCGAATGAATAAAAAAATTGAATCGAGGGGTCCATTCCGAGGACGATCTCGGGATCTTGGGCGGCGGCGCGGAACATGTAGTATCCGTTACCGCATCCCACGTCGAGAATTCGTTGGCCGTTTAAATCGCCCAAACCATCCGCAATTCGATCCCATTTCAAATTCGACCGCCATTCCGCGTCGATCTCGTAATCGAACAGTCGAAACGGGCCTTTCCTCCAGGGTTGCAGGGCGAGGATAGCACGGTTGAGGTTTGAGAATTGTGTTTCGCTCAGGTCGGACCGCGTCCCCACCGAAACTGCGTCCGCGGCCAGGTTCATGCAAAGGGGGGATGGGAAATCGTCCGCCGTCGGTAGCGAATCGAGCGGATTCGCCATATCCTTATACTTTGGCGCGTCCATCAACGCAGCGCTGGCGTCACGTAGCCGCTGAATTTCACCCACGTCCACATGGGGTGTCAGTTGTTGGATGACATCGGGACGATCCCAAACCTGCATTTATTGACTCCGGATTTCAAGTGGCTCAAGTCGATCGACTGTTTAGCGAAAACGAACTCAACGCCGGCGATTTTTCGTTCGACGAAAAAGTTGCCGAAGTCTTCGATGATATGATCTCCCGCAGCGTGCCGCTATACGCCGACGTTCAACGCAGCATTCCCGTGTTGGTGGACCTGCTCGATCATGACCCGCTGAAGGTCGTCGATCTTGGCTGTTCGACCGGAACGTCGTTGGCACATTTGGCTCGGACGCTTCCGCATCGCAATTTGCGGCTGATCGGCGTTGATAATTCATCGGCGATGCTGCAAAAGTGCCGCCAAAAAATTAGACGATTGCAGCTCCAGGATCAGATTCAAACGTTTCAAAGCGATTTGAAGCAGTTTGAATTCACGGAGGCATCGGCAGTGCTGATGAATTACACGTTGCAGTTTGTCGAGGTGCAGAATCGAATCGGGATCCTGTCCCGCATTCGCGACTCGCTCCGGCCAGGTGGCCTCCTCCTGATCAGTGAAAAAGTCGTTGAGAAGGATGCGGCCCTCGATGACGCGATGGTCGAACTGTATTTTGAGTTCAAACGTCGGCAAGGGTACAGCGAACTGGAGATATCACGCAAGCGGGACGCCCTGGAAAACGTTTTGGTGCCATTGACGATCGAGCGCAACCTCGATCTCATCCGCAGCGCCGGATTTCAACGTGTCGAAATCCTGTTGAAGTGGTTCAACTTCGCCACCTTTGTCTGCTATTCAGTCGACTAGATCGCTCTGCGAGCCTTCTGCAACTCGGGCTCCGGAAAGTAGCCAGACGGACGACAACTTGGATTCTTTCTCGATCCAATCAGTCCGACCACCAAGCGGCTCTCAGAATCGACCCATTCGTTGCAACCCGACGGCCGATCCAGCCAATTGCTCCCGCGATCTTATTCCGCGTCTCGGAGTTTCCGAAATTGCAGCTCAGCACGTTCTAGACTTTGCAAATTGCAGAAGGAGAACCCATGAGTGCGACGGTTACGATTCGCGACGAAACGACACTGAAAAAAACCATCCAGGAATTTGAGCTGGAGATTCCCTCGGAACGAGTCTCTCTTCGAGAGTTGATTCGGTGTCGGGTCTACCAGGAAGTCAAAGACTACAACGCGAAACAATCGCTACACAAGCCAGTGGAATTTACGGGTCTTGTTCAGCCGACGGAAGTCGAATTGGCATTGAACGGCTCACCGTCAGAAAGAAACTCTTCCACGATTGATTGGAATCGTCAATTCGATCGTGCGCTGGCCGCGGTCCGAGCGAACCAGATTCTGGTGCTCGTTAATGACCGACAGGTCGAAGGTTTGGATGAGATATTGACGCTGAATTCCGACTCAAAAGTCAGTTTCTTGCGGTTGACGATGTTGACCGGCGGATAATGAAAACCGTAATGGCGGATTGAACCATCTCCTCGCGATCATCCCTTTAGAGAAGCGTCTGCGCGGCTGTGGACGACTTTGCCCAGAACATTTTCGGAACATGAATCATGAATCTTAAAGTCTTCCATTCTGACTTGTTCGAAAACATCCAAGGAATTCCAGTTGAGGAACATCAAAACGCACAAGTGATGCTGGATGTTTACGTCGCTGGTTGGCGGAATGAGTACGACGGACCGTTTTCAAAGCTTCAGCCAAAGGATCTTGAAGCTGGCAGGGCCATACTTAAAGCCTCGGCGACCCAACAAGCGGCTGTTGCCCTGGCGACTCTTTCTTTGCTCGCCCAAACCTTCTACTCGGACCCTGTTCGAGATGCCGCCGTTCGCGCACTGTTGGCGAACCTGTTCCGAAGAAACCTGCAATATGACGACCAAACGGTAGAAAAACTCCTCGCAATTGCCTCGCAATGTTTGACATGGGAGTTGCCAGTTGGATCCGTAGTCGGCGCTGTCGCAAAACATGTCAAGGCAAATGGATTATCCGTGGGCATCCGCAACGGCTTGGAAAAATTGCAGGGAAAATACAACAGCGGCGCAACGCATGCCGATATGCGAAAAATTGGAACACGAATTGAAGACATCCTTGCAACGGCTGATGGAGTCGACGAGGCGGACGCCGCGTGCTCTTTTGATTTTAATACGGGAGAGGCCTGGACCGATGCATTGGTCGTTGAATTGGGCCAGCTGGACGATCCATCGCGTGCAAAATGGCAATGTCTTTTTACTCACTGCAAGACGGCAAAGACCTCCAAGCCCAGTAAAAAATGGCTTAAGTCGGCGAGGTTGCTCGTTGACGAGATTCCGGAACCCCAATTCGTCGACCTGTTGTGCGGCACGCTTGCTGCCATCGGCAAGGCCGGCGCTCCACAGAAAGTCATCGAAGGCGGATGGATTCACTATTCCGACCCCACTGAGATTCACACGACGTACGCGGACATGCTGCGTGGCCTGGTTTGGTCATCATCACTCTTGGACCACGAGGACTTGATTAACGCGGTTGGCAATGCTGCGGAGAAGTGTTTTCAAAAAGTTCCTGATGTGGGACCCCGTAGCCCGAAAATTGGAAATGCCTGCCTGATTGCATTGTCAAGCATTTCCAGTTTGTATGCCGTTTCCCAATTGGGGAGATTGAAGTCGCGAGCTCGTCATGTATCGACTCGCAAACAGATCGCGCGGGCTCTCGAGCGAGCGGCCATCAACGCGGGAATGACGGAAACTGACCTGGAAGAAATTGCCGTTCCAACTTTTGGCTTGCAGGAAATCGGTCGCTTCCACGAAGTCCTCGGCGAATTTACGGCTGAAGTCAACGTAAGGTCCCACGGAAAATCAGAGCTTGCCTGGATCAAGGAAAACGGGAAAAGGCAAAAATCGGTTCCAAGTTCAGTGAAAACCGAGTTTAACGACGAATTGAAGGCTTTGAAAAAAAGGATCAAAGACAGCGATTCGTTGATGCCTTCGATACGGTTCCGCGTCGAGGGGTTGTTCCTGAATGAAAGGACCTGGTCGCTCAAGGATTTTCGACATCGCTTTCTCGATCACCCTCTCGTCGGTGTAATTGCTCGACGCCTGATTTGGAATTTCCAAAACATTGAATCCATTGCGACTGCGATTTGGTCGGGCGATCAATTCATTGATGCTGGCGGCGAATCCGTTGATTGGATCGACGATGAAACCAGGGTCACGATTTGGCATCCACTTCACGTCGAAGCGCAGGATGTATTGCGATGGCGGGAGCGACTGGAGCAGTTGGAAATCGTGCAGCCCTTCAAACAGGCTCACCGTGAAATCTATTTGCTCACCGATGCGGAACGTGAAACGGCACATTACTCCAATCGTTTCGCGGCACATTTCATGCGGCACCACCAATTCGCGGCACTTTGCCAACAACGTGGCTGGCGCTACCGATTGCAGGGCGATTTTGATTCTGCGAACACGCCTTATTTGGAATTGCCTCAGTATGGCCTGCGAGCGGAGTTTGAAGTCAATCCGGTGGAAGGATTGGAGCTGACGGAATCGTTCATGTACACGTACGTTTCATCCGACCAGGTACGTTTCAGCGGTCTCGACAGTTTTCTTCCTGTTCCGTTACAGGAAATCCCTCTCGGGATCTTTTCAGAAGTCATGCGTGATGTGGACATGTTTGTGGGGGTTGCCAGCGTCGGCAATGATCCCGACTGGTCCGATGGTGGCATGGCCGGAATGGGAGATGATTGGCGAGAGTTCGCTTTTGGCGAGTTGTCTCAATCCGCGTCGACACGAAAAGAAGTCCTGGAGCGCGTCATTCCCCGTCTGCGAATCGCAAGTCAATGCAGTTTTAGCGATCGGTTTCTTGTCGTTGAAGGCAAACAAAAAGCCTACAAAATCCACCTGGGTAGCGGAAACGTATTGATGCTGCCGAATGACCAGTACCTTTGCATCGTACCCCAAAGGGGTGGCGGCACGAAACGGACGGACAATATCTACCTTCCATTCGAAGGCGACAGCATGTTGTCGGGAATTCTCAGTAAGGCTTTTCTGTTGGCCGACGACGACAAGATCACTGACGCCTCGATCAAACATCAAATTGGATGTCGATGAAGCAATTGGGCCAAGCCCCTATGAATAAACAGGATAATGCGTCATGCAACCACAACCTGCGAAAACCATGAATCTATTTGGTCGTGAACTGACGGCCAATCAACTGAGCAACCTGTTAATGGTCCTCGCCTGCGTCATCGCGGTTCTAAGCCTGGTTGGGTTGGAGATGGTTGCTTTGGGGCTGATGGTGTCGGCGGCAGTGGGGATCATGTACTGGGCACTTCGCCTGCAGGATTTGTCGCAAACACCTGCGCAGAGATTTGCAGAGCTCCGACGGTTGGCTCGCCGACGCCGCGATAGCGATACCGAGAATGATGGATGCCAGCAGATTCCCGGCTGGGTGTTGGGTGTGGCTGGGTGTGTCATTCTGATCGTATGCGGCAACAATTTGTTTAAATTGCAACGTCAATACTCATCGAGCCAGTATCCAATTGCGCTGGGTACGATGACGCGTTATGAAACGGTCGACGTGGGTCTGACCGGTTCCCAATTAGAAACGGAATATGAGTACACCGTCGGCGGCGTTCTTTACCGCGGGGAACAAAAACGTTTTGCATTCCGCCCTTATCGAGTCGGCACGGACCAAGCCAAATTGTTGGTCGCGAATTGGGGCCAGGGAAATCGCATCCCCGTTTTTTATGACCCCGACAATCCTGCAATGGCGGCGATTGACAATACGTTTTGTAAGGGTGACCGGCTCTTTGTCGGATTCAATGTGCTGGCCGTACTCGGTGTCTTGATTGCGGCGGCCTGTTTTGCCGGCGCTCGTTGGAGGCAAGTCTTGTTCACTTCCCAGCGACAAGTCGAATGGGACGCGAGCCGCAATCGAATCGTGATCCCCTTGTCCAATTTGCCGTTGTTCGGCATGCTGGGTCTGGCATTAACCGCGATTTCTTTTTGCACTTTGCTGGGTTTGCTGTTTGTCAGTCTATGGGTGATGGCCAGCGTCGAGATTCCATGGCTCATCTCTGCCATCGATTGGCTGTACCTTATCTCGTTCGGATTGTTGGCCGGGTCCTCGATTTGCTACCTGGTGGAAAGATTTTCATACGGCAAAGAAGGTAGGCAGTGCGAGATCGACAGATCGCGTGAACTGATCACGATCCAGCCGCAAGGATTCAATGACTCAGTCACCATTCGTTTTCAAGACATCATTTCATTCGAGCTAGTTTCCAATCGAGACGACTGGTACCGATTACGACGCACTTTTTCGCCAACCTTCGACTACAGAGCCCAAGACGGTCGTGATTGCCGAATCGTGCTGCAACGCGACACCAATCGCAACCGAGGCGTCAAACTGTTTGCGACCATCAAACAATTCCTCGCCGAATCCGCGATCAGAGATGATTGGTGCGATGGTCGTTCAACGTTGGTACCCGATTTGACGAACGTTTGAACGTGACCACCAACAGAGTCGGAAGTTCACTTATTCTGCCAGCGAGATGCAGACAATTTCTTTGTCATTTCGGGCAAAAATGCATTGATTCGCGTACGCGGGATGGCTCCAAACGACTTGGCGGTTACTGCTGCTGCTGGTCGGTTCCAGGATTTGGGCTCGATCGAGTTCTTCGAATCCGTTCGGAGACATGCGGGCAACAATCAACTCGCCGGTCTCTGTGGTCAGGTAGTAGTGGTCCTGATTCTTGACGATGAATCCCGTTGCCGCATTCGCCGGTCGTCCATTCGGTGCCGTCGCCAGCGACTCCCAGATTCGTTTTCCTGATTCCAGCTCGAAGCAGCGAAGTTGACCCCTGTCGTCGACCCCGTAAATGTGGCCATCCACGATCAGCGGCGGGTTATGGTCTGGATGGACGCCGTTGCCACGCCAGACTTCGGTGGCAGCGGGTTTGTCAGGGTCGAGTTTCACCAGGATGGAAGATCCCATGAGCGCGGTCGCATAAAGATAATCGCCGTGATGGATGGGGGCGATAATTGACATTTCGTACGCCGGCTTCATCTTGAATGACCAATAGACTTCGCCGGTTTCCGGATTTAGGCTGTTCAAAGATTCGGGATGCCAGATTAATAATTGTTTGGTTCCGCCGGCATCGATCATGGTTGGCGGGCAATAGCCGGGTGACTTTGCACTCAGCGCTCGCCATTTTTCGACGCCGGTCGTTTTGTCGTAAGCGACAGCGACACTGTTTTCCCCGCCGACCACGCAATACAGCGTGTCTCCGTCGACTAAAGGGTGAGCCGCAAATCCCCAATGCGGTGCCAACTCCATGTTGTATTCTTTTTTCAGTTCGCGTGACCAGACAACGCTTCCATTCTCCACGTTGAGGCAGCAGAGATTGCCCTCTGCCCCCAGCGTATAAACACAATCGCCATCTACCGCTGGAGTGGCGCGGGGACCGTTGGGATAGGAAAGTTTGTAGTCACAGTCGTACTCGTGGATCCAGATTTGTTTACCGGTTTTCGCATCCAGGCATTGAATTCTCTCAGTGCCGGTTAGCTCGCTTTTTTTGCCCGGGTTCGGCGTGTCGTCACCGGCATTGACGACATAGTCCGCAACGAAAACTTTTCCATTGGCCACCGCAGGCCCGGCGTAACCGTTGGCGATTGGTGCGCGCCAAAGGACTTGCGGCCCGCCTGTTGGGAATTTCGTTAGCGTGCCTGATTCATTCCAAATTCCGTCTCGATTCAATCCTTGCCACTGATTCCAATCGTCGGCGACCAGGGAACTCGTCAACATCAGGATGACAAACAACGCGAAAATGCCGGAGTCATGGAGCGGCTTCATCATTACTTCCTTTGCGGGATAGATGCCTTGTTCGGCAATTACTTGAAGTGGGAATTATCGAGGATCTTGTACGACCAGGCAAGTTATGGAGTCGCGATGATTCTCAGTAGTGGCACGATAAGTGAATCGTCACACCTTCGTTAGGAAATAGCAAATCAGGCAGGTCGGTATTAGAATGTGGTCGGCACTTATTCCTAATTTTCGAGACTTAGAAATGTATTTGACCAACCTCCTGTTTCGTTTCTTGATGCTTGCCGCGTTGACGACCGGCTGGGCGGGATCCATGTTTGCTCAAGAAAAGATCGTCAAATTGCAGGAGAAAACTGTCGCTTCGATTTCACCGAAAAAAGATTTTGTGACGATCGAGCGAGTTTTTCCTCAACTCCGTTTTCACCGTCCGGTATTTCTGACCGGCTGCAACGACGACAGCGGCCGCGTTTTCGTGGTGGAGCAGGATGGCATCATTCGAGTGTTTGACAAACGTTCGCCGTTGCCCGGGGCCAAGGTATTTCTGGATATTCGTGACCGGATCAGCCGCGCAGGAAATGAGGAGGGTCTGATCGGGATTGCCTTCCATCCCGATTACGAAAACAACGGACAATTTTACGCCCACTATTCTTCCAGGCGAGACCAGGAGCCGGGTAAGGTCGCTCCAAACGTGCTGGCTCGATTCATGGTCTCAAAGGACGATCCAAACGCGGCAGATCGGGATTCCGAAGAAATCATTTTGGTCCAGCCGCAGCCTTACGCCAACCATAACGGTGGCATGATCGCATTCGGCGCCGATGGCTACCTTTACGTGTCGCTTGGCGACGGAGGTGACAAGAACGATCCGCATGGTCATGGTCAAAATGTCGAGACTCTGTTGGGTTCTATTTTACGAATCGACGTCGACCGACGGGGCAAGGGTCAAGGCTATGGGATTCCTGTCGACAATCCGTTCCTCAACACTCCCAAAGCCAGACCTGAATTATGGGCCATCGGATTAAGAAACGTATGGAGGTTTTCCTTTGACCGAGAAACGGGAGACCTGTGGGCAGCGGATGTCGGTCAAAATGATTGGGAAGAGGTCGATATCGTGATCGGTGGCGGCAACTACGGCTGGAATCGAATTGAAGCCGATTCGCTGTTCCGTGACGAAACCAGGCTCGCTACCGCAAACAACGAAAAACCAATTGCCATCTATGGCCACCAATGGGGCGGTTCGATTACCGGCGGGTACGTTTACCGGGGCAAGGAGTTTCCCGGTCTGGTCGGTTCCTATTTCTATGGGGACTACATGACGGGCAACCTGTGGCGCATCGCAAAAAGTGAAAAGGGTGAATTCGAGAGTGAACTGGTACGTCGCACAGGCCGCAGCATCGCCTCCTTTGGTGAGGACGATGACGGCGAATTGTATTTGCTCAGTTTTGATGGCGGCATTTATCGGATTGTTCCGACAGACCGGCCCGAAGCCACGTTCGCTGACTGGCCAGAAGACCTTGCCGCGACGGGTCTGTTTGCATCGATCCCGGAAAGGAAGGTTTCCGAGCACCTGATTCCTTACGATGTCAATGTCCCTTTTTGGTCCGACCATGCGGAGAAAAGTCGCTACATTTCTTTGCCCACCGGTAAGAAACTTGGTTACCGCCACCAAGGAAGCTGGGAGGTGCCCGTCGGAACGACCATCGTCAAGAACTTCACGATCAAGAACGGAGGACGTCGTCAAATGTTGGAAACCCGTTTGATTAAACGCACGGACGATGGGTGGGAAGCGGCGACCTATGTTTGGAATCAAAACAATAAATCCGCAAAACTTCAAGCCAACGGAAAACAGTTTGAATTGTGGAATCATGGTAGCGTCACATCATGGCATGCCCCGTCGTCGTCTGAATGCAGCGCCTGTCACGTGGACGCGGCCGGTTATGTGCTGGGGCTAACGACTGCCCAACTGAACCGGTTGGGAGAATCGGGAGGCAACCAGATTGAATCCTGGGCGGAAAAGGAGATTGTCAGTTTGCCAAGGGATTTTGACCCAGCGTCTGCTGCGAAGTTTTGTGAACTTTCGGATACCGCGTCTGACCTTGAGACTCGGGTCCGGGTCTGGATGGATGTTAATTGCGCCATGTGTCACCGCCCCCAAGGGCCTGGCAACGCGAATATCGACCTGCGTTACGAGACGGCGCTGGAGTCGACCAAGATGATCAACGAGAAACCAGCACAGGGTAACCTTGGCCTTGCCAATGCTCTGTTGGTTGCACCAGGAGAACCAGATCGTTCTCTAATGCTGGAGCGAGTCAAAACCCTCAGCGCCGGACGGATGCCAAATATCGGTAGCAATCAAATCGATGAAGAGGGCGTCAAGTTGTTAACCGAATGGATCCAGTCGATGGGCCATTAGTTGGTTGTCGTAGGCGATGCCCCTCAGCGGTTCGCCATCTTGATCTGCCTGGCCTGCCAAAGGTCGTAGCCGTCAGGCTAACGCCAAGTCCAACGGCAATCGTATGTATATTCATCGCGCGGCGCGACCAGCATCCAGCCAAACAAGGATCCGTCTTCCATGTCAAAACGATAGGTAGGTGCGATGGATTCAACGATCGAAGGATCATCGGTTTGAAATGCCAGTAGCGAGAAATCCTGATAGGGATGGCCGTCGGGAAGCAGGATCCACATTGCGGCAACGTTGGTTTTGGCGACGATCGGAAAGGAGACTTTTCCTGCGTTGTCTCGACGACCCTGCAACCCTCCCGAGGCAACGATCTCGAAACCCAAGTCAAAGTCGCTTCCGATGGGGACCCTGCTCAAATCAAACTCCGATTCGGCAACAAACGCCGATTCACCTGACGGCATCTCTTGAGTCGCAATTCGAATCGCCGATTTGACTTCCTGGGCGTCAAACCGCATTTGAAAATCTTTGGTGGTGATGGGTTGGTGGATTCGGAGCACACCCACGTCGGTCGGCGATTCTTCCTCGGTCGGTGCCAACCTTCGGACCCGCATCCGGCGGTAGTAGACAATTGGTTTTTCAAAATCTCCCGGTTTCCAAGCCCGCAGATCAAAAATCCGTGTATCCGTCGTCAGGACAAATTCACGGATGTTGGGCGTTTTCAGTTCGTCGACCTCTTCAGGCTCCGAAAGTTTCCAGTTGCCTGGAATCGGGTTCTGCTGTGCCAGGCGCATCACCAGATGAAAGTCCGGATTGCTAAACGTGATGGAATCGACAATCATCGAGGAAAGTTTGGCAACCTTGTAGGATTGCCAAGCAAGGTAGGGGACACCTATCAAAATCAAGGCCAGGAGGGGCAAGAAAACGTAGGTGGGCCAGTCTTTGAGATTTAGAAGTCGACCAACGACTTGTCGTTGCGAAGATTTTTGTAGTTCCCTGGCCTGGGACGTAATTGGGTTGGTCTTCTCTCGCGAAGAGCGAAAGTTCGACATTTCGTTGATCGAGGTTGGGTCCCAGGGAGCACCGGTCGGCAGGGAATCGCCAAACAAATCCGGCCGGGTTTTACAGACCTTTCGCATCACCCCGTAGCCGTGCTGAGTCAATCCGCTGATCTCGAGTTCGCTGAATCGGTCGAGATCCGTCCGAGTGCCGCCAATCTGGTGTTGAATCTCAGGATGCAACGCCGTTGGATCTTCGTCCAAGTGTACGGTGGTCGTCAACGGTGCAAAAATAAAGTCCGGCTCAGCTCGGAAATGATCGTTCTCCAGTTGCCAAACCCGGTTCATCAAAATATCAGAAGATCGCAGCGCGGTTCCCAGTAACCCGCCGCCTTTGGTTCGTCGGGAGATGGAAAACGGCTTCCCCGCGTCACTGACAATGACGGCTTCGAATTCGAGCTCGACCGTTTGGAACAGTTTTGCACCAGTGGCAATTGAGTAGCTGCTATCCATTAGGAATCGGTTCAGCCACCGTTGGTTTTCAGGTTCCAAGTCGTGGCCGCTTTCAACCAGACGGATCAATGTCGTCGCCCGATCGTTTTCTAGCGGCAGACGATTGAATCGAGATTCCAGAAAGAGTTTCTCGTGAGTCAGGATTCCCTGAATTCCGACGGGAACGTTTTCCGCAGAAAGGGTCGTGGAGAACGCCGCATCCTTGGCCTGAGAATAGGTAACGATCAACTGGCTCAAACGATGAAGCACGTCATTCGCATGGCCGGAGTTGGCTTCCCGAAACACCCGTACTGCCGCAGGCAAATCGATGAAATCCTGGGGACGTAGACTGCTTCCAGGCTGCATCCAGGACTCGCCGATATGTCGAAACATGCGTACAGCAAGATTGTCATAAACTCCACCGTCGGTAAATAATTGCGGTGGAAAATGCCCTTCTTCGGCGCCCACGTCGGAGGCATCGACTTCCAAGGGCGGAAAAAATCCTGGAAACGCGGAGGATGCCGTAACCGCGAGAGGGACCGACGCCAACGTACTGCGAACCAGTTCGAATTTGAGTTCGCCGTCTGCCTGGCGGCGTTGCATCAATAATCCAGACCGATTGAATGAGCAAACGCAACCTTCGTTTAGATTCGTCGAAAGAATGTGCAGCTGCGGACTGGCTGGCAGTTCATAGAGGCAGGTGTCTCCGTACAAAAATTTTGCATAGTGCGATTCAAGGATTCCAGGTCGAGTAAATCGTCGGAGTTTGGGTCGTCTGACAATTCGCCGCAGTCCGTTGGCAAATGCGGCCAATGGAAATCTGCGAACCACTCGGTTGCGAATATCCATCCTGACAAAATCCAACAACTCGTCGGCAACTGCGTCAAACTCGGCTGCCGTCCCTGAATACCGATCCCAATTGAGGACCAAGTGTGCGGCAATGATGCTTCCGCCCGACACCGATGTGATATGGCTGATGCGATCAAGGACTTCCGCGTCTCGCAAAAATCGCAATACACCCAGATGATACAATGTCGCTCGAAATCCCCCGCCGGATAACGCCAAGCCCATACTCATGTGGTCATTCCAAAGTTGCTTGAATCGAGGCTTGATTGGAATTTCGCCAACTGGGTTCAATCAAAACGAACGCGACGTCCAATCGTGAAGACAATGATAAAGCAATTCCACTGCCAAACGAATGCGGGTGTACCAATTTTTGAATCCAATGCGTTGATGCCTGTTTTCATCGTTGTGATCTAGCTTTATTCCACCTGGCTTTCGTCCTTGTCGAGGGCGTTGGCCAACCAGGCAATGATTCGTTCTTCCATCCAATGATAAAAAGGGTTGTGCCGGCACCGAGTAAAAACCGAACTCGGAATCATTAAAGCACTGGGTTCCGAGCGAATCGACACGGTGCCTAATGTCAATTTCCTGGTTGGTGTGTCGGTGGATTGGCCGTCACCATAGACGGGATCATGTGGTGGAAAAGGAACGGCAACATGGGATAGAGAAAGCATCCCTTCGGGCCACACCATATCGACGGGCTCTTCCGACCAGTCCTGTCCGTCGCGAGTCGCACAAAGGAGTTGCTCCGAGTTTTGGTTCGAATTTTTCAATACGACAAGCCGATATGGCCGATCCGTTCGCTGAAGCTTGGGAACGATCGACTTTTCGAAGGAATAGTTCAGCAGATCGCCGATCCACTCAGACCGATCCACATTGAATAAAACGAGCTCACTCGATGAGGACTCCAAACGATCAAATAAGACCGTAATCAACTTGGGGACCACGACCGTCGAATCAACAACGGACTGCATCGCCATCACCGGCGGCAGTTCCTTGACCCTTCCGTGGCTATGCAAATCAGCAAGTTTCCGTTCAACGGACTGGGTAACATCCCAGGCCTGCACGTTGGCATTCATTGGCCACGAACTGTACTTGAACGGGTCGATCTCGGCAAAAATACTCGACCATTGGGCTTTCTTATTTCGTGACACCAACGCGACCATGTGGTAGAGCCAGGTGATCCTGGCCAATGGATTGATGCCAATCATCGGTGAAAACAGGATGACTGCCTGCGGCATGGGCAACGAATCGTCGTCGAGAGCCGTCAGCGTGTATTCCACGCTCAATGCGCCGCCGTTTGAATATCCTCCCAAAACGATCGGTAAGTCGCTAGGCAGACGTTCTTTTAACCCTTTGGCGGCCACCTTTACCGCGGCTGACCAATCCGCTGAAGACACCGCGGCCAAACTGCCGGGGTTGGTTCCATGGCCGGGAATCCGCAACCAAACCACGGTAAATCCTTCCTCATACAAGCGTTGCCCAATCGCGCGGAGCGAATACGGTGAATCGCTTAGTCCGTGCAAAAGTAGCACACCTGCAACCGGATGCGGGTGTTCGCGGATGTACGAGCGATTCCAATTGTGCTCGAGTATCGAGTTTGGATAACAAATCGAGTCTTCGTTATAGCGACAATAATTCCCTGAACTCTCGTCACGCCACGGACCGGACGTGAACGCGCTCAGTTCGTCGAAGACGTGTTGTTCCTGGCGGAGGTAATCGTCCAGGGTGTAACCCGCGATTGCATCGGCCGCGCAAAACTCGGACGCAGGTCGATCCGTGTGCCAGCCGCAGAGTTCTGGCAATGATTTGGCAGCCCGCATCCAAAAGTAGAGCAGCGCGATGCCGACCAATAACACGGTCATCACTAGATTCACGACGACCAGTGCAAAAAGTCTCGCCGATCGAAATCCAGCTGCTGAATCCGGGGCGCTTTTGGCGAAGCTGATCCATTCGGACACCATCGCGAACGAACTGACGACGGCAAAGATTGCCAGCAGAATCATCCCGACCCGAATCAGCACCGAAAGTGATTTCATCGAAGACTTCAAACCGCACTCCTTGGAAAGAAAATCTGTGGTCAGTTCTGCTGAGGAAAGCTGCAAGGCGGAGTCGGTCGGAGCCAATTCTGCGCGGCCAGCCTCGCTTGTTGAGGCCAGCCGTTAATAGAGGACTCCACCAATCGGTTGCATCGGCTGGGGCAATTCATCTTCGTCAAGCATCTGGCGGATGTTGATTTCAATCGTTCGTGACAAGGTGAGCATCGGCGTGTCGGAGGGCCGGTTGCTGAACGGATCCTGAAGAAAGATCGACACATGGTTAATTAACAGGAATCCAAACGACAAAATCAAAGATGTCGCAATCAGTCCGATCGCGGGTACTTCCAAGAGCCCAAATGGCAGAAAGAGAACGAATACGTAAATCAACCCGTTGACCAGACGGGTGTAAGACGTAGGAAAGACGGTATTCTTTATCCGCTCGCAACCGCCCATCGAGTTCGTAAGTCGAGTCAATGTCTTTTCCAGTTCAATGAATTGGAATAATTCGAGCTGATTTGCGTCGTATTTCATTCTTAGATCCTTGCCCTGCGCAAGCAAAATGCTGTTGGGAACATTATGGCTGGAATGATATTGGACGAGTTCCGGTTCGGCGATCAATGCATTCATGTCCTGAGTCGGGTCCTGTTCCCGCAGGCTGCGACTCAACGCGTAACACCAGGCAATCTGGCGGTACGCCATCCGCCGCAGCGCCTCATCATGGGGCAAATCGGTGGTCCGGTCGCGAGAGAACTCAAACAATTGCCGAACCAAGGTTCGGGAATCATTGACGATCGCGCCCCAAATCGTTCTGGCTTCCCACCATCGGTCGTAGCTGGAGTTGGTTCGAAATGCCAGCAGCAAGCCAATTACGGTTCCCAGGATGGCGACGATGGCAATGGGGAAATGCGATTCTTCCAGATGGTATCGGAGATCGAGCCAACAGACCCCCAGAACGTAGATGATCACCGGCAACATTCGCGGCAAAACGTCCAGACCAAGTTTCCAGAACGGCAAATACGACTTTACGACCATGAATTGAAAGCGGTTCGATTCCGGTGGGAACTCGAATCCAGGTTATGACGTGAAATGGGAAAGTCGTTAACGGCCGATTTGTTTCGCGTTCGTTTTGAGCCGAGACCTCGGTTGAGTGCCTTGCAAGGAAGCGACCCAACAGGGGATATGCAACTCACCGTACCTGTTAACGCAGGCACAGTTCTAAAACGGACAGGTTTTCAAACTGTCACTTCAAAGTCTCGCCGTTTCGACAGCGATCTGAACTAGTGCTTTGTCAGGATTGAATTTTAGGGTAGTGGACGAGGCTACGAGTCCTTCAAAGTCGCAATCCAAAAAGGGGCTCGTTGCCTCGCCCACTACGGCTAACCCGAATTTTCAACGTTGACAATCCACTAGTTTTCAGGTTCCGATGCATTTTCCGGATCGTCCAGGCGAACCATTGTCCATTGCTGGGATTGGCCATCCTCGAAGTGCAGCAATGCTCCGGCTTCGTTTTCGGTCAAGTTATAAACGCCTGTTTCCATGATCGGCCAGGATTCGCCGACCGGTCCCCAGGCCGCCCTTTGGCTTTCATTGTCAATCGTGCCTTCAACCTCAAACGAGGTATCGGTCGCGGTGTTTTGGAACGTTCCGGCGATGATCCCTTCTTTGCTGACTGCAAGTTGAAGGAACAACGTAGAATCTTCCGCCGAACCACCACTCTCGGTTAAGGCAAATACACCCAAAGGTAACCACTCGACTTGCTCGGGTTGCACTTCTGGAACACTGGTAGCGATGGTTTGTGCCTGTGTGGCATATTCCTCGGACGAGCACAACACTTCCCCATTGTAAACGACGTTGTCGCCTTCGTAGTACAAGTTGGTTCCGTAATCGTAGTAAACCGGCTGCGCATTGATGCCGCTGGCTAACCATCCGGTCACAGCGCCGGCTGTCGCCCAGCCCCACCAATTGCGATTGTAGTTGCCCCAACCCCAACGGTAGTTGGGATGCCGACCCCAATAACCTCCGCCGTAGACGGGCAAATGGCCGGGGCGCGGCGGTCGATAGCCAGGAGGTCGATAACCCGGGGGACGTGCTCCCGGCGGACGATATCCCGGCGGCCGTACTCCCGGCGGACGCTGAACCGGTCGATGCCCCGGTCGGTATCCCGGAGGACGTTGGCCGGGTGGTCGTTGTCCCGTTCCAGGTGGTCTCTGACCCGTTCCGGGAGGGCGTTGCCCAGGTCGTCCCGTTGCAGGTAATTGCGTCGGACGATCCCCAACTCCGGGCCGTTGGCCTCCGCCAGGTCTTTCCCCCATACCCGGTCTTTGACCACTGCCGGGACGATTCCCAGCACCGGGTCGCTGGCCTCCCCCTGGTCTCTCACCCGCACCTGGTCTCTGGCCGGTTCCGGGCCGAGTGGTCGGTAGCTGGCCGGGGCGCGTCGATGGTCGCGTTCCGGTTGACGGACGATTCTGTAAGAAGTCTCCGGCGGCCCCACCGCCAGGTCGCGTGCTCGGCCTAGTTGTTGGGCGATCAAGGTCGAGGAAGTTGTTTAGCTGACCTTGAGAAGGACGGCCAGTGGAAGGACGGCCTGTTGATGGACGGTTATTCGGTATGCCTTGCGACGGACGTCCCGTTGAAGGTCTCCCCGTTGATGGTCTGCCTGTTGATGGTCTGCCTGTTGATGGCCTGCCTGTTGATGGCCTGCCTGTTGACGGACGTCCGGCGGACGGACGAGTCGTCGGGCGATTCATTGAGGAGGGTCGATTCATTGACGAGGGGCGGCTCATTGACGGAGATCGACCTGCCGATGGCCGACTCATGCTACTTCCTCGACTCATACCGCCGCCACCTCGGCTCATGCCACCTCGACTTCCGCCGCCACCTCGTCCACCGCCCCTTCCCCGTTGGGCCAATGATTCGTCACACATCCAAAGGCAGGTCAAGCAGAGACCAAGGATGAAAAAGCTGATTTTTGTACAACGTGCCATGATATCTTCTCAGTAATCCTGTTTTTGATTTTGTTCAGCCACTAGTCGCGATTGAAAACGATTTCATCCGTATTGGGTAGCAACTTGCCAGCCAGGACCTGGTGAATTTTCTCCCAGCCGAAACTTTCGTCGTCGATTGTCCTGAGGATGCTGGTAAAGGAACCGGACTCACCTTCTGCCAGTGTCGCCACGGCTTGAACGGCCCAGCCGTCATCGCGCTTGTTCCAGGTGCCGGTCGCCACTCCGCCATCGGAATCGAAGATCCAGCTCTTGATCACTTTTTCCTTTGCATCCCAGCCAATGATCTGTAAACCCGAAGAACGAACGTCTTCTCCGTCGAATATTTTGAAGGTCTGGCTGAGGAAGTTCTTTTTGGTGGTCCACTGGCAGGCCATTTCGATGCGAAACGGTTCACCAACGTGCTGCCAGGTTCCCGTCAACCAATCCAGTTCCTGCAGCTCATCGAAGTGATTTTCTTCAAAGACCAGCTCTTCTTCGGTGACGCGGTCAATCAACCAGGCCCCATCCCGTTTCACATAAACGACACTGTAACTGCTTTCGCTGATCACGTCTTCGTTTGAAACAACCGTGGCCGATCCCCGCTCCAGCGCGACGTTGGGTGAGATGAATTCGATTGAGTCGGTGGCCACCGCCAGCTTGGGAACTGATTCGCCAGCGAACGTTTGTTTGAAACTTTCCGCGATCGCATCGCGCCCGACCGATTGTTCACCGGTCGTTCGGCTAACATAAATTCCGTCTGGTGACCAGTGAGACGCGAGTTTCTCGACATCCCTCGCATTGAACGCCGCGACGTAAGATTGAATCGCGGCTTGAATCTGAGTGGCATTATTCGGCTCGGATTCTGTTTCCTGGCCGACAGCGACGCCGCAAGAGCGGGGTGCGCTGAGAACAATCGTCAGAATCAGGAGGCGACGAATAATGTACCTGTAACTCATTGAATCTGCTCCGGGATCAAATTGAATACGTTCCTACGATTCTAAGTCAACAATTCGTTAATTGTTAGTTGCCCAACGTCGAAAAATAGCCATGGATTGTCATTGAGCTGTTGCAAAGGATCGAACCAGGCGGGAATCAAGAGATCAGTCAGAATTTGGGCCCGCCTCCCGACGTTAACGACCAGGTCAGCGCTGTTACAATTAGGACGCGAAGTTTTCATAAAAGGAACGAGAGGCTTCGATCAACGGTTTCCACCCGCCCAATCGGGACCAACTTTGTGAGGATGTTTGGCGA
The DNA here is from genome assembly GCA_942492215.1 of Pirellulaceae bacterium. Classification (GTDB taxonomy): domain Bacteria; phylum Planctomycetota; class Planctomycetia; order Pirellulales; family Pirellulaceae; genus Mariniblastus. The sequence goes on from CALODY010000033.1 coordinate 40,101, forward strand.
TCGGTTCTGAATGGTGGAAACCGCCCAATAGCAGGTCAGTAATATTCCGATCCGTTTCTCATGAGAAGGTCGACATGAAACGAGTATTTATCTTTGTCAGTTTGTTATTCCTTTCATTTCCCCATCCAGCCTGGGCGACAAAGCTGCTGGACGTTCAGGTCGTGGATCAAGACTATCTTGCCGTTCATTTCAAGGATGGTGAAGTCCGTTATCGAGATGATGGTTCAGGCCCCAGCGGCTACGCCGGACATGACTGGGCTGAGGGTGACGACCAGTTGATCGAATTCGGTGAAGCGCTGGACGTCAATAACGCGGCGGCCGTAAATTCGTGGAAGCTAAAGTCGAGTGCAGATCTCTTCTATGGAGAAAACGGCCAAGCACCTTTGAAAGTCTTTCGGAAATCGAAACCGGTAAACACAACTCACGACTGGCAGTACAAACTGGATCACTGGATTTACTTAAAGCTGCCCAGGAGCCTGCAACCGGGCGTGACATACAATTTGGAAATCTCCGCGTCGACGAATTCGGATTTGAAGAAGATCTCGTTCACGTTCGACCCCGCAACAAGCCAGTCGGAAGCGATCCATGTGAACATGATCGGTTACGCAACGGATAGCCCGGTCAAATCAGCTGATCTCTATTTTTGGTTGGGTGATGGGGGCGAAAGAGACTACCGCAGTTTCGAAGGCAACACGGTCTCTATCCTGAACGTTGAATCGGGAAGAAAGACAACGGTTGGCAAAGTTGAATTCTGGAAGCGGCCCGCGGAGACGGAGCTCAACAAGTGGAACCTTACCGGCTCAACCGTCTGGAAGGTTGATTTTTCCCAAGCTAACGAGCCAGGCCGGTATCGTTTGGTGGTTGACGGAGTCGGGTGTAGCCGAGAGTTTGAAATCGGCAAGGAGGCGTTTTTCGAGCCCTATAAATATTCCGTCCGGGGCTATTACTACATGCGAATCGGTGAAGATCAGCCAGACATGGTGCCGGTTCCCCGTCGTCCTCTTTTTATCCCGGGGAAAGATCCGCAGGGATTTACCATTTACTTGACCGAACTGCATCCGTTTCACCCAGCATGGAGCGAACACAGCGGCGATACGTGGGATGAGCCGCATTTCAAGCCGGCCAAGGAAAGCATGTTTTGGCGAAATCGTTTGCCCGGCAACCCGACGAACCCCAACGCGATCGGCGGCCACTCGGATGCGCTGGACTGGGACCGCCATTTGGGACATGTTTCCAACATCTATGATCTGTTGCTCCCATACTTTCTGAGTGATGGACAGCTAGCGGATGATGATTTGGGAATTGCGGAGAGCGGGAATGGGATTCCGGATTTGATCGATGAGGCTCGAAACGAGGTTGATCTTTGGTTGAGCCTCCGAAACGGGGATGCTTATGCCCATGGATTGACCAATCCGTCCGAAGAAAGAAACATCATGTTCCAGGCCGGTACAACCAATATGGCGGCTTGGGCCAACGCGGCGAATTGCGCGATGATCGCCGACTGTTTTCGAATCTCCGGTCACAAAGAGCTCGAACAGTTCTACACTGCCGAAGCAGTCAAAGCATTTCGGTTTGCCGAAAATGAAAAAGTTCAAATGCTGGACCTCAAACAGGATATCGGCGACGGATACATGCGCGGTCGAGACTTCAAAATGATGGCGGCCGCATTTTTGTACAACCTCACGGGAGATTCCGATTGGGAAGATATCATGACCGCTGAAAGTGTGGTGAATGATGACCGGTCCAATGTCGATGATCGAGAGAACGGCGTTCAGCTATGGGCAACGGCTGCATATCTTTTCACGCCGCAGACCCGGAACGATCCCGATCTTTACCGGAACATGAAAGCGTCCATTCGCAACCGAGCGTTGGAACATAACGTGAAACAGATGGGTCTTCGCCCGTCACGACGGTCGACCAACGACGGACATTGGACCACTCCTCAAAACCTGCACCTCGTGGTGCTGGCCCATGCGGTTTCTGAAGATCCGCAAGAGCGTGAGCTGTTCGAGAAATCCATGGTCCTCGAAGCTGATTGGGGATTGGGCAGAAATCCAACCAACACGGTCGAAATGACCGGCCTGGGTGAACAGCATATCGTGAATTGTTACACATCCGGTCGTAACGACGGAACGCCTGGGCTGCATCCGGGGCACACGCCCTACAACGGTCTTTTTCGCTGGGACAAAGAAAATAACGGGGCCAACCCTGGATGGTTTTTTGAAAAGTGTTATCCCGAGTGGAAGTCGGGCGGCTGGCCGATTCAGGAGGCCTTTTTCAATTGCCGTTATTCATGGGCCAACGGCGAATTCACTCCACGTCAAACCATGCGAGGCAAGATGGTGTTGCTGGGCTACCTTAATTGGGTTTTTGGGCATGCGGATGAGTAGTTCCGAAGGAAGTCGCCGGATTGGTAACCGTTCGGACGAATCAAACTCCAAGGCTCTGCAACATCGGGATCGGACGCAATGCGGGACGTTCAAAATCAGTCAGCTATTGTCCCATGCCCGGCGGGGCAGGCAGGTTCAGTTGGGGTTGGCTGTCGGTCAGAGCAAGCGCGTAATGCTGCAACAGTCCGTAGGTTGATTGAAACTCCGGATGGTTGGCCAAAGCGGCATATCGTGGGTCGGTACGGACTGGAGGGTTGTCGTTTGTTAAAGGCACAAGGCGGATTCGTGTTTGCCCAGAGTCAGCAAAAGTGCGTGGTTTACGGGATGCCAAAATCCGTCATCGTGGCAGGGTTGGCCGATCGGATCTTGCCATTGGGCCGAATCGCACCGGGTATTGTTCGCCACGTCAAAAACAGTCGGCGGTCGCCGGGGAGTGTATTTTGAACGCCGAGATTCAGG
>CALODY010000034.1:0-120786 GCA_942492215.1 Pirellulaceae bacterium
AAAAGACACATCCGCGATGCAGGACAATAAAATTCGAACCTGGGATCTGAAAGCGATTTCTCAACCGTACTGGTTCCGGTACACGCCCGGCAAAATGACCTTGCGGTGCCGCTTCCCAAACCTGGAATTCGGCCCAAACCGGGAAATGATCGGATACTTGTAACGCCTGGTCGTCGGTCAAACCGAAAGCCGCTTGGACATCAAATACTCCCCAATTTCCCATGTACTCGCTGGTACTGGGTGAATGAAAAACGATGTTGTCGTAGGCTTTTTTACGTCGTGTGTTTGTCGTCACGTTGTGCACAACCCAGCCAATCCCGGGGACCTCGCCGAGCCGGCCCATCTGCGAACTATCAGCGTTCAAGTCGCCCAGCAGGATCACATCATCTTCGTCGGGTCTGGCGGTTTGCATTACCTGAAACACATCAGCCAAAGCGGGAACTTCTGTCTTGATTTCGTCCGGATCTGTATGGATATTGATCAGCCAGAAAGAGAAGGCTTTGTCCGGCATGCTGGTGCGAGGTCGAAAGCGGGCGGCAAACGGTTCCCGGTGCAGTAGATCGGACGGATCGCCGATCGTGCCCACCGAAGTCGGGTCATGTTCGATGCGGTTGGTGTCAAATACAAATGCGTATTGTTCGGTGCTGACGGAGCGGCCAATTCGGGGGCCGATTAGATAGTCGTAACGGCTGCCATCGGCATTCAATAGCTGAATCAGCCTGGGCAGCGTATCGTCCTCTTTCGACCGAACTTCCTGAATGGCAACGACATCAAATTGGCGAATGGTCTGCACAATGACCGACATGGCGTCCGGCTTGGCGAGTTTACTTTTGCCAAATACCTGAATGTTGTAAGTTGCGATTCTAATCCGGTCGGCAGGTTTTTGGGCGGCAGCGAGATGAGCAGGCGTTGTTCCGGTAAATGAAGGGGTTTGGACCGGTTGCTGGTTTTGGCCAAATGGTGGGGCACCGGTCTGACCGTCGAGTCCAAATCCGCCGTTCGCGTTAGGCGAAAATTTAGCGGCAAGGGTTTTGACGATGGGCCCGACAATCGGCCACGACGGGTTTAAGTAGCCACCAATACCACCTCCTGAAATGGCGGTGATGACCATCCAGATGAGAGCAATGGGGCCCCATTGTTTTTTTGATCGAGATCTCTTGTTTGCCACCGCGGGCCTCCCTGCCCTTCTGCGTTGTCAAACTTCCTGTTTGACTTTTCTTTTCACGCAGATGTCAATGCTGTACTGGTTTCAATTCCTGGACGGCGTCAATGCGGCCTCCGCCAGTCGAACCAGTCGGGGATTCGATGACTCCGCCGCTTCACTGAGTGCCTTGATGGCGCTGTCCGTTGACACACCGATTTGTCCCAGCGCCCAGGCTGCACGTTCCCGGACGACCAAGTCCTGAGAGTTGGCAAGAACGCTGGCGAGTTCGCTTTCGCTTGGCGCCGCGTCGGGTCCCAACCTTCCCAGTAACGTCGCGGCCCAGTAGGCGACGACCGGATTCGGCTCCGACAACAAATTGGTGAGTGGTTTAAGGGTCGTAATTGGCGGGCCGCCGAGTTCTTCCAAAGCAGCGACCGCCCATTCACTGACGATATCTTGATCGCCGCACGCCTGAACTAACTCAATCGCTGCAGAAGTGGCTTCCCCGCCGGCGAGGCACAGTTTTTCCGCCGCTGCTGCCCGCACGGTGACATCTTCGTTCAGCAAATCCGAACGCCATTTTGTTAAATCTTCCATGAGCCTGTCCTGAACAGGTTTTGCAAATCGCACTTTTTGCCGTGGTTGATCAATAGAGAAGTTTGATCGACCGGGCAATAGCAAAGTTGAGGCGAACTTTTTTGCTTTTTTGCTAGGGCAGCCTGTTGTCGAATTTGCGGGAAAACAGCCGCGACGCAAAATTTGGAGTGTTCTGAAATCCATCTGACTCCAGCCTCCGACGGGGCGGCTGGCGCTCGGGAAGTCGTCTTGAGACGTGTTCCTGGAGAAACGTTGCTCCTGAGGTTGCTTCTGAGCCAAACTGGATGGAATTTCAGGTCGGTCGAATTGCGACCGCAATCTTGCGACCGCAATCTTGCGACCGCAATCTTTTTGTTTGCCGAATGAGGGCAATTGCAGCTGGGTCTGAACAGCGATAGCTGCGGCCGTATTTAACTGTGGCGGAAGCCTACAGTTGCAATACTCGCAGCAAACTGAGGCCACGGCAGTTGCAGATTGAGATCAACAACGTAAAGTACCGTTTTTTTGCACGATAGGTCGCCCAAGCTGACTCGATCAAAACGTTTGCGTCCGATCAGGTTGTGGGTGAGGGGAAGACCGGTGTCAAAAGTACCGTGTCAATCAGCAACAAATTCAGGGAGTGAAACAAAATCGCAGTTTGTAAACCTCGATCTCCCCCAATCGCAAATGTTGCGTTAGAAACACGCAAGTTATTTCTCCCCTGATACGTGGGCGTACCAGCGGTTGTTCTCACTTTTCAGTGACCGAGTTGCCGAGAATTTGTTGGTCGGACAGGACTATGGTTGCTTGTCGATCGTCAATCAACAGTACGCCGATGACCTTGCCGTCAGTTGCGGACAGGACCGGCGAGCCATGCCAGACGTCGCGGTCACCGTCGAAAGAATTGAGGTCCCAACCCTGATCGGTGACGGTGATGTCCAGTTTTTCGATAGGATAATGCAAGTAAGTAAGTCGATTGTTTGTTTCGGAAGCCCGTACGGCCAAGCCGTCTTCAATCACCTCGGGCGTGCGGGTCGCGTTTTCGCCGACCCAGCTCATTGAAAAATCGTCGGGAACTCCCAGTTTGAGGACCCGGTAGGGAGTTGATTCCGCGTCGTCGTTCTCGCTGGAATCGCTGTCCTTTTCTGCTGGAAGTTCCGTGACGGGGATCGCTTTCTCATCGTGGCCTACCGGCGCGATTTGCATCGAACCCGGCTCGCCTCGATTGGGCAGCCGAAGTATGTCGCTGGGAATCAGAACAAAGGTTTTCCCCGCCCGATCTCGAAAGGGTATCCCGTTAAAAGTTTGTTGTTTTCTCGACGCTCCCAGCAAGCCGTTGTGTTGCCAAAGAATCTCCAGTGGCAATACGCCTTGCAATTCGACTTGGGCCGTACTGACCATGCGGGCGGCTTCGTACCAGTTTTCTTCCGGTTTTTGATACAACGTGAAGGGATGCCCCGGTTTGACGTGTTGACCACCACTTTCAATGGTGAGCATCGAGACACCGCCCCGGGCGATTGTCTCCAATGACTCCATGTCGAGCCGGACTCCTTCGCCAAAACTAAAATCAAAATCGACGCCGCTCGTTGCCCAGAATTTGGATTTGGTCGTAACCAGTCGGCAGTACTTTTCGAAAATCCGCGCTCTCACATCCACGAAACGGGCGTCTTGCGATAAACCGACAGATAGGATCCTGCCAATTTCCACGCCGCGGCACGTCACCGGCGAACCGGCACTGATCGAGTATTTCTTTTCACCGCGGATCATGATCTCCATGCCGTCATTGGCCAAAGCGTCCGGTGGCGATGTCGGCAGGCCTTCAAATGATCGTCGTCGAGGAGCAACCGGGTCCCCTGGTATCAGTCCGATGTATTTATGACCCACCGCGGTGTCCAAACCGGAAATACCGGCAAGACTTAATTCCGGTCGCACGATCCAGAATCGTGTTCCTTCGCGGGCCAGTGATTGAGCAAATGGTTTCAGGTTCACGCGAACGTCGACACCACTCAGATCCGTGTTGAGCTTGACCTCCTCGACGATTCCCACATCAATGCCGCGAAACCGCACAACGTCTTCGGCTTCCAGTCCATGCCCTTCCGGGAAATGGATGTCGATCGTGATGCCATTTTCCGGCAACGACCACCAGGCCAATCCAACCGCGATCAGCAGGCAAATCAGCGTGATCAACCACATATAAGAACCCGTAACGTCAGCGGCGCGGGTCAGGTTGGAGGGGCCGATGTTCGCTTCCGGAACGGTCTCCAAATCCAGCGGTCTGTCCCCATGGTCTGATCGAGGTTTCTCATCCATCAATTTCTTCCCAAATCGCGTGCGGGTCAAAAGAAAGCGAGGCAAACATGCTCATCGCGACACACAGCACAAACGCAACAATCGCAGGCCCAAAATGAAACTCAACCAGATCACCGAGTTTGACCAGCATTACCATGAACGCCAACAGCATCACGTCCATCATGCTCCACTTGCCAAGCTGTTCCATCAGTCTGAGGGTGCGAGCTTTATGTTTGCGATGTAGCAACTCCAGCATGCTCAGTTCAAGCAGCAACACAATTTTGGTAAGTGGAAAAACAATTGAAAACAGGAATACGACACCGCCAACGAACCAGTTCCCGTGCTGGAGCAACTCCAGCGTACCACTGATGATGCTTGACTCGCTCGTGATTCCCAATTGCTCAATCCGAAGGATCGGCAGAAGTACGGCCGGCCAAAACAACACGAAAGCTCCCAACGCGAACGCGGCCGTCCGGCTGGCAGAAATTTCCAAATTGCCCTGACGAGCGAAAGCCGATCCGCAACGCGTGCAGGTTGCCCGTTCTTGGCGATTAACGGTGGGAACACGATGAATTAAACCGCAGCAATGACATGCTTTGAGAATATTCAGGGGAACACCTCGCAGGGTTGGATGAGATAACGGTCGCAAGATTTAAAACCCACCTTGGACAGTTCGGTGAGTTGGATCATTTGGGATCTGTGACGGGGAAACCACGAGCAAACGGAAATCAGTGTTGCAGTGAACTCTGCATGTGGCGTCATCCACGGCTGGGAGCTCGCACAGGCTGGTCAACGGACGTGATTCCCTGAGGGCCAATTATCGACGGGAGTTCAGCGTCAATCAAGTCGGTCATGGTTCGTAGATTTCGATGTTGCATCTCGTTCCGAGGATGAATCGAACCAAAAGCGCGAGCCAAGGGCCATGCCCGATTAAATCTATCTCGCAATTCGCGTCGTGATCGACAGTTTATCAGTGCATCAATAACAGCCCAACGTTTGCCGGCGCGTTTTTCACTGGCGTCCCCAGCAACTCTTTGAGCTTTTTCCCTGTCGCTTCATCGGCAAGCATCAGGTATTGGTCAACAACGAATTGCTCAATCTCTTTCGAGGCTGCAATCAGATTCTCGCGGGCCACGTTCGCCGAATCCTGAATTCTTGTTCGTTCATTGGGGGGCAATTCGAGCTGTACAGAAAAATCGCCTTCCAGGATGTCATAGACGAGCCCGGCAGAAGCAACATTAATCTTATCAGCATACTCCTCGACTCGATCCCAACCGCGACTGCCCAACACAGCCTCGATATCGTTCATTGATTCTTCGTCCATTGCCGCGGATGCTTCCTGGGCCTGCTGCCGCCGAACTTCAAACGGGATATTTGGATCCGTCTTGCCCTCGATACTCAGATCAAGCAGGACTTGGGACGATTGGTAGGAAGCTCTAACAACTGCATCGAGTCTCGATTCCGCATCCGGCGTAAGCGCGAGATAATCAATGAAATTTCGATGCTTCCAAAACTCTCTGAAAATGTTCAGTTCTTCATGCGCAAATTTCAGGCCAGGTTTTGTTTGAAGATTCCCCGCCGCGCCCGTCTGGTAGCTGGGGCGAGCAAGCAGCTTCTTGGTGGGTGACAACTCACTGCGCATCCATTCATAGGACTCCGGATTGAGAAAAATAATCAACTCTTCGACACTGACTGGATTGTCCTTCGAGAACAAGTGTGACCATTTTTGTAGAAATGCCTTTTGCTCTTGATCTTCTAGGGTTTCAACAAGTGTTTTTATCGCGTCGGCGACAGCCCCGACGGCTCGTTTGGCGGTAGCGATTCTGATTTCACGAGTTGCGGCCTTGAACTTTTTTCGCTCCTTTTCAGATACTTCAAGCATCTGACAAAGCTCGTCATTTTCAAGCAACTTATTCAGACCATAAACCCGGAAAAGACAACGAAATTGAAGCTCATTGACGATGGCAACCTGATGAGGCAGCAGCACGTTCTTCATTTTCTCCAACGACTTTCTGTCGTTTTCGGTAAGCAGCTGCAAATTGAATTCGGCTGACCTTCGTTCTGACTGGTTGGCCTTCTTAATCTCCTCAATGGTATCCTGCCAAGACTGATTCCAATCTCGAATGACTGCGGAATACCCAGGAAGCTGATCGTCAACGAGTTCGATCTCTTTTTGGATTACTTCATCCTCGAAAAACAACGCATTCGAATTCGCGATGGTCTGCATTTTTCCTGTGGTCAATCGCCCGTTTCCATCAAACGAATAATAGCCGACCTCGTGATTTAGTGATCGTGCCACATCAAAAGAAGTAAGGTCCTGAGACCGCCCAGTCGACGCCGCCAAAGTAGCCGCTATCATGGCCATCGAGAAAAAATGCCTCATCACATCTCCTTGAGAGCGACACGGTTTGGAACATTTCCGCGTTCGCGAATTCGTTAGAAAGGGCTCGCGGTAACGATTGGTCTTCGCCATGTATCAGCGAAAACCGCTCAGTTCGAATAATTGAACATCCACAGGATACCAAAACGGTCGGTACATAACCCGAAATAGGACCCCCAGGAAGTTTCCTGGAGCGGCATCGTGATGTCTCCTCCCTCGGCAAGAATTGGAAACAAACGATCAGCCTCTTCTTTGGACGAAGGGTGATAGGTTACCGAAAAGTTGTTTCCAGGAACGATTGGCTCATGGGTGGACATTCGATCTGAGCCCATTAATTTCGTTTCGCCAATTCGAATTGTTGTATGCATGATGCGATCGGCCGGTTCATTGCCAAACATCTCGACAGGACCATTCGAGTAAAATTGACGGCAGATTTCTTCCGCTTCGAACACAGATTTATAATGGTCGAAGGCCTGGCGACAACAGCCCTCGAAGTACAGATAAATTGAAAGCGACATGTGATTCTCGACAAAAAACCCAATGCGTTCATCAAGCTGCAGCGAATCATTCTCCATTTTGAAAACGTTCGATTACGCGGCTTTATCAATTAGGATTTGTAATTTTCATTGCTTGGGCGATATGTCTTCCAGCTCAATCATCGGCACGCCATTCGAATCGAGCTCAATATTCAACACGCCATTTTTGTCGACGTTTCCTTTGAATCGCCCCGTGGGGATGTTCTTGGGATCGTAGAGTTGCGGTTGATGTTTGTGGTTGGGGTTTTGAAGGATCTTCACTATGATTTCGCCCAAGTCGTGGTGCAATTTCGCAGCCGTAGCCAAGCCCATTTGAGCGGTAATCGCAGTGAAGTTCTGATCCGGATCGTAAAGACGCAACATCAAGCGTGAATCCGGAAGCTTGTTGCCCTGCGTACCAATTCCGGCACAACTGGTCTCTACACTCCATTTGAACCGCGGCGGAATTGCAGCGACGCCGTGTTCGTCGACGCGCAAAGCTTTGGTATAGAGGTAGTAGGAGTTGGCTTGAGCGTCAATCGTTTCCGTGGTTAACGCAGCAAAAACGGCCGTCAGGATTCCACAAAACGCGAGAAGCGTGGGCGGTAAAAGTTTGGGCAACGATTTCATGTTGGGCTTCCTTTTGGGCAAGAGGCAAAACGTTTTGCCAGATAAATTCAGTTAAACGGGGCCAAAAATGGACGTTGATAATCGCAGCGGAAGGACCAATAAGGGCGGGCAGATGTTATCCCGCAACGTTGTTGGGGACGTCGATGTTCTGTGGGACTGATTTTCTTGGGGGTGGAAAGCCAATAGTGAGTGTGGCGGCTATTGAACCGCCAATGGCCAATGAAGTAGCGACACATGCCAGCAGAATCGCCCCCGGTACCGGAATGCTGTCCGATTTGCCGATCAGGATGATTACTAACAACCATCCAGTTGGCCAAAGCAAGTTACCCACCAGCCCACCCAAAGCGCCGTTGACGAATGAGCGAAGCACCGATGAAGTTCTCTTGCGAGAGTAAAATCTCCAAGAGATAAATGCCCCTAGAATGATTGGTGCGTAGAACGCCACTCCGTCGGTGAGGATCGGCCCTTGAACGCTGGTAAAGAGCAAGCACAAGATGGACACGAGTGTCACGAATGCAATTAAGTTTCTAGTCGTGAATCGAATCGACATGTTCGTGATCTGATTCCAAAAAACGTTTTCCCACAAAATGATAGACCGCTGGAATGAGAACTGAATCCATTCCCGTCGATAGACTAAACGATTTTTTACGATCTTTGTCGCGACCAGGCAAGCGCGAAGGGGGCTGGGCTTGATAGTCTATCTAAATGTTATTCGCCATGTTTCCGTTTGCCGAATGACTAGCCGTCGGTTGTCTCCCAGGTGTTCGTCAAAGTTGGCATGTTGAGCAAAAGTCTTTTACGGAAGCCAGAATGGCAACAAGCAAACTAAAAACCCGACTATCGATATGCTCACATAAACGAACCCTGTTTGGCGTAATCGGAAGCGTTTGATTGCCATCCAAAACAGCGTTAAGTTTGCGATTGCCGCGAAAAAAAGGCAGAACGCACCGAATCCACAAGCGAGGATCGACAGCGTTTTGAAATTGCCGCCACGAAGACCAAGCCATAAGAACCAGCAAATGACCCCAGCAAGAAGCGGGACAAGCATGATCACAACGTATTGACCAAGTGGCCGCTCAGATTTAACGAACCGATTGGATCCGGCATCTTTGCGTTGGGATAAGTCCGTTTCTTCCGGGTTCGATTCACGAATATTCATAACGATTAATAGATGACGCCAAATAAAGTCCAAACTGTCCGAACCGCTCGGAAACGATGAAGTTCAATTGATTCAAGGCCCCAACGCTTTCGATTCAAAGGCAGATATTCCATCCGAAGTTATCCGCGATTACCGCATGATTTGCTAGTTCGGCAGCGCATTTTGCAATTCAACAACGCTTGCGTCGTCAACATTGGTTCGCCGAATATCCAACACAGGTAGTGGTCGAATTGACTGCAAAGGTGAAATATCTGAATTCACAGTTTTCGATACCTCGACGTATTCTAGATTCTGAAGGCTGCCAAGGGGCGTTATGTGTGAGATTTTCGCCCCTGTTAGGATGATGCGTTTCAGTTTGGACAGATTTCGTAAGGGGTTGAGATCGTCGATATTCGTATCGACGCAAAAAATGGTCTCCAGGTTTTTCAATTCCGAAATTGCCGACATGTCGTCCGATGATTCGCAAAGAGAGCAGGACAACGCCGATTGCCAATCCTGCGCTAATGCTAAGACAAACGATAAACATTGGCGTGTGCTAGCCAATTACGGGAATGGAGCGTTTATTAAACACTGCCGGTCTCCGCAAGGAATTTACGGCAGATCGACGCTGCTGTTGCTATCGGATCATCAAATAGGTCCAACGCATGGGTATTGCGTAAATCCAGCGAACACGGCCGCAAGTAGCATATTCGAATTCCAATAATGGTTGCCTAAATTCACCGCCTTGTCATCTCGTTAAGGTCGGGCTTGCCTCAGATTGTTTAACGAATGTTGCCGTGTCATCGTTCATCTTACAAATCCAAGTTGAACCAGCATAAACATCTGTTGGTGGTATTTCAATTTGTGCCTCGATAGGAGTTTTTGTTAGGTTTCGCGTCAATCTTCTGAGTGGTCGCAGTAGCGGATGTCCGTCAATTGTATCGCGAATAAGTTGCGCTATCGAATCCACGTATTCTTGTGGTGTTTCTCCCAACTCTGTGGTTACGCGGTCTCCATTCGGCCTGAAGTAGCTAAACGGTTCAGACAGGGCAGGGTTGAATTCGATCCGGTAAGCTCCTGCGTCGTGCGCCCAGTGCAACACAGATCCAAGTATCTGGGTCCGCCGTTTCCAGTCATCGCGATAGTTCTCCGATTCTTCCACGCGAACGGGTGATAGTCGAATTCGGCGCACCAAAAGAAACCTCAAGCGGGATAACAAAAGATTGACCGAGCGGCTCGGTCAACGTAATTACAATTTGCAGTGAAATCGCCGCATCGCTGCTGGCCAAATGCAGTCACGCGACAACCGTGCTTCTCAACTCTGATTCAACTTTCCTGTAACGGAATCCAAACATCTTCAGAGCCACGGTGAATAGTACCGAATGAACCATTAGGCTGACGACGGCGATCGACAGATAAAAAGCGCCTCGCATTAACATTGTGCGTCCGGCGAAGAAACTTGCGACCCACACCCCGCCTCCAGCAACCAAAAAAAGAATTCCATAAGTGGTCAAAAAGTAGACCGCGAGGTTTCTTTGTTTGCGAAGACCAAAAAACGCTAGCAGCAGAATAAATCCGGCGATGCCGATGCCCGCCGCGATCAACCAAATCGGGCCGTTTATCATAGAGCTCGAATCGTTCATTCTCGAAAATTGCATTGCATAGGCCGTCACGATTGCCGCCATGGCAGTCAGGCCCATCATCTTGCCGATCGTAAGTGGTTTGCCCCTGGAATTGTCTGCCTGGGGCGTTAACCGCAATCGGAAAAACCACGTTGGAATCCCAATCGGCAAAATGGCAATCGCACAGCCAAGCGGGTAACCCGCAAGCCGGAAAGCGGCCTTCGAGGGACTAATCCCAGAGACATACCAAGCGATCCAATGTGCGTCCCAAAAGAATACCGCAAGCAAAACGGAAATCGCCAACCTGATCCGAAAGTTGTTGTGAAATGAAACCAGGATGGTTGGAATCAACGCCATCTGGAACCCAATCGCACCGACCGACCACATAATGAAGTTGCCCGAAATTGCCGGAGGCGGACGGCTCCCATCGGCGATGAATTGAAACAGCAGCGAACAGGCCATCAATTCTGTGAACAGAATCGCAAGAATCAGCGTCCCCCCAAGGCTGGCAACCGAAAACGGCCCCAAGGCGATACGAATTCAATGTCGAATCATCAGTTTGGACGTGTTCCATTAAGGCTTTCTGAAATGATTCTTGATAGGACCAGCGGTAAGACGTTCATTCTTTTGACATCTGTTTCCAAACTAGAAACCCACCAATCGCGGACACGAGAATTACAACGCCAACAATTTGCCCAAGGCCATATGCACCTTGGCCTACAATCAATGCAATGGCACTCAACATTTCCCTACCTATCTAAATTCTTGAAAACAAACTGGCAGCCGGATAAAACGTATTGGAATCTAACCAGCGACAGGAGGTCGCTGGTTAGATTTTGCGTTGAACTTGCCGCTTGTTGAACTTGCCGCTTGTCGCGGTATGCGGAATGCAGTTGCTCAGAGCGGCCGAACTAGGGGTCAGTTTAGCGGAGCGACCACAGCATGTCGAACTTTGCAGCGTTGTGCTGTGGCGAAGAGCGGGTGATGAGGTCTCCAGCTGGTACGTGACTGGCGGCGGATGCACTGAAGCTGCCCATTGCAGTTCGGACACGGGCGACTGATCTCGTTGGTAAGGTCTTCCAGCGGCGGGTCTACCGGTTCGGGGGCAGAGAATCCAGGTTCACCGGAAAGCAAAAAAACCAAAGATGACATCCGAGACGCCGGGCCTCTTGAACAGAAAATTTGAACATCGGCCCGATCGCTCAAGTTGAGCACTGCTTGAAGCCGCCAACCTCAACCAACACCAGCTACCGCTCTTGGTTAACGCGATGTCATATTCTTATTTGTTATACCGCGAACTGCCTAATAGTTCTGCCGACATCAATTTTCTCAATTTTTGGTTCAAACGACAGAACCTCGACTACATCGTCCGCCCCAGCAATTACAAAATGCTTAAGATCAAAGAATGGTTTTCCGAATGAGGTTTCAATATGGCCTGATACGCCTTGAAACTGTTCTACCCATTCCGAATTCTCAATTATAAAGCAGCATTTCGTTGACAAATTTGGCGGAGGAAATATCCAGGTCGAAGGCATCATCCCCTCGTAGTGGGACCGATATGCCGGCACGCACGCGAAGCTGACAAGATAGACTGGCTAGGTTTCCAGTCCAGTTGGGTACACAAGCACATCAACGTCACCCGGGTTTTCATTCGAAGGCACCACTTGAACGGCAGGGAAATCACAATCTGAAAAAGGAGTTTGCCAAGGTTTCATCCCGTATCCTCCTTCGTTTAGCGGGCGAGGCGATCGATGAACACGGTGTGAGCTATCAGGTCACTCCCAGCGGCACGAAGCAACCGATCTCCCCAAAGGTCTCGGGACATGAATTTGTGCGGAGTTTGGTACAGCACATTCTGCCACGTGGCTTTCAGAAGATTCGTTACTACGGATTCATGAGTGCGAATTGCAAGATGCAATTGGAGCAAGTCCGCTGGTTGGTCTGGTTGCATCTCGGCTGGACCTATTGGCTGGGAAGCGCCATCCCGACCTCCCAGCCAGCCCCCAAGCCCCGTCCAACTTGCAAAGACTGCGGGGGAAATCTGACCTTAATCGCGATCATCCAACCCGACGGCCGCGTGATCCTCGGCGATCCAGCGGCCGTTCACGTGCGAGGACCACCATCAACAGGACCGAGTCAAACAATTCGATGACCAAGCTCTCAAAAATGGAGCTGCAAAAACGCAACTGGGAAGCGATCCGATCGAGGTCCGCGCTGGCTTCGCTGAAAACAACCAGAAACCGCAGCGGCAAAGGCATTGAGGGTAAGCGCAGATGCAAAGTCGCAACCGATCTCAACAAATGAACGACCCAACAGCCATCGAAGCAATCACCAGCAAGACAACACAACCCCGAGACCGCGGAAGTCGATTCCGCCTCCCGAACCAAAACCCAACTGCCATTAACCAAAACCGGCAGACTGCATTCAGCACGACCCGGACCTGAAGAACTCACCGGGCTTCTTGAACAGAAGACTTGAACATCGGCTTCGTTCGTTCCTCACTCCGCGATGTCAAATCTTTATTTGTTATCCCGACATCTCACTCCAGCTGTATCAGGCAATTGGGGTTATTCGGTTTAATTCTTGATACGCCACCACTTGTTGCTGCCGTCCCCTTCAGTATCAGCCGTTGAAGCGAAGGAGCGGAAACAAAAGCTTCGGCATCTCTATCATTCACAAGAAACCCCGAGACGTCCAAGACCTTTAGGTTGTCCAAAGATGACAATGAAGAAACCGTCTCCTCAGAGAGTTTGGTTCCCTTCAGATTACGTTCTGCCCACACGAGCAACGTCCGAACATTGGTGAGCGATTGATACCAATCCTCTGGGGCATGCACATCGACCAATGCAACAGCGTCCAAGCCGTGGAAATCGTCAAACGTTTCGGCCAATCGGATAAGCGCAGCGTCAGATACGCCGATGCCAATCGCAATTGATTGCAGGTTCTTAAGTCGACCAGTGTTATCGCACACTATCTGAACATGTTCGTCGGTCTTTAGAGTTATATGGTGGACAGCATCATCGGGTGGCAGGAGGCTTAACTCAACGGCGAACGGTTGAAGCCAGGGAAACAGTTGCGAGCCCGAAGTAATTTCCGTTTGGGGCGTCGGCTCTAAATTCAGCCCACGATAATAATCGCGCCACCACAATTCTCCGGTGTTCACCCTCGACCTGGCCTTAAGAAGCTCCAAGCTCGTCGAACGAGCGGCGCGGTAGTCCAAAAGTGGTAAGTAGGCGACGAATATGAACATGGCGACAAGTGTAAACGATACCAACATTGGTCGGAGGCCAAAACGAAATCGGTTGCGGCAAAGCAGGAAAGCGCCAACCAACAAAGGCAAGAGCGTTACGAAAACGCAAGTAGACAGATAGACAACGCTGTATGTTGTGGGCCAGCCAAATGCACGAATGGAAGCCACAGCCGCAATTTCGATGAGCAGCAGGCTGATCAGGATACGTCGAACAGACTTTCGAGTTGATGCGTCAGTTTTCAATTGAGGACGAGGGGGGGCGCCGCGGGAGGGAAGACCGCGATGGGGTGGAGAGTCGGGGGGGTGTCATCCGGGCGGAGGGGGTGCGGGGGGGGGGGGGGTAAGAGGACGATTATCCCCCCCACCCGATGGGGGGGGGGGGGGGGGGGGGGGGGGCGGGGGGGGTGGGGCAGTGAGGGGGGGGGGGGGGGGGGGGGGGGGGGGTAAGAGTCAATCGTGCTGGCCGCCAGATTGCGAATCTGCTGTCTTGGGCCATCCGCCGAGTCAGCGGCGTGAGGCGTTTACGAACGGAGTCTGGGGAGGGTCCTGCCGGAAAGTTGGAAGTCACCAAAGAAAAGGGTATAAGTAGGTGACTCAATAAGCGCAAGTCCCTATAACCAAAACAATCGTCATCAACGGATCAGCTAACAACGAGCCAACAAGAGGAACTAACCACTCGCGAAGCGGCTTAGTTCAACGGCCGAGATGACCGAGCGGCGACGGCCATCGTAATTTCAATTTCAGCTGGACGCGCCGCTTCGGTTCATGTACGCCCAACATGGGCGTGAGTTTATGGGGTGCGGAAGTTCTCATGAGAGCTTCTCAGTCCCCTGTGTTTAGTTCCGATTTTCTTATGGGAGTCATGATACCAAATGGATAGCTCGTAAGAAACAAACACGAGGCGAGGGCAACTGCGGGGAGGCGACGAACCGTGGGAAGGAAGCCTGCGAAGATGATCGTTAAGCCAGCAGAGAATCGTCGCTGGACATCTTCACGCCAAGACCTGCGAGGCTACGTACAGAAACTTCATTGAGGCCGGTCCCTCCAGGCGAGCGTGCATGAGAACGCGAAGCCGAATCGGAAAAACGGAGGATTGGTAGATGGAGAGCTTATGCGGGGACAATTCACGTACTCTTCACACGAAGAGGCCCTTATTTGGGGAGATCTGCAAGCGTACCTGTGAGTGAGGCTTGCCTGAAAGGCAGGGCGAATGAGGTAACTCATCTCGTGCGAACAGAAGTCAGCAGCAGAAAAACTTGCTGAGGATGCCTCGAATAGTCGTATCGTTCCGATCGTTAAACCTGACCGCCAGGCAAAGCAAACAGCCTTCAAGCTCACCAACCAAAGCAACGTTGCATTCGATCTGCGCCTTTCTTTCGGCCGCCAGTTTCTGGCGAGCGACCGAAAGCGGCTCCGACCGAAGCAACTAACGACATCGCTAGAATCCACCATTCGGTGAAGTAGGTTTTTGGACATTTATTCCACAGAACGTTGGCTGGCTTGCGCGATATTCAACATCGTTTCAGCGGCTTTGGAGATGTTGGTGGAATTCCAAGACTCGGTGTTCCTGCTGTTTATGACTTCCCACGGTCCGTGTTTCAATTTTAAACAACGAGGGGCAGATTGGCCCTGCTTGTTGGTCGGGTGATTCCGTCTTTCTCACTCATCGGTACGCGGCAACCAGCCGATGCCGAAGCTTCGGTCGCTGCGTTGGCAATTTGCCTTTACCCGGTGTCAACAAGGAAATCGCGTTGGAGATGTTTCTGCACGGCTTTGCGATCTTGTTCCAGCCCAATGGGAGTGTTCCGGTTAGCTAAAACGAAATGAGGGTTGGGGAAGAATCGTTGAAGGTTGAACTGAATTTGCCGGCAGCACGATACCAGACAAGGCATTCACAATTCCTTGGCCCGAAGTTGCCCAACGAAGTTGCCCAACGAAGTTGCCCAACGAAGTTGCCCAACGAAGTTGCCCAACGAGGGGGCTGTTTGCTGTCGGTCTAGGCGCAGCGAGCCGACATCCTTGTTCAAAACACGAACTCGACTCGAAGCACAAACGGACGCGGGAGCGAGATTCGACGGGCGCGTTTGAACTCACGCTGTTAAATCTTCCGCGTTCCTTTATTGATCTTCCGAGTCTTCCTGTTTTTGATCGTCCGTTTTTTGATCGTCCAATTCCTCGGAGACGTTGTCCTTTCCTGCGTCGTTTTGTTTCTCAGGTCCGCCTTCCTTTTCCGTCGAGTCTTTCTTTTTTGGTGCGCCTTTCTTATTCGGTGCGCCTGGTTTCGATGGATTTTTCTTGCCGGGTTTCGGCTTCATTTCGAGGTCTTCGATTGTGAGCTTTTCAATTACACCGCCCGGTTCTACGGCGGAGGGGGCACGTTGCCGATCGGTCATTTCGGCTTCCCGAATGGCTTCCCGTTCATCTGCCAAAGCCGAACGAAGTTCTTCCAATTCCTCGGATGTTGGCAGGTCGTCCATCTCACCTTCGGAGGCTCGTTGGTCGATCAGCGGCTGCAGCGGATGATTGTCCGGCCATTCCCGGTTGGTCAAAACGAGCATTTCCTTATATTCATCCATGTGACGCACCATCTCATCGCCCAGCGGACCTTCTTTCAGACGCGGGTAAAGTTCCAGGACTTCGGCCCACCTTTCAAATGCATCGAAATACAGCGAGATTGCGCCGCGTTTGGTAATCGTAATCTCTTTGGTGCGATAATCCCGATCAAACTCGTCGTCATAAATGGATCGTCGTCGCATTTCTTCGGCATCATAAAGTGCCTGCCGCGCTCGAGCGGCGACATCATTGGCCTCCGCGGCCGTACGAGCTTTCCAAAACGTATAGTTGATGGTTCCGGAATCCTTGTCGATCGTATTCATCTGTGCGAGCACAAGCCGAATCTCCGAGGCAATCCGATTGGCCTTCAATCCATCGTCCGGAGCGGCTTGTGAAGCGATTCTTCCGTCCAGGTTGGCATCAAGCGAATTCACCGCTCGATTGACCATGCGGGCCATACGGATTTGTTCGTCATCTCTCTGATCAAAGGGGAGTTCCCAGGCGTAGATCGCGTCTTCCGGAATACCGGCCTGCTCCAGCAACTCGTCCACCAATTCCTGGCGGACCCCAGGAACGATCTCATCGAGTTGTTCGCGGTATTTTGCCAGCTGTTTTTCGTTCTCTTCCATGCCTTCCATGTTGATGGTGATGCCCAGCGTATTGGAAATGGGCAGTTGGCCATAATCCAGCCACTCTTCGTTGGCATTTCCCCAGATTTCCTGAATGATTTCGTCGGTACGGTATTCCTTCTGCAGCGACATTCCCTGGTTTCGCAATTGAGCAGGTCGGTACATGAAAAACATCATGTCGCTGGTGCGTTGGGGATTACTTTGCTCTTCCACCAGTCGCCGCGAATAGTCGTACCACTGGTAGGCCATTTTCCAACTGTCGGGTCCGTAGTTGCGGGTATCGTAGGTTTCAGGATCAATCAGGTCCGACATCGACTGGTGGAACTCATCGTCCTGACGGAACAGGCGCCGAAACGAATCCTTTTCGTCTGATTTCCCCATCTTGTTTCCCGTGAAGAAACCGAGGTTGTCCGTCATCCGATGGTCGGTCTTGTTGTACGGAACACCCTCTTTGAGGAAGTCGATCCCTTTCTTTACCCAGTGGTAACGATACTCGTAGTCGTCGAATTCCATGGAGACGTTGTACGCCAGGTTGTGAGCCTGGAACTCCCAGACTTTGACAAAGTTTGGCTGAATCTTGGTGAGCGCTTTCAGGGTCGAGGCTAACTGATCGTAGTTTTCCGTGTCTTTATGTTTCATCGCCTGCATCCACAGGATGTTGACGGCGACACCGCGAAGTCCGAGCGACGCGAGTTTCATGGTTTCGCTGGCGGGATCAATCTCGGCCAGTTTTGCCTGCGACAGACTGTATTGCTCACGCAACTGTGATAGTTGCCCACCGGCGTCTTCGATATCTCCATCGCCATTGCGGGTTTCGGGGCGTGAGACCAGCGATAACGGGATCAATAACGCGCCAATCAAGGCGATGTAGATGATCTTCCGCACAAAAGGACTTGAAGTATTCATTTGGCGATTTCCCGTGTTTTTAAGGCGAAGTAACCGAGAACCGAAAGGCCAAAGCAGAAGCCGAACGTGATGGCGATGGCAACCCAAACCCGCTGGTTATCAATATTGTATCCAAAAGTCAGAAAGTCGGCGAAATTGAGCACCGCAAAATCCGGTGCCAGGTGCGTTGTCGCGGCCAGCATTCTGGTGATGAGTCGATCGGACTGTTCGACGACGGTCGTGACGATTCCCGTTTCCAATTCCGTCACCATGTTCCGCTGGGTAACGACGCGGATAAATGATTCCACGGGTCCGCCACCAACGGCGTCCGACTCCATCATGGTGCGGATGAAATTCGTAAAGAAACCGATGATGATCATGACGATGGTGGCCAGCATTGTGACCGGGGCGCTGAGGAAAGTGCTAAAGGCGACGCCCATGGAGATGATGATCATCATCTGGCACCAGATCCCGAGGTAGCCCTTAAAAAAGTTTGTCCAATAGACCGTGTCGCCGGCTCGAAAATAAACATCCGCCCGAGCGACGCCAATGTATTGGTTCAAATCGCGACAGGTGATGATCAAACGCAATTTGCCATTCTTTGCATAATCATCAAAGAGATCATAGTTGGCTTTGTCCAGCAGTTTGCCATCGGCCGACAATTTTTCGCCGATCATTTTTCGCGGAATAGGCAGGGTCTGAATCGTGTACTCGTTGGTCTCAAAATCCAGCAACTCGGATTTGATAACCGGGTCACCTTCTTGATCGGGAATGCTGGAAAACTGAATGCCGGCGGTCACTCGTTTTTCGATATCCGCTTTGTAGGTCCGGAAAACGCTGAGCGTCATTTCCAGTGGCAAAATATCGGTGTCGCGGAACCGGGAAGCCTGAAAGTTATCGAAATCAAATTCTGCTTTCGAAAGTGACGACCGGATTTTCGATGTCCCGCCGTCCACATAGCCCCGGTATTCCCAGATTCGGCCGACATTGATGCCTTGTTCCCTTGCCTGACCGCGCCGATCAAAGAACTGCAGCTTCTCGGCGTATATCGGCACACGGGATCGAAAATACCCAATGGCCGGCGACAAGGAAATCTGCGCTGTCTCACCTTGGCCTTCGACACGCACCTGGTGGCTATGCCCGCCGATCGGATTGCAGATCACACGTCGATAGACGATTCGCCCGCCCTCAAGTTCTTCTTCTTCAACGACGTTGCCCATGTAACGAGGCTTGGGATCCTTTTTGTCCCGGATGTCCTCGATCACTTCCAGCCGATGCTTATGGCCCGAATCATTGGTCGTTTCGACTTCCTTGACCGCGTTCTCCGACACCCGCCGACCCGAAATCCGGGACAGTTTTGTGTCCTGGTCGATCTCAATAAATGAAGCCAACGTCTGTTCGGGACCGGCAATCAAGTGAGAGTGGGACAGTCCACGCCAGACAAACAGAAAGCTGATCAATCCCATCAAAGCCAGGATGAAGGTTCCCAGCAGACCGAATCCAACAATCCGACCGAGCACGATTTCCGTCGATCGGACTGGCTTGGTAACGACTGTGTAAATGGTTTTGTTCTTAATGTCTTCCGGGAGGCTGAACGCACTGATCAACATTCCCATCAACAACACCAGCAGTTGCGTTCCCCACAGGACGAAGTTCACGTAGATCTGGTCGGGCTTTTCACTGCCCGCATTCATGAACCAGCCGCCAAACAACAGAGTCGCGGCAAAAATCCCCAGCGTCACCAGGATCACCCGGCGACGTAGCGCCTCTTTGATCGCCAATCGAGCCATGGCCCACACACGTCGGGGGGACGTGCGTAGAAAATCGGGGATGGATTGTGCAATCACCTGGGCCACGACGTAGAACGCTTCAAATGGTCCGTGGCGGAATGAAGAGACAACGTATCCGAAAAAGATACCGATGACGGCCGCGACCAGAAGAACCAGGCCAAATTTGGGTAAGCCCGCGGCCATCCATTCAGTAAACTGTGGAAACTGTTCGACAACCATTTAATGCTATATCCGTGTCGGCTTGTTTGGCAATGTTCAGTGCTTGGTAAATGAGAAACAGGATTGTGCGAGCGAGTTCAACTCCAAATTCACGTCACAGCAAATCCGGTCAGACTTTAAATGCTCATCGGGATGCCCGACGGCATTATTCGTCGGTCTTTCCTTCGACGGCCGCCGAGCGGTGGCCTGGTCGTTCTTGACTTTCGCGAACAATATTCAGGAACAAATCCTCCAACGTCGTGCGTGGGTTCTCGATCGAAACCAGCTCTCCGCCGTGCCTCGCAATCACGTCGCGAATCTCTTGCTCCGCTTCGGGGGACAACTTTTTCGCACGCAATTGTGTCTCGTCGCTGACCTTTAACAGGCTGTCGACGCGGCCCAGTTCTTTCAAGTCGCCTTGATACAGGATCGCGATGCGATCGCAAACGTCTTGAACATCGGCCAGCAGGTGGCTGCACATGACGATGGTTTTGCCTTGGTCACGCAGCTTGATGATCATATCTTTCATCTCGCGGGTCCCCAGCGGGTCCAGGCCGGAGGTAGGTTCATCAAGCAGGATCAATTCCGGATCGTTGATCAGCGCCTGGGCCAAACCAATCCGTCGCGTCATCCCCTTTGAATATTCTTTCAACTGACGTCGTTTGGCCCAACTCAGTCCGACTTGTTCGATCAACTGTGCCACGCGTTCCTTCCGTACACTGGCTGGCATGTCAAACAGGCGGCCATAAAAATCGAGTGTCTCTTCGGCCGTCAGGAATTTGTACAGGTACGATTCTTCGGGAAGATAGCCAATTCGTTCATTCTTGGTGACTTCCGTTGCATTCTGTCCAAACACCAATGCTCGACCGCGGGTGGGAAACAACAGGCCGAGCAAAAGTTTGATGGTGGTCGATTTTCCGGAACCGTTGGGACCCAGCAATCCAAAAATTTCACCTTTACGGATCTCAAGGTCCAAGGCATTCAAGGCACGCACTTTTTGACGTCCCCAAAAATCTCGATAGATTTTGGTGAGGTTTTGAGTTTCCACCACGATATTGGGATCGTAATCGGGGTTGGTTTGCTCAAGTCGTCCGGTGCTCTTGGCGTCTTCGGTTGTGGCGGTTTCAGCCATTTAGCTGGTTCTCCCAAGGGAATAATCAGGTTCGGTCTTCAATAATTCGGGTTATATAACCAAACCCTGTAAGAGATTGCCGGGCGGGAAGGGCTGGCAGTTCCTGCAAAACGCACAACGAAGTGAGCCAAGTGACCAAACTTGAATTATTGTGACGTTTCGTATTACGGCCAACCAAACCTCGTGGTTCGGCCATTCAGCCGGCCTTTTTTCTCAGATGCTGAGAAACACCGCTGGCCGGCCAAACACGATCGTTAATCAATCCCATATCATAGGTGAGTTTTCAAAATTACACCATAATGGACTGGAAAAAAAAGGGGTTTGGGCTGATCGGTCCTTCTAAATGGGGATTGGAAAAGGTATGAAATATTGTGCGTGCCGTTGCTTCGTGATCGGTTGTTGACACTTTCTTTGTTCTTCGCGTCGCGTCGTTTTGAAAATGAACCAGCTCAAATCAAATCGGCTTGAGTCTTTGCTTGGTTCGCTCTACCAACGAATCAACTACGAGCGGCAGTCGAAAGTCGCTTCCGATCATTTCAAACTGCAGAATATGCGCAGTTTTTTGGAAAGGCTGGGCGATCCTCACCTGAAATATCCAGTCGTCCACGTAGCGGGGACCAAAGGCAAAGGTTCGGTCACGACGATGATCGGGCAAATTCTTAAAAGCTCGGGACGATGTACGGGGATCTACGTTTCACCGCACCTGGAAACCATCAATCAACGCATGATCATTGACGGCCAAATGATCACCGACGAGCAACTGGAGCACGTTTTGGCGGAGATCGAGCCAGTCGCTCAGCAGTTGGACCGTGAGGCCGAGGAAAACGATCGACCGAAACTTACTTTTTTTGAAATGATGACTGCGGCGGCGTTTTGTTTTTTCCGACAACAAAAGGTCGAAGCCGCCGTGCTGGAAGTCGGTGTGGGAGGCCGGTTGGATTCGACGAACGTTTGTCAGCCTCTGGTCAGTGTGATCACGAACGTCAGCTTCGATCACACCCGAATTCTTGGATCGACCCTTGATAAAATTGCCCGTGAAAAAGCTGGCATTATCAAACCGAAAGTTCAGGTGATTAGCGGCGTCGAGGAACCGCTGGCGGCCAAAGTGATCTCGGAAGTGGCGACAGATAACGGTGCGACGTTGTCGGAGCTTAATCGGGATTTTGGAATCGTCACTGACCCGCACTCAGAAAGTTTTGGGGTCCAGGGTTGTATTTCCGGCCAGTCGTTTGAAATCGATCAAATTCAGCTGAGCCTGCTGGGCCGCCATCAGCAGAACAATGCCGCCGTCGCGGTCGCCGCGATCGAAGCGCTTAACCTGCAGGGCTGGAATGTTCCCAACGACCAAATTCGATCGGGACTGGCGGAGGCAAGTCTGCCGGGGCGAACCGAGGTGATTTCCCGACAACCGTTTGTGATCATGGATATTGCTCACAACGTTGCGTCGGTGCAGGCTCTTGTCGATACGTTACACATGGTCCCCGAATGGAATTCAAGCACACGGAGGACGTTGATTTTTGCGACGAGCGGGGACAAGGATGTGCCGGGGATGTTGAGACCACTGCTCAACACGTTTGAGCGAGTTATCCTGACACAGTTTCAGAACAATCCACGTGGCAAGCCTGTCGAGAAACTGGTGGCGATTGCCCATGCCAGTTGCCGGGCTTCGGCCGACGATTTCGAAAGCTCACCTCGGCTGCCAGAGATCCAAGTTTGCAGGCAACCGGCCGATGCCTGGCAGGCCGCGATCACGGGTATTGCCCACGATCAAACCATTTGCATCGCCGGCTCCGCTTTCCTGGTCGCAGAACTCCGGCCTGTCGTTTTGCAGTGGGTGTCGGGTTCGAATTCACTTTCGTAAACCAACGTATCATCCGTCGACGTCGCATTGTCGGTTGGCCTGTGATAAATTGAGGTCTCAATCCGAATTTCTCAGTTGGTTCGAAACAAAGTCACATGTGGAGTTGTCGAAACTTCGCAAATTCGAACAGCCTCGTTGAATCGTCGATTGTGTTGTTAACGGGCTAATAGTTCCGGCAGAGAGCGGCGTTCGTCTGTACTGGTCTCCGATGTTCGGGCCAAAGGAGTTGTCTTGGCGGCCAAGAAAAAAAAGCCCTTGAAGAAATCGCTTCCGGCCGAAGGAGCGCGCGAAAAGTCAGTAAAAAAACGACCATCAAAAAAACAATCCGGCAATCCAGCGGTTGCGAAAACCGACGCGTGCGATCGAAGTGTCGACAAAAAGAAACCGACAAAGGCTCGAAAAGCCACAACGACAAAAATTGCGGTGCGACAAAACCGGACCGACTCGTTTCCTATCGTCGGATTGGGTGCTTCGGCCGGTGGACTTGAGGCGCTGGAAGAGTTTTTCAAGAATATGCCGGCCAGCAGTGGGATGGCATTTGTCGTGATCATGCATCAGGCCGCCAAGCATGTGAGTTTAATGCCCGAATTGCTGGACAAGTGCACGCAGATGGACGTCACGGCGATTCAGGATCGAATGTCCGTGAAAAAAAACCACGTTTACATCGTGCCGCCGGGAAAGAAAGTTGACTTGTTCAACGGCACGCTGCTCCTGACCGACTTGCCGGAGAAGCATGTCGCGCCATTGCCGATTGATCACTTTTTCAGATCATTGGCGGAAGAATGTCGAGAGCTGGCCGTGGCGATTGTGCTGTCAGGTACCGGCACGGACGGCACGGTTGGGTTGTCGGCGGTGAAGGGGGCATCGGGTCTGGCCGTGGTACAGTCCGTCGAATCGGCCAAGTTTTCTGGCATGCCGCAAAGCGCTCTGGACGCCGGGTTGGCCGATTACGTGATGGCGCCCCGGGAAATGCCTGCCAAGTTAATCAAATATGCTCGCGGGCCGTTTTTGAAATCACCGCCTTCGGCCAAAACACCAACACCTGATATTGAGCAGGCGTTGCCGGAGATTTTGCACATTGTTCGACGTCGTTGCGGCCACGATTTTTCCGGATACAAGCTGAGCACGATTTGCCGACGCATCGAACGCCGGATGAACATCCATCAAATCGCCGAGCCGAAGAACTATTGTCGGTACCTCGATGAGAATCGTGCAGAAGCCATCGACTTGTTCAAGGATTTGCTAATTGGCGTGACGTCATTTTTTCGAGATCCCGAGGCGTTTGAGTCGTTGGGAGAAAATGCGATCAAGCCGTTGCTTGAGACGAAATCGGACGATTCGCCGTGGCGTATTTGGGTGCCGGGCTGCGCTTCGGGTGAAGAAGCATTCTCGGTTGCCATTCTAATCCGAGAGTTGATGGAGCGGCGGCGGGTCCATTGGAATGTGCAAATCTTTGCTACTGATCTTAATGACGAAGCGATCGAAGCGGCACGGCTGGGTTTGTTTCCCAGTGGTATCGCCAACGATGTTTCGGCAGAGCGATTGGCACGCTGGTTTGACAAAGAGGACGGCGGATACCGAATTCGTAAGGAGCTGCGGGATTGGCTGATTTTTGCTCCGCAAAACGTCCTTCACGATCCACCGTTTACGAAATTGGATCTGATCTGTTGCCGCAACCTGCTGATCTACCTCCAGCCTCAGATGCAGAAGAGATTGCTGATCCTGTTTCACTATGCCCTGAATCCTGCTGGGGTTCTTTTCCTGGGAACCTCCGAAACAATCAACGAGTTCAGCGACCTGTTCGCCGTCGTCGACAACAAGAATAAAGTTTTTCGGCGAATTGAATCAGATCAGCGAACTGATCGTCGAGCGCACTTTCCTGTAATCGGAAAAGGGAAAGCCGCAAGCATGGACCCCGTCGTGGCACCTGACACGCAACCCGCAGAGAGAATGCGCGAGTCCATTTTTCAAATGTTGGCGGCCAGCTTTGCACCACCGACGGTTGTCGTGCGGGAAAACGGCGAGATCGTTCACGTTCATGGACGCACCGGTCGGTACCTCGAACTCGCGCCTGGTGGACCGCCAGGAAATATCGTCGCGATGGCACGCGAGGGACTGGAACTTGATTTGTCATCTGCACTGCGAAAAGCCGCGCGGCAATCCGAGCCGGTCCTTCATGACAATGTGCCGGTCAAGACAAACGGGGATACGGTGTTGATTCGGTTGGTCGTTCAAAAAGTTGAAGAGCCCAAACCGATTGGCGGACTGATACGAATTTCTTTTGAGGAGCACCCGGATCTGCCTACTGCGGGCGAGGAAGAGGCGGCTTCTCCCATGCCTCGCGGCAGTCGAGTGTCCCGCCGCGAAAAGCAACTTGAAAACGAGCTGAAAACGACCCGCGAGTCATTGCAACGCTCGATCGAAGAGTTGGACGCGTTCAACGAGGAAATGCAGTCAAACAATGAAGAGATGCAATCCACGAACGAAGAATTACAGAGCACCAATGAGGAGTTGGAGACTTCAAAAGAAGAATTGCACTCGCTGAACGAGGAATTGCACACCGTGAATTCAGAGCTTCAGGAGAAGATCCGTGAGTTGTCCAATGCCAACGACGACATGAACAACTTGCTCAACAGTACCGATATCGCCACGCTGTTTCTGGATGGCTCCCTGAAAATCAAACGTTATACCGAGCAAGCCAAGCGGATTGTTAGCATGATTCCCTCGGACATGGGCCGATCGCTTCGTGATTTGACCCCGCACCTGCAGTACGAAGGATTGATGTCAGACGCCGAACAAGTACTCAAGACATTGATTCCCCGAGAATGTGAAGTGCAAACCGAAGGCGGTGACTGGTTGTTGATGCGGATCATTCCCTACCGAACTGCCAACGACAAAATTGACGGATTGGTCATGACGTTTGTTGACATTGACGAATTGAAGCGGTCCCGAGAACGCGCTACCGTTTTCATGGAGGACATCCTGGCGACGGTACGCGAGCCGTTGCTGGTCCTCGACGCCGACCTGCGAGTGCGGTTTGCGAATCGTTCGTTCTACGCCACATTTCATGTTCAGGAAAATGAAACGTTGGGGCAATTGATTTACGATTTGGGAGAACGGCAATGGAATATCGCCGGATTGCGAAAAATGCTCGATGACATTTTGCCGAAAAACAGCAGTTTCGAGGATTTTGAAGTCAGTCACGAATTTCCCTCGATCGGTACCAAACGCATGCTGCTTAATGCCCGACGTATCAGGTCGGATGCAGGCGAACCGAGTTATATTCTGCTTGCCATTGAGGATGTGACGGGCTGATTTCAATCTGTTTCGCAAATCTTGGTATAATCAGCAAAAAGCATTTCCATCAGGCAAACTCATGCCAGAGATTCAAAACGGAATGAACGAGCTACGCGAACTCGCCCAATCACGAGTGGAACGTTCCCATAAACCAGCGTCAGAAATGTCGACCGAGGATGTCTCCAGGCTCGTCTACGAATTGGAGATTCACAAGGAAGAACTGGAGATTCAGAACGAGGAACTGAGACGCGCTCACCTGGAACTTAAGGATTCACGAGATCGTTACGTCGACCTTTATGATTTTGCTCCCGTCGGCTATCTGACAGTGGATCGTAATGGCGAAATTGTCGAAGCCAACCTGACGGCCTGCGATATGTTGCACCGACAACGCTCCCGATTGATTGGCGGCTCGCTGGCCGTGCTCAGCGATGTCAGCTGTCGAGCCGAACTGGCGGCAAAACTCAAAGAGGCCGTCGCCAGCGGTAATCGCCAAAGCGTGGAAATGGAATTCACCGAAGGAGCGTTGATGGCGCAGTTGGAAATCTGCCGTGCTCAAGCAGTCAATGGCGAATTTGTTTGTCGCATCGCAATAACGGACGCGACGGCTCGCAGACACGCCGAAAAACTGGCTCTCGAAAAGGACCGCCATCTTCGTTCCCTTGCGGAAGCATTGCCGATTTTGATCAGTTATCTCGACTCAAGACTTCGATTTCAATTCAGCAACATTGCCCACCATGACTGGTTTGGATTGACACCGAACGACTTGGCTGGGCGAACTGTCCAGGACGTATTGCTAGACCAACTTGGAGAAGAGTTCATCGACTATGTCACCGACGCGCTGGAAGGCAGGGAGGTTACGTTTGAATCAACGGTGACTCATATTCAAAAGGGCAGCCGTTATGTTCAATTCACGTTGGTCCCGGATGTCGGTACGGATGGCAAAATTGCCGGCGTTCACACGCTTTGCACTGACATTACCGAAAGTAGAATTGTCGATGAGCAAAACACCCGGCGTCGGACACTCACGGTTCTCCTCGATCGGTTGACCGTTAACGAAAGGCGTGTCTTCGAATTGCTGATCCGCGGAAAGGCCAATAAATTCATCGCCCAGGAGTTGGATATTGGGATGCGAACCGTGGAACGAAGACGCCAAACAATCCTGAAAAAGTTGGAGGTCGAGTCAATGGCGGAAGTGCTGCAACGACTGGCCGATATTCAAGGAGTCACTGTCCAGGGTACCCTGGTTGAATAGCTTGCAGGGGAAATTTGGCGGTAGGCGGTTCAGGGACGGAAATCGGCAATGTTCTATCGCGTGGTCAACCGAGCTGCAAATCATGTCGCAACAGCTTGCAGCATTAAGTCGAGTTTGACGAAATGAATACAGGATCACGCGCTATCCGCGACCTCATTGCCGGTTACCTGCCGATCAAGAACCACGTCAGCAGGACCCCTAGCAACACCAGGATCGGCCAAGTCATCACGATCGTTCTTTGAGCTCGACGGAACATGTTGAATTCTTTGGGATCGAATCACAAAACCAAACGTGGCGAGCAGCTTGGCAGCCGACGATCGGGCTAAGACTGATGAGTTCGGACGGGGAATCGCCGGCAAGAGGTTACTCCGGCCAGCGGTTGCTGCGAGGTAGGTTCAGCAGTCGGCAGAACGGGCCGACAGGTCTGTCTTTAGGTTTCGTCCAAATGCATTGCAGTTCTTCACGAAATTGGCGGCAATCCGACGAAAACCATTTATCGAATCCGCAGAATAAGAAAATTCGATCATGCATTTCGCATCATTGATGGATCCCACTGAAACCGGTTATTTAAATAGTATTTCCGGCAGTGATTTCCATGCCAATGCGATGATGGCCGGCTGAGCTGCCAGGACCATGAATTCCCAAATGCCAATCCGCAATCGACCTGTTTGCCAATACCCCATCCGGACCCTGTCAAAAACATGGCCTAACGAAGCTCCAATGGCACAGAACGTCAAAGGGATCGTGAGGGCCAACGGGTGATCCCACTCGTCAGCCAGCAGAATAAAACTCAGTGTCATCGTGATCACGACTCCGAAAATTAAAAAGTCAAACCTGCGGGCGTTCCCTTTGGGGCGGAGGTTGGGGTGCTGACGGCGGTGTTGTTGGAACAACGCGGCGGCGCGTTGGCGATCCTCGTGATCGACGGTCACAATGGTCGCCTGGCGGCCAACGACAAGTTTCGAGAAAACGCCTGACTGGTTCAGCTTTTGTTGGAAGTCACGTGCGACCTCACGACTGTAAAACGACCCCACCTTGAAGGGATGTTCTGGGCCAAAGCCGCCGATCAACGGCCCCGACTCGTTGTTAACCTCCGCGGTTTTGTGGATCGACTCCAACGATGAACGTATGCGATCGACGCTTTTGGGTGGCTTGCCTTTAAAAGAAGACGTCATACGCCAGGCACCGGAAAGGTCTGATGTGGTCAATCGCAATCGTGCGAAACGTAGTCTACCAGAGCGGCGTCGGTCGGAACAGTTTTCAATTTACCGCGTCGACCAGCCGGGCTGACTCGTCACTTCACGAAATCTTTCAGATCACGAAAGTAGTTTGGATACGTCTTGGAGACACAACCGGGATTCTCGATTACCACGCCAGGTTGCTTTAAGCCAACCAAAGCCAGGCTCATGGCCATCCGGTGATCATTGTACGTTTCGATCACCGCTCCTTGCATGGGGCCACGCGAAATGGCCAGCCCATCATCGTATTCATTTACTTGGACCCCAAACTTTCTCAATTCGATTGCCAGGTTCCCGATCCGGTCGGTTTCCTTGACTCGATTATGGGCAACGTTGCGGACCCGAGTCTGCCCATCCACAAAAAGGGCGACGGCAGCCAACGTTTGCACGGTGTCACTGATGTCCGACATGTCGACATCGATTCCATGCTTTGCCGGACCGGTCACCGTGATTGCATCCTTGGCAAACGAGACCTCGCATCCCATTGCCTGCAGGCACCCGGCGAAACCAACGTCGCCTTGAAGTGAATCCTGGTTCAGTCCCACGACCGTGGCCTGGCCCCCACAAATTGCGGCGGCAGCCCAGAAGTAACTTGCCGCCGATGCATCCGGCTCGACACGATACTCGCGGGCCAAATAGGTTTGTCCGGCCAAAACTTCAAAACGACTTAGTTCTGCATTGTGTTGGCATTCAACACCAAATGCTTTCATGACCTCCAGTGTCATGATGACGTACGGTTTTGAGATCAGCGGACCGTCGATTTCAATCGCGATGCCCTCGCTGGCCAGTGGAGCCGCCATCAATAAACCGCTGAGGTATTGACTGGAAATATCGCCGCGCAATTTGAGCAATCCGCCCGGCAGGCGACTTGAGGAAATTCTGACCGGCGGACAATCATTGGCGGACTCCGCGACCACGTTTGCGCCAATCGTCGTCAATGCTTGTGTGAGTGGCCCGATCGGACGTTGGCGCATGCGGGCGACGCCGTCGAGCACGTACTGACCGCCCGCCATTGCCAATACGGCGGTCAAGAACCGGATCGTCGTCCCGCTGTTATCGACGAACAGATCAGCTGCGGGATTTTCGAAGTGACCACGATTTCCGTAAACAGTAATTGTTTCGGTTGCCGTATTGTGATCGACGGATATTCCAAGCTGTCGCAGAGACGCAACCATCACGCGCGTATCATCACTGTCCAAGGCTCCGTGCAATACAGATTTGCCGTCCGCCAGGGAGGCAATCAACAGTCCGCGATTGGTCAGGCTTTTTGAACCAGGGGGACGGATGGAACCGTGGATCGGTTGAGAGACCGGTTGGATTTGGATGGAGCCCGGCATCAGTTCTGACTGGAGATCTTCCAAAGGTACCTGTCGCTTCGCACATAGAGAGCATTGTCGGCGACCGCAGGCGATCCAAGAAACACCTCGTCATCGCCAAAATCATGTTCGTGAACGACTTCTGGTTTTTCACCCAGCTTCACGACATGAGCTTTGCCTTTTTGCGTAAAGAAATACATGTGCCCACCGGCGACCACCGGGGTTGCCCAAGTTGCTCTCGGTGAGGCGACACGCAATTTAGCACCGGGGCTGCCATCTTTGCTGCTGAAGGCATTCAAAACACCGCTGCCGTTCAGGGCGAAAACTTGTCCGTTATAAACCACGCAGCTCATCGAGTTTGGGCGGAGTTGGGACGAGTTCCAGATTTGCTCGAACTGACCGTCGGCAGAGACGGAATAGGCGGTCGTTCCATCAATTGGCACATAAAGTTTTCCATTTTCGACCGCCGCAGACGAAACGGAACTGCATGCTCCCTTCGCTGCGAAAACGGGCTTGCCAGTCTTTAAGTCCAATACATCAAAACCGTTTTTGGATTGCAGCAGCACCATCGCGGGCGCGGTTTCGGCAGTCAGCAACAAAGGCGACGTCCAAACCGCCTCCTTGCTCCGCGGCTGCGTCCAAACAGTTGTGCCGTCCCCGGCATCCAATCCCATCGCAAAGGAATCTCCCTGGCATTCCACCTGGACCACGACGATACCATCGTGAACGGCCGGCGACGACGCCATGCCGACATCGTTGCCGGCTTTCGGATAATCAAGTGCCAATGCGCGGTACCAGATCAGGTTTCCATCAAGGTCCAGGCAGGCGAGGTCGTTCGACGAAAAGAATGCATAGATGTATTTGCCGTCAGTAGTTGGCGTGGGCGCCGCGTTGGCGCTGAGCGGATGACAAAAGCAGCGACCGGTCGCCCAGAATTTTTGTGTCCATAATTCTTTGCCGGATTCTGCGTCAAAGCAGACTGTGTACAGTTGGTCCTGGTTTTCACCACCGCCGGAACACGTCACGATGACTTTGTTGTCGACGACGATCGGGCCCGAAGCGCCTTTGGCCGGCAAATCAACTCGCCAGGCGATGTTGTTGTCGTTGTCAAACTCGGTCGGCACCGCTGCATCGGCAACGCTGACTCCGCCGGCCCCGCGGAACTGTCTCCAATCATCGGCGTGAGTTACTGTGGCGTTCAAGCTCAAACCAATCAGAATCGCAAAAATGGTCTTCATGTTGTCTCGTAATAAGAAAATCGTCTGTTCCCGTGAAAGTCTTCTCTGGCCGTTGATTCAATCGCGCGTCGGTGCAGGTTTGGCAGGCTTAATCGCTTTTCCGTTCTCGTCACAAATCCGCAGTTGAAACTTCCAGTCCTGGGCCCAAGGTTCCGTCTGCTCGTTCTGGCAGACTTTGACCAGGATCTGATTCTTTCCCTGTTTCAGGTTTACATCACCCACGAATTTGTCGACCGAGTTGCTGTTGTGATAGATCTCGTTGGACATCACCAGTTCGCCGTTGAGCCAAATCTTGGTGGCGTTCGGAGTGCCGATGCGAATTTGCGCCTGCCGCGATTCTTCAGCATCGAAGGTCGTCAATGTATAAAGCGAAACACCTTTGACAGGGCCGATGATCTCGTTGAGGTCCATGACGCCCAGCGAATGACCAGAACGATGAAGCGACCATTTCGCGGTACCATTTTTGGCATCGTCGTAAGTCGACTCCAAATCAATCGAATCAAGGTCTTTCTCGGGACCATAGGCTACATCAAAACCAGCCTGGTCTTGATTGTCGAAATACCCGGCCACGTTCCATTCGGTCAGGAATCCAAGCTGCTTGCCCAGATCGACGGCGACTCCGTTTTCAGCCAGCAGATTCTCGATTCGCTGGATTTGCTTGACGTCACGAGCCTTGTCCAGTGTAAAAGCCAAGGTTCCCATCTTGACGATCGGATCCGATTCCGCGATTGCCCTTTCAATGTAGGCGTCGACCGCTTTGGCACGCAGTGGCAAGCTGGGATCGTCGATGAGATCCGGAATCATCTTGGTCGCCAGGGCTTCGTTGCCCTCGGTAAGCAGGTCAAATGCCAATAGCCGCCCGAGTTGGCTGTGCGACGTCTCCTGGTAGTACTCTTCAATTGCGCCCCGCGGTAATTCACCTCCCCGACCCACAATCGACAATACAGCACTTCGCATCCAGTTGACTGCCAGTTTGTCTGCGCCGTCCATGCCGAGCAAAATGTCCGGCACTTGTTCGATGGATGCCGAGTTGAGAACACGCATGGCCAGAACTGCGGACTCGTGGCCTTGGCCATTAAGGCCGACGCGGCGAACCGAATCAAGTGCCTCGGTTAGGTCGTCTTCGGCGCCGGACACGTTGGGCGACCATGGGGCGATCAGCATCAGTAACACGAAGACGGCAGCACGTCGTAGCCAGCTCATTGAAAATCTCTTCATGGAGTCGAACAAAATCAAAACGTTTTTTTTTTAAAGCGTTGCAAAACCGCAACCAGCTTCAGAAACATGAAAGAACGGCGTCACACGGTCAGCCTCGCCGGATTCCAACAAAGACAGCAACCAACTGCGTCGAAGCAATCCAAGGGGGACTAGCCAACGGGAAGGGGAGAGTTTACACCAAATCGGAAGCTTCGCAAAACTGTCGCAGCTCTGTCGACTGAAATTCGATCGCTTTGCGCGGATTCGTTTCCGGACAACCAGCCGCAGGAAGGGCTTGGAATCATTGCCGCGCAGAAAAAACGTTCGTATACTCGGTAAACATTTTCACAACGACCTCTTTTCAGGAGCCCGCAAAATGAAACTTCCCCTCAGCCGACGACAATTTTTGGCATCTTCGGGGGCTGCCATGACGGCCGCCGGCTCCATGAGTCTTTTAAGTTTAAACACGGCACGGGGGGAACAACCCAGCCTGCCGAGAACGGATGATCCTCTGTTCAAGATCTCACTCGCCCAATGGTCGCTTCATCGAGCCCTTCAAAGTGGGCAAATCGATAACCTCGATTTCCCGATTATCACCAAAGACGAATTCGGGATCGACGGCGTCGAATTCGTCAATCAGTTCTTCAAGGACAAAGCCAAGGATGGAAAATACCTGGCTGAACTGACAAAGCGGTGCTCCGATAATGGCGTTCAGCCGCTGCTAATCATGATCGATGGAGAAGGTCAGCTTGGTGATCCAGATGACAAAAAACGGACGGAAGCGGTTGAAAACCACTACCGCTGGGTTGCGGCGGCGAAGTTCATGGGCTGTCATTCCATCCGGGTGAACGCGGGTTCTGCAGGTGCCTATGACGAGCAGGCGAAGCTGGCGACCGATGGCCTGCGAAGGCTTTGTGAGTATGCCGCCCCGGTCGATATCAATGTGATTGTCGAAAATCACGGTGGATATTCCTCTAATGGCCAGTGGCTGGCCAGGGTGATCAAAAATGTCGGGATGGACAACTGCGGTACACTGCCCGATTTTGGAAATTTCCGAATCAAACAGGACGATGCGG
Organism: Pirellulaceae bacterium; assembly: GCA_942492215.1. GTDB lineage: Bacteria > Planctomycetota > Planctomycetia > Pirellulales > Pirellulaceae > Mariniblastus. Next base: position 33,207 of record CALODY010000034.1, read on the forward strand.
GCAACGATGTTTGGTACGACAGGTACATTGGGGTTGCCGCCCTGATGCCATTCGCCAAAGCCGTAAGTGCCAAAAGCAACGATTTCGATGAAGACGGTAACGAGATAAAAACCGACTTTATGAAGATGATGCAGATTGTCATGGACGCCGGGTATCACGGCTACGTGGGGATTGAATACGAAGGTGGCGGACTTGGTGAATACGAAGGAATCAAGGCGACGAAGAAGCTGCTGGAAAATGTCCGCGATCGGTTGGGAGAGGCCAACAAAGTCGCCTGATCTTATGCCGCCACAAAGACGAATCCAAGAAATCTTACCTGCCTTTCATATGCAGCCCGGTTGTTCAACATCCGGGCTGTTTTTCTGTTTTTGTCGCAAATCTGAAGCTAACCGTCAAACTGGACACCTGGAATATGCAACTGACCGGCTTGCACAATAAATGAGCAGTCTTCGCGTGCCACTAAAACAGGCACGACTGCTGTCAGTATTTGCAGATTTTGAAAATCGACGTAAGTGCAAGCAGAATAATGACATTACTCAAAGTGCTTGCCCTTTTTCGCATAGTGGTTGAAACGTTCGCTCGCCAAACCAATTGGTCTCGCAGCAACGTCGGAAAAACTGTAAATCAACCCTCTGTATCCGCACACATGCGAAAGGAGTCTCACTGTGAACGATGTTATTGTCCAACAAGAAGGATTTGCCGGGCGCTGTCAGAAAGTACTGCAGGTCGCAAAGCAGCTTTATCAAAGCCGTCCGGATTGGGTGACTTTCTTCCGGGAAACTTTGGGCGTCAATGGCGCCGCAAGGAGCGTTTTCCCGACGCAGGAAGAATACGTCAAATTTGAACAATCCAACGAATTTTCAGAAATTCAGAAGATGGTTGCTGGTTTACGTACCAAGAAAGTCGGCGGCAGCAAAAATGAGCCAACTCGGGTGATCACCGTGCGGCTTCCTGAAAGCCTCCATGAGGCCCTCAAGGCGGAAGCCAGTGATCACAATACCAGTATGAACAAGCTATGCATTTCGAAACTGCTTCAAGTTCTGGTTGAAAACGAACGGGCGCAATCCGCAGCCAACGCCGCTGCGATTCGACAGACGTCGCCCCTGATAAGTCCTTCCGTGCCTCAGCCCAGCCCTTCCGCCCAGGCAGCCACGCCTACCCAAAGTCCAAGCTTTCGATCGACTTACGGTCAACAACCGAACAACATGAGCCAGCCACGCCGATTCGGCCAATAGCCGGAACCGACGACAGGCAAAACATTCACACCACTCATGTTGGGATCCGACTCTCAAGGTCGTGTCCGACGATTGGCGTGAACTACCGATCGATGTATCGCCATTTGCAAGGATTCCGCCGGGGTCGTTGTCTAGTTGGCGACATCGAGTCGCAGCGCGTACGCGTGAGCGATCCTGCCCTGTCGGATAAGAAAACTGAAAAACTGCCGCGATACAAACCACTTTTCGACGCAACCGATCGTTTTGACCGGCTGCGTCTTTTTTTTGTCCCAGGGATACCATTCATTCCGACGGTGTCTGGGACCGGAAAGCCGGATTTGCAAGAATCGGTTGGATGAGTAAGTATTCGGATTGGCAAAAATTCGGATGAGGGAGTGGTTTTCCGAATGATTGTCACTCGGCTGCTCCATCAAAATCTGTGTTTGATATTTTTTATTCCCGAATTCCTGAAAACCTGTCCGCTCAACGTTTACAAAAGACCCATCTTTTTGACTGTTCCCAAACAACATTACGACATTGTCATTGTTGGAGCCGGTGCTGCCGGACTGATGGCGGCCGCAAGTGCCGCCGGTCGAGGGAAACGCGTTGCGCTGCTGGAGAAAAACAAAAAGGTCGGAGTCAAGATCCTGATGTCCGGTGGCACTCGCTGCAACATCACGCACAATTGCGACGTGCGGGGCATCATCGACGCATTTGGGAGAAACGGAAAGTTCCTGCATTCTGCTTTGGCTTCGCTGCCTCCCGACGCCGTCGTCCGCTTGATTGAATCCCGAGGCGTCGCCACCAAAACCGAATCGACGGGAAAGATCTTCCCGGTCAGCGATCGGGCAATCGACGTTCGAGATGCCTTGGTGGGTTTGGCCGTTGATGCAGGGGCCGAGATCATCCCGGAACGGCCTGTGACCGATGTTCGGCGCGAAGGCCAAGGGTTTGTTATTGCGACTCCGAACGAGAGCTTCGTTTGTCCCGCCCTGATGATCACATCCGGCGGGAAGTCGTATCCCGGTTGCGGGACCACCGGCGATGGTTATCGCTGGGCTGCCGAATTCGGTCATCCCATCGTCGAAACCTTTCCCGCTTTGACGCCGATACTCTCGGATGCGGATTGGGCTCGTCAACTCAGGGGCATCACGATCGATCCGGTCGTGGTGCAAGTTGTCGATCAGCCCGTTCCGTCATTGGAACCTCAATCGCCCGAGGCGACCGGCGATCGGACTCGTTCCGCCAGGCGGTTAAAACGCAAAGTCATTGCTCGACAAACGGGTTCCTTTCTGTTTACACATTGGGGATTCTCCGGGCCGGCGGTGTTGGATGTCAGTCGCGAGGTCGCCCGCCATCCGCACCGGAAATCGTTTGAGCTGGTTTGCGATTTCCTGCCGAGCTACTCTCGCGAACAGTTGAGCAGTCATTGCCTCCATCAAAAAGCGGCTCATGGCAAACAGTCGGTCGCTGGATTGCTTGGTGAGTTCTTCCCCAAGCGATTGGCGTTGGGTTTGATCCAGGCCGCCAAAGTTGACACGTCGTTACCGAATGCAGAGTTGTCCAAAAATGCGTTGGTTTCAATTTGCGACCAAGTCAAAATGGCGCATTTTAAAATCAGCGGCACGTTGGGTTTCGAGAAAGCGGAAGTCACTTCGGGCGGTGTCAGTTTGAAAGAGATCGACAGTAAAACCATGCAAAGCAAGATTGTCCCAGGGCTCTATTTTGCCGGGGAGGTCCTCGACCTGGACGGGCGCATCGGCGGCTACAATTTCCAATCCGCGTTCAGTACAGGATGGCTGGCGGGACAGTCGGTTTGATCTGTATCCCGAGCTCGCGTCGCAAAAAAACGTACCGGCCCTCCGCGGACTGAGTGGCTCGAGGTGAAGCCGCGTTAGGATCGGAGCCAATCCCTTTCTGTGGCTCTCCAATTTGGCGGTGTATACTGAATCGCCTAACTGCGGTTCACGATCGAGACCGTGAACTTACGAACGGTCAGCGACCTCGGGATTCCCATATGTTTCGAATTCGAACCCTGCATTTGTCGCTTCGGAATATGTTGCTGGGCATGGTGTTCGTTTGCGGAGTGGCTGCCTACGCTGCTTATTTGATACGTCAAGATCTTCCGCTTCCGATTCGCTGGGACACGGCAACGGGGGAAAACGTGAAATGGTCCTCCCCGCTTGGTTCCCAGACGTATTCCAATCCCACGGTTCATAACGATTTCGTTCTGATTGGGACTAACAACGAGGGAGGATTTGATCCGCTGCTCCCCAAAAAGGTTGATCTGGGAGTATTGCTTTGTTTCGAGAAGGCGACCGGGAAACTCCTCTGGCAGCACTCAAACAGAAAGTTGGATTCAGGTCATATCCAGGATTGGCCGGCACAGGGCGTCACGAGCCAGGCGTTTGCTGACGGCGAACGGGTTTGGTATCTCAACAATCGTTGCGAAGTCGTTTGTCTCGACATCCATGGATTTCGCGATCAGGAAAATGACGGCCCGTTCAAGGAAGAACCAACATCGCGAGATATCGACGCGGATGTGATTTGGAAGGTCAGTCTGATCGATCGTTTCGACGTGTTTCCCCATAACATCAGCCACTGCAATGTCGTGGTCGACAATCATCGGGTCTACGTGAAGACCTGCAACGGCGTGAACGAAACCCACCGCGAATTGCCGTCTCCGGAAGCTCCAAGTTTTGTGGTGTTGGATCGGAGCAATGGAGCAACGATTTGGACGGACAACACACCGGGCATGAATATTTGGCACGGCTCATGGGGATCCCCGCGACTGGCGACCATTGCGGGAAAAGATCAGATCCTGTTTCCAGGCGGAGATGGCTGGTTGTACAGCTTTGAGCCAGCGGGAGACGGCAATGGCAATGCGAAAATACTTTGGAAGTTCGACGGCAATCCCAAGTCGGCAATTTACAAACTGGGTGGAATTGGTACCAGGAACATTCCCTTGACGGCTCCCACGGTTTACCGCGACAAGATCTATTTCACATTAGGCCAGGACCCCGAGCACGGTCGCGGGGCATCTCGAGTGTGGTGCATTGCTCCGGGTAGCCGTCGTGGTGATTTGAGCCCAACGCTGGTTCAACGAGGAGCTCGACCGGCAGCTCCCGGTTTCGAGAATGGTTTTCGTTTTTGTGTGCTCGAAACGGGCGACAAGGAAATTCCCAATCCCAATTCCGCTCTGGTTTGGGAATACACCGGTTTCGATAAAAACCAGGACGGCCAATGGGATCGTGCGGACATACGGATGGATCGTAGTTCTGAGCGAAGTCAGAGTCGTCGAAGGCTTGGCCTGCGTAACCGACTTGAACGGCCTCCTGCATTGCCTCGACGCCGAGACCGGACAGCTGTGCTGGGCCTTCGATGCCTTCGCCATGCTCTGGACCTCGCCGCTGGTCAACAAGCAACATATCTACTTGTTCGACGAGGATGGAATGGTCAGCGTGTTTCGGACGAGTCGAGACCCGGCAATCGCAATGCCAGCAGGAACTCCCATTGCGCGAATGGACATGCACTACCCGGTCCAGACAAACGCCACGGTCGATCAGGGGGTGGTTTATTTTGCGACCCGCAACCGGTTGTGGGCGATTGAGTCTCCCCAGGACCGAAACCCAATGCAGAAATGGCTACGTTAAATTCGGGACGATTCGGCTGCGTTTGTTGGCGAATGGTTGTCTACTTCGTCAGACGAATCGTTGGCTACTTTGGCAATTCGACAATGTTGCCATCGTCAATAGTCAAGAAATTCTGCAGCGTTTCTGCATCGATGGGACCGACCAACCGCACACTTCCATCACCCAGCGCGATGTTGAACCGGTTGTCGGGACGAATACCAACGATCCATTTCAACAGTTGTTTGGCATCGATGGACTCGACGTCGGGTTTGGTCCAAGTCACCGCATGGTCTGCATTGACCTCGACGATCATCGCCGTGTTGGATGAGCCGTCGGTAATCTGACCAAAGCCAGTTTTCCCCGCAGGATGAGTGTGGCCATCCTCGGCAGGCGCAGTGAAAATTGCTTTCTCTCCGACAACGGCCAAATAACTGGTCTTGCCTACCGCCAGTTCCTGTTTCGGGTGTTGAAACACAGCGGGCATCAAGGGAATCAATGTTCTATTATGTTCGCTATCCCAAGGTTCATTCAAATGGAACTGTTTGTACAGTGCGACCTCTCCAAGAAACGGTAGGATTAGAACCCGCCAACTGAGCAATGCTTGTCCCTGCTCATTAGTTGTATAAGCCGCCGGGAACCGCATGTAGGCACTTTCAAAATTGTGAGCGGCCAACGCCAACTGGCGCAGGTTGTTTTGGGTCTGGGCTCTTTCTTCGCTTTCATATTTTGTGGCAATGTATGGCATTCCAATGGCCGCGGCAGCGACAATTGTCACACCGAGGGATGAGCCGGGATAAGTTTGACGCTGCAAAATCTGAAAACCATCTTCCGTACGGAAAACAGCGCTCAGGCCCGGTTGAAGGTTCCTGGTCAACACATCGAGATCGGGAATGTCGCTGAAGGCAAAATCGAAACCATTCGAAATGGGTCCCTGTTGTTGACGAACTGGTTCAAAGAAAGGCCAAACGGCTTTCAGAATCGGAGCCAGATTTAGCCCGGCAATCGCAATCGGACCACCAAAACCCTGCTTATCGCCAAACTCGTAATACTGCTTTATCGTCTCGTGATTGGAGAGCCGGTTTTCGATCGGCAGTCCTTTCAGATGTTTGGCAATTCCCTCATCGCCATCCGCGAAATACCATTGGTCATCGATCAGGCCCCATGTCATGCGCGACCAGGCTCCGAATCCGGCCCGACCCACGGAATAGAATTCGTTGCCTTCCATGGTTTTTTCCGAAAACTCAAATGGAAAATTGCCCTCTTCAATCGCTTCTCTTATTCGGTCGTTGATTGTTTCGAAGATCGCGGGGAACGACATTTCATCCTTGATTTGAATGGAACCGATCCACTCGCCGAATGGCATTTGTGGTTTCACCTTTAAGTAAAAATAGACGTAGTCGCCAAGCGTTAGAATGAATTCGTCCCGGAGGCTCATGCCCGTGAAGTTTTGAAATTCGTTGAGCGTGTTTTCAAGTGTATCTTCCTGCTCCGTTCTTTTGGCAATGTCGGTTACCAAATTCAAGATCTCGGTCGTTGACAATCGTGTGGCAATCGTCAAGGCCGCATCGACCGGAATTTGTTTTAACTGGGATCTGGGAATGGGCGCCTGATCGAATGCGGCCAAAATCCCTGTCAAGTTGGCGTTTGTTTTTACCGAACAACGTGTCAAGAACCCCTTTTGATCAACTCCAGAAACCCATGCCACCGAGCGAACGTCTTGCGCGATCACTAGATCCAGGACGCGTTGAAACGGATCCCGCCCTCCTTGTACCTCGTTGGGTAACAAGTCCATTGCACGCTGGGAATCGATGAAGCTCATACTTGAGAACCGAGCAACCGGCAGTCGTTCTCGAGATTCAGTCAACCACGACGGCGCATCCGTCCGTGAATTGGCCGCGAGTTGCTGCAAGGCATCTGTTCCGAAACCGATCAAGAAGTATTTTCCGTTGATCCCAAACGACAGTTCGGTTTGTGTTTCCGGGAGCCGCAGTTGATAGACGACTTGGCCATCAACGTCGGCCTTTTTCATCCCCCCTTCTTCCTCGGCGACTTCAGCCAAGGCCGCATCAAACGTTTCCAAGGCCTGCTCAATCCGATCCGTTTCTTTTCCCAGTCCAATCATCGCGGCACCTTCAAAGATGGGCTCACCGTCGTTGATTTGAAGATTCGATAAATAGAATGCCGTTGGGTGGATGGCCGCGATTTCCGCGACCTCAAGTAACAAACCTGCCAACTCGTTGGCCCCGGGGTCGAGGGCTTCCTGCCGGATCATGCCTCGGTAGGCCTTTCTCAGCTTGGCGACCATGTTCTGAATCTCAGGCTGGCCCATCCAGGCTTCCGTTGGATTCGCTGCAGTATCGATGTCGCCAACGCCGGTCCAAGTCGCGTAAAAAATACAGTTTTCCGGCGCGATTTTGAACATCAGCGGATCTTCCGGGCCCGGCGGCATCCCCATTGGCAACCCCAAGCTCCCGCCGAAAATGAAGCCCAATGCGAGAATTAGCTCGCTAAGAGATGCGCCCATTTGTCCAACCTGACTGCAAAAAAAAGTTTCGAAAGCACGCCAGCGTTATAGCAGTCGCGACAATAACTCGCAAATTTACGAACGAATTCGAGCATGCCCCCGTAATCGCAAAACCCCGCTTCAATCGACCTTGGTCGGCGAGATTTTCTTCGCTAGGATCTCGCCCAACCACAACCAAAAATCGGAATGGAATTCGATCATGTCGAAAGACAATACACTACCAACGCCGCGGATTTTAATCACCCGACTTAGTCATATCGGGGATTGTATCCTGACGCTGCCGATGGTTTCAGCGATACGAAAAAAACACCCGGACGCGTTTATTGCCTGGGCCGTCGAATCGCCTGCGGACCAGCTGTTAAAACTTCATCCCGACATCGATGAGTTGATTACCGTCCCCAAGAATTGGCTCAAACATCCGGGCTGTTGGAAATCTCTGTTCGCCCGGTTGCGAAAACCCAAATTTGAAATCTCAATTGACCCCCAGGGAATCACCAAGAGTGCGGCCCTGGCTCGCATCAGTGGGGCCAAGACCCGCATCGGAATCCGGGGGCGATGGGGACGCGAGCTTTCTCCCTATTTGAATAACTGCCTGGTTGAGACCAAGTCATCCCATCTCGTGGATCGTTCGCTGGAACTTTTGGTAAGCCTGGGAATCAAGAAACCCAAGATTGAGTTTCGCCTGCCTATCTGCACGCAAAGCCAACAGGCAATTCGACGATTCCTGACTCAACCTCAAATGGATCAGCCGTTTGTCATTATTAACCCTGGCGCAAGCTGGCAGTCCAAACGATGGGTAACGGAGCGGTTCGCTACGGTGGCCGACTTCTTGTTTCGGAAATACAAATACCGATCGATCATTACCTGGGCCGGGCAGGAAGAAAAAGCCATGGCTGAACGCATCGCCGGTCTGGCGCCAGAAGCCAGTCGGGTCGCCGATAAAACGAGTCTCACCGAACTGGCGGCGCTTTGTCAGGAGGCGTGCTTCTTTATTGGATGCGACACGGGACCCTTGCACCTTGCCGCGGCGATGGGGACGAATTGCGTTGGCCTTTATGGACCGACACTCCCCGAAGATTCCGGTGCTTATGGAAGGCAACACATTGCCGTTCAACGATGGTATCAATCAGGGACATCGCGCCAACGCCGGAGCGCTCCCAATGATGCGATGCGAGACATACTGGTGCTTGACGTCACCGACGCCTGCGATCGGATGATTGCGCGACAGCGAGACGCCTTGAGACTTGCGGCGTAGTCGAGAGCATCGATACAGCTTCTTCCGTAGGAGATGTCGCCAGACGTCGGAACGTATCTGAGCCGTCTGGTGAGCGGTCCGATTTCCTGCAAATCCAGCTACCATGCGTTCGGTCGACGCTTCTATTTCGAGATCGAAAAATCCATGACGATTGGATAATGGTCGGAACCGGCGGGTTGGGCAACCCAGCGGCGATGCACAAAAATTTCATCCGAAACAAACGCATGGTCGATGGGGATCCGTAACCAGCCAACGCGGGCGTGCCAAGAGGCTTGGTAGCCGAAACCCTGGCGGCTGTCTCGAAGTCCTGTCGTTCTCAAAAGGTCCACGAGAAACGGGGACCAGGGAGTACAGTTGAAATCACCGACAACGACGGTTGGTAGCTCAGCAGGCTGCAAGAGACGTCCGGCCTCCAGCAATTGCTGGTTTCTGATTTGAAGCCGCTCTCGAGTCGTTGGCGAGATCACGTGGACGGCAGCCAATCGAAACGTGTGCTGCCCGGTATCGACATGCGTCACGATCATCGGGGTGTCTGTTTTTTCTCCGGCCAGGTGATGAACCTCGGTTTGGGAGAGCGGATACTTGCTGAATACGGCCAACCCGTAACCATGCCAGCGCGGCAGCAGCACGCGGTGCGGATAATCATGGTCCAATTCCGTGAGACCGTGGGACCAATGATTTGCATATTCTGAGACCACCAATAGGTCGGCGTCTGATTCTCGAATCCGGTCAAGTACCATGTTGGTGTTGAAGTTGCCGATCCAGACATTGAAGGACATCACTCGGATCTGCTGCGGTCCGGCTGCAGCGGGTTGATTACCGGGAAGGTAGACCGTGACGACTCCGCTCATGCACCACGCGACAGAGCCAACCACAATGGCTGCCCAGCCCCATCGGCGCAGGCAACACAATGAAAGCAGTCCCGCCAATAACATGCCCAAGATCACGTAACGGAAGCTTCCCAGAATCTCGGCAGAGTACGAGTAGCGTGCCAGCAGCGAAAATGCAAACAAGCCAAGCGGCACGAGCGAGACGACCATGGCAACTTTTGGAGCGATGGTCAGAAACCGGGTCCGCGAATTCGGTTCAACAGGCTGCAAATCAGTTTCAAGCATGGACTACCTGAGGATCCAGAGTCTTCGCGTCGAAAAATTGGACCCTATCATCACAAAACTAACTTGTAGCCCCGGCAATCGATTGTTTTGATTGGTAGAGATAGGGGTTAAGCGACGGGTCATTATACATCTTGAACTGACGATAGGTTCGGTGTCGCTTTTGACCTGCAAAAATCGCCGTTATCAGTTCGGTTAACGATTTCGCCAAATCGGCTTGCTGCAAAAGGCAAATGGCGATTTTCTGATATACCGAATTCAGGTGATTTTCATCGACGTCCGGGCGTTCAAGTTGTTCCCGAAGGTGATAGATTCGCAACGCCAGAATCGAAAGCCGGTCGATTGTCGATCCAGGAGTCTCTGTATTCAAAGGGGCATCTTCTGCTGCGCTGACGCCGGCCTGCTGCACCATTTCTGTGATTAATTCGTCAACTTTTTCGATCCAGTCATTTCGCTTTTGATTGTACTGGTCAATGGCTCGCTTGACCTTGGCAACTTCGGCGTCGCCAACGTCGGGACTGCGGGCGATATCTTCTTCGTGCCACAACAAATAGTTGAAGCTATGTTGCTGACAAACCGCGCTGAGAAATCCGTCGTAAGGATTATCGATGGCCCGATTGTGCCAACCTTCAACCGTTTCCATTTGCAAGTTAACAATTTCCTGAATATCAATCATGATCGATGCTCTGTCTTCGATTTGCGTTTGAAATATCGGATGATTCTGATTCTAAGCTCATTGGGCGAAACCCTATACGTCAATTCAATCAGATTCGCGAGTTGGCTCGGGTTTTGTCGGACGATTGGAAAGGAAACGGTCCGGGATCGTGAAGAAGTCCCGAATTTGCACCCGCCGTGGTTGCAATGGAAAGTTCACCGTCGTTGCTAAATCGCTCCAGTTGTCACTGGCGAGTGAATCCATTTTGGGAAAGCGAAGGATTGGGAATTGTCGCGGGCAAGCGACATTGGACATGACTTGTGTGTGCCGTATGATGATCTCGTGAAATTGGCCGGTCGTTAAACGTTCGCTAGCATCTGACTAAGGGCTTAAATTGCAGTTTGCCGTTCCCAAATCCGTTTTGACCTTGGCAAGGCTTGCAATGTTGCTGGCGATGATTCTTGCCGACCCGTGGCATACCGGCCATTCTCAGGAGGTCGGTTCTTCGGACCCGAAATTTCAACCGGCAAGTGCGGCGACTGTCGATCATTCCATCGATGAGACGGAACACAAACCAACTTCGTTCGACCAGGATGCGGCGTTTGGTTTTTTGAAAACCGTTTGTAGCTTCGGTCGTCGAGTCAGTCTCTCATCCGGAATGCAAAAGCAACAGGAATTCTTGAAAGAGCATTTTCAAGAACTGGGTGCGGAGGTCATCATGCAACCTTTCAACGCGCGTGATCCGAATACTGGGAACTGGGTCCAGCTATCCAACATGGTGGTCCGCTGGAATCCGGAACGAAAATCCCGTTTGCTGATTTGCTGCCACTACGACACGCGACCTTACCCCGACCGCGATCCCGTCAACCCTCGGGGCGTGTTTATTGGAGCCAACGATGGTGGTAGTGGTGTCGCGGTGCTGTGCGAACTTGGGAGGCACATCGCGACAATGGATGGCAAGTATGGAGTCGATTTTGTTTTTTTTGATGGCGAAGAGTACGTATTCGTGCATCGTCGTGATCCGATGTTTCTGGGCTCGACTTATTTTGCCAACCAGTACGCGTCTCAGCGTTTTGATTGGAAATACCGGTTCGGAATTCTGATCGACATGGTTGGCGACAAAGACCTGCAGATTTATTACGAAGGCAATAGTCTGGGCTATGCCGGCAGGCTGACACGCAGCATTTGGGGGGTTGCACAGCAACTAAGTGTCGAAGAGTTCATTCCCCGCCAACGACACAAAATTCGGGATGATCATCTGCCGTTGAATTCGATCGCCAAAATCGAAACCTGCGATATCATTGACTTTGATTACCCGAATCCTGCCTCCAACAATGCATTTTGGCATACCGAGAAGGATACGATTGAAAATTGTTCCGCTGACTCGCTGGGCAAAGTTGGGCGCGTCGTACTAGAATGGCTGAGACAAATGCAGCGGCTGAACCGGAACAAGTGATGAACGTTATTCTCCAACGCGTGACAATTCTTCTGGGTGAAAACACGGGTCTCGAATCCTTCCGGTTGTTGGCCGGCACCGAAAGTGTACGTGTCTACTCGTTGTTGTTGGGGGTATTTGGAATTGTCACCGGTTTTCTGTTGCTGGTCGGCCACAAGAAGAGTTTTGAGCAAGCGATGGCCCGCGAGGACCAGCAAAGGGCACGAGTTTTCGAAGTCCGAAAATACCGCCGTCGCTCGCTCGTCAGCTCCATGGTCGCGGCGGCAGGTTGCATGATGGCGGCGTTGTTTTGGGTAACCGACGCCAAAGTTTTTTCGGTATTCATTCTGCTGATTCTGACCACGCTGCTGGGTGTGCTGGGAATCGCGATGATCGATTTGTTCTCGGTGGGTCTGAATTCGTTGACCCGAACCGACGATGCGGCCCGCAAAGCGATGGTGGAGGAGTACCTGCGACAGCGGAAGAAATCCGCCTTCGAGGAACCCGAGGAAAAATAGGTTGTTGTGAGCACGCGATGGGCGTAGACGAAGGTGCAAATCTTCGGAACTCAATCCGGCGACCGTCCCGAATGGTTGCTAATTTCGTTGCCAGGGACCTGTTCCCCGACCGTAGAATTGTTTCCAGACCAATCATCGATAAATTGTGGCTCGGCTGTCCAATGGGTGCCAGTCCGGCGACCGAAGAATTGAAGTTAGAGCGTCGGGGCGGACGGAGTCGGCATTGAAATGCGAAGGAACTATAATCCTGTGATCATTCGTTTTCAGTTCACTGAGTCAATCGAACTATGAATCTTCCGATTATTGACGCGGCCAAAAAGCAGTGTGTTCGACTGGAAACGCTCAACGGCACAGCGGTTCCAACTCCGGCTGGAAAATTGGCGTTGCCCATGTCGATGGAGGAGGCGACCGATCGCGGCTGGGACGAGTTGGATGTTGTTTTTATTACTGGCGACGCCTACATCGATCATCCCAGTTTTGCGATGGCGATCCTGGGCCGAACGTTGGAAGCGGCAGGATTTCGCGTTGGCATCGTTTCGCAACCTGATTGGCGTTCATGTGAAGATTGGCAACGTTTCGGACGTCCGCGTCTGTTTTTCGGGATAAGCGCCGGAAACATGGATTCGATGATCAACCACTACACGGCCAATCGGAAAGTCCGTAACAGTGACGCGTATTCACCGGGTGGCCGAATCGGATTGCGTCCCGATCGTGCAACGCTGGCGTATTGCCATCGGGCTCGCGAGGCCTTCAAGGGAGTTCCCGTGATCGCGGGTGGCGTCGAGGCTTCCTTGCGGCGACTGGCCCATTATGACTATTGGGCAGACAACGTTCGCAAATCGGTTTTGCTTGACAGTAAGGCAGATCTGGTCGTGTATGGTATGGGCGAAAATCCGATTGTGGAAATCGCGCAGCGCTTGCAGGCGGGCGAATCGGTCAAGGACATCCGCGACATGCTTGGCGTGGCTTACGTTTGCGGAGCCAAAGACCCTGTACCACAAGACGCGCTCGAATTGCCAACCTACGAACAAGTCCGAGACGACAAGCTGGCTTTTGCCGAGGCCACCAAGATCATTCATAACGAAACCAATCCCTACAACGCAAAACGTCTGTTGCAGAAACACGGTGATTTAACCGTCGTGGTCAACCCACCGCAGTTTCCCATCAGCCAATCGGCGATGGATAAAATCTACGGGCTGCCGTACACGCGGAAACCACACCCCAGCTACACCGAACCGATCCCGGCTTTCAGCACGATCAAGGACTCGGTCACGATCATGCGCGGCTGTTTCGGTGGCTGCACCTTCTGTTCGATTACCGCCCACCAGGGCCGAATCATTCAGTCGCGCAGCAAGCAGTCAGTCGTTGACGAAATCAGCACGATGGCGGCCGATCCAAAATTCACTGGCATTGTCAGTGACATCGGCGGCCCCACGGCGAACATGTACGAAATGCAATGTACCAAACCGGAAGTCGAAGCCATCTGTCGACGCCAGTCGTGCGTGCATCCAAAAATCTGCAAACTGCTGGGCACCAACCATGGGCCCTTGATCCAGCTCATGAAGGAGGCGCGCAGCGTCAAAGGGGTCCGCAAGGTTCTCGTGGCCAGTGGAATCCGGATGGATCTGGCTCAACGTAGTCCTGAGTACATGAAAGAGCTGACCGAACATCATGTTGGCGGCCTGCTGAAAGTGGCACCGGAGCACGCCAACGACGATGTTCTGAACAACATGAGGAAGCCCGGCATCGACGAGTTTGCGCAGTTCTCTGACAAGTTTCGTGAACAGTCAAAAAACGCCGGCAAGAAACAATATCTTGTGCCGTACTTTATTTCCAGCCATCCCGGCAGCGACCTCAATTCGATGATCGATTTGGCGGTGTTCCTCAAGCGAAACGGTTACAGGCCGGACCAGGTCCAGGATTTCATTCCGGCTCCGCTGGATGTTGCGACCTGTATGTATTACACCGGGATGGACCCTTTCACCAAGAAACCCGTTTTCATCGCCAAGAGCCTTCGGGATCGCAAGATGCAGCGCGCTTTGATGCAGTTCTTCAAGCCGGAGAACTATTTTGAAGTCCGTAAAGCATTGCAGGAATGTGGCCGGCAGGATCTGATTGGCGGCGGTTGTGACTGCCTGATCCCTGCCAAGCCGCCTCAAGAAGCGATCAAGAAACGGCGTAAAATGGCCGGCAAACAATTCCGCGGAGAATACGTCCACCAAATGCCAGCCGGGTCCGAAGAGACTGAAAAGAAGAAGAAACGTGGGAAAAAGCAGTCTCGCTATGCTCCCGGAGCCGGTTACCGGCCAGACCGCAAAGCTGCCAAGAAAAAGCCTCGCCAGTAGTCAGGTTTGAAGGCGAATCACGCGTTGGCTGAACCGCTTCATCAACCTGGGATCGGACCTGACCGAGAAGTCGACCAAAACGCATTGCGACCTTTTTGCCGGCTTACCGAAATTGATGAATGTGCGGGCGAGAGCATTTTCAGAATCAATGTTCAGTGGCTGGGGCATCTTGCGCTGGAAGCCACAGCCACAATCGCGTATGCCAATTGTCAATTTGCTCTAATTCAATTCCAGCCACATTTCCTCTGCGGCCTCCAGTTCCGCCCCAATCTCAGTCATTTGATTGTGCAACTCTAAAGCGCGTTCGGGGTCGGTTTCCTGAAGCAATTCTTCGTTTAAAGATTTTTTTTGTTCGTCAAGCCGGGCGATTCTGCGTTCGACGTTTTTGATCTTCTTCTTGAGCTGTCGATCATTGACGGGTTCGTTGTTGTGGGTGGCCCGCGACGGGGAAGTTGTCTTGTCTTCCGGGGGAGCACTCATTCTTGATTGATTGAATTCCCGTTCGCCCTCGTCGATTTCGCGATTCATGGCATACAGATAAGCCTCGTAATCGCCCAGATAGTTTTTTGCACAACCGTCTCGCACTTCTACAATCGAAGTCGCAATGCGTTTCATGAAGTGCCGATCGTGACTCGTAAAAATGACCGTGCCACTGTAGTTCAACAGGGCATTCGCCAATGCTTCGACCGTCTCAACATCGAGATGGTTGCCCGGTTCGTCCATTACCAGGATGTTGTAGTTCCCCAACAGCAAGCCGGCCATGCACAGCCGGGCCCGCTCACCTCCGGACAGGACAGAGATTTTTTTGTGGACGTGATCGTTGCGAAACAGCAAGGCTCCGGCAATCGCCAAAACCTGCTGGTCAGTTGTGCCGGCGATCGCCTGATATTCCAGGTATTCCAAAACCGTTTCCGACTGCGGGAGCGAAGAATAGACATGTTGCGCGTAGACCCCAACTTCGGTTCCGTGCCCCCATCTCACGTTGCCACCCAGAGGGTCCAACGACCCGACCAGCGTTCGCAACAGGGTCGTTTTTCCTTGGCCGTTATCGCCCACAATGGCCGTCCGCTGCTGGTGTTCAATTTCGACGTTGATATCTTGAGCCACCTGGTGACCGGGATATCCAATCACCAGATCATGACAACGCAAGGCGGCGCCTTGTCGAGGTTGCACGACAGGTGCCTGGATATGTGCGGTTCTTTCGTCGGTTGCAATTTCGTTCAGCTGCAGCCGTTCCAGTTGTTTTTGTTTGGAACGAGCCTGGCTGGCCGTGTTGGCGCCGGCCTTGTTCTTCGCGATGAATCGTTCCAGTTGCTTTTGCTTGGCCATAATGGACACGTTTTCACGCATCGCCTGTTCGCGAATTTCAGACTGGTATTCCAGGAACTTGTCAATCTTGCCCGGATACATGGTGAGCTTGCCGCGAGTAAGATCCAGCGTGTGCGAACACGTCGCTTTCAGGAAGGCGCGGTCGTGTGAGACAATCAAACAGGCTTGCTTGAAGGTTGTCAGAAAATGTTCCAATAGGATTTGCGTTCTTAAATCGAGGAAGTTCGTCGGCTCGTCCAGGAGCAGCAGATTGGGGTCGTGAAGCAGCAACGCGGCCAGCTTGACACGTGTTTGCCACCCGCCCGAAAGGTCCGCCACCGGCCCGTTCAAATAGTCGCCTTTGATTTCAAATCGACCGGCAACCTCTCCGCATTTCCAGTCTGGCTGTCCGCTGTCCCGCATCATGAAATCAAGTGCCGAGTCGCCCGGTTCGAATGGATTGTGTTGTCGCAGGTAGCCAACTCGTAACCGCGGGTGGGCGATCACTTCACCGGTGTCCAATTCCTCCTCGCCCAGCAGGATTCGCAGCAGCGTTGATTTCCCGGCTCCGTTGCGACCTACGAATCCGACTTTGACATCGTCGGTAAGCGTTGCTTCAGCGTCGTCGAGCAAAACCTGGTCACCATAGCTCTTGTAGGCGTTGCGAATTTGAAAAAGTACAGCCATCGTTGCCGTGATCTCGAACCAAGTATCCAATAAAGACCATTGATGGTAGAACGACATCAGCCTTTGGTAAAGTCAAAATTAAAGTCTGCACCGACCCCTGATCCGTCACGCTCATTTCCTCGACCTGTTTTTCAAAATGCCGAACCGACTTGCAACGGAATCCAGTCCTTACCTGCAACAGCACGCGAACAATCCGGTGGCATGGTATCCCTGGGGCGAGGAAGCGTTGCAGAAGGCTCGTGACGAAGATAAACCGATTTTTCTCTCGATCGGCTATTCTTCGTGCCATTGGTGCCATGTGATGGAGCACGAGAGCTTCGAAGACGAGGGAATTGCCAGGATTCTTAACGACAACTTCATCAGTATCAAAGTCGATCGAGAGGAACGACCCGATCTTGATCAGATTTACATGAACGCCGTCCTGGCACTTCGCAATGGACAGGGAGGCTGGCCGCTGAGTGCGTTTTTGACTCCCAATCAGGACGTCTTTTTTGGGGGGACTTATTGGCCTCCCCAATCGCGGATGGGAATGCCCGGGTTCGATCATGTGTTGATGAGCGTGCTGGATGCGTTTCAAAATCGTCGCGACGCGGTCAATGATCAATCGAGACAGATTTCGGCGTGGTTGAACCGGGAAACCGAACCTGTCGAGGGCGACCTGAACGAAGACTTGTTGCTCGAGGCAGCCCATGTACTGGAAAGACAATTCGATTTTCAGCATGGTGGCTTTGGGACAGCTCCCAAGTTCCCGCATGCGATGGATTTGGCGTTGCTGATACGGTTGTCCGATCGCTGGGGCCCGGAACACGATCCGTCCAGCACGCGACTGATGGAGATGGTGCGCCTCAATCTTGCCAAGATGGCGAGGGGAGGAATTTATGACCATCTCAGCGGCGGATTTGCGCGGTACAGCGTCGATGAACATTGGTTGGTCCCTCATTTCGAAAAAATGCTTTACGACAACGCTCTGCTGGCGGGAGCCTATCTCGACATGTTCCACTCGTCGCAAGAGCCGGTGTTTGGTCGCGTCGCCAGGGAGACCCTGGACTATCTGCTGAATTACATGACGGACGAAGCTGGCGCGTTTTACAGTACCGAAGACGCCGATAGCGAAGGCGAAGAAGGAAAATTTTACGTATGGTCGAGGGCTGAGATCGAATCGTTACTTTCACCAGAAATTGCCGAACTTTTTTGTGAGCTGTATGGCGTCACGATTGCTGGCAACTTCGAGGGAGCCAATATCCTTCATCTTCGAATTCCCGTGGAGTCGTTTGCTGATCAAAAAGGTATCGAACTTGGTGAACTGCACGCGATGATGGATTCGGCAAGGGAGACGCTGTTGAGAGCTCGGGACCAGCGCGTGCGACCAGGGCTGGACGATAAAGTCCTGGTCAGCTGGAACGCATTGGCAATCGGCAGTTTTGCCCGGGCGAGTTACATTTTGAGCGATACGAAATACTATCAAGCCGCCGCCAAAGCCGCTGATTTCATTTTGCAGAATCTGCGAACTGAGGACGGGCGTTTGCTTCATACTTGGCGGCTGGGTGTGGCCAAGCTGAATGCCTATCTCGACGACTATTCCTGTTTCATCGACGCGCTGTTGCAGCTTTATCGCGCCAGCTTCGATGAAAAATGGGTCGACGTTGCCGTGGAACTTGCCGGACACCTGACGGATTACTTCGGATCTGAAGATGGCGGGTTTTATTTCACGCCCTCGGATCACGAAACGTTGATCGCTCGCACCAAAGAATATCAGGATAGCAGTGTTCCCAGTGGAAACTCGATGGCCGCTTGTGCACTGATTCAGCTGGGTCGACTGACGGGAAACATCGAACTCGTGCAGAAAGCCGAAGCGATCGCCAAGGATGCACTCTCTCTGATGAAACGATCACCCTTGGCAAGCGGCCAGATGCTGATCGCAGTCGAGCAATTGCTCACGACATCTTCCGAGCTGGTTTTGGTCGGTCTATCCTCCGAACCGTTCGATCCATTGGGGCAGTTAGTTCGTCAACAAGCGCCGGCGAATTGTTCGCTGATCGCCCGGTCGACAGAGCAGAAGAACGGATCTCGTTGGCTCGACGCGGTACTAGAAGGCAAGCAGGCGATCGAGCAACAGCCGACACTTTACATTTGCCAGGGTTTTTCGTGTCAAACGCCAATTGTCGGGACCGAGGCGATTTTGCAGGCCGTCAAGGATCTATAACCCGAATCCCGCCCACTCGACGCCGGTCCTGGACTGCAAGTAGCTTGGCAACAACTCAGTCAGGTTCCCGTCGGACGATCAGTTTTCAAGCGCAAAGTTTTCGATCGTTTTGATCTTTCAGGACTGCCGGCGCCCCAGGTCACCCAGAAATTCGTCAATAATTTCGAGACTGACGTGAGGCATTACGATCGCATGTGCGTATTTCTCGCCAGCGTCCAGGTTCATGGTTGCCAGTGAATATTTCTTGACGATTTCCTTTCCGGGGTATCGAAAATAGACCGTATTGGAAAGTGGATTGGATCGCACCGCCGACATCTGTGGAAAACGGGTACTCATTCGGTCGAATAGATATCCAGTATTTCTGAGCATCAGATTCGCGTCTGCCGTTTGCCGAGCGACCGCCGAGGGCGTTGTGAAGAAATAAAATTCGGCGGGCTTTACTGCGTCCCTGGAACAGGTAATCGTTCCCGGCACCTGGTGGATGTATTCTGGGTGGTGGATTTCACTAAACAAGGCATTGAACTCCTCGTAGTTTCGATCCGTTGTGATAAACAGACCTGCCGGCGACGGGAACCCGAAAAACTTGTGACACGAAACCGCGATCGAGTCGTACCTTCCTGAGAGGTCGGATTCACTTGTCCGATAAGCGATCTCTGCCGCGTGGTTCGTGAACGGGAGGTAACCACCGAACAGAGCAGCGTCCAAATGCAAGTAGTGGGGATGGTTTCCCAGTTTCTCTTTGATTTGGTCGATGTTGTCGATGGAACCCTTGAAGGTCGTTCCGATTGTCGCGACGACCAGGGCAGGAGTGTTTGCATTTTCAGATAATTTCTCTGCAAGATCGTCCGGATCCATACCACCATCGGGTCGGGTATCGATCTGGACCATTTCGAGACCCAGCAGGTCACGCAAAATCTGCACCGAGTAATGCGCCTCACGCGTAAAATATGCTTTTGGCAGGACTCCCGTCCGCCCCTTCAATAGGGTCCTCCCCATGTACATGCCATGCATATTGCTGTCAGTACCGCTGTGAGAAAGGAATCCCCAAGTGTCTCCAAACGGAAACCCAAACAGCGTGCCAAACGACAGGATGGTATCGCGTTCGAAATCGTGGGTGTTGTAAGGGATTGGACTTTCCTTAAACGGGTTGCCAACGTTATTGAAAGCAAACTGATCGATACCCGCAGTGCACAACTTTCGGCGCCAATCGAAAAATGCTTCGGAAGGCGTATTCATGTTGACGGGATAGCCCAGCAAACGGTTCTTAAAAACTTTTTGCCGAGCCTTTTGGGTGATTCGGTCATCCAGACTTGCATTTGAGTGTGCCGGTTCCTGCAGGTTAGGAAGTTGGAAGCGACTGGAAAGCGTTAGCATGCCAAGGCCGCTGGCACCTAGAAAACGACGGCGGCTGAACATTTTTATTCTCCCTTAAAATGAAATAACTTTGGCCTGAAAAGAAACCTTCAGGTTCGCCCAAAACAGCCCATTCGAATTCGCGCCTAAGACGATACGAACGGTTTGAATCGAACGAGAGATTCATTCCAATATTGGGAGGAGCAAACCGGATGCCGGAGTAGGAAAGGCAACAACAGAAACGACGAAACGCTGGCGGGTCGGAAGAAGGTCCTCAATCTGGCCGCGAGTAATGCGACTTCATCTCGCGCAAGATTGAAATTCGTCGTCGTCTTTCGGTCGCGTGGACTGTATTCACGAGCGTCATCGCTCGCAGTCATGTGCCAGCAACGCATCTTTCGCGATCACTGGCAATCAAGATTTCACGGATCGCCAGCAGCACATTGGTTCGCATTTCTCACTTGCCTAATCGTGAGCAATGCGGGTTAGACTCACGCCGAGGGCCCGGGCGAATGCTCAGAGGGCCCGATTGGATGAAAAGAAGGTCAGACTCTGTTCTCCAGGCACCAGCCGTCTTCCAGGCTGGAGTTTTTCATGACGATGGGAATTCCATCGCGGATGACGCAGACGGGATGTTCAGTGGAGGATTCTTGACGTCCGGTTTCATTGATGATCGTGACATTCCGTCCCATCGAAACATTTTTGTCGATAATGGCTCCTTGAATAATCGAACCTTCGCCAATTTCCATGGGGACCGTACGATCTTCGGGATTAAGGTCGCTGGTTTCGTAGTAATCGCAACCCATGATAATCGAATCTCGAATCGTCACGTTGGGTCCGATGATGGTCCGCAGGCCAATGACGCTGTTTTCAATGGTGGCATTCTCATGAATGCGGCAACCGTTGCTGATCAAACTGCGCCTGACATTGGCACCGGACATTCGAGTTGGCGGCAAAAACCTGGCACGCGTGTAGATGGGAGAGTCGGCCTGAACCAGATCGAATTCGGGCTCCTCCGAGGCCATGTTGAGATTGGCGTGGTAAAACGAACGAATCGTACCGATATCTTCCCAATAGCCATCGAATAGGTGCATTTGAACTTTGTGGGTCCGGATCGTTTCCGGAAAAACCTCGCGGCCAAAGTCGGCATGCTCAGTCTCTACCAGAACCTCCTTCAACAAATTGCGATTGAAGACGTAAATACCCATGCTGGCCAGGCAATCGCGACCTTTCGGATCGATACCGTGGGCCCTGATCCATTCAGGATCCGTGCTGGCGGCTTCGATTGCTTCGTCGGTTTGAGGTTTTTCTACAAAATCAACGACTCGCCCCTCATCATCGACCTGCATCACACCAAACCCTTTGGCATCTTCGCGCGTCACCGGCATACAGGAAATCGTTACGTCAGCATTGGATTTTCGATGCGTGTCGATCAGGGATTGGTAATCCATTCGGTAGAGTTGATCTCCCGAAAGCACGACTACGTACTCGATTCCCGGCTGGTCGAAGTAGACCAGATTTTTTCTGACGGCGTCCGCCGTTCCCTGGTACCAGTCCGATCCAACATGCGGCGTCTCTTGAGCTGCCAGCAGTTCCACGAATCCACCACTGAAATTGTCGAACGTGTAGGTCTGACGAATGTGTCCATGGAGGCTGACCGACATGAACTGCGTCAGGACGAAAACCCGGTTGATGCCGCTATTGATGCAGTTGGAAATCGGCACATCGATCAAACGATACATGCCGCCAAGTGGCACTGCTGGTTTGCTTCGAATGGAAGTTAATGGTGCCAGTCGCGTCCCGCGACCCCCACCCAAAATCAGTGCAACCACATTTTTGTGCGACATGGAAATACTTAGCTTTCAATCGTGGCGAGGCTGGCTTATTCAACCTGCGCCGGATAATGTCCTCGGAACACGCCCAGTTCATCCGAAAATTTTAGCGACGTTCAGGATGACATCTTTTGCCCTAAATTCAAGTAGCTGACTGAGCGATACCGACAGCAAGGTGACAATCCGGGTTGAGTCAACGTCAGCGACCGTTACCGGATTTCGTCCTGCGGATCTTTAACGGAACCTCAAACTCCAGACGGCGAAACAGGCATTGCGAATCGTCGGATGCACACGTGTTGTAAAGCGCAAATCCTCGAATACGGATCGGCTTGGTGGCCCTTTTGTCGACGAAAACTTCGAACTCGGCGACACGCGGTTCGACGGACGTCGCATCGGCTCCATTGGGGATTTCCAACAATTGAGACGTCAAAGTGTATTCTGACGATTTTTCGATCCAAATCCTCAGGGGTTCAGCCTCGTTATTCCATTTCCCCTGATTGGGAAGGAATCGCAGATGGACCCGAGCCGCCTCACCCGGCTGCACCCAGGCTGGAACGGTCGTAGCTTTCACGCCGATATAATTCTCGGAGTCTATCGTGATTCGCGAATCCGCATCTGGATTCTCGCCCGATTTCTTTGATTCGGCGAACTTCTTTTGAGGTTGCGCGATCTCGGCACCGGTGAGTGACACTTTCAGTTGCACCGCCGATTCGCCCCGCGCGGAAATCTCTGAGACAGCTTGATCGACCCAGTCATAAAACGGGTAAGGTTTCGTTAATCGAGGACCATACTGCTGGATTCGGCGACGCCAAATGTATTGATTGGGGTTTTCCGCCAGGGCCCGGGACCAAAATTTGGATGCCTCGGCGAAGTCCTCGCTTGCATCGGCATCGGGGGGATTGTCAAAACGGCTGCGGTGAGCAACGCCTAACCGAAAATACAGCTGGCCGAGCGTGACGCGTTTTCTGTCGCTCGACGAGTTTCGCACAATTTTGATCGCCTGTTGGTAGGAATTGATGGAATCGGTTGCGTCCGTTTTGTCACCCCAGTTCAAAAGGCTGTCGCCCAGAGCGCACCAGGCATTCGCTGTTGCAGCCTTGGCAATCTCGTCACGCAGGGCTTCGGGAGTAATCTCGTTTTGGGAAATCGTTTCCGCCTCCTTGGGAGGGGCGAGGTATTTTTTTTCCACAAAACTCGAAAGCTGATTGATCTTCGGTCGCGCATTTCGAATGATGCCGTGCTCGTCGACAAACACGATCACTGGCACGACGGCCAGTCCATTGCTGTTCATTTGATCTTGCAGAATGGGAAAATCAAATTGTCGCCATTGTGCGTAAAGGCGACACCGTTCGGCGTGCTGTTCCTGGGTCACACCCAGCACGGCCAACTTTCCCGCCTCGACATACTTTCTGGTTTGCTCGTACCAGACCGGCACGATTTTTCGACATCCGGCTCACCAGGACGCGAAGTGAATCAGAACCACCTTCTTTCCGCGATAGTCCGACAGCGAAACCGGGCGTTGATCGTCAATTGCCGGCAACACAAAATCCGGGTGGGGTCGGCCCGGGAGAGGACGGTACGATTTTTGGATTTCCTGACCGTCACTCTGAGGGAGGGCAAAGAGCGACGCGGCAATCGCAAAGACAAATTTTGCACGATACAACTTTCTTGAACGCATCGGATCTCCCATCTTGAACTAAAGGCGAAAATCATGCTTCGGACCCAACTCAAAGCCATCGGGGGCGAAACGATCGCGCTTTGTTCAATCTACCGTAGATCGGATGAGTTTGCTGCATTTCGGTTGACGGCGGGAACCGATTCACCGCTCCGTCAATCCGCCAACTCATCAATGTCCGAGACTTCATGGGTCTGGGGGAGATCGGAAATTTCGTCCAAGTTGAAAAAATCGAGAAATTTATCGGTTGTTGAGTAGCGGCGTTTTTTGTCTGGAAAGTCTTCGGATGGCACGATCGCAAGCAATTTTCTTTTAACAAGTTGAGAAAGAATACTGCCGCTGGGTTTGGCTCGAATTTTATCCACCTGTTCTCGAGTAGCGGGTTGGTTGTAGGCCACCACCGCCATGACATCGATGGCGGCCTGAGAAAGTTTAACTTGTTTGTTTCGACCAAAAAAATCCTGCTGAAGTTGGTTCAGAGATGGGGCCAACACCATTTTCAATGCGCCTTTTTCGTTCTGGATTCGATAAGCGGCATCTTCGGATTCATATCGCGCGTTCAATTTCTTGACGATCTCAGTGACTTCTTTCGGGCTCACGTCGCGTAAAACGGTAGCGATTTTGCGGGAGTTGAGTTTGACATCTTTAGGCGTGCCGACGAACAGGATGGCTTCGATGATGGAGTCCGGCGAAATTGGACACGGCGCATTGTCCGCTTCTTCAGGATCGACTGCATCCTCTCGGTCCTGCGGCCACTCTTCTTCCCCATCCTCCGGATTCGTCTTGCTCAGGTCAGGCTCTGGACCCTCCGATGCCTGGTTATGCGATTCCATTTGTAGCACGTTGGCATAGGCAGCGCTCAAATGATCCAGCGTAAACTCCCCTTCATCGTCCGCCAGAAATTCATCCTCGGCATCGCCCGACTGGACGCCTGGGACGTCCATTTCTGCGGAGTCGGTTTCTTCTGCAACTGCCTCGTCGGAATCCGTTTCCCGAGAGTCCGAAACCGGGATAGCGGCTTCCGACTCGTTGGCTGGAACATTTTCCGGTGGCTTGCTTGACATCAGAACAGCTTAAAGCACAAGCTTTAAGGGCCGCAAGATGAGCTACACTGATAACGGTCCAACGATTGATCACCCCCACAGAAATCATGATGCATAAGATGTTCTTGCCAGCAATGCTGGTCTGCCTGCTGATTTGCCAACCACTGTGCGCCATTCAGGCGGAAACCGATGTTTGCCCGCAGTCTACCCAAAACATGGTCGCATCGGTTCACCCGCTGGCGACACAAGCCGGTTTGCGAGCGTTTGAACGTGGCGGAAATGCGGTGGATGCAGCAGTGGCAACGGCGCTCATGTTGAGTGTCGTGGACGGATTCAACTCCGGACTGGGCGGAGGTTGTTTCATTCTGGTCCGGACGCCGGATGGAACCATCGTCGCGATTGACGGTCGTGAAATGGCACCCTCGGCGGCGCATCGAGATATGTACTTGAGGGATGGCCAGCCGGTGGCTAAGTTGTCCCAAACCGGCTCGCTCGCGATCGGCGTTCCCGGCGCATTGGCGGCGTATTATCAGTCCGTCTCCGAAATGGGAAACCTGAAATTCGCCGACTTGATCAGCCTGGCAGCCGACCGCGCCGAAGACGGTTTCGAAGTCACCGCTGCCTACGAAAAAAAGTTGAATTCTGTCGCCGAGAAATTGGCAAAATTCCCAGGCTCAGCGGCGGTGCTGCTCACAAACGACGGTTCCGTTTTTCGGAAAGGTCAGACCATCGTTCAGCAGGACCTGGCAAACTCATACCGAAAGATTGCGGAACGAGGTCCCTCGTGGTTTTACAACGGCCCCTTTGCCACCCGCGTTGAGCAATGGATGCAAGCCAACGGCGGAATCCTGACATCGCGGGATTTTGCAAATTACGTGACCGTTCGACGAACGCCGATTCGCACGTCGTATCGCGGTTACGAAATCGTTGGGTTTCCTCCACCCAGTTCGGGTGGCGTACACGTTGCCCAGATTCTGAACATGCTGGAGTCGTTTGATCTGAGACAGCTGAACGAGGAAAACCCGGCGAAAATGAAGCACGTGGTGGCGGAGGCAATGAAGATTGCATTTGCGGATCGCGCCTATTGGCTTGGAGATCCCGATTACATTGATGTTCCGCGGGGGCTGGTCGACAAATCTTATGCGGCATCACTGGCAAAACAAATCAAGGTCGACCAGACCGTTCTGGTGGAATCTTACGGTACCCCTCCCAACTCGGCATCGGATTTTTTTGAAAGACACACAACCCATATCGCCGCTGCAGACAAGGAAGGTTACTGGGTCGCGATCACCTCGACGATCAACACAACTTTTGGTTCCAAAGTGATTGTTCCCGGCCTGGGTGTCGTGATGAACAATCAAATGGATGATTTCTCGATTGCCCCCGGTGTCCCCAACGCTTTTGGGTTGATTGGTGGAGAGAACAACGCGGTGGCAGGCGGGAAGCGACCCCTTTCGAGCATGAGTCCCACCATCGTGCTGAAAGACGGCCACCCCGTGATGACCGTGGGAGCCGCTGGAGGACCTAAAATCATTACGGAAGTCGTCTGGGCGATCATCAATCACCTCGATTTGGGGATGCCGGTCGACGAAGCCATCGCGGCACCGAGGATTCACCACCAATGGTCTCCCGATCGATTGCTGGTTGAATCAACACTCGACGATCAAATTGCGGAGCAGCTGGAGACATTGGGTCACGAAATCGTGCGTTCGACCAACGTGGGAATCACCCAGGCGATTTCATTTGATCCCAAGACAAAGCTATTCGCCGGTGCCCATGACCCAAGAACGACTGGCAGTGCCGCCGGGGTCACTGTCGCCACGGTTCCATCTCGGGACTGACCACGTTGACGCGAGAGATTAACGATACTTTCTCACGCGAAGTTCAAACCACGGGTGAGTACCACCATTGGTGATCCATGACCCACTTGGCCAGTTGACCGTTTCGCCAGCATGATCAAACGAAGACTTGCAACAGCGACAGGTGGATGATCCTATTGGGGCCATTGTGACGACCTCTACTTGCCGGCGCTAACTCGCAACATCACGATCATGTTTGCAATCATTTAGAATTTCAACGGAGCAGACCTGTTCCCTTTTCGGTGTGGTATGGCAGGTTTTGTTTTCAAAAAGACGATCGGGCAGCGTGCTTTTTCGACTAGGCGATCGTTAAGATCGCCGTGAATCCATTTGGAAAAGCTCGATTGAGTGAATCTCGGCAACAGGATCTGCTGAACTTTCATCGCCTCAGCAAAACGGATGGTCTCGGTGACTCGGTCACCAAAAAGTAACTCAAACTTCGCATCGCGTAGACAACCTGCATCTCGGGCCATGTTCATGAACCTGTCTCGCAGGACGGCCTTCAGATGTTCCGATTCATGCCTGTCGACTCGTACCGCCCCGTAAGAATAGATGGATTCGTGCGGCATCGCATGAACCACAATCACATTGCCTCCGCCTCCGGTCTTGAGGCAACGCTCCGCATGCCAAATGTGGTCATTTGTTCCGTCCCAGACGAAAAGGATTCTCTGCTCTACAGTCCGCTCAAAATAAGGAACTTGCATTGCTTGCCCCCTGCAAAGGCTTTGTCAAAAAGAACAGCCTAACTAATCGGCGGTGATTCGCTCTCCAGTCGCAGCGACGGATGCCAATCGGAAATATCATCGCGCTTTAGCTCAAAATCTCGAAGCAGCGTCCAATCGCATCTGAATTATCGCCGAAACCGGTCTAACGAACCAATAAAAAAAATGTTTGGATCCATTGAAAAAACAGCTAGATGGTTGAAATGCCCGCAGATTCGCGCTTTTCGCTGCGTTTATCAGTTAGTTTCCTTTACCAACTCGCAACAAAGCTAAAAACGGAATCAGGCTACATTAAGTCTTCCTGGGCCGGTCTTTTGGACGCAGCGAGGATTAAATCCCTAGCCGCTTGGCAGTTCGTATTTGCCATTGCTCTTCCCCGTACGGCTGACCCCGAGAAACACAAACCGAGATGGCCTCACGTTCCAACTCACTGAGAGTTTGGTTTACCCAGTCCAACCAGGCGTTTTCCTCCTTGTGCTATAACCCCTTTTGTTCACCCCGAGTTCCTGTAGCCGGTTGTCTTTCCCCTTTCAACCCGGAGGGGGGCCGCCGGAAAATTAACAAAGGACGGCCAAATTATCCGTCCGTAGTGGATTAAAATCCCGATCAGTAGCAATCAACCGGTTTCGTTCCCACATCTGTCGTCTGCATGGGGTGAACGATTTGGCAGATTCACCGCGAGATAGGATGAACCAGTTGCCCTAGAAAAAGAGTCTTGAGCAACTGCACGATCGACCATCAACGAGCAAGGGTGCTAGACATGATCACAGTCGCCACGATTTCACCGCAATCTTCGAATCGACAGTCCGATCTCGTGATGGCTGGAAATCACGGGGATTGGTTGTGGCCCGCATCGCAAGTTAACCGGATAAATCAAAGTTGCCAGGCCCAATCGCTTTTCTTCTCCTGTGACCATCTTCTTGGTCCAATGCCTTAGTCTATTGCTAGTTGCAAAGTCGTAAGCAGGTCTTCATGGCCGCAATCACATCTTTCCATTTTCTCCGTCATTCAGTTTGCAAACAACGCTCCGTGCTACCCCATGTCATATCGCATCATAAAAATCGAAGGTCTCCTTTTGGCCGCGTCTGCCCTCCTTGGGTCGTTGGTGAGTCCGGCACTTCTCGCGCAACAGTTGCATGAGACGATAGATGCGGATGTTGTCATTTACGGCGGCACACCCGGTGGCATTGCCGCAGCCATCGCCGCGGCAAGGGAGCGGACGTCAGTCGTGCTCCTCGAGCAGACCAAGCACGTGGGCGGCTTGAATACGAGCGGTCTGAATCGTGACGAGGGTGAGCACATGGACCGCTCCACCCTAGGCGGGCTCAGTGACCGGTTCACGATCGAGGCGGCAAGGCGAAGCGGTACCGACACCGAGGGTGCGGATGGTGCACGTATCTGGCAGTCGCACATCGCCGAGCAGGTATTTCTCGAGATGCTAGAGAAAGCAAGCGTGCAGGTCCGCTACGAGCTACTTTTAGAGAACGTGAAGAAAACCGGGAGTCGCATCGAGAAGCTGCAGGTACGCGGAGGAACGGTTTACAGGGCCAAGATGTTCATCGACGCGACCTACGAAGGGGACTTGATGGCAGCGGCAGGCGTTTCCTATGCCGTCGGACGTGAAAGCCGGGACACTTATGGCGAGTCGAAGGCGGGCGTGCGATACATGGATGAGAAAGTCCGGGTGTCACCCTATGGGAACGACGGCAAACTCCTCTTTGGCGTCATGCCAGGTGATCCGCCTGCAGAGTTTTCCGCCAGCGAACACCCGATGTGTTTCAACGTCCGGTTGAACATCACTTCGGACCCAAAGAAGAGCGTGCCGATCGAAATTCCAGCGAACTACGAACCAGAACAACATGAATTGTTATCACGCTGTATCGAGGCGGGCTACCTAAAGTCCATCCACCATATTATCAGTGGCATGAAGATACCTGGCACAGCAAAGCTGGAACTCAACAACTGCCAATTTTCCTTTGTCTCCATGAGTATCCCGGGTGCTCAGACGCCTTGGGCTGAAGCCTCGTTTGAAGAGAGAGAAAAGATCCATCAGCAATACCGGGACTACACGCACGGCCTGCTCTGGTTTCTCAAGTCGGATGACCGTGTTCCGCAGTCGATGCGCGACCAGATGGCCCGGTACGGATTTTGCAAGGATGAATGGACGGACAACGGCCACTGGCCGTGGTATCTCTATATCCGCGCGGCCCGCCGTATGACCGGCCCCTACATCCTGACCCAGACGGACGTCACCAGGAACCGAAAGAAGAAAGATGTGATCCACATCGGCTCGCACTACATCGATTCCCATCACGTGACTCGCTACGGGGTGGACAAGGATCACTTCATCAACGAAGGGCGAATGTGGCAAGCAGGCAGGCGATTCGATATCCCGTATCGCGTCATCACCCCGCGTGCGGAACGAATGCGAGAACCTGCTCGTTCCGGTTTGCGTTTCCGCGAGCAACGTGGCCTTTGCCGCGATTCGGCTCGAGCCCACCTGGATGCATCTCGGCGAGGTGTCGGGCATGGCAGCCGCTCAGGCAATCGCCGAAGGTAAAGCAGTGCAGGCGATCGACGTCGAATCACTCCAGTCAAAGATCGTTGGAGCCGGCATGCCGATCGAATGGGAGTGAGGTCTATCGGGTTCATTCCAGCCCGACGAAACCTCGGCACGGCCGCCCCTCGCCCCATGCCTTCACTGCTTCTTCTCAGAAGATTTGTACGTCCACGATTTCTCGGTCAACTCAACACCAGACAGATGGTTGGGATCGTCTGCGCAGACATCTGGCAAACAGAGGACTCCTTCTCCTTTTTCACCGATAATTTGTAGATTCATCCGCGCCCAGGATTCACTAAATCCTTCGAAGTAGCTATTGGGAGAACCGATGGGAGCCACTCCAATGACCTTTCCTATGTCATTTTCGATTTCTCCGGATTCATGAATCCACTTTTCAACTGAAACAAAATGGTGGCGCAGATTTTCCTTACCCCATGATCGACGAATCGAATAGCGTTCGTTGGGTGCCGGTCCTTCGACGGATGTGCCTTTCATTTCGTTCGTGCAAACGTTTCGGCGCCCTACTTGAGTGCGGGTCTGGATAGCGTGGAGAATTCGGCAAAGGAGATCGAACTTATCCTGGGCAAGGCAGGCATGAGCGGGAAGTGGCCCGTCAAACGTGGTTCTCATCCGATGCGTTACCGCGACGTTCCGAGCGAATCCGAAGGTGTGGATTTCATTATCAAGAAGGCTCTTGAATCAACCTCTGAAGATCCGTTGTGGGTGGTTGGCTTGGGCGCAGCAACCAACATTGCTTCGGCCTACCTGAAGGAGCCAAAGATTGCCGATCGCGTCAAAGTATTTTGGCACTTTCGAACGAAGTGGCCCGATCAATGCTGGAATTTCAACGTTTTTGGGGATTCTCACGCTGCCAGAATGGTTTTTCAATCGAAATTGTCATTCGTGTTGTTTGATACCGGCACGTATCTCTATTGCCCAATGGCCGAGTCAGAAAGGCAGGTGCGTCCTCACGGCGAACTTGGCAAGTACTTGCATGACTACCGGTTAACCAACGAATATTTCCAAGGCGAAAAGAAGGGGTTTTTCGACCTTGGTGACATTGCAGCCCTGGTTGATCCGTCTCTTGCGTCCTGGGAAGTCGTCGACTGCCCGGAAGTTGATTGGGATTTGACCTATCGTTTCAAAGGTAATCAAGGAAAAATTCTGCGTTGTTTTGATATCGATCGAGACAAGACATTTGCATTGCTTTACGAAAAACTCAAATCACTCGAGGAGTAGTTGTAGCACGCGGATTCGGGATCACAATCGTGTGTACCACGTATCCACTATTTCAAAATCATTAGTGAGACAGCGACTCCGCTTCAATCTATGGCCAAATCTGTAAACGATGATTTGGCAACGAGCGATACGCGATGCCGACGTAGCCAATATCTCCACAATGCTGGAGATTGAACAGAGTTGCTCAATCCGGAATTGTCCGCACACGGAGACAATGGGGCGGCAGGGCGTAATGAGGCACCCGCTTACTGTCAATAGAGAGCCTGACCCCTTTTGGTTCAGGAGTGCGCAGAGAGAACGCAGTCCAAATCTCTGTTTTCTCCGTTGGCTCCTGTTCCATCCGGTTTGAAACGCGATTCAATGAACCCCCAAATATTGAATTTCCAACCTCCAGGTAGGTCTGAAGTTTTTCGGTTGAAAGTTGGAAGTTGGAAGTCGGCTGGGTTTTGAACAGGAGTACGCGGAGGGAACGGAGGAAGCAAACTCGAACGTGCGAAGTTGGATTGGTGAGCCGCGACGCGTAAGCGCCACGCAGCGCCCGGTGCCCTCTAGCCTACGGCTCACGCCCGGACGCTGAAGCCAATTCTGTTCCAACTTTGGACGTCAGTCCGATGTAAAACGGACCACAGCAACCATAAGAACCGTATCGCGGCGACATGCTGCAAGAGGTTTGACAAGGACAATTCATTTCGCCTTTGCAAGAATCTCTTCAAAATCAAACGGAAGTTCTGGGGGGCGTGACTCCAAATCAAAATAGGCATAATGCCGATAAAATGTTTTCAGGTCATGATCAAGAAAATAATTCCTGAGTTCCTCTTCACCATAGATCTTGAACAACTTTTGTCTTTGCTCTTCCGTAAGTTCCTTGAGGAC
Source organism: Pirellulaceae bacterium (assembly GCA_942492215.1). Classification (GTDB taxonomy): domain Bacteria; phylum Planctomycetota; class Planctomycetia; order Pirellulales; family Pirellulaceae; genus Mariniblastus. Next base: position 65,251 of record CALODY010000034.1, read on the forward strand.
AGATGCCGCGCATTCCTCTCGAATTTCATGATAGAATGCTTCAATCTTTCTTGAGATTTTGTCTGCCGAGGCAGCAATGCGTTTCTTTTGGTCTGCTTGCAGCCGGAGGACACTCTCAAGAGCTGAATCCGTCAATACCCTCGGCAAGCCTCGGTCGGATAATCTCGTCTCGACCAGAGCGTCGACCTGCCAATCAAGCAGGCATCCCTGCACTTCGGTAACAAAACGATCCCTCAAGGCTTCCTCCTGCAGACGCTGCTCTCGCATGTCCCTGATGGTTGGATGATCCGGCAATGGCTCGATCTTCTCCATCGCGGACGTGTACCTGTTGCGGACCTCTTGAAGCTGTTTGCGTTGCTCACCGACAATCTCCGCGACTTTGACCAATTCCGATTCGTTTGGATTCGAAAGAAAAGTAAAAATCAATCGTTCTCGAAGTCTTTGCCGGTCTTGTTCGCCAAGCCGAGCGATAAGGCGCTGTTGAAAATACCGCTCCTCATCCGGATCCAGATGGCCATCGTCTTGAGAAATGGCATTGGTGAAGCCAAGAAAAAATAGAATCAGTATTATATTTTTCATTTTTCTTCCCTTTCTAAAAACCTTTAGGATTTTGAAAATCTGCTCCATCGCTTTCCGTATTCGTCGAAGCCTTTTTTTGGCGAAAGACAGGAGGGGACGCAAAAGAAAAGGGAAGCAGCTCATTGAATGAGTTGTACACCCCAACGAACCTCACTCACTTGCCTGTCTTTCGGCCAAGTTTATTCGGGCCGCGCGATGTTGACAAAAATGTCATGCAACGACGGGCGCACGACTTCAAAATGGGTGACCGTGCGGGTCGCCGCGACCTGTTGCAGTATCGCTTGAGATTGCGAAGCGTCATCCAGCAAGAAATCGTGGAACCGGCCATTCGCCGAAAATTCCTGTACGCCGATAAGCTCGGGCAGCGGGCCTTCTTCACGGACGCGAATGCGGACCCGGTTGGCGGGAAACGTGGCTTGGATGGAATCCAAAGTGCCATCCAACACTTTTTTGCCGCCGAAGATCATGAAGATGGTGTCACACATCTTCTCCGCCATGTCCATGTCATGAGTTGAAAATAGGATCGTCGTGCCGCGCTCCCGGAGGCTGAACACAGCATCACGAAGTGACTCCAGGTTGACCGGATCCAGGCCGCTGAACGGCTCATCCAGAATGACCAGTTTCGGTTTGGCCACGACTGAGGAGATGAATTGGATTTTCTGCGCCATCCCTTTGGAAAGCGCATCGACTTTTTTGTGCGCCCAATCCCGCGCCCCCAACCGGTCCAGCCAATAGTTGATTTCCGGAAGGCAATCGTAAAAACCTTTTAACCTGGCATAATACTTGAGGACATCGACAACCTTCATGCGTTTGTAAAGCCCGCGTTCCTCGGGCAAATAACCCAAGCGGTTGTCGGCCGTTTTTCCATCGACTTCGCCCAGAACTTTGACCATGCCACTGTCCGGCTGAAAGATTCGTAGAATCATGCGCAGCGTCGTCGTCTTGCCCGAACCGTTGGGACCGATGAAACCGTAAATTGAGCCTTCGGGCACCGCGAGATCGAGCGCGTCAACTGCCGTCTGTTTCCCAAACGTTTTAGTGACCTGCGACAACTCGATTGCGTTGCTCATCGTGAAACGGCTGTTTGAAGACCGTCGAAAAATCTGCGAAACGGAGATTTACAGTGATAGCTGGTCAAACCCGGATCGTCAATTCGACCGACCGGCAGACCTTACCATTTGCCATCATTACAACCCGAGGGGAGTCATCCTGAGCCCGGGCTCCGATTCATAGATGCTCGCCACAATATTTGCAGTAACTCGCATCTCGATCATGTCCTTCTGTGATACAAGAAGGGCAGGAGATGGTTGTGACTTTCTTTCGCCTGGAGTCTAAAACTTCCGCCGCCACAAACCCGGTGGGTACGATGATCAGGCTATATCCCACGAGAATCACAAATGATGACAAGATTTTCCCGGGCACGGTCACCGGGACGATGTCACCAAACCCAACGGTGGTCATGGTAACAATTGCCCAGTAGATGCCGTCAGGAATCGACTCGAATTTCGATTTGTCGCTAAGCGCGTCTTCAATCTCGAACATCAGTGTTCCGGTCACCGTGACGAGGATCATGACCACGGTCAAGAACACAATGACTTTTCCACGCGCTCGCCAGATCGCGTCCCCCAGTTCCTCGGCCTCCGAATGAACCCAGCTAAGTTTAAGAATCCGAAACACGCGTATCAGCCGTAATGATCGTATCACGGCAAAACCATGACGGTCGGCGTGGGCAAAGAACAGGATATAATCCGGAAGGAATGCCAAGAGATCAATGATGCCCCAAAAACTGGTGATGTACTTCCATGGTTTCTTGACGCAATAGACTCGCAGCAAGTATTCCAGAGTAAAGAGGGACGTAAAAAACCACTTCAGGTTGTTCAGTAACGGGCCATATTTTTCTGAGATCTCTGGAACCGACTCCAGGCTGATGACGACGATGCTGAGCAGGATAGCCACCAGCAAAACCAGATCAAAAATGATACCCGCCGTCGTGTCCGCTTCGAAAATGATCTCGTGGACCCGTTCTTTCAGGTTCGCGGGTTTCGTAGTGTCGAAAGGAAGTCGTGGTTCGTCTTTCATGGCAACCTGGGAGGGAGTTCGTCAGGATTGTTTTAAGAAAGACTAAATACTGGGGCACAAAATGGCCATACGAACGTTCGTTTTTGGTCTAAGAATCAATCCGATTACCGAAAAACCACAAAAAAACCCGCTGACAGGCAGCGGGCAATGGGAGACAGGTTCGTCAGCGATCCCGATCAAGCATCCAAGGATATCGGATCTAGTCGTCGTCTTTTTTTAGTTCAACGTTGAGGACAACTTCTGCGTCGCCTCGCTTGAGTTTCATTTTGATTGTCTTTCCGGCATCGCGCCGGATAATTCGCGTAATCTCTCGACGCTTCGTCATGGCGGCGTCATTGACCGCAAGAATCACGTCGCCGGACTTCAGTCCAGCTTTCTCCGCGACCGATCCCGACGTAACACCCTCGATGGTGACCGTCTCGTTCTCGTCGCTGAGCATGACACCCAGTCGGAAAGGTTTGGGGGTACCAAACGTCGGCTTTTTCTCCAAGGAGGCCAAACCTTCAACGACGTTTTCGGAATAGTCAATGACCTTCAAAGCGCCTTCGCAATCGATCGCTTCAAAATCATCCTCTGGCGTGTGGTATACCGCGTTCGTGCCGGTGTGGATAAACATATTGGGGATGTTGCGTTGATTGAATGGCAAATGGTCGCTACCAGCAAATCCACTGGCTGGTTTGCGAAGATCCAAATCGATGCCTTCGTTAGCCGCTTCAAAAATCGGATCCAGTTGCGGAGACGAATTCCAGTTGTACAGGGTTAATCGGTTCTCGCGCAACCAGCCGATCATATCAAAGTTGACCATGACTGCCGTTTTTTCCAACGGAAAGATCGGGTTCTCGACGTAATGAATGGCCCCCAGCAAACCCATTTCTTCGGCGGTGAAACATACAAACACCAACCGACGGCCCGGTTTTTTGTCACGCTTGTTGAATCGTCGGGCCAACTCAATCACTGCTGCCGTTCCGGTTGCATTATCGTCGGCCCCGTTGTGGATCTCTCGTCGGCCTCCGGCACGCGACCCGTAAGCACCATCACCCAGGTGATCATAATGGGCGCCAATCACAATCGTCTCGTCAGCATTCGGGCCTTCGCCTTCGATAATCCCGATGATGTTGTTCGTTTTGACTTTTTTGAGGTCAAACGCCGATTTGTATTTGGCTTTCCACCCGGAGATTTTTTGCGAAACGGGCTCCAGGTTGGAATCGATCAAATCTTCAATGTCCCTGACGGAATCGAGCTTGCCGCCGGTTGGACTTTCGAGTGGTGACGATTCGAGAACTTCATCCAGCGTGCTTCGCTTGATTTGGGCCACCGGCAAACCGAGCGTCCCAAAACGGTCGCTGGAAACCAGTTCATCTCGTTCGCTTTCGCTGGCCGTGATCCCGTCGTTAACCAGAAGAATGGCGGCAGCACCTGCCCGGCGGGCGGCGGTAACCTTGGAGCGGCCCGAAGCGTGTCGTGATGTGTCTTTGCCGTCAAAAACGCTGTTGGGATCGTCCGCTTGTGGCTCACGCCGGATCAACACGACGATTTTGTCTTTAACGTCGACTCCGGCGTAGTCGTTGTAGTTGTGTTCCTCCGCTGATATTCCATAGCCTGCAAATACCAAATCGGTATCCAGATCAAAATCCTTCCGGCCAAGCAATTGTTGAAAATCTTTGCCCAGCTGCAGTTTGACCTCTTGATCGTTCGGACCATTCAATGTCAATTCGGTCTGATCTTTTTTGACCAGTCGCTGGTTGCCGACTTCCATCTCCTGGAAATAGGTGCCATTTTCAAGCGGTTTAAGGCCGGCTTTCTTATATTCGGCGACGATGTAGTCCTCCGCTAATTTGATGCCTGGCGTACCTGGCTGACGTCCTCCCATCTCATCCGAAGACAGATACTTGATGTCGTAAGTGACCTGCTTCAGAGAACTGGCTTGATCGGTATCCGTGGCTTCCGCGACCTGGGTTGCCGAATCCGACTGGGTTTCGTCCGCACCGGATAACGAAGTGTCGAGCGCAATTGCCAAGGCTGAAAAACAGGCGAACGCGATTAGGCCGCCCCACGTTGGATTGAATGATCGCCTCACATTTACTCCATTTACAAATTGAATTAATGACGTTGGTCAGATTGCGTTTGTATACGTTTTAAACAAAAACGAATCAACCGTCAGCGGACTCTTTCACAGATTGAAACGGGTAGCCAAATAAATCGCGTTCCACATCACATTTGGAACCTTCGGAGAGCGATCGCAGTTTCGCTCCGTAGAAAAAATTTGTTGGTTGGTTACTCGAGAAAGGCCGCTTTCGACAAGCGTTCGTTTCGGATAACCTCTATTTTACGGGAATAATCATAACCTTGATCGGCCCTAGGGGATATATGTCGCTCTTGCGTATCGCTTGTCGGCGGCTAAAATGCCGTTTGAGGCACCCCACCGATTGGTTTTCGACGGCGAAATCGGGCCATCAACGCAAATAAAACCGTAAGTTTTTGCAACAAGTCTTGGGAGCCATCTCTTCTTGATGTAGTGAAAGGTCCGCCACGCGGACGCTTTTTCATTTTAACCAAACTGCTCTCATTGTGAGTCTTTACGTATGAACTCTCGACAGGCACAAATGACATACAACCGTTTAGAACTTCTGAAATTGATGTATCTCAGTCGGGAAGGTGACCGACGCGAAGGGGTCTTATTACGCCAAAGCAAGGGTTGGTTTCAGGTAGCCGGAATGGGGCACGAGCCATTGGCGGCGATCGCCCATTTAATGGAACCGGATGATTACCTTTTTCCGTACTACCGCGACCGCGCGATGGTGTTGGCAAAAGGTTTGACCAATGCTGAACTCGCGAGCGCCTATTTTGCAAAAATCGGCTCTTCGAGCGCGGGCCGCCAGATGCCCGGGCATTATTCGGATCGCAGCCGAAACATTTGGAGCGTGCCGACGCCGACCGGCGCTAACGCATTACCTGCCTGCGGAGTTGCCTGGGCCATGCAATTGCACGGTCACCCCAATCTCGTCGTGGCAACCGTTGGTGACGCGGCTTCCCGACAAGGCGAATTTTACGAGGCGGTGGCGTTTGCGGTGGAGCGCCAATTGCCGATTGTTTTTGTTGTCGAGGACAACAATTACGGGATCAGCACCAACACCGAGAAATTCAATCCATTCAAACTGGGCATCTTCGCCGAGGACCTGTTGCTTCCGATCGACGCTCGTCATCCTGATCGTGTGTTCGACGCGGCTGGCGCGGCCATGCACCGGGCGCGAAATGGAGAGGGTCCGACGGTTATCCTCGCCGAATTGGATCGACTTTGCTCCCACACCAGCAGTGATGATCATCGAGTCTATCGGCCGCAGGACGAGATCGACGAGATGATGCACCGCGATCCGATCCTGGTGATGTCGCGAGAATTGATGGAGTCCGGAGAGCTGACCGAGGAAGAATGGGAGAAAATAAAATCTGAAATCAATCAACAAGTTGATCAGGAATACATCGCAGCCGAATCGGAAGTCGATCCGACTCCGGAAGATCTGATGATTGAATTGATGGAGACGCCCGGCCAGCCCGTTCCGCCGCCAATTCAAGGCGGCCGCAAGTTGAGAATTGTCGACTCGCTGAACCACATTTTTCGCGAAGGATTGAAGTCGGACAAAGATTTCATCATGTTCGGTGAAGACATTGAAGCTCCTAAGGGCGGTGTATTTGGATTGACGGCCGACCTTTCCGACGAATTCCCAGATCGCGTCTTCAACTCGCCGTTGGCCGAAGCCACGATTGCCGGGGTCGGTATTGGTATGGCCTGCTATGGGATGCGCCCGGTGTTCGAATTTCAGTTCGTCGACTTCGTTGGCCCAGCGATGAATCAAATCGGCCAAAACCTGACGACGCTGCGCTGGCGAACCAACGGCGATTGGAACTGTCCTGCCGTTTTCTACGCACCCTACGGAGCTTACCTGCCTGGCGGTTCTTTATGGCATTCTCAAGCGAATGAATCCATTTTTTCGCATTTCCCGGGCATGCGGGTGGTCGTTCCCAGCACTCCCGAAGACGCAACCGCTTTAATGTGGACGGCAATGCATGCCGACGATCCGACACTTTTCCTGGTTCCGAAACATATGTTCCGTCAACAAATGGAAACGTCCGAAAACGTGCCGGCCGTCGGTTTCGGGGAGGCTCGGATACGGCTCAACGGCGACGACGTGACCTTGGTGACCTGGGGCAATTGTATCGAACAGGCGTTTGCAGCGGCCGAAGCGTTGGCAGATGAAGCCTCGGTCGAGATCATCGATCTCCGGTGCATTCAACCATGGGACCGCGACACGATCGTCGCATCCCTGGAGAAGACGGGCCGCCTGGTCGTCGTCCAAGAAGACGGCCGGTCGTGCAGTGTCGGTCAAATGATCATTAGCGAAATCATGAGCGATCCAGACAGTTTCAACCTGTTTGTCAGCTCTCCACAACTGGTTTCCAAACCCGATGTGCCGATTGGTTACAACCCGATTTACGAATATGCAGCACTACCCGATACTGATCAAGTTATTCAGGCAATCCGCAACACGATGGAGGATTGATCGGCGATGCCCGTCATTTCAGTAAGAATCCCACAACTCGGCGAAGGGCTTCAAGAAGCGTTGTTAGTCGAGTTTTTGAAGGAACCAGGCGACCAAGTCAGCCGTGACGAGCCGATGTATGTCATGGAAACGGACAAAGCCACGACCGACGTCGAATCGCCTTACGACGGTACGCTTGTGGAATGGACGGTCGAATCCGGCTCCGTTTTGGAAATTGGTACCGAGATCGCCAGGATGGAAGTCGCCGAAGGCGTCAAAGAGATGCCTGCCGGCCATGGTCCCGAAGCCACCAGCAGCCCGGCCGCCAGCCAGCCTGTCGGTTCTACTTCAGCAACACCGGCGACTGCCAACAAAGTCAAACCGGCGGGCAAGGCGGGAATTGTGATTCCTCCTAAAACCCGCAAGTACTTGAAAGATCAAAATCTGCTCGACGTTGTGAACCAGATTCCCGCGGCCGGGAACAAGCTAATGCCAGCCGATGTGGACGCGTACCTGGCGTCCGCGGGAGGTGCAATCGTCTCCAGTGATTTGTACGAAGTGCAGCCATTACCCAAATCGCAAATCGTTTTGAACTACCGTTTGGCTCGCGGGGCTACTGCCTGCATTCCGGTAACGGTAATGAATGAAGTCAATTGGGCCAGTGTCGCGAGCGCTCGCGCGTCATCTCGCGACCAAAATGGTCCGACCGGTTTTGCAATGGCCTGCTGGTCTGTCGTCGAGGCTTTGAAACAGCACGAGAAATTTCGCAGTTCGCTTACGCCCGACGGCAATTCCCTAAAAGTGTTTCATCGGGTCAATCTGGGAGTCGCCGTAGCACTCCCGGGAGATGAAATGGTGACCGCGGTAGTTCGCAACGCCGATGAGATGTCAGCCGATGAGTTTTATGCCGCCTATGAAGGCCAGGTTTTGTCCGCACGTGATGGCAAGGACCAAGCGGACGAATCGACAACCATCACGGTTTCAAACATTGGCAAAGCCGGTATGCGGATCGGGATCCCCGCGATCGTCGCCCCCGCGGTCGCAACGCTGGCGATTGGTGAAGTCTATCAACACCCGGTTCCCGACGGGGGAACGTTCAAGTTTGAACCCATGGTGACGATGACCTTGAGTTTCGACCATCGGATCGTCAACGGCGTTGGTGCCGCCAATTTCATGAACGATATTCGCGGCAAAATCGAAACCTTCTCACTATGATTGCTTCCGCGCCTTTTTGGCGAAGGCCGCGAACGGAGCGATAAATCTTGTCAAGATGCGGGCCCGGTTGGCGAATACAAGCTATCGCATTGAGCAAGCCTGACGGGAATTGAGATGTCCAAACCACCTGCCGAAGAAGTTGTGTTCTACGATGAGCATCCGTCCATGTTCCGAAACCAACCGGTCTGGTTTGTGATCACCTGTCTGCTTTGCGTTGTGATTGTGGGATTGGTAATCTTCCTGGTTTGGTGGTTGAAATGCAAAGGCACCACGTTGACGATTACCAGCGACCGAACTCGACTTCGCAGAGGCATTTTGTCGAGATCCGTGACGGAAGTTTGGCATCAGGATGTTCGCAACGTCCAACTGGACCAGACCTTTTTTCAACGGATCTTCGACGTGGGGTCCATCGGGATTTCCAGCGCCGGCCAGAGTGGATTGGAGATCATGGTGAAAGGAATTCCTGATCCCGATCGCGTGAAATCGTTGATTGACGAACAACGTCGCCGGTTGACCTGACTACGGAAATCGAATCCAGGGAGCGAGAATCGGCGTGGTGCTTCCCGGTCCAACTTTAGGCCCCTTCGACCGGCGAATTCATGCCCGATCCAATCCAAGACATTGTCCGATACAATCGCGAAGCGTGGGACAAACAAGTTCAACAGAAAAACCGTTGGACGATCCCGGTCACGCCTGACGAAATTGCCCTGGCCAGAGCAGGCACCTGGCAGATTATACTGACGCCGGAAAAAGCCGTTCCTGGAAACTGGTTTCCGGATTTTCGTACCGGTGAAATTGAAGTCCTCTGCCTGGCCGGCGCCGGCGGACAACAAGCCCCCATTCTGGCCGCGGCCGGCGCGAAAGTGACTGTCTTGGACAACTCGCCGTCCCAGCTTGAACAGGATCGGTCGGTTGCCGCACGAGAGGGACTGACGATTCGAACCGTTCAGGGCGACATGGCTGATCTGAGCCCGTTTGAGAGCGATTCATTCGATTTGATCGTTCATCCCTGTTCCAACACATTTGTGCCGAATGTGATTCCGGTCTGGCGTGAAGCCGCGCGCGTCTTAAAGCCGGGTGGCGATTTGCTTTCTGGTTTTGTGAAACCGGTGGTTTTTTTGTTTGACGATGATCTGATGAATCAAGGTCAGTTCAAGGTCGCTCACAAGATTCCCTATTCGGATTTAACCAGCATAACACCCGAGCGCAGACAAGCTTACATCGACTCGGGCGAACCACTCTGTTTCGGTCACACGTTGACGGACCAGATTGGCGGGCAGATTGAAGCGGGCTTGAACATCACCGGATTTTTTGAAGACGGCTGGGAGGATTGGCCCCTTTCAAAATATATCGCGACATTCATTGCGACCAAGGCGACAAAAAGTCAGCCAGCCCAACATTGAAGAATCTGATCGGGCCTCAGCCTGATGATTCCACAGATGTCGGTCAACGCGCCGGTATCTCGAACAGCCAGGAGCAACATGTTCGAGACCATTTTCAGGATTGATGTGCAGAAAGTCGTTGTTCGCTCCGAAAACAAAACAAACTGATCGCAGGGCGATTAGCGACTATCAGGGAACACCAATTTTGGAACTGCTTTAGAATTTTCTCAAACTCGTTTTTACTTGCCCCTGTTCTTCATCGACGACCTCCATCTCCGTGATTTTCCAGGAGTCATCTTTGAGTTGGACGACAAACTGGGCATCGTATTGGTTTTCTCGCTGATGAATGTGCCCCCAGTGTTCGATCGTGCCGATTAGATTCCATTTACAGCGGTAACCAAATGCGGGTCCGGATAGCGGCAGGTCGGCGACGTCTTCCTGATCGCCGTCGAGCAAATTGACTTCATCGATCCTCGCGACGGCTCCTCCTTGTTCCTTGACCCGCAGGCTTTGATTGATTTGCAGGTACAGCTCTCGCAGCAGTTCGCCGTCAACGCTTTTGGCCAGCGCGTCGTACACATCGCTTTCCCTGCGATAATCAAACGCCCGAAACATGTTCTTGTGCAATTGTGCAAACACTTGCGAGGCATTTTCGTCTTCCATCTGAAAAACGGGTTTCGCCGCCAATGGATTGGGGACCGTTTTCTTGTGATAGGGCAGGGCGATCAAACCTGCCAGTACCAGTCCTGCAATGGATGCGATCACCAGTTTTCGATTCAATCGAAACAGCGGCTGAATCATCGGGACCAGAATTGCCAGGGCCAACAAAATTAATGATAGAACGGGGACATTCCAGGTTGGCGGTTCCAGGGACTTTCGATCAATCGTCGCCGCAATTCCAGTGATCGGCGGTAGCGGTTTCCTTTCCGGCTCCTGCCATTGATAAGTGTTATCCTCGAGGAACATTGAGAACTCCGTCTTCTCGACTTTGTCATACGCAAAGATGACCGAGTCGACGCTCTTGATCACATCATTGAACTTGTCCCAGGTCACTTCGACGGACGTGGGCGGGCTTTTGGTGCTGTACGACATGATCACGCCAACTCGTCCACTGGCCATACTGACACGCCGTTTTTCCGCCTGGACGGCGAAATCTTTCAGGTCGAGCCCATAGAAATCAATCCGGTCAAAAACCGGTTGGACTTCGACGCCATCGATCACGACCGGGTTGCCGACGGAAAAGAAAGCTTCGATTTTCTCGGCCGCCAATTCCTGTTCGTCAATTTCCAGGAAGCTCTCATCCGCTCTCTCGAACTCCATGAGTGTCGAGAGGGTGGCCAACGGAATCAGTACCTCATGACGGACTTCGTAGTCGGTGATGTAAATGAACGAATAGACGCTGCTGTAACTGGTAATTCCCAACGTTTTCTCGCGCTGTTCCGCGAACCATTCTTCCCATTCTTTTTCCGAGGCCTCCGTCGAAAGGATGGGTTTGTCCCAGTCGAAACGAAACGTCTCCGGTTGTTTGGGTTTCATCATGTGCATGTAAGGCGTATCGCTGCCGGCCTGTTTCAACAGGATTTTGAATTCCGAAGGCAGCAACGCTCCTTCGGCGACCATTTCCTGCTCGATCGTGATGAATTCCGGGGGTTGGTCGTATTCGAATTCCAACACAAAACCCATTTGGTAATTCATCAATGTGCCCGACCGAATGCCTTCCTCGGGGATCTCAAATTCGATCACTTCGGTGACTCTGGCAGGCAGCAACTCACCCTCGGCGTTGCGAATCGTGATCTTTTCGGCAAGGTATTTGGCATGATCCTGCGTTGCGTCGACAAGTTCATCGGGATCGTAAAAACCGTCTTCCAATGGAGCCACCCCCTGCAGTAGCTCCAGGTCCTCGGCAAAACATTTGAGCTTCATCGTGGTTCGAAAACGATTGACATAGATGTCCGCCTCTACCACCGATACGGGATGGTCGACCGTGGCGGCTGGCTTACCTGGCTCCAATCCGTCGGCCTCCCGCGAAATTGGTAGAAGATTCAAAACCACGACGATAAATAAATGGCAAAGGGGTTTCACCAATCAGGCTCCCGCTAACAACAAGAATCTATTCTTACCACAGCATATTCCACAGCAGATATGCGAACCAGCCGTTCGATTCCTGATCATTCTACGTACCTCCGATTGCGAAAAACTCGTTTTTTTGTGAAAGTCTGAGCTGCTCGGCCGACGACGTTTGGCTTTCTGAGCACAGGAGGTTCAGGCGATTCTCGTTCGGACCGACCCACGTTGAGTTCAAGACAACCCGGTAACGTACCCAATATGAATGCACTTGCTGAGATAAAGTTGCGATTTTCACAGCCGCTAGGCGAATTGGTTGAAGACCCCCAGGAATTGTTGGGGATGATTCGCCCGGCGGGTGACCCAAAATTCGGAGATTACCAAGCCAACTGTGCCATGTCGCTGGGCAATCGACTGGGCAAGCCTCCACGCGAGGTAGCCGCTGATCTGGTCGAAAAGGTCGTCATTGGCGATCTTTGCAAAACGGTCGAAATTGCCGGCCCCGGATTCATTAATTTGACGCTCGATGATCAATGGTTAAAGGGACAACTGGAAAATGCTTTTCGCGACAAGCGCCTGGGAGTTGAAAGCACCCAGGATCCACGTCGTGTCGTAGTAGACTATTCCTCTCCAAACGTTGCCAAACCCATGCACGTGGGGCACGTCCGATCAACCGTTATTGGAGCAGCGCTGGCGAACATTCTCCGCTTCGTCGGAAACGAGGTGATTACCGACAATCACCTTGGCGACTGGGGAACCCAATTTGGAATGATCATTTATGGCTACAAGCATTTTGTGGATGAAGCGGCGTACAAGTCCGCACCGGTGACGGAGTTGGGGCGACTCTATAAGAAAGTTCGGTCGCTGATCGACTTTCGCGCGGCGACACGCGACCTGCCAGTTGCGGACGACCAACTAAGTGTGCTTCAGGATCATCTGGATCAGCTAAAGCAGCAAACTTTGACAGGCGATAAAAAGAAGGACAAACAGGCCCAAAAACAGGTGGTCGCGTTGGAAAACAAGCTTGCCGATCAAAAGGCTGTGATTGAACAGTTGCGAAGCAAAATCGAGTCCGTGACGCGGGATGCGGAACAACAGAAAATCGCAGCCGAACACGCTGAAATCGAACAGGCTGTTTTGCACGAAACCGCAGCGCTGCATGAAGGCGATCCGACGAACCGCCGGTTGTGGGATGAGTTTTTGCCGTTCTGCCGCGAAGATATCCAACAAATTTATCGAAGACTCGGAATCGAGTTCGATAATGAGCTTGGCGAGAGCTTCTACCATGATCAGCTCGGTTCCGTCGTCGAAGCCTTCGAGGCCAAGGGTTTCGCGCGTGAAAGTGACGGAGCGATCTGCGTTTTCATGGAGGGTTACGATACGCCAATGATCATTCAAAAGAAGGACGGCGCGTTTCTGTATGCAACCACCGACCTGGCAACGATCAAGTATCGAATGGAACAATGGCATGCCGATGCGATTTTGTACGTTGTCGATCATCGGCAACATCAACATTTCGAAAAACTGTTTGATGCGGCTCGCCTGTGGGGCTACGACGGAGCCGAGTTGACACATGTCAGCTTTGGCACCGTGCTGGGAGATGACGGCAAGCCGTTCAAAACTCGCTCCGGTGACACCGTTGGGTTGTCAGGGTTGTTGGACGAGGCCGAATCGAGAGCGCTGCTCATCGCGACCGAACAAAACCCCGGCCTGCCGGAATCGGAGCAGGAAAAGATCTCCCAAGTCATTGGGATTGGGGCGCTCAAGTACGCGGATCTCTCGCAGAATCGTGCCTCCGACTATAAATTCAGCTACGAAAAAATGCTGGCCCTGAAAGGTAACACGGCGACCTATTTGCAATATAGTTATGCCCGCGTTCAAGGCATTATTCGCAAACTTGAGATTGACATCGATGCGTTACGTCGCGATTCCGTGCCGTTCGAGTTTGCCACCGATATTGAACGTCAGCTGGCTGTCAAACTGATCCGTTTTGGGGAAGCACTTGACGAAGTCTTGCTCGAATACAAACCCAACTTGTTGTGCAATTATCTATTCGAGCTAACTCAGAAGTTTTTTCAGTTTTACGACCAATGTTCGGTGAAGGACGCGGGAAGTGAAACGTTAAAAAAAAGCCGCCTGCAGCTTTGTGATTTAACTGCGAGAACAATCGAACAGGGACTGTCATTGCTGGGAATCGGAGTTTTGGATCAAATGTAGTTTGTCGCGATCGTGAACCAAAGCTGCAGGAGCTGACTTCGACCCGTGCGCGGCAATTTCTTCGCGACTGTCAAGTAAATGGAGTGACCTTTGACGAAAACATTGACGAGCAGGACGTTTCTCAACCAGGTTCTATGCGGTGATGCCACGGATGTGGTGCGAACGCTTCCCGCCGAATCGGTTGACACCGTGATCACCAGCCCGCCTTATTTTCAACAACGAGATTATGGTTCCCAGCTGCAAATCGGCCAGGAGGTTTCGCCGGCGGGCTATGTCGAACGCATCGCTGAGTTATTTGGGGAGTTGAGGCGAGTTGTGAAACCAGGCGGTTCCGCGTGGGTCGTCATCGGTGACAAGTACGTTCGCGGTGAATTACTGGGCATGCCGTGGCGAGTCTGTTTCGGAATCAAGGATGCGGGGTGGATTTTGCGCAGCGATTGTGTTTGGCACAAGCCAAACGCGATGCCTTCGAGTGTCAAGAGCCGGCCAACAACCGACCACGAGTACATCTTTTTTTTCAGCAAATCAAAAGACTACTTTTACGATGCGGATGCCATTCGGGAACCCCACGTGACGTTCAGCGAGAGCTCGAAAATGAAAGGGGGTCGACGTCATTTTGGAAAACGGGGTAGCACGCCAGAGAATGGAAAAAACGGTGGGGACAACAACTTGCATGACGGTCGTTGGGATCAGGCGTTTCATCCCAAAGGCCGCAACAAACGGACCGTCTGGTCGATTCCGCTTTCCAAATTCCGCGAAGCCCACTTTGCCGTGTACCCGCAATTCCTGGTCGAAACCTGCATCAAGGCGACTTGTCCCGCAGGTGGTGTCGTGCTGGATCCTTTCTCCGGAGCCGGCACGACGGCGCTGGTTGCGAAACAGCTTTGCAGGAATTATGTCGCGATCGACTGCGTCCAAGAATATTGCCAAATGGCTCGTGACCGGATCGAAAAGTCGTAGTTTCGATTTCTGCCAAATCCGATGCAGGAAGCAAGCACCCGGAAGCCAAACAAAATTTGGTCAGGCTGCGTAGTTAGTCTTCGTCCCAATCGGGAGGACCATAATCGCTGGTCAATTCGAGGAACATCGACAGCACGCATCGGACAACGCCCATCAACATCCCGAAAATGAATGTCGCCAAGACCCAACCCCATCCGCGTTTCCCCGCCGTCATCAAACTGTACCCAGCCAGGAAAACGGCTATCAAAATCGCAAGTTCGGCGATTTGCGACCAGCCGGGCAACTGCAGTCCCCAAAACTCATAGTCGTGACTTGTTGATTGAGGTGACACCTCGGTTGACTGCGAGAGGGTTTCGACCACAGCCTTTTCGGGCGAGGCGGCAGCTGGCTTTGCAAAGACAAACGGATTGCTCCAAGCCACGAATAAGACGAATGCGCACGAGCCAAACAAGCGACTCGCTGATCTGACTCGATGTTTCTTCATGGTACACCTTAAAAAAAAGTTGCGATTCTCCTTTTTAACTCGATTGTGTTTGCGGTTTAGATTCATGCGACAGTAGTTCGTGGATCGGCATCTGATCTTGGTTGCAAAGCCCACCAGAATTGTCTAAATCAACGCCGAAGCGGGCGCCAAAGGCGTAAAAAGCCGAAAAATCTCAACAATCAGCTCCTCGATTCAAAAAGGAGACCGTCCTACCCTCTGGTGCCACTACGGGAACTTCCTTGGGATGTGTTGGGTTTGCGGGGCCGGACAGTCGGATTTTCAGGCATTCGAAAGCGGTCGGTGCCTTCCGAACGGTCGCCGCACCGGCTGCCTGGTCAAACAGGTTGGCTACGATATCTGATTAGAAGAAAAAGGCGAACGACGAGGCGAGAACAAATGAACAGGCTAATCAGCTTCCTGTCTTGTTGTTACAATCGGGTTCGAACTTGTCAGCCGGTGATGTGCCGGCCGCATTCCAACACTGAAGCAGAATTGATTCGATGAAAGTTTCGCTTTCCCAATTGGCGTATGCCAGATCAGGCGACAAAGGCGATGGGAGCAATGTCGGCGTCGTCGCCTATTCGCCGGCTGCATTCGATGTGCTTAAGCAGGTTTTGACGCCGGAGCGAGTGAAAGAGCATTTTAAAGGAATCTGTTTCGGAGCCGTCGATCGTTACGAAGCTCCCAATTTGCTGGCCTTAAATTTCATCCTGCACGACTCGTTGGGTGGGGGAGGGAGCGAAAGTCTCAAAACGGACGCTCAGGGCAAAACGCATGGCTTGGGAATGCTATACATGGAAGTGGAAGTGCCTGACGATTTTGAGCTGCCAAGCTGCACCGGATAGCGTCAATTCCTATTGCCGATCAACGATCGCTCGTTCCCGTTTGTCGGGTTTTCCATCGGAAAAACAAAAAGGGAGGGAAGGGGGGGGGGGGGGGGGGGGGGGGGGGGGGGAAGAAGCGGCTTAACGGATTTGAGCTCGCTGCAAACGGCATTAGATACGACGGGAATCGTCGGGATTCGAAGCTCGATTTCAGATGGGGACACGTGGAATGTCTATAGTTCGGAAAGCAGTTTCCAGGCACCCCAACTGATTGTCGGTTTTACTCCGGTGCCGGAACCTGGACTTGGCATCCTGCCCTTGGGCTTTGTCGCGATGTGGCTCGCCCGACGACGAAAAAAGTAGGCTGTTTTTGAACTCCGTTTGTGCCGACGTGTTTACACTCCGAATCGACGCCGGATTCGGAACATAATTGCCATATCCTGAAAACCAATTTTGGAAAGGGAGTGGCATTTGAATCCGGTCCGCATCGCCGTCATCGCGTCGACAATGTTCTTCGCGCCGTTAAGTAGCTTCGCTCAAACTTCGTTGTCTCTGGACGGTCAGTGGGATGTCTCCCTCGATGGCCGACAGAATTGGACGTCGATAACCGTGCCCGGCACGGTCGAGGACCAAATCGACGTTGGATTTGATGGCACTTCGATCTACAGAAAAGAATTTGCCTGGCCCAACGCGCTGGGAGCTGGCCAGCGAATTCTATTGCAATTCGATGCGGTCGCGACCAAGGCAACCATTTCACTGAACGGCAAGGAAATGGGTTCCCATTTGGGTGGTTGGACTCCATTTGAGTTCGATATCACCGACGATATCCGGTCAGGCGTTCGTCTCAATCAGTTGGAGGTCCTCTGCGATGAACTAGTCGGGCACAACACCCAGGGCTTCCTGCCGGTTTTTGCGCCGCATTTTGGCGGGATATGGAAGGGCGTGCGTGTCGTCTCGGTCCCTCGCCTTTCCATTGATTCGGATCGCGTGGGGGTTCATTTCGACTCCCAGCAAAAAAAATTAGAGATCGAAGTTCCCCTCCGAGGTTTGCAGGATGGTGATGCCACTCGGCTGGAATTTCACTGGCGAAAAAAAGGAGATGAAAAATGGCAACTGCTCGCCCACGCCATCGATTCCGAGCTCGGCGGGAAAGTTCATCAGAAGCAATCGGCAACCATTTATCGTCGAACAGGAAACACACTTCGTGTCACAATCGACTTGGAGGAGGAAATTCAAACCAAAACAGGGACTTTTGAGTATTGGTCGCCAGCCAATCCGGCCCTGTATGAGCTGCAAATCCGTTTGGAATCGAACGGTCAAATCGACGGCCGTGCCAATCAGGAACAAGTTTATCGGTTCGGTCTGCGAGAATTCAAAACGGAAGGCGACCGGTTCCTGCTCAATGGTCGCCCAGTGAACATTCGTGGCCTGCTAAATTGGGGTATGCTCCGCCGAGTGTCGGGCCAACCGTCAACGAAACGGCGATGCGCGAGGAGATTGAACTTGCTCGCTCTCGTGGATTCAACCTGATGAAGTTCTGCCTCTGGATTCCGCCGCAGCGATACCTCGAGCTATGTGACGAATTGGGCATGTTGGCGTGGATCGAGTATCCGCCTGGCATCCGGACTTTTCCAATGAAAAACTAACTTCGTTGCTTGAGGAGTACAATGAGTTTTTCGAGTACGACCGAAACCACCCTTCCGTAATTGTTCGTAGCTTAACCTGCGAGACGGGCCATTCCGCTGATATTGATGTCGTTCGTCAGTTGTACGATCTGTGCAAAAGCCGAATTCCGGGTGCGGTTGTCGAAGACGACAGCAGTTGGATCGAATGGAATCGGATTCACGATTTCTACGACGACCATCCTTATGGAAACAATCACACTTGGGTCGACAAGCTTTCCCAATTGAAGCACTACATTGTCGCACGGGATGCAAAGCCGTTGTTACTTGGCGAAGCGATCGCCGCCGACACCTGGTGTAACCCCGTACCGATTCTGGATCAGGTCGAAAGCCGGCGTCCTTTCTGGCTGCCACAGTTCCTCGATGGCAATGCCCAATGGATGAGTACTTTGCAGGGAATCGTCGCCGACGAAGCGATCGAAAATCTCTACGCTGACTCACGACGCTACGCAATGCTGATGCGCAAATATCAAATTGAGACCTTTCGACGAGAGGTTCCCGGTGGGGGGTATGTCGTCTCCGTGATACGCGATATTCCTTTTTGTGGAATGGGCCTGGTCGACTATTTGAATCGATCGAAATTTACCGTAGCAGACTGGGCGTGGCATGGCGACAATATGATTTGTCTCGAATCGGACGACGATGTTCGAAGTTTTCTTGGTGGTCAATCCGCCAACTTTGTTTTCCATTTACGCCTGAAACACGGCACAGAAGGCGAACCGCTGCGCTGCAAACTGAATCTTGCATGGGAGGATTCAAACTTAGAAATCGATGTGATCGAGGAACTTGTGGAAATTAAGACCGGCTCATCCTCCGTTGGTTTCAAACCGGACCTTCCTGCCGTCATTCGCCCGACCCGTGTGATCCTGACTGCCACACTCCACACCGCTAACAATGAATCTGTCGTCGCCAAAAACTCATGGCCGCTGTGGATCGTTCCCCGCGCAAAAGTCACTCGCGGAGTATCGGTTCGACGCCATTCGTCAGTCAACGCCTTGCCGATCGTCACAACTGACAACTCAAAGTCGGAAGATTCGATTGTCGTCACTCACGTGATTGACATGGACCTCATCAACCACGTCCGGAATGGCGGTCAGGTGGTGCTGATTCCCAATAATCAACCCAACAGCCTGCCGACGGAATCGCATTGGTTTCTGCGCGGTGGTCCCGTGGTAGACAACCAATGGATTTTCCCGGATATCCCTCGCGATTTTTTTGTCGAATTGCAGCATTTCGATTTGGCCGGTAACGTCGTGCCGAATGTTCAGAACTATCTCACTTCGATCCAGCCTTTGTTGGTGCTCTGGGACAATCATGACCTGAAAACGGTGAACACGCACGGTCTCATGTACCGAATTGGATTGGCTGGCAAGGGCGGGATCTTCGTGACGGCCATCGACCACGAACGCTCGCCGGCGGGCAGGTTTTTATTCGCCGAGCTGTTGAATTCGATTGCCAAAAAGGTTGAAACGCAGCCAGCGGCGGACAACCAGGAATTGCTGATCCAACTGGAACGCGAACTCAAGTCCCGGTCGATTCGGCTGGAACAGAAAAGCTGGAAGTTCAAACCGGACCCCGAACACAACGGGCGTTTGGGGTCGGTACGTTCATTTGACTTCGACGATTCCAACTGGCCGAATATCCGAATCGACCAGCATTGGGAGTCCCAGGGGTACGATACGCTGGACGGTTGGGCTTGGTATCGAATCAAGGTTGACCTGCCCAACGATTGGCCGGCAGACCAAGTCTATCTCAATTTTTCAGGCGTTGACGACCACTATCGAGTCCATGTTAACGGTCAGTACATTGGCCAAAGCGGGGACATTGCGAAGCGGCAGACGGCGTTCGACGAACGTAAGAGCTACCTTATTTCCGAGCAAGTAACTCCCGGCAAACCGGTGCAAATCGCAATTGAAGTCTTTGACTGGTACGGTGCCGGTGGCATTTTTCGACCCGTCACATTGACAACCGAACCTGATTCCGACGTGAAGCGCATTCTTAAATAGGTGACGTCCTCCATTGTGCGGTCTAGGAAAAAACGCAGCAACTTCCGAATGTCGCAACCAGCAATTGGCGTGGCGCGGTTGAATGGGAAGGTCATCTGGAATGACCCGTTCGGACACCGAAAAGTATCCGATTTTTTCTTGACTCTTATATATCGTACGGCTATACATAGGACAGCGATAAAAGGATCTGATCAATGAGCAAGAAATTCGAAAGCGATTTACTGCGCGGCAGCCTGGATCTGATGGCGTTATCCGTATTGGCGGACGAACCGCAGTACGGATACTTGATTCAGAAACGACTGAACCGTGCTTCGCTGGGCAAAATCAAGTTACCGGCCGGGACACTGTACCCACTTCTTCACCGGTTAGAGTCGGACAAATTGATTCGTAGTCGCTGGGACTCGTCGACGGGGCGGCGCCGAAAGTGGTATGAGATTACCGCCAAGGGGAAGAAACGATTGGCCTCACAGGCAACTCAATGGCGACAGTATGCCGATTGCATGATGTCATTGATTGAGAGCTTTGTGCCCGCCGCGGAACCTGCTCGTTAGCTTTGTCTCTGGTTTTTGTTTTTACATCGTCGGAAATGTTTAATGGTGAAGGGGAAACGATGTCAAACCAGGAGTTTGAAAACTATTTAAGACTGATGGGCAAGCTGTTGCGTCAACTTAGTCGCGGCCAGCAGCAACAGATCGCTGGAGAATTGCGTGATCATCTGGAATCGCGGGTGGCGAAAGTGGGGACGGGGGGGGTGTCTTGATCGTCAAGCACCAGGCAATCCAATCGGCGTGGGGTGGGTGATGAGATTTGCAACACTTTGCGCGGCGGCGTATCTTCATTATGCCCGTTTCCGAATCAAAGGCGAGGCGGTCATCGTTGCAACGCGCTTCTCGGCGAAACGCGCATGGCCGACTTGATAGCCCCTGGTGGCGAAGCCAGTTTGGTTGCCCCTGCAAATTGCACATCCACGGAAAACCGAAGATATTCACCCGCTCACTGATCCCGATCCCCTCTCCCCGCGGATAGCTATGTTTGGCGATTCGCGACCTGGTCTTGAGGAGGTTTTAAGACCAGCGCGACCATGTCAATACGACCAAGGGATTTGACAACGTTGAAAACCCGGTTTCACCATCTCATCTTGAGTCAGTCCATGATGGATGATTGAGTTGTCCGAGGATGAACCGTCATCTTCGATATTCGCGATGTTCCGTTGGAGACAACCATCATCTTTGTTGTTGCTCCACTGCAACGCGACTCTATATCGACGAGGCATCTGATCTTATTTCGCAAGCCGATGCCGTTCGACCCGTCTCATGCTCTCGTCATATCGTCCTGCCGCAACTTGATCATTGCATTGAATTCATCCGTTGCCGGCAAGGCTGCCAACGGCAATCGAGGTGGTTCCGGTATGGGCATGGGTGTAGGTGGCATGGGTGGAGGCGGTATGGGTATGCTTGGCGAGAGTTGGCGATCGTCGAATGTCGGAATCAATCGCCCCGGGTGAACAGCAAGGAGGATCTTTTGCTGGACCTCGTCACCCATGATCGAAGCTCGAAAAACGAGGACCGCGCCTCGATCGGTAAGGTGCAGGATTCGGTTCGCGACCTGGTTTACCCGCAATACAACCAAGGGATTTACCTGCGCGTTGAAAACCCAATTTCAGAGTTGCCTTTCAGGTGGAAGAGGCCGATTTGTTTGTCCAGCTCAGCGCCGAAACCGGCAAAACCGTGGCTCAGGGAAACAGACGAGAGAGACAAGAAGAAAGAAAAAAAAAAGACCTGGGCTTGCGAATTCAACTACGATTCGCTGCGATTTGAACTAAAACTTGAATGCTTCTCATCCGACGAGGATTTAACTAAAACCCTTCTCATCCGGGACGTCGCCGCACCATTGGTTGACCGCCTGGCCGATGGAGTCCTTCAGGTTCGCATAGGCCTTTACAAAACTGGGAACGTATCCGCTCGTTAGACCTAACATGTCATTGATGACGAGCACTTGTCCGTCGCAATCGGGACCGGCTCCGATGCCAATCGTCGGAATTTTGAGTTGCTTTGTCACCTTATTCGCGATCTCGGACGGAATGCACTCCAGCACGATTGCAAACGCGCCTGATCGTTCGGCTGCGGTGGCGTCTTCGAGCAATTGCTCCAGATCACGTTGCACCTTGTAGCCTCCCATCGTGTGCACTGCCTGGGGGCGTAATCCGACATGGGCCATCACGGGAATACCGGCAGTGACCAACGCCTTGATCACTTCGGCCTGGTCGGCGCCTCCCTCCAGTTTCACTGCTTGGCACCTGGTTTCTTTCAAGATGCGGCGGCGGCCATTACCGTTTGGTGTACCCCTGATGATTGATGGGAAAGGGAAGGTCAACCACGACCAGCGCACGTTTGGCGGCCCGCCCCACCATTTCCGCGTGATAGATCATTTCGTCCAACGTTACCGGCAGCGTATTTTCATGGCCTTGCACGACCATGGCCATGCTGTCCCCCACCAACAACGTGTCGACTCCCGCCGCGTCCAGCAAGCTGGCCATCGGATAATCGTACGCGGTGAGCATGGTAATCTTCTTGCCTTGCTGCTTCATTTCGATTAACCGAGGCACGGTCACCCGACGACGCGTTGGACTTTTTTTATTGTTGGCTGGCCCGGAATTGCCGGATTGAGGCTCCTGATTACTTTCGACGCTCGTGGACATTTCGGAGACCGTAAAAAAAATTGAATGAACCGATATCAGTGCAATTAAGTGCCCTGTCATTCCCGTTCGGGAAACCCATGGAGCTTGAGAACCATCGACAGCTTGAGTAACGTCAACGCATTGACCAACAACGAGCTTTTCGAAGATTTGCACAGTGTTGAAGTATCTTAGCAGGATTTCACTTGCGTTTGTAAGTCGGAGAATTCGGATCCAGGTTCAGGCAAGGCGACAGGTCAAATGCAAAGCATCCAAATCCTCAACGGTGAGGACGGTGACCGCTCGAAAACAGAATGCCGCCAACCAGATTCGGGATGGTTGCGGCACTTTTCGACGACAGCGTCCGCCCGGGTTGGGAATTGCGAATCGAGGACAATTACTCTCTGTTGATACGAACCTTGGGCTACGGATCGTGTCGGTAGTATCGTTCTCAAGGAATGGGTTTGAATTGGCTTCGTGAATCCGGAAATGCTTTTTGTCAGCATGCGGTTTGAGTGGGCGAGCAGGAGACGCGAGCGGGAATGGTTCAGTCGGTTTATCAGGCGTACCGGGAGGCTTACGGCGGACTTTCGAAAGAAGTCTGGGTGTTATCGGTTGCGCTATTTGTGAACCGATGCGGGAGCATGGTGCTTGCGTTTCTTACGCTGTACATGACCAGTCGTCTTGGTTTTAGCATGACCGAGGCCGGTGCAGTCTTTAGCGTTTATGGATTGGGATCGATTCTCGGAACCTATCTCGGCGGCCGCCTGATCAAGCCGTTGGGTGCCATCCGCGTGCAGATCGCCGGTTTGTTGCTTTCGATGCCACTTTTTTTACTGGTTCCCTGTTTTACATCTTGGGCGGGTGTGGCGTTCAGTATCTTTATCCTGAGCGCAGTTTCAGAATCCGTACGTCCGGCCAACAACGTGGCGATCAGCCAATTCACTTCGCCAGAGCTGCAAACGCGTGCGTACGGTCTTCAACGGATGGCCCTCAATCTGGGTTTGTCTGTGGGGCCGGCCCTCGGCGGCATTTTGGCAGAAATTGATTTTGTCTGGCTGTTCATCGTGGACGGAGTGACGACGTTTCTGGGCGGGATATTTTTGCTTTTTCATTTTGGTTTTAGGAGGTATGCCAAAAATGGACTGGCTGCTGAAAGGCAAAGAATGTCAGAGGAAAATCACGCTCATGGTTCGCCGCTCAGGGATCTGAAGTTCGTCGGATTCCTGTTGCTGATCCTGTTGCTGGGGATGGTCTTTTTTCAAATTCATGCGACCTACCCCAAGTATTTGGAGGACCATTTTGGGCTGACCAAACCCCACATTGGATTTTTGTATGCGGTGAACACGATCATCATTGTTGTCTTCGAGATGCTATTGGTAAATTTCGTCTCACGATTCTCTTTGCTGCGTACGATCGGCTGGGGCTGTTTCCTTGCCTGTATCGGATTTGGCATGTTGCCGGCTGGTACGGCCGTATGGTTCGTCGTGTTTTCCATGATCATCATCACGCTGGGTGAGATGTTGACATTCCCGTTGGCGACGGGGTTTGTCGCCAAGCGTTCAATAGGACGGGACCAGGGTATGTACATGAGCTGGTATGCGATGACCTTTTCGTTGGCAGCCGTATTCGCGCCGATACTGGGCGGCCTCGCGTACGGCGTTGACGCCAATTTGTTCTGGTACATTAGTAACCTGATCGGTGTGGTCGTTCTGGTCGGTTTTTATGGGTTGGCGCGGTCGATTCAAGACCACGGCATGTCCGTGTCAATCTACCCGGTCGAACGGGAGCCGAATGACGCGGCGGCAATGGTCACGCAGGTCGAATCCGGTTCGACGTCTTCGCTTGGTGCGGAATAATCTGGAATACCAAAGAAATTTGACGATCAACGCCAACCATGCGGTGATCCTTCCCGGCTTGCCGGCAAATTTTCTAACGGGCTCGTAAACCAATCACTAAGATAAAGAACTCGGGAATCACGGTGTAGGCAACCGGACTGGAAATTGGCCAACGAACAAGAGATGCATCACAAACCGGTCCTGCTGGATCATGCGGGCCTCTCTGTTAATCAGAAAGAACTTTTTCAGATATGGCATTCGCGTGTTTTTTCAAATTGATGATGGTGCGTGTTAGCCTGGCATTGATTGCCCAGTTACCCTTTCATGGAAAGTTTTCGATCGCGCAGATATTGGATCGGTTTTCGGAAACGACCGCCAAGGAAGAATCGAGTTTCGGTTACGCGGAACTGCTTGCGAAGGGCAGAAACGGCAATTCGATCGATTGGCTGCTAAAGCGTTCGGTTCTCGAAGCGGAACGATTTCGTCAGCAGTGGATGAAACCCGACCTGCACGAGCCGAAGTTTACGACCCTGGCCCGACTGATTCAGAAGTTTCAACGCGAAGCACCAAAATTGCTGGATGTGGAACTTGGCCGATTTGGTTTGACGGATCAAAAGATCTCCGTCGCGTTCCTGGGGACTGCCGCAGGTCAAATCAATGGCCAGGACGTGTTCGGGCCGTTCGCAGGGAAATGGCACGGGACCTGGACTGATTTCGACGTCGACCATCACTGGGCCAACGTAAAGACCTATCAACCAGCTCGTCGGTTTGATGTCGACGGACAACTGACCAACCTGTACGCATCACAGTATGCCTGGATTGGCGATGGTTACGGATTCAATTTGATCTGCGGCCCGTCCACGGATCATCGGGCTTCGACTTACATGCTCGGATACGTCGAGCATATTGATCGCGGAGATTTTGACAACGTCACGGCTCGGCGGCCGCATGTGGGGATCTGGTGTGGTCCGGGGCAAATTGTTTGGGTCACGGCGGGCGAAGTCTTTTTTGAAGAGGCTCGTGTCGACTCGGAAGCGGCCAGCGAGTATTCGATCAACGGGTTTGACTACAAAATCAATGAAGGGGAATTTACGGTTTCCAGGGTCTTCAAATCACGGTATCACCGAAACAGGAATCAGCGCGGCAAGTTCCTCGAGAAGGAATGTGACTTGAGAGTTTCACGACTGAAACAGAATCCGTAATAAGCGTCATTGGCGGTGCAATCCTTTCGAACTCCCCACATTGAGACTGGGCGAGTGAAGGACTGAAGATTCCCCCGCGTTGTCGGAATCAATCGACCATCGAACCCGGATCTCCGGTCCCAAATTGTTTGCCGTGCGGGTTATAGTCGTCAATGTTGGACGTGTCGAGTTCCTGCCGAAATTGTCTGCTCGGCACGATCACAATTTCGCTGTGCAAGTCCTGTTGCTCCGCAATTACGTTGTGGTGGCGGGTCAACTCCAGGACTGCCAGAAAGATTCCCACCATTGCGGATTTATGAATCCCGGGTTCAAAGAGCTCGGTAAACGAAACCCGCTGTCGCTCGACAATGCGTTGATGAATCCGCTGCATGTAAATATGGATCGGAGTTTCATCGTAGGTAATGCTGGCTTCTGGCAACGGACGATTATCTCGAAGTACCCGCCCGAACGCACTGACCAAGTCCCAGAGCTCAACTTCATCCAGCGGCTGATCCGCGATGTCGGTACGACGCGCAGGTAGATCTTCGGCCATGCGGGGAAATCGGCGTTGCCATCGTGAAAACCTTTCGTCAAGTAATCCACTGGCATCTTTATACTGCTTATACATCAGCAAGCGGTGAACAAGATCCTGACGGGGATCCGATTCGATTCCGTCTTCCGATTCGTGCTCGTTGCGGGGCAAAACGGCGCGTGCTTTCAACTCCACCAGGTGACTGGCGACTTCAATAAAATCGCCGACGCTATCGATCGAGATTTCCTTCAGCACCTCGAGATGCGCAAGGTATTCATCCGTCAATTTTGCCAGCGCGATCATCGTCACTTCGACCTCGTGACGGCGCACCAAATACAGCAAAAGATCAACCGGTCCCTTGAAGACGTCACTCGAAATTCGAAAACTCAAATCACTACCTTGAAACAAAAAAAGATCGTTATACGGGACAATGTTACTGATTCAGACTTGCGTACTTGCCTTACGCATTAACTTCGCGCGGTACCCCTTCATCGTGACAGAATGTCGTGTCGCTGTCGTCTGCTTGACGCCGTTTACGCATTCGATCGAAATCCAACCGGCGAGGTTTTTAATCCTTGGGGATCGCGATGACGGAATGCATTTTCGGCATCGTTCATCGTTTCAAACTTGATATTCATTTCGCATTATCCTGCCCAAAGGGGAGAGTTGCGGCCAGTTTTTCCATTTGAACTGAATCAAAGCTGAACTCCGGTAGATCTTGCTTGATCCGATTATATTGGTTGTTTTTTCAATCTTGCCAAACCAGAAATTGCTTTCGAAAATACCCAGTTTTACATTTTGGTAGCGTTACTGCTTACCGATATTTCCTATGTTGACCCAACACTCGTTTTTGAGTCGCAAAACCGGCTGTATAACGCCGCTGCAGCGTAACAGCGAGGAGACTGCCGAGGGATGCACCACGATCCAATCAAAATCAAAAACATTCAACAACTAAGACAATTTGTTTCTCATACCTTATGCCAACAAAACGACTTCGAAGAGGGGGTTTTTCAAGTCACCGAACGACTGCTGACGCGTGGCAAAACAACTTGCGGCATTTTCTTTTGCTTGCATGGTCCCCGCAGCGTCAAACTGACAGCCGTTTGGGAAACGGAAACCAACACGATCCTGTTTTACGGATCATCGGGTGAGAGATTCAAGAAAGCCGTGCTTTCGACGGCACCTAAAATCGCGTCGAACTGAAAACTCGGAATTATTCTTTACTGATTATTCAACAGGACATCATACAAGGAATTTAAATATGCTCGTTCTTTCCAGGAAGGAAAGCGAAAAAATCATGCTCGGTGACTCAATCGTTTTAACCATCGTCAGAGTTTCCGGGGATCGCGTTCGTCTAGGCATTGAAGCCCCGTCTGACATGCTCATTCTTCGCACCGAACTTGAACCAGAGAAACATCCCTCGGTGGATGGCAGGAAGCACCGCAATGGTTCGAGCTCAACAAAGAGTCGAGATTCCAAAGTCGCGTAACGATCGTCTTCTCAAATCGAGTCGACAGCGTTCCGGCGAAAATCCGACACCGCTCAATCAGTGAAATTCACAACGGCAGTCCCACAAGGGCTGCTTTTTTTTGTGGGTGACTGATTTCACAATGGTTTGGTAGACAAATACATCAAATAGGGCCAACGGAGCCGAGCGATACACCGCAGACACGAAATGCGTCCGAACTGCTAGAATCGACAAGGCACAATTGCCAATCCCAGTTCACGGCTTTTTGATTCGGATTTGTCATGCTCTTTGCAGGATTTGCGAAACTCAGAATCGTTGTTACGACCACTCCGCCCGGCTCGATTTCGGCTCCATGTCCGAATCCAACCAACCTCACTGCGACAGCAGAGGTGCCGGATCCTGGTTTAAAACGGGACACCCGCATTAGCGTTTTGATATTCGCGATCATGTTCACCGGTCTTCTGTTTACCGCTTGCCCCAACCATCTGCTGGCCGTCCAGGAACCGCCGACCGTCCAAGACCCGCTGACCGTCCAAAAAGGCGTCGTGGACAAAAATCCCATTCCCAACACCCAATCACTGGATGTGCCTTTTACGACGCCGCAAGCCGCGTTGGACGCAATCCAACTCCCCCCGGGATTCAAGGCCAATTTGTATGCGAGCGAGCCGGATGTTCACCAACCGATCGCGATGACGATGGATGAACGAGGTCGGTTGTGGGTGGCCGAATGTTTTACTTATTCCGATCGTTCCCAAAATTACGATACCGAGCTTAACGATCGAATATTGATCTTTGAAGACAAAGACAACGATGGCAGATTCGATGATCGAAAAGTGTTTTGGGAAGGCGGAAAAAAGCTGACAGGGATCGAAATCGGTTTCGGCGGCGTGTGGGTCACCTGTGCGCCGACCTTCATGTTCATCCCCGATGCTGACAAAGACGACATTCCGGACGGGCCGCCCCAGGTACTTTTGGACGGTTTTGAAGACGACGTCATTCGTCACAACATTGTCAATGGACTTCGTTGGGGTCCCGATGGTTGGCTATACGGTCGGCACGGCATTCAAGCCACCTCGTTTGTGGGTCCCCCCGGCGCGACGGAATCGCAACGTGTCCCCATGAACTGCGCCATTTGGCGTTATCATCCGACGGCACACCAGTTTGAAATCGTCGCACAGGGTGGAACGAATCCCTGGGGTTTTGACTATGACGAGCACGGCGAGATGTTCATGATCAATACGGTGATCGGGCACCTTTTTCATGTCGTCCCCGGCGCGGTATCGCCGTATGTATGGTTCTCACTTCAATTCACACACCTACCAGGTCATCGAGCAAACAGCCGACCATTTTCATTGGGACGTTACCGAAGAACATTGGGCGGTGACCAAGGATGAAGGCATGTCCGACGGCACAGATGAGGCCGGTGGAGGCCATGCATACGGGGCTGATGATTTACTTGGGCGATAACTGGCCTGACGAGTACCGAAACGCATTGTTCACCGCCAACTTTCACGGCCGTCGGCTCAACATGGACACCATCCAGCGTGAAGGGAACTCGTATGTCGGTCATCATGCCGCAGATTTCATGAAGACTTCCGATCCCTGGTTTCGAGGTGTCGAATTGATTTACGGTCCCGATGGGGGTGTCTATCTGTTGGATTGGTCGGACATTGGTGAATGCCATGAAGACGATGGCATTCACCGAACGTCCGGTCGCATCTTCAAACTGACTTATGGCACTCCTCAAAAACCGAAAATTGGCGATTTGTCGGAACTGACGAACCCAGAGTTGATCGCTCTATTCTCGCATCGGAACGAGTGGTACGTTCGGCAGGCGAGGCGGTTGTTACAGGAACGTGCTTGGGGAGGCATGAAACAAGAAATTGTCGAAGAGCTACTTTCCAGCTACGCTGCGACCGCTGGAACTTCTGGCAACACCCAGCTGCGAATGATGTGGGCTATTTACTCTGCCGGCGGGGCAACGGAAGGCTGGCTGCTGGAACAAACTGACGACAAGAATGAACACGTTCGTTCCTGGGCCGTGCGTTTGTTGGCCGACGGTCTGCAGCCGATCTCGGAACAGACGGCCAGCCGTTTTGTCCAAATGGCAAAATCGGATTCGTCAGGTTTGGTCCGGCTTTATTTGGCGAGTTCACTTGTAAGGCTGGGGCCGGCCGATTGCTTCGCCCTGGCGCACCCGCTGTGCGATCACGATTCGGACGCGGCGGACCGAGTTCAGCCTCATCTGATCTGGTTTGGGATCGAACCGGCGACTATTCTCCAGCCGCTTGAGGCGTTGAAGTTGGCCCGCTCAACCAAGCTGCCCTTGATCCGTGAGAACATTGTCCGCAGGTTGACGGGTCATTTTGCCAATCAAAATGTGGACGACCAACGATCAAGTGATTCTGTGGCGAATCCAGATTCGCAATCGTTTCCTGTCGAAGTTTCGGGACTTGTCGAAATCACTCGATGGCTCGCCGAAGAGAGTGATCCAGCGGCACGCCTCGATATTTTGAATGGAATATCGGCCGCGTTGAACGGCTGGGAGAACGCACCAGCGCCGGAAAACTGGGCGGCCGTCTCTGACAAACTCTTGGCCAATGCTGACGCGACCACGAAGGACAAACTCGATGAAATCAATGTTGTCTTTCGGTCCGGTCGGGCGTTATCCGATTTGAAGCAACTCGCAGCCGACCCAAGTGCGGATACTGCGGCACGCCGAAAAGCGATCGAGCTGCTGGGGCCCAAACTGGATTCGGCTGAGCTGTTTGATCTGCTCAAGTCGCTGATCAACGATAAATCTATCGCGACCCAAGTCGCCAAGTCATTGGTTCATTGTGAGAACCCCCAAGCCGCGCGGATAATTCTTGGCCGGTTTCAACACCTCCAGCCCGATGGCAAGGCGGCGGCGATCAACACATTGGTTTCGCGTCGTGACTGGGCCGCGAAACTGCTGGACGCGATCGACCAGGGCGCAGTGCCGCGATCGCAAGTCTCTGCCTGGCATGCCCGCCAGGTCAAGAATTTCGATGATATGCAGTTGAGTGACCAGCTAAAGAAAATCTGGGGGGAAGTGCGAGAATCTTCTCAAGAAAAATCCAAACAGATGGCAAAGATCAAGGACCTGGTTTACGTCAGCCTGGCCAAACCGGTTGAACTTGCCAACGGCAGAAAACTCTACGAGAAACATTGCTCGAGTTGTCACATCATTTTCGGCAAGGGTGGGAAGATTGGTCCCGACCTGACCGGTTCAGACAGGAAGAATTTGAGTTACCTGACGGAAAACATGGTGGACCCGAGTGCTTCAGTGGCCGAGGGTTATCGGACAACGATTTTCCAGCTCGAGGATGGAAGACTGTTGAGCGGTGTCGTGGTCGAACAAAACGATCGCACTGTCAAACTGCAAACCAAAGATGATTTGATCACGATCGACCGAGATACCATTGAGGAAGCAAAGAAGACAAAGCTGTCTTTAATGCCCGACGGTTTATTGGACCAACTCAGCGAGCAAGAGATTGTCGAGCTGTTCCGATTCCTGATGAGTAATGGGAGCCGCTAAATCCACTTCGTGGAATCCGCGACGATATGGCACAGCTTTTCGCAAAAACGTAGTCGGACTGGCCACCGTTCGGATTTCTGCTTTTCGCCAACGTCATTTTGACGCCCGACTGGCGTTG
The DNA here is from genome assembly GCA_942492215.1 of Pirellulaceae bacterium. GTDB lineage: Bacteria > Planctomycetota > Planctomycetia > Pirellulales > Pirellulaceae > Mariniblastus. Next base: position 96,648 of record CALODY010000034.1, read on the forward strand.
TTTTAGAATAAGAACTTTCCCGCTCATTCAAACTTCCTCCCGGTGATTGATGTTCCTGGATCGTCAGATCGGCGCCGTCACGCTAATTTTCTGCCTATGGATCCCTCTCGGTATTTCATTGGGGCAGGAAAAACCAGCCAAAGAATTTTCGGCAGAGGATCTGGAATTTTTTGAATCCAAGGTCCGGCCTCTTCTTATAGAAAGATGTTACGAGTGCCACGGTCCTGATGCGGCACCTCTGGAGGGCGGACTTAGCCTCGCGTCTCGTGCAGCGATTCTTGCGGGTGGCGATACGGGGCCAGGGATCGTACCGGGTAACGCCGAAGAGAGCCTGATCATCGAAGCCATTCATTACGGAGGCGTCTATGAGATGCCACCGGATACAAAGATGGCTGCGGCCGAAATTGAGATTCTGACCAAATGGGTCAATCAAGGTGCGGCTTGGCCGCATGAATCAGCCAACGAGATTGAGAAGCAGGAAGAGTTTGATATTGCAAAACGCAAGGCGGCTCATTGGTGTTGGCAACCAATAAAAAGCCCGGCCGTTCCGTCGGTTAAAAGGGCAGAGTGGCCACTGGACCCGATTGATAACTTTGTCCTCCGCCAGTTGGAACACGTTGGATTGTCGCCCGCCGCTCCGGCCGACAAACGGACCCTTTTACGTCGAGTCTATTTCGATTTGATTGGTCTGCCACCGAGTCCCGGTGAGATTAAGCAGTTTGTTCAGGACGATTCGCCGGATGCTTACCAGCAGGTCGTCAACCAATTGTTGGCTTCGCCTCATTTCGGTGAGAGGTGGGCCAGGCATTGGATGGATCTGACGCGTTACGCGGAAACTTACGGGCACGAATTCGACTATCCCATTGCGCATGCCCACAAGTATCGCGACTATCTGATCAGGGCTTTGAATGCTGACGTTCCCTACAACCAGTTTGTCGAGGAACATATTGCCGGCGACCTGCTGGCGAATCCGCGTCGGCATCCCCAACAAAACTATGACGAATCGGTGATCGGTACCGGATTCTGGTTCCTTGGAGAGGCGACGCACGCTCCGGTTGATGTTCGTGGCGACGAAGCGGGACACATCGACAACCGGATCGATGTCATGTCAAAAACGTTTCTCGGTTTGACAGTTGCCTGTGCTCGGTGTCACGCGCACAAGTTCGATGCCATCTCCACCGAGGACTATTACGCGCTGGCAGGATTCCTGCAGAGCTCACGGAAACAAATGGCGATGCTGGATCCCGATCAAAAAATCGCCAATGCATTCGAAAAATCCTCATCACTCACTCAAAAAGGCGAATCCGTACTCGGTGAATTGGTCGCCCGGGTTGGTAGCGCGAACGAAAAGAAAATTGCTGGCTATGTTTCAGCAGCGATCGAATTGCTGCGAAACCACCCTAACTGGCATTCTGAGAATGTTGTCCGTTTTGCGGGGGAAAGCCTTAGCGAGATCTCCAGGTCCGGAGGTGAATCCAGAGTTCAGGAGCTCGCTCCCCAGGGCGGCGTGGTTTGGGAGGATAACAAACAACTGTGGTGGTTGGACGCCGAGGCGGGCGATACCTGGAAGCTTGAATTTGTCCTTACCGGGCAGCAGCGTCCTGAGACATTCGAGGTCTTTGGTGATTTCACCAAAGCCAACGACTACGGCATCGCTCAAGTATCCATTGACGGCATGATTTTGAAGGAAGAGCAGGATTTCTTTCTTCCCAAACTCGGGAAATCGGGACCCACTCGATTAGGTGAGTTGAAACTGGATGGCGGTAAGCACACGCTGGAAATCAAAATCGTGGGGCACCATAAAGAAGCAATTCCGCGGCACATGGTTGGCATCGACTGGATCGAATTCCGAATGTCTACCGCCATCGAAGATGGGGCAATCGCCGAGGCGGCCGCAGACTCGGGACTCGACGACGACTTACTGGAGAGATTTGTCCACGCGATCAAGTCGGCTTCGCAACGTCAAGTCCCGTCGGTCGCGATCGAATGGTTGCTGCAGGCCGCCACGCAAGTTCAGCCTATGGATTCTGAATTGGTTACCTCATCTGGACAGGATGAGACTCGCGATCGCGATGATTTGAAACGATGGCGGCAGGATTCTCAGCTGTTCGCCGACTTTAACGGCGGATTGCCAGCGGATTGGTTCAAGTCGGGTTTCGCATTCGAGAGCGATAACGCGACTGCCAGCGTGTTCTCGCCTGTTGGTCACGTCGCGCGGGCCGAAGGAACGATTCACAGCGGCGTCGAAGGTCCAAAATTCTGTGGCGTTATCCGGTCACCCACCTTTAAACTGGAGCATCCCAAAGTGCACTACCGGCTGAGAGGCCGGGACGTCACGGTGCGTCTGATCATCGATGGGTATGATTTGGATGTCCACAATGCGTTGCTGTTCAACGGGATCACACTCAACATCGATCATGCGGAGGATTTTGCCTGGCATACACAAGCTGGTGACATTAAAAACCATCTCGGTCACATGGCCTACCTGGAGATCATCGATCAGGGCGCCGGATATTTTGAACTCGATGAAATTCGGTTTTCCAATGGAGCCAACCCACCCAAACCGCCAACTGCCAATGCGCTGGAACTCAAGCCTGAAGTCACAGCACAACCTGACGTTGAGGAAAACATCGAAGCGCTCAGCCGATCGCTGGCCCTGCGGCTAAAACAGGATGCCGAAGTGGGAGGCCGTGAGCTGATCAGCTGGATCGTCGAAAACGATCTGGTTTCCTTGTTCGAAGATTCTTCAATCGAAGATGTTGCCGTTCAGCGACATCCCGAAGGCGAGTTGCTGGGGACATCACGGACACCAGCCGAAAACGCAGAGAGAATTTCGACGCGCGACCTGACGTCGGAACTTTTCAGGATTCGCGATGAAATCATTCTCTTGAATGAGCAGACTCCGCTCCCGGAATTGGTCATCTCCATGACCGACGGTACCGGTGAAGACGAAAGAGTGTTCATCCGGGGCAACCACAAAACCCTTGGCGAAGTCGTGCCGAGGAGATTTCTGTCAGCCATTTCGGCTCGCCAACTCAATCCCCCCGACGGTAGCGGGCGGCTGCAACTGGCTCGCAAAATCACCGCACCCAGTAATCCTCTCACTGCTCGAGTTGCGGTCAACCGCGTTTGGCATCATCTCCTGGGGCAAGGGATCGTGGCAACGGTTGACAATTTCGGAGTCCTCGGGAAACAACCGACGCATCCGGAATTGCTGGATCACCTGGCAACGACATTTCGGGAGGACGACTGGTCGCTTAAGCAGCTGATTCGCAGGATTGTATTGTCACAGACGTATCAGATGTCGAGCGTTGTGAATCCTGATGCAACGGTAATTGACCCGGACAACCTCCTGTTGCACCGTGCTCGGATCAAACGGCTTCAGGGGGAAGCGATACGCGATGCAATCCTGCAAATCTCAGGCCGCCTTGACCGGAAGATGTTTGGTCCAGCGGTCCCCATCCACTTGACGAGTTTCATGAGTGGCCGTGGTCGCCCGGGCAAAAGTGGACCACTGGACGGCGAAGGCAGACGAAGCGTCTATATCTCGGTGCGCCGAAATTTTCTGTCGCCGATGATGTTGGCATTTGATACGCCGATCCCGTTTAATTCGATCGGAAAGAGAAATCAGTCGAACGTGCCAGCCCAAGCCTTGATCCTGATGAATGATCCGTTTGTGTTGGAACAGGCGAAACAATGGGCCACACGATTGATTGGCCAAACGCAAAATGTTGAACAGCGGATCGAACAAATCTATTTCCAATCTGTGGGGCGGCCGCCTGAGAGCTGGGAAAAAGAAAGAGCTGAAAGGTTTCTCTCGAAACAAGCCGAAGAATTGAGGGTCTCCGAGGATGAACTCCTGACCGACGTTCGGATTTGGCAAGACTATTGTCATGTCATGTTTAATGTCAAAGAATTCATTTTCATCAAGTAACTGAGCCTGAGCCTCGCCGTCCTGATATCCAGAGCATCAACCATCCAATCACGGAACCCCATGACCAAGCCGCGTAAAAACTCGACGCACTGTGGTAGATTTCGACCAACCGAAATTTCGCGACGGGCAATGCTGAAGAGCACGGCTTGCGGTTTTGGTTCGGTGGCCTTGGCGGCGTTGATGGCAGATCGTTCGTATGCCGGATTGACGGACAGCAGCAATTCATTGCGCCCGAAACAGACGCATTTTGCTGGCAAAGCGAAGCGGATTGTCTATCTCTACATGGACGGTGGACCTTCACAGGTCGACACTTTCGACCCCAAACCACTGTTGCAAAAAGAAAATGGGCAGCCGTTCAAGATGAAAATTGAACCGACCCAATTCAACAACATCGGCCGGACCTTGATGAGCCCTTGGAAATTCGACAACTTCGGTGAATGCGGCACGCCCGTCAGCGAACTGTTCCCCCATGTAGCACAGCACGTCGATGAACTGGCCGTGATTCGTTCGATGACCAGCAATTTTTCAGAACACACCAATGCCAATTATTTTTTGCACACGGGTAACGGGTTTCAAGGCCGACCGAGCATGGGAGCCTGGATCGGTTATGGACTGGGGAGCGAATGCCAGGACCTGCCCGGATTCATCGTTTTGAACGGCGGCTTGATTCCGCCGGGTGGGTTGGATTGTTTTAACAGTGGATTCCTGCCGGCGACCTTTCAAGGCTCGATCTTTAATCCCGGTGAAGCTCCCATCGCCAACATTCGACGTACGGAATCGACGGATTTGCTGCAGCGGAATAAACTCGACCTGCTGCAACAGTTAGATGGCCGCAGCCTCGAGAAACTGGGCCGCGTCGATCAGATCGAGTCTGCCATCGCCAACTATGAACTTGCGTATCGGATGCAGTCGGTTGTTCCAACGCTGGCCAGCCTGCGAGGTGAAAGCCAAGCGACGCGAGAAATGTACGGGCTGAATGCAAAAACCAAAGGGACCGCGATTTTCGGTCGCCAATGCCTGTTGGCAAGGCGGCTGCTTGAGCAAGGCGTCCGTTTCATTGAATTGACATGTCCCCATGTGGGCCATGATCGTTGGGACCAACACGGGAACTTGAAAGCCGGTCACCAACAAAATGCGGACGCCGTGGATCAACCGATTGGCGCTTTGCTGACGGACTTGAAGCAACGGGGGTTGCTGGAGGACACTTTAGTTGTCTGGTCGGGCGAATTTGGCCGCACACCGTTTGCCCAAGGCTCCAACGGTCGCGATCACAATCCGTTTGGCTTCAGTCTGTGGCTGGCCGGCGCGGGCATTCAGGGCGGTACGATCGTGGGAGCTACGGACGAATATGGTTACAAAGCGATTGAGAATAAATTTCAGATTCACGACCTGCATGCCACCATGCTACACCTGTTGGGAATGGATCATGAACGGCTGACCTACCGCTGGTCCGGACGCGACATGCGACTCACTGATGTGCACGGCAAATTAATCACGCAAATCCTGGCCTGACCAAGACGAAACGATTTGGACCGAATCTATCTTGATAACGCTGCCACCAGTTGGCCGAAACCGGAATCGGTTTACGTCGCAATTGACAACATGCAGCGGAAAATCGGTGCTCCAGCGGGGCGGGGCGCTTACCAAGAGGTTACCGAGGTTATGCGATTGGTCGAACAGACTCGGCAACAGATCGCCGACTTGATTAACGCTCCTCGTCGGCAAAATATCGCATTCACCTACAGCGGAACTGACGCACTTTGTACGGCCATTTTTGGCATCCTGCAGGACGATGATCATGTGGTGACCTGCACCGCGGAACACAACTCCGTTTTGCGACCACTTCGTCACTTGGAACATCAAAATCGGGTCAGCGTCACCCGCGTCCCGTGCGATTCTACCGGGAGGTTCACCGCCCAAGATGTGATCGCTGCGATTCGGCCGGAGACAAAATTGGTTGCTCTAACGCACGTCAGTAATGTCACCGGCGCGATTCAGCCGATTCAAGCCGTTGGCCGACATTGCCAGCAACACCGGATTGCGTTTCTAATCGATGCGGCGCAATCGTTGGGCCATCTTCCCATCGACGTGCAGAGACTCGGCTGTCAATTGCTTGCAGCGCCGGGGCATAAAGGTCTGTTCGGGCCCTTGGGAACCGGCGTGTTGTATGTGGCAGACGAAATCGCCGAGCGGATGACACCGTTTCGTTTTGGCGGTACCGGTTCAATGGGTGCAGATGACGAACAACCCAGTCAGGTTCCGGAGAAGTTTGAAGCGGGAAATCTGAATGTTCCAGGCATCGCCGGAATTCACGCGGGCATCGAGTTTTTGAGGTCCTCCGAAGGTCAAGATCGCATTGAGTTATCGCAGGAAAACGAAAGATACTTTCTGGCGGGTGTCTCAAACCTGCAAGGTGTATCGCTGCAGGGCCCCGTCAATGCGGATGAACGGATCGGCATTTTCAGCTTGACTATGGATGGATACGATTGCCTGGACGCAGCCGCGACGTTGGATGCAAATTGGTCCATCCAGGGCCGAGCCGGTTTTCACTGCGCCCCATTACTGCATCGTGCTCTGGGATCGGCGGACAGCGGCGGCACGTTGCGATTGAGCCTGGGCTTGTTCAACACCCGACAGCAAATCGACCGCACGCTAGATGCACTGCAGGAGATGACTCGGTAACGCCGCGCGGCATGCTGCTTGTGTTTTGCCCGGATACGATCAGCGAATCTTGAAGGATTCATGCGCCAGATATCTATTCCGTAATCGTTTCTACTTGAGGTTGCAGTTCGCTTGGCTGGCTTGGCAAAATCGCTGCGGCAAGCCATTGTTTGAGCTCCACCATCAGGCTGAACAACGTGGGTACCAGAACCAGCGTGAAAACCGTTGAAACGACCAGGCCGCCGAGAACCACGCTACCAATTCCGCGGTACAACTCGCTGCCAGCACCGGGGAAAAATACCAGCGGCGACAACCCAAACACCGTGGTCATGGTGGTCATAAAAATCGGCCGAATACGGGTTCGAATGCTCTCGAGAATCGCAGGTTGCAGTTCCAGGCCTTCATTGCGAATCAAGTTCAGCGATTGGTGAACGATCAGGATCGCGTTGTTGACAACGGTCCCGACCAGGATCACAAATCCCAGCATCGTCAGCACATCCAGCGATTGGGGTGGGCTACCGGTCAACATCAGGTAGTAGCCCAGCAGCTTCAGCCCGATAATGCCGCCCACCGCACCCATGGGGACGCTCAGGATAATGACCAGGGGATAGACCCAGGACTCAAACAGAGCCGCCATCAACAGGTAAGTAATGATGATCGCCAGGAGCAAATTGATTTTGAGAGCGTCCCAGGTTTCTTTTAATTTGTCCGCCGTCCCGCTGAGATTGATCTGGTATTCCGATCCAAGTTGGCCGCTGGACACGAGGGGTTCGATCATTTTCTCGTTGACGATGGCAATGGTTTGTTGAAGGGAAATCGTCTCTGGCGGCGTGATTTGAATCGTGATTGCCCTTTGCCGCTCACGATGGTTGATCTGCTGGGGCCCGGATTCAATGCGAATATCAGCCAGTGCACCCAGTCGCACTGGCTCGTTTAAATTGCGGGTCGCGATATAACGAGATTCAAGATCCTGCGTATTTCCGCGATAGGATTCTTCGCCCATGATGACCAAGTCGATTTTGTCCGCGCCGATGAAATAGTCAGTTACATAGGCGCCGTCCACAAGTGCATTGACGGTATAGCCGAGTTCCTGGGTGGACAATCCAAGGTCCATGATCTGCTGAGGTTTGGGAAGCACGTGAACTTCGGGACTGGACAAATCGAGGCTGGGTATCGGGCGGGCCTGGGTTTCGGGAGGAAGGTGCATTCCGGTCAGCCCCATCAATTGTCCGCCGATGGCCACCAGTTTCTCCAAATCCGGCCCGGTGATCTCCACATCGATGGCGCGCCCTCCAGAAAGCTCTCCGGCGAACAGGCTCGTTTGAAACGCGACCACAAACGAACCGGGGAACTTCATGCCCAGCCGTTGCTGAATCAACCCGATCAACTTGCCGGCTTCCGTTTCCTCCTGCGAGCTCACACCGACAAACACCGAGTTGCCAAATGCAACACAAAAGAAATCTCCAATCGCGGGAAAGTCCAACGGTGGATCGGTCAACGGATCGTGGTTCCAATACGCTTCCAGTTCCGCCTCGATCTCGCGTCCCATTCCTTCCAACTGTTCAACGTTGTATCCCGGAGGGACCAGGACGAGGCTGATCACCAGGTTGCGGTTGCCTTGCGGGAGATACTCGACTTCAGGTAAGAGCCAATAGGAAACGGCAAAGGCAAGTCCGAAGAGGAGTGCGACCACAGCGAGCCTGCGAAAAACTCCCCTTTGAATCCATCGGTTGACTCCCACGACCGACTCGGTGAACCGATTTCCCAGTCCGCGGATGAGGGACTCGAATCGCCCCGGTTTTGACGTCACGCTTTTTGACGCCAGGATCCTGGCAGATGCCGTTGGGATCACCACGACGCTGACGATCAACGACAACCCGACGGCGGCACTGATCGCCAAAGCAATATCGAGGAACAACTGCCCGGCTTCGCCTTTCAGGAATATGACTGGCAAGAAAACGGCCAGCGTGGTTAGCGTCGAAGCCAATACGGCGCCCCAGACTTCAATAGCCCCAAGTTTGGCGGCTTCAAATGGTTTGTGCCCCTTTTGCGAATAACGAACGATGTTTTCCAATACGACGACCGCATTGTCGACGAGCATGCCGACAGCAAACGCAAGTCCCGCGAGGCTGATGACATTCAACGATCGTCCCAGCAAGTTCAATATCAGGAAGGTGCCCACGATACTGGTTGGAATCGCCAGCGCGACGACCAGTGCACCGCGTGCAAACCACAATCCAGCGATCAGGATCAGGACCAACGTAACCAGAAAGAACCAGGGGGAAACAGTGATCGCCAGGATGGCCGACACTGCCAACAACGGAACAAAGAACAGGGCACGCAGATTCAAATGCAGAAAGATCATCAGGATGATCACAGTCAACGCGCTGCCAAGAATGATATTCTGATTTACCAATCCGATCGACGATTCGATGTACTCGGTCTCGTCGTAGACCTGCGTCAGCTCCAGGCCCTCGTTCTTCAAGATACCGTCATTGAGCCGCTGGACCGTGGCCTTGATTCCCGCCATCACATCAATCACGTTCGCGCCGGTTTCCCGTTGGCAGTTAATGGCAATGTTGGATATGCCATATCCCCGCACGAAACCAGCGGGCTTTTTGTAGCCGATCTTTACATCGGCAACGTCGCGGACGTAGACGGCTTGTCCATCCGGGCTGGCAATAATCTGGCTGCCAACCTGTTCTTCGCTGCGATATTCGCTAATCGTTCTCACCAGGTAACGACGTTTGCCTTCCCAAAAATCACCCGCCGACGTGTCCTGGTTGTTTTCGGTCAAGGTCCGCCGCACATCCGAAATGGTCAGACCGCGGGCCGCCAATCGATTGGGATCGACAATGACTTGTAGCTCGATCTCTTCGCCGCCAAAAACATTGGCGCTGCCCACGCCGGGCACCCTTTCCAACCGTGACTCAACGTTGTCTTCGGCGAACTTTTTGTATTTTGCAATGTCGATTTGGGGTGGCAGCAAGACCTCTGCCGCCGGAAATTCGTTTGCCAACTTGTGCAAACGATAAACCTTCAATCCCTGGTTGCGAGAGCGCAGCACCCAGTCGACACGTTCCTGGGCGGCCGGATTGGTGTTGCCAAATTCGCGAATCGAATCATCGCTCGCGGGTCGAGCCCCCAGCATCATCCAGGCGATTGCATTCGCTCCAGGGTCGGTGGTCCGAATGACCGGCTCATCAGCGTCGACTGGATAATCGGGAACCTGTTGCAGTTGGCTGTTGACTTTGAGCAGTGCTTCTTGCAGGTCGGTCCCGACGACAAACTCCAAAGTCACGGTCCCTTGCGATTCGGAGCAATCGCTGGTCATCTCGACGACGCCCTGCACACTCTTGAGCTGTTCTTCCTGCTCCTGCACGATCTCCTTTTCAACTTCTTGAGGACTGGCGCCTGCCCAAGTCGTGCTGACCGTGATGGTCGGGCGTTCCACGTCTGGGGAGAGCTGCACGGGCATCGCGAACAAGGAAATGATTCCGAACAGGCACAGCAGCAACACCCCTACGGCGACTTTGACTGGGTTTTCAATAAATGCGGAGATCGGATGCATGGCCGAGATTGGATTCGTACGTTGTTGCGATGCTCAATTGCCCCGAATGACGGAGCAAATGGGCCGGATTCGTCGATTTTCAGCAGGCTTGGATTTTAAAAGGGTTTCGCGTCGTGCCGGTCACTTGATTGAAAAAATACGGGCTGGACATCGGAGCAGTTCCTTTCCGCGATCGCCAAGTTTCGATCTCATCCTCCAGCCGGGACCGAATCCATTTCAATCGTGTCATCACGCTCCTTGATAATTTGCACTTTTTGGTTGGGTCGAAGGCGTTCGTTCCCCAAAATGACGACACGATCATCCGCTTCGAGCTGACCGGAAACCTGAATCCACCGGTTAATGGACGCGCCAATCTGAACGGGAACCGGAATTGCCACGTCGTCTTGGTCGACCGGATCCTTGCGAACAACGTACACGATCACTTGCGGACCGCCGAGAACGAGGGCATCTTTGGGAACAAACAACATGGGTTCTGCCGGGCCGACAAACATCCGTGCCGTTGCCATCATCCCGGACTTCAGCAAATGACCATTTCCGATCGAGGGATTGTTGATGCGGATTTTTACCGGGAAAGACCTCGAAAGCAGGTTAGCTTCCGGCACAATCTGCACGACTTCTCCCTCTATTAATTCGGTCACGGACTGCAGCGTAATCACGGCAGGCACATTTTTTTTCTGAGCACGGGCCCGATCCATGGAGATTTGAAGTTTCTGGATGTAGGATTCTGGCACTGGCACCACCAATTCGATCGGGTCGAGTTGAATCACCTCCATGACTTCGTCGCCACGCTTGACCCATTGACCGAGCTCCGTGTTTTTTGCGGTCACGAAACCGGCAAACGGCGCCCGGATCGTGTATTCAAACCTTTGTTCCTCCAAACGACGGATTTCAGCTCTTTGGGCATCGACCCGTAGCGTGGCTTGGGAAAGCTTCTCGTCCCGGGTCGCCTTCAAGCGATTGAACAACGCCTGGGAACCGATCAACAACTGAGATTGTGAACGAAAAAGTGAATATGCCTCATCCAGTTCCCGTCGGGCGACCCCATTGTCTTCGGCGAGCCCCTGAAGACGTTCATAGTTTTCCTGGGAGTACTGAAGCCGGGCTTTGATTTCTTCGACCGCTGCCTCTGCCGATTCAATCTCAGCCGGAAGCAATTGCCGCAATTCGGATGCTGCCATTTTTCGAGACTCAAGCTCGACCTTGGCAGCCTCAATTTCGATATCCAAAGCGACGGTTCGCAACTGAATCATGGGTTGACCGAGGATTTCCCCATTCTCGTTTTCGGATCCTGCGGGACCCACGTTCACGGGATCCCCTTCGTCGACAAATATCTCGACCACTCGGCCATCGACCGCGCTACCGACCGTCGATTTGCGAATTGGAACCAGCGAACCGACAAATGCTTTGCTTGCCGCTTCAGTGAGCGCCTGGGCTCGCGCGACTTCCACCGGAGATGGAGGCATCCCGCCAGGTTGCGCCGATAAGGGTTGGCTAAGTGAAAGCCAGCAACTGGCAAACACCAACGTCAAAGCTGTCAGTTGGCGATTCACGCCAACCGGATGTGCAAACGGCCACAACCAGTCTCTTGGGCAGAGGAAAACCATGAATCTGTGAACTAAATGATTGATGCGGCCAAAAGAATTCGGATCGGCTTCAGGGCCGGCTGAAAGCCGTCCGATGTCAAGCTTCGATTATAGCTCGACGTCAATGGTTGTAACTCAACTTTGGCTTTCCGCGAGCAGCAAACTAAAAAGTCGAGGAATGATTTAAGCTTTTCTGGCAATCGGTTAAGCTTTTTGAGTCTGTGGGTTTCGATCCAGCAAGAAAACAGCCGTTCTTTGGCCGTTCGCACCATTCCATCCAATTGAATTTGGAACAGCTGAGATGGGTGGATCATGTTGGCCGCGAGGATGCCGCGACCACCCAAAAAAACCGAAATTTGAGACAACGCCATGACGCTAACGTGGATCGACTACCTGATTATCGCTCTTTATTTTGCGATCACGATTTTCGTCGGGTTTTGGTTTCGCAAACGGGCGGGCAAAAGCTTGGCCGACTACTTCGTTTCCGGCCGATCGCTGCCTTGGTGGATTGCGGGGACGTCGATGGTGGCGACGACATTTGCTGCGGATACTCCGCTGGCCGTGACCGGATTGGTGATCGAGAAAGGACTTGCAGGCAACTGGGTCTGGTGGTCGTTGGCGCTTGGCGGAATGATCACGGTTTTCGTCTATGCCAAACTTTGGCGGCGAGCGGAAGTAATGACGGACGTCGAATTGGTGGAGATCCGCTACGGTGGCAAACCCGCCGCGGCATTGCGTTGCATTCGGGCGCTGTATGTTGCGTTTATCATCAACCCGATCATCATTGGTTGGGTTACGAACGCGATGGTGACATTGCTGAATGAGACGGTGTTGTTCGGGTTGCCGGCGACGGCAGTTGAAGTAAGCTTGTTTGGCGAATCCGCGCTCGGCGTCCGACCCTGGTTGATCATTGCCGGTTCGCTTTTGATCGTCGCGATCTATGGGCTGATGTCCGGAATGTGGGGGGTTGCCGTCACGGACGCCATTCAGTTTTGCCTGGCCATGTTTGGATGTATCGCACTGGCGTACTTGGCGATTGATCATTTTGGCGGCGCGGCGAATCTTGAAGCACGCGTGGTCGAGAATTTCGGCGAAGGTGGACGGGCCGCATTCGACTTCATTCCGGATTTGAGTGGTGAGAACGCGTGGCTTCCGCTGCATGTGTTTCTGATTATGTTGCTGGTTCAGTGGTGGGCGACCTGGTATCCGGGGGCGGAACCGGGAGGCGGAGGGTATGTGGTGCAACGAATGGCGGCCTGTCGCAGCGAGCGGGATTCCCTGTTGGCAACGCTGTGGTACCAGATAGCTCATTATTGCGTGCGACCGTGGCCCTGGATTATTGTGGCATTTGCCGCGTTGGCCATGTATCCCGAGCTGCGCACCGAAGAGCTTCGCGATCCAGCATTTGATTCGGGTGTGGGATTCCCTCGAGTCATACGTGACCTCAGTCCAGCAGGTTTGCGAGGGTTGTTGTTGGTCACATTTTTTGCAGCTTTCATGTCGACAATCAGCACGCAAATGAACTGGGGCGCGTCCTATCTGGTGCGCGATGTGTACCAACGTTTTTTGGCTCCGGGAGCAAGCGAAAAACAACTGACTCGCGCATCCAGGTGGGCGTCTCTGATCGTACTGATGGCTGGTGGCATCGCTTCGGTCGGGATGCACGGAAAATCCGTCGATGCGGCCTGGCAAATGTTGCTGGCGCTGGGGGCAGGCACAGGAGCCGTATTCATGTTGCGATGGTTCTGGTGGCGAATCAACGCGTGGACGGAAATCGCATCGATGATCGCGTCCCTGGCTTTCTTCACAACTTTTGATTTTGTGTGGAGCCAAATGGGATACCCCTCCGTCCAGTCCGCAACTCAAAATGTTGATCGTTGCCATCTTGACGATATTGGTCTGGATGGTGGTAACATTCATGACGCCGGCCGAATCGAAGGAAAAGCTGGATGCTTTTTATCGCAAAGTGCGTCCGGGCGGTTGGGGTTGGGGCCCCATCGCTAAACGAAATCCCCATGTTCACGTCGATCGAGACTTGCGGTGGTCGATTCTGGCGGCTTCTTTTGGCAACGGGAGTCGTTTATTCGACGATTCCGGCGATTGGCAATTTGATTTTTGGACATTTGCGCCCTGCCGTTGGGTGTGGAATGGTGGCCGTGGGGTGTGCCGGTGCACTTTGGCCCTTGGTCAAAATGCTGGCCGAAGAATCGACGGTTTCCGGCATTGAACGTTGATGCGTCGCCAAGATTTCATTAAAATTCCGAATTCCCATTCAATTAAAAATCAAAGTCTACGGAATGATAAATGAGCAGTGAGCGAGAAAGAGAACTTCGACGTCGTCGAAAACGCAAACACAAGCTGGGTTTGATCAAGAAACGTGCGGAAAAGGCAACCGCGTCGGAAAAGGAAGTTTTGGCCGCCAAGATCCGCCGTATGACGCCGGGTTGTGAGCAGGTAATCAGTGCCATGGGCTTGGAAAAGAAATAGCCCCGTTTGGAACGTCCTGTTTCGCGTTTTTTAGCGGGCTGTTCCCGAAACCAATGACGGTTATTTGGCACCCTCAACGAAATTTACCGCCTCGGCAGCTTTGCGCAGCCGGCTGCGAAATGCCTGGCACGTTGCAGCAGATTTCGTGTCCGAAGTCTCGAAAGTTGTCGGTATTCAGGATTTGAATTGCCGAGTCAGTTTCCTGGACGAATGATTGCGATATCGCGCCGCGCTTTTCTGGTGCGGCATTCTTTATGATTGAAGGTTCGACAATTGAGGCGCGCCGTCCGATCCAGGAAGCGAATCACGAAGGGGCCGTCAATGCGGCGGGGAGCGTTGGTAGCCAAGGGCAGTTTTCCTGACGCGAATGAAGGACCGGCTTTCGTTCGAGTCCCTCGATGGCTACTTCGGCCAAGTTTCAGTCCGGGACCCCAATTTCCGAAACCAATCCGGGCAAAGTAAATCGATGAACGAGAATGAAACTGATCCTGAAGTCAATTTGGTTTTCGTCGGTACGATTGTGGAAGGTGGGCTGGCGGTTGTTGCTCTCTTGCTGGCGTGGTTTGGATTGTTCGATCACCAGCAGGTGTTGCGAGAGATCGAGGGTTCAACTTGGTGGTTGGCGCTGAGATGGGGAACGATCGCGGCGATTCCACTTATCGTTTACCTCGGTGTTTTCCATTTTTGGCAGCCAAGGTTTTTTGAACCGATGAGGCAATTCGTCGTGGAGGCGATGTATCCAGTTTTTCGCGAGTCAAGTCTGTTGGATCTACTGTTGTTGTCTCTAATGGCCGGTTTTTGCGAGGAGATGTTGTTTCGGTGGAGCATCCAGGGTGGATTAACGTCTTTGCTGGAACCTCGTGCGGGTATGGAGATCGCACAGATCATTGGTTTAGGAGTGGCGAGTATTTTGTTTGGTCTGTGCCATTGGGTCAACGCGGCTTACGGGTTAACGACGCTCGCTGTGGGACTCTTCCTGGGACTCACGATGATCTGGACAGGAACCTTCCTGGTACCAGCCGTCGCGCATGCTTTGTTTGATTTTGTGGCTTTGATCTATATCGCGAAAATGAGTCGCGTTGCGTCTGCCCAGCGTATCGTTTGATCACAGCACGAAGCCCTCGCCTCCAATCGAAACAAGCCCCGGTTTGTATGACGCTTCACCTGTTTTGGCAGTGTATTCCCGAAGACCCGTTGTTTCGCACGCTGGAACAGCTGCACGGCGTCAATTAGCGATTGAGGCGAACGGGACGGCCAAGTTTAATGGAGTCTCAACGTGCCGGACCCATTCGTCGGCATTCCATCCTTTTCCATCCATCACCATCGGACGTCATGCAAAAACCAACATCGGGCCCGTGCCAACTACTATGCGTCGTGTTCTTGGCCTGGGCCGGGACCCAGTCGATTTTATTTGGCCAGTCGGTTGCAAATGAAAAGTTCGACCAACCTGACAAATTCAGGCAGATGGACGAGACATGGCCCACGCCGAATCAAGCACGAACAGCGTCCGGCGCTCCCGCCAACGGATACTGGCAACAAAAGGTCGACTACGAGATCGACGTTCGCATCGACGACGAGAAGCAGCATCTGTTTGGGTCGGAACGAATCACGTACACCAACAATAGTCCGGACTCGCTGCGGTACTTGTGGCTTCAACTGGATGCCAACATTCATCAGCCCGATTCGGATGCGAACCTCACCCAGACCTCCGAAGCTTGGGAACGGCTTGAGTTCAGTCATTCAATTCCCTGTTGGCCAAACAGGTTTTTGATGGAGGCATCAAGATTACCAAGTGTGTTGATTCGAGTGGAAACAAGGAACTTGAATACACCATCGTCAAAACCATGATGCGAGTTGATTTGCCGACTCCGCTTCGTTCTGGCGAGACGTTCGCATTCCAAATTGATTGGAACTATGCCATCAACAACGCCCGCGTTATTCGCGGCCGGAGCGGCTATGAGCATTTTCCCGAAGACGGGAACTACATTTACGAAATGGCTCAATGGTTTCCCCGGCTTTGTGCCTACTCGGATGCCAGCGGTTGGCAACACAAACAGTACCTCGGTCGCGGTGAATTTGCGCTGGAATTGGGGGACTATGTCGTGCGGATCACAATGCCGGACGACCACGTGGTTGCTTCGACCGGCGTGTTGCTGAATCCGGACCAGGTCCTGACCGAATCGCAGATGGAACGGATGGAGCAGGCTAAAACGGCCGACAAGCCCGTCTTCATTGTCACGCCCGAAGAGGCCAAGACGAATGAATCGAGCCAGC
Source organism: Pirellulaceae bacterium (assembly GCA_942492215.1). Taxonomy (GTDB): domain Bacteria; phylum Planctomycetota; class Planctomycetia; order Pirellulales; family Pirellulaceae; genus Mariniblastus. Next base: position 113,158 of record CALODY010000034.1, read on the forward strand.
CGCAAGGCACCAAGACCTGGATTTTCAAGGCCGATCAAGTGCGTGATTTCGCTTTTGCGTCGTCGCGTAAATTCATTTGGGATGCCATGCAGCATAACATCGGCGAGTTTCCAGTGATGGCGATGTCGTTTTACCCGAATGAAGGCGAGCCGTTGTGGAGTCGTTATTCAACGCACGCGATCATTCACACGTTGAACGTCTATTCGAGGTATACGTTTGATTACCCGTACCCGGTCGCCATTTCCGTGAATGGTCCGATTGGGGGCATGGAATACCCAATGATTTGCTTCAACGGGCCGCGACCCGAGAAAGACGGAACCTATTCCGCCCGGACCAAGTACGGATTGATTTCGGTGATTATCCACGAAGTCGGCCACAACTACTTTCCCATGATCGTGAATACCGACGAGCGGCAATGGACCTGGATGGACGAAGGGTTGAATACATTTTTGCAATATCTTTCGGAACAGGAGTGGGAAGAAGGTTATCCTTCGCGCCGCGGTGAGCCGCGCGACATCGTGGGGTACATGCGAAGCAAAAACCAGGTCCCGATCATGACCAATTCGGAATCACTGCTGCAGTTTGGTGCGAACGGATATGCAAAACCGGCCACGGCTCTCAACATTCTTCGTGAAACGATCCTCGGTCGCGAGCTGTTCGATTTTGCTTTCAAAGAGTACGCCCGCCGTTGGAAATTCAAACGTCCCATGCCATCGGATTTCTTTCGTACCATGGAAGATGCCTCCGGGGTCGATCTGGACTGGTTCTGGCGAGGTTGGTTTTATTCGACCGATCACGTGGACATCGGAATTGTCGACATTCGGCAACTGAATATTGATTCGCGCGACCCGGACATTGAAAAGCCGATTCAAGTTGAAAAGCGCGAGTCAATTCCCGAATCCAATTCAGAGCGATTGAATCAACCGCTGCCTAAACGGGTCGACCAGTATCCCGACCTCAAGGATTTCTACAACAGTTACGACGAATTGGAAGTCACGCCGGAGGATCGCAAGGCTTTTGAGAAGTTCGTCAAAGACCTGGACGACATGGAAAAGGGCCTGCTTGATGAGCAGAAGAATTTCTACCTGATTCAGTTTGAAAATCTGGGCGGACTGGTGATGCCCATTATCTTTGATGCGGAACTGGAAGACGGATCGAAGAAGCATGTACGATTGCCAGCGGAGATTTGGAAACGGAATAATCGGCAAGTGACTCGATTGCTGATCACGGATCAGCCCATCAAATCGTTGACGCTTGATCCCCGACTGGAGACGGCGGATGCGGAACTCGAAAACAATTTCTTTCCACGCCGGATCACAAAATCACGCTTCCAGCTTTACAAGTCCTCAAGGGACAGAAAAACCCGATGCAGAAAGCACTGCCCGCTGGCGACTCGGAGGAGGAGAAATCAAATGACTAGATTTCATGTTTTGGGCGTGCTGAGTTGGTTGATTGCAATACTGATGCTGCCTGCGACGCTACTGGCCTCGCATCCGTTTCATGCCAGTTCTGCCGAAGTCGAATGGAATCCGAAAACGGGGAATTTTGAAATCTCACTTTGCGTCTGGCCAGCGGATCTGGAAAAGGCGATCGGGCGACAGCGGAATCGAGCGGTCGATCTGGATCACATTGAAGATCTGGACGAGATACTGGCCAAATATCTTGCGTCACGATTTTCAATTGTTCCTGCCAAGTCTGCCAACCATCCAACTCCAAATGAGATTCGCTGGGTGGGTCACGAAATAGATTTGCGGCAGGCGTGGTTGTATTTCGAGCTTCCCGGGGGACCGGCAGTTGGATGAATGGAAAATCGAGAATCGCGTGTTTTTCGAATTGAACGAGGATCAAGTCAACCAGGTGCAAGTCAAATCGGGTGGCCCGCCGGAATCGGTCTCCCTTAGCCGAGGGAAGCTCGCATTCGAATTCGCCACGAAGAGAGGTTCTCCTAAATTGCGTGCGGGTTTGAATCCGGCTTCTGCCCGGAAAAACGAATAGGGCTGTCGCCGAGCCTCTCCGAGAATCCTCGCGGAGAATCAATTCCACTCCAGGATCACTTTTCCAGATTGGCCGGACAGCATGACGTCAAAACCTTGTTGGAAATCGCGGTAGTTGAATCGGTGGGTGATGACCGGTTTCAAATCCAGTCCACCTTCGATCAGAACTTTCATCTTGTACCAGGTTTCGTACATCTCGCGTCCATAGATGCCTTTGATCGTCAGCATGTTGAACACGACTATGTTCCAGTCGATGGCGATCTCCTCGGGGGGAATTCCCAACATCGCGATTCGTCCGCCGTGGCACATGTTATTTAACATCTCTCGAAATGCTTCGGGGCTGCCCGACATTTCCAGGCCGACGTCAAAGCCTTCGGTCATCCCCAGCTCTTTTTGAACTTCGGCCAGGTCTTCGTTACGAACGTCGACCACACGTGTGGCACCCAGTTTTTTCGCCAATTCCAATCGCCAAGGATTGATATCGGTGACCACCACATAACGGGCACCGGCATGGTTAGCCACCGCGGCGGCCATGCATCCGATCGGACCGGCTCCTGTTATCAGAACGTCTTCGCCCAGCACGGGAAAGGAAAGTGCGGTATGGACGGCGTTGCCGAACGGGTCGAAAATCGCGGCGACGTCTCGATCAACGTCGCTTTTGTGTTGCCAGACGTTGGTCATGGGAAGCGAAATGTATTCTGCGAAAGCGCCCGGACGATTGACGCCGATGCCTTTCGTGTCCGCACACAAGTGTCGACGTCCGGCCAGACAATTTCGGCATCGTCCGCAAACGACGTGCCCTTCCCCGCTGGCGATTTCGCCCGTGTGAAAGTCGGTAACATTTGAGCCAACTTCCACGATTTCACCGACAAATTCATGGCCAACCACCATCGGAACGGGAATGGTCTTCTGCGCCCAAGCATCCCATTTGTAGATGTGAACGTCGGTGCCGCAGATTCCGGTCCGATCGATCTTGATGAGAACATCATTGATTCCGATCGTGGGCTCCTCAACGTCTTCGAGCCAGAGACCCGGTTTGGCGTGGCGTTTGACAAGGGCTTTCATGGATGGTTCCTGCCAAGTTTTTGATTTCGAACTGTATGCATTGGAACCCGGCAAATCCGCTTTCGCAATCCTCCATTATTCCAATCGGGCTATCTATAGTTTTTCCTTTTGATTTTGTAAAATGCCGCTCTTGGATGAGTCGCGTCGCAGGAGGAAATTCCGCGACGATCAACCGATAGAAAATTAGGCAACCAATTGGCCCCGGAGCAGACAATGCTAACCCCCGGACTGCAAATAGAATCCAGGGAGAAAATTCCCTGTCGCAGTTTTCCACACTCGCGAGACGTAAATCGGGCAGTTGCCAGACGCATTGCCGAACTGATCCGAAGTCGTCAGGGCGAGGGTCGCCGATGCGTGCTGGGGCTGGCGACCGGAAGCACGCCGGTCGGAGTCTACGACGAACTGGTCCGGATGCACCGGGAAGAAGGACTGTCGTTCAATAACGTCGAAACGTTCAACCTGGACGAGTACTTTCCGATGCAGCCGCACGAGCTGCAGAGCTATGTTCGATTCATGCACGAACACTTGTTCGATTTAGTCGACATTCCGCCCAACCAGATCCACATACCCGACGGGACGATTGCAGAAGAAGAGGTGGGCAGTTTTTGTCGCGCGTACGAAGACGCCATCGTCGAAGCTGGCGGCATTGATATTCAATTGCTCGGAATTGGAAGAACCGGGCACATTGGTTTCAACGAACCGGGTTCCGGGAAATCCAGCCGGACACGGCTGATCACGCTTGACCGGGTCACGCGCCTCGATGCGGCCAGTGATTTTTTTGGCGAAGAAAATGTTCCCCGACGGGCCATCACGATGGGCGTGGGAACGATTCTCGATGCACACCAGATAATCCTGATTGGTTTTGGTGAACACAAGGCTCCCATTATCGCGCAAGCGGTAGAGGGCGAAATCACTTCTTCGGTCGCCGCCAGCTTTTTGCAGGAGCACCCTCGAGCCGAGATCTATCTCGATTCTGCCGCCTCCGATTCCTTGACACGATTTCGGGCCCCCTGGATTTACGGGCCGGTTGATTGGGATGCAGAACGTATTCGCAAAGCCGCGATTTGGCTGGCCCGTCACCTCGACAAGCCGTTGCTCAAATTGACGGAAGAGGATTACAACGAGGAAGGCCTGCAGGATTTGTTAGCCAAGCACGGCACGGCATACGACATCAATCTGAAGGTTTTCCGGCAATTGCAGAATACCATTACGGGCTGGCCGGCCGGAAAGCCCAAGCATGCAAAGCAGCCCGGCGATCGACCGCAGACCCATGAAGAAATTTTCCCGAAACGCGTGCTGATCTTTTCTCCTCACCCCGACGACGACGTGATCAGCATGGGCGGCACGCTCATTCGGCTTGCCGACCAAGGCCACGAGGTTCACGTCGCCTACCAAACCTCCGGCAACATCGCCGTGTTCGACGATGACGCGATTCGATTTGCCGAATTCGCGGCAGACTTCAATCGGGCGTTTGGAGTGGATCCCGATCGAACCAATGAATTGGAAGCGCATATCGAGGAATTTTTGAAGAACAAGAAAGCGGGGCAGGTTGACAGCGAAGAAGTGCAATTGATCAAGGGCATGATTCGGCGCGGGGAAGCGCGTGCCGCGACCCGCATGTGCGGGATCCCCGAGTCACGTCTGCATTTCCTGGACATGCCGTTTTACGAAACGGGGCGAGTCAAGAAGAAGCCACTGGAAGAAGCCGACATTGCAATGATTGTCGATTTGCTTCACGAGTTCAAACCTCATCAAATCTATGCGGCCGGCGATCTTTCGGACCCACACGGAACTCACCGAACGTGCTTGAGCGCGATCCTGCAAGCCTGTAATCGAGTTCGAGATGAGGACTGGTACCAGCAATGTGTGTTGTGGCTGTACCGCGGCGCATGGCATGAGTGGGAGCCACATGAAATTCAAATGGCGGTACCGTTGAGCCCGGTTGAAGTGGTTCGAAAGCGAGTGGCGATTTTCAAGCACGAGTCGCAAAAGGACCGCGCGTTGTTTCCCGGACCGGATGTCCGTGAGTTTTGGAAGCGTGCGGAGGATCGGAATTCTGAAACGGCCCGGCTTTACGATGCACTTGGACTGGCAGAGTATGAAGCGATCGAAGGCTTTGTGACTTGGGACGGTCGCATGGATTTGATTTAGCTGGACCGCGTACACGACCAAAATGATGGATGCCGAAGCGAAATCGCGACAGTGATTCGTGCTTGAAAACGTAACTAACGCCACGAAAAAAGGGTGGCGCGATTAGTCGCACCACCCCTGGAACAGGAAAATGATCCGCAGCCGCTATTCCTTGGCTCGTTTCAATTTGAACATGAAAAATCCGTTCTCGGCATCCGTTTCGAACTTTTCCGGTCGCGTCGCGCCGGTGGAATCGTAACAGATGGTGAACGAATCGTCTTTGATTTCGACGATTCCAATGGCGGGACTGCCTTCCGGCGCCGGGCCGCTTTCAATCTTCATGTCGATCGTCATTGGCGACGCCTTCGCGTCGATTTTGTAGCTCATCACGAAAGTCTGATCCGGTCCAGCAGGAAGTGTAATCGTGTCTTTATCGACTTCGATCGTGGTGGCCAAGCGGGCTTTGTCGACGTCTTCGCCGGCTCGAACGCCCGATTCAAAGGACCATTTTCCCTCCAAAGTCAGCGGAGCTGCCTTGGCCACTTTGCGCATGACGAACATGAAATAGCCATCTTCCTCGGTGGTTTCAAATTTCTCCGGGCGTTTCCCGGTCATGCCGTCGTAGCAAAGCGTCATCTTGTCGCCTTTGACTTTGAAAATACCCAACGCTTGGCCTGAGGGCACCGGTCCCGATTCAATGTCAAAATCAATCTCCAGCGGATCTTTCGACGCGTCGATTTTGAACCCCATCACAAACGGTTCACTACCATCAGGGGACGGAAGCGTAAATGCCGTTTTGGAAATCTCAATTTCGGGCGGCATTCGTTCCGACGGAACATCCTCACCCCCTCTTTGACCGGCGATCATTTTCCATTGTCCAATTAATCCCGCTGCGTCGAATTTGCCTTTTTTAACCTCGGGCTCATCTTCACCGTTGGCGAAAGCGACCAATTTTTTGAACCGAGGATCTTTGCGAATGTTATCCAAATCGGAATCTGAATCCAGCATTTGAGTTTGATCAAAGCCGGCTTTGAGTGCCTGATTCAGGTAGTCAAACGATTTGTCGGCGTCTTTCTTCAGCGAATAAGCGCAGCCAAGATTGTAAAGAGAAATGGCCTTGAAAGATGCAAATTCCGTCGCCTTAAGGTGGGACTTGATGGCGTCGTCGAGGTCACCCTTGCTGTGTTGGCAATATCCGAGCAGGTGCCAGTCGCGACCATTATCCGGCTCCAACTCGACCACTTTGCTAAAAGCGGCGACGGCCTCCTCGAAGTTACCTTGCTCATAAGCTTCCATTGCCAAAGCGCGCAACGAAGTCGCTGACTCATCCTGGGCAATGATCTGACTGTTGACGACAAACTGCATCGCAAACAACGCGAATACCAGCAGCCAATTGCGATTCCTCAGGGTTATTTCTCTCATTTGCTTCCCTCTCCAAACAGACGATAAATTGAAACTCCAGACAGTGGACCGAAGCTTATTGTAGCGTTCGGGCCGATCGCAGGTTTTCGTCGGCCCACCTTTTTTATTGGGGAATTTTTTTCCGTTGCGATCTCGCTGGTGAAAGCCTGAAGGAACCTCCGTCGACCGAAGAAATTGCTGTCCAACGGTTTACAGAAGACCGGAGGCAAGGAAATCCTTTGTCGCGATCCTAAATTGAATTACCGGGCGCAACTGAAAATATCCAGGAATTGATTTGCAGCCTCGGTTTGTCCAGCCCGCTTACTCAGGATGATTCGGTCGCAAAATCGCAAGCTTACAATCCGCTAACGTAATCTGCTTGTTCAATTCTGTTGTTTCCAGATTTTTTGAACGGGGGTTTTAACTAACGTTGCTCATGGTCTGTGATCCGCAAGTGCCGCTTTTAAAGTCACTGCAAATCGTTGTCGCCACACACGTTGCCCACTAGCCACAAACGATCCGTATTAGGATAATCCGGTTCGTAAGAGCGGATAATTCCAAGTAAATACTCACAAGAGGCGGGAAAGTTAATGGGCGCGGACGATCGAATCAAGGAACTGAAGCTGGAGCTTCCTCCAGCACCGCAGGCAGTTGGGGTTTATCAACCTGCTCTGATCGTCGGAACTGTCTGCTATACATCCGGTCATCTGCCGCTTCTCCGAGACGGTTCGGTAATGACGGGACGTGTGGGGGCAACGGTGAATCAGGAAATGGGTTACGACGCGGCTCGTCAGGCGGGTCTTACGATGCTGTCGACACTTACCTCGGTCCTGGGCAGTCTCGATCGCGTGAAACGAGTCATTAAGCTTTTTGGGATGGTCAATTGTGCGGAAGATTTTACTCAACAGCCTGCAGTCATCAACGGCTGCAGCGAGTTAATGGCTCAGGTTTTTGGCGAGGAGGCCGGTGTTGGGACTCGAAGCGCCGTCGGAGTGTATTCCCTGCCATTGGACGCTGCGGTTGAAATTGAAGGCATTTT
>CALODY010000035.1:0-101938 GCA_942492215.1 Pirellulaceae bacterium
ACACCAACCCTGGAGCTGACTTGATGTGCTCGATGATGTCGTTTTCCAGTTCGTACTCGGTCTTGCGTGGAGGTCGTTTGCTACCAGTGCGTCCCTTGTCCATCACCAATGCGTCGATCTTCATCGGTGCAAGGCTTTCACCAATCAGCGACTTGATCATGCCAGGCTTGCGGCCATGCCAGCGTAGATCGCCTGAGTAAAGCAGTTTTTTGCCATCCGCTTCACACTAGAGCGCCACGCTCCAGCCACGAATGATCGACGGCGTACGGCGTCACCCTAATGTCGCCGATCTTGAATGGTTTCCGGCTTTCAATCTCTCGATGGCGGTCGCGTGGCAGTGACTGCTGACCAGCGAACGCCTCCGGCAAGCTGCATCATCTTGCTGGTTCCAGCCGTTGCATGAATGGGAACATCAGCGGGTGTATGCTCCAACAACCCAACGTGGTCGAGGTGGGCGTGTGAAAGCAGGATCGCGTCAGGCGTATTGCCTACAGTAAACAGTCCTGGGGTATCGGAATCCACTTTCGCGTCAACCAGCTCGGCAGACGACTTGCCTTTCACAACGCTTCGATCGAACGGTTCTCGATCTTGATCGACTAGTGGCAAACCAACGTCAATAATGATCCGCGTCAATTCAGTTCCGATTTCGACGCATGACCCGCCGATCTCCTTAGTTCCACGATGAATCGTTAGCTGCATTCGAAGCTCGGTTACTTTGATTTGACTAAAGGCGATAAGAATTATCCCTATACGTGTGTAAAGTTTTTTTCACTGTGGAATTGAACCAGCCAAGCGTCTTGTCGAGACAAAACTACGACAATTGCTTGAAAACAAGCAGATTTGTTCGTGAAAACTTTTAATTTTTACGCGATGAATTCGAGCCGCCCAGATCACTTGCCAGTTCCTCTACTGACCGCCCAGGAATGGGATCAGTTGTACGAGTTTAACTCCCGCGGCGACGAGTACGATTTTAGTGAGCATGATTGGAAGCAAATCCCAATCCCGATTGGAGCAATCGCTGAAGACGTTTATCGGCTGATTCCCTCATCTCCTAACTACGAGTTCAGGCTACTCACCGAACGTATCCATTTCATTCAATGCGGGGAAAAATCCGCCAACACAATCAACTCGTATCTTTGTACGTTTCATACCCATCCAACTGGTTTGGAAGGCACTGAGCCAGATTTGCCGTCTTCGAGTGATATTTACTCATTTCTAAAATGGAGGAATCAGAGAGCGATCACGGTTGGTGTGAATTGATCTGGGTGTTTGACAAGACGGAAGAAACGATACCAATAATAAAGAGATTCTCTGGTTGGGAAAGAGAAGGCACTGATCCGTGTTTTCAAGGAACTGGATGACGAATGCGTTGACAACTTGGCCGAATGCTACGCTCTGAAAGCATTAAAGGCACTAGAGTTTATCTGGCCAACGGCGGCGTTAGACATTACCGAGGAATTTCGAGCAACTTGGCATCTGGAATTAAAAGCAAAACTGAAAAATTGAAATTTCGCGATACAAAAGGTGTACGTGACAGTTCAGTGACGATGAGCTATGAGGATTCACGCTGGGCGAGTTCATCAACTCGAATTTCATCCTTTGCATGGAGATACAGATCTCATTGCAGATTTGGAATCTGCGGTTTGCCTCTTACTGCACTACCAACATTTCGAAAACCAGAATGAGAACCTATGCTGAATAAGGAGGAGCCTGAGCCGAAAGATTCAACGCCTAGGCATCTGAAGTGACTTGCCTCCCGTGGCGGTCGTCGCCACGGAGCCTTCACACGTTCCCATCAAAACCTAAACCTTCGGCTTTCTGCTCCGGAAAGCGGCAATTGGAGAAGAGCCTTAGCCCGATGTGCTCCCCAGCAGGTTGAAATTTCCGCTCTAATGCAACTCGATCAATGCAGGGGACCTGGGTGTTCACATAGCTGAAGACTTTGAAATGGCAAACTTTGCAAAACCAGAGCCTACAGGATTTCTCAAATACAACTATCTCGATTCAATCCAAACCGCAATTGCCCAGGGAGATAGGAAGGGGCGAAATCCTGCATCGACACTTTGGAAATTGACGGGATTCGCCACCTACAAAATACCGGTGGCAGGTTTGTGTACCGCCTCCATGCCTTCCAATTCAGTCAATTTTCATTCCGATCAAACAATCTTGTTTCGGACGCGAAACACGAAGGAATCAATTAAGGGCAGCGTGATTTCTTGTGACGACGACGGAATTGTAATTGACTGCGAGCGACCGCTTCCGGCGGATGCCAAGCTGATCAGCGTTTCTTTTGATCCAGCCTTCATCTATCGAGCACTCGAAGAATATCTGTCACATACTGCGTCGAGTCCAAGTGCGAAGAGAGTTCTTCCGCAAAGAGCTTGTCCAATTTCCTAAACAACCGGTTATGGAGCGAGAGGTCTTAACACCGAGCAGTCCCTCGCCATCGACCAAATGACTGCCGTACCCCATTCATCTGCTGTGGGGACCGCCTGGAACGGGAAAGACGACGACGCTCGGCGTAGCAATGGCAGAATGGATGAAGCGGGGCAAATCGGTACTGGTCGTTTCAACATCGAACGCTGCGGTGGACGTTGCCATGCGATCGCTATTGAACCGAGTTCAGCAACGCGACCACCATCGCATTCTGCGACTTGGCAGATTGGACCCGGAGGTCGGTTGTGTCACGACGGCGGGTAAGTTGCGTAGTACCGATGTCCAAATTTCCAATGAGGCTAGCATTGCGCGTGAACGCCTGAATGAACTCGCCGAGCTGTTGTCTCACCGCACGATTTCCAATGACAGATTTCAGGAATTATATGCCGGAGTACGCCCGGTTCGAGAAAATGGTGAGTGGCGCTAATCAAAGAGCAATGGAACTGATTCCAAGTGTACTTCCAAGCATTCGTATCATGGGTTGTACCTTGGTAAAAATGGTCTCGGATAAGAATGTTCATGACCAATCATTTGATATTGTGGTTGTTGATGAAGTTTCCATGGTGTCTGTCGTCTATGCACTGACCGCTTCCACGTTAGTAACGAAGCATCTGGTTCTGGCTGGTGATCCAACAGCTCCCGCCATTTGTGTCAAAGCAAGCACCCTGACGCGCAAAGTGGTTTTGGAAGGAACTGTTACGACTGGTTCAGAGTGACAACCCAAGATGAGGGACATCGAAAGTGACCGACTCAGTCTTCTCCGCAAGCAATATCGGATGACTGCTGAAATCGGCGGTTTTGTAAGTCGCTTAGTTATAGCAATTTACTCTCTCATGCCCGCGACTTAGCCTGGATCCCGAGTAGAGTTTGTAGATGTGCCCTACCCAATGGGAAACAGTATTCGGTCTCCAGATCGATCCTACTACCACTTGGCATCCATTCCGATCATTCAGGAGCTTGTCGCAGTTCTTCGGAAAATGACGAGTTACTCTTGCTTTCGCCATTTCGCTCGCGGCGGTCCCTTTTAGCTGCATTGGCATTTGACCTTCAATCGACTTTTCCTGGACGCAAGATCAGCGCTTACTGCGATCCACCGCTCGCAGGATCAGAGAGTCGGGCAGTGATCCTTGACCTTCCGACACACTGCGTCGACCCGCTCGTTGCGTTCTTTAAGGATGATCACTGCGAAAACCTGTTCAATGTCGGCATAAGTCGTGCTCAAGATCATTTACTCGTGATCGGAAATTGTCAATTGATCAATGCAATGGCTCGACGTCGGTCTTTCTGGCAGCAAAATGTTAGTTGAATTTAGAAGACAGCATAAACGTTCTACCTGCCGAGGAACTCTTAGATTCGCCGGTAGACCTCAATGAACTTACTCGAGTCGTGAATGAATCCAGCGTCAACGATGCCCCGGCACTTTACCGTCATTCAGCGGACCATTCACTCCGATCGATGATCGAGCTTCTAAATAATGCAAGGTCGCATCGGAAGCTTCTGGTTCTTCCGAAACCAGCTGATACTGTGGACACCGAGAATCTGCTTGTCCGCCATAGCGTGGAAACACCTCAAGTTTTCATCGGTAATGGCTACGTCACAGTACCGTTTGAAAATGGTTGGCTCCCGGTCTGCGCCCCAAACGTTGCCCGTGTAGCATGGAGAATTGGCTTTTCACATCTTGCGGACGAAGAGGTTGATCCACGACAAGCGAAGCGATTCTTTTGCCCCGAATGTGTAACAGGAGAGCTGAGACTTCAGCGAAGAAAGAGGTGGCGAGGGTTGGTTCTTGGTTTGCTCGAATCGACAGGCATTTGAGTGCCCCTACATGCGAAGACTCTCAATTAAGGATGCCGACTTGAAGGTGAAACTCACCGGGATGAAATGCCCGTCTGGTCGCCCTTTAACGGCGAGAAACAAGGGCACTCGGGTTTTCTTGGGTTGTGAGAACTATCCGCAATGCGATTACGCCGAAAGCCTATCGGTGCTGGAAGGAACTTGATTTGAAATTTCAATTTGATTGAGTCGATGCTTCGGGGCGATCATTTTTAAGTTCTCGACGATGAGGGTTGAAATTTTGGAGCAGCTTGGCAGCCTGATTCAGAACGATGAAAATGAAAACGAACTACCCATCCAAACACAAATGGCCCTCGAATCCACCTCACTTAGATCAACTCAAATCCGCAGCAAATGACAACAGAAGAACGATTGAAACAACACCTTGGTAAAGATCTGCAAATCGCGGATACAGCTTATGTGGCGAAACAGGCAACTCGTTGTGGGCGATGTCAGGATCGGTGACCAAGCGAGCGTGTGGCCGGGCTGTGTGTTAGGCGGAGATATCAATTCGATTTCAATCGGCGATCGCAACAATGTCCAGGACGGCACCATCGTTCACTTATCCAATGACTTCGGCGTGAAGTCGGCAACGATGTGACCATTGGTCACGGAGCAATCATCCATGCTTGCACCATTGAGGATGAGTGCCTGATTGGCATGGGCGCGATCGTGATGGATGGAGCAGTCATTGGAAAACGCTCCATTGTCGGAGCCCAGGCACTCGTCACCCAAGGTACGATTGTTCCACCGGGATCACTCGTCCTCGGGTCTCCGGCAAAGGTGACAAAAACGCTTTCCAACAAACAGCAAATAGCGATCAAGGACACGGCCGCCAAATACGTGATCGTTTCGGCTGCCCACAAGGCGAAGTTTCAAAAGGAGGGTTGTTGAGCACCCCCGAGCGAACAACCCAATCCCGAGAATTTACAGGAACAAGCGTCGTCGTACCTCAGAACTTGAACGAGCAGACACTAACTGGTCGCGGAAGGGTCACTCAGCTTGCAACGTGTTCGGTGATTTTGGCTTGTTGTGGGAGGGCTTTGGACCACAAAGTGAATCAAGACGGTGTCAAACAGCGGCTGAAGCTCGCGGTACTCCTTCTGGGCCTCGAAGAGGTGCGCCTATGGTCGATTCGAGTAGTGTTTGTAAAGTAACTTGTCACCCTTGTGCGGGATGCAGTGAGCAAGCGGCGCTTGCGATAACGTAGGTTCTGGTCGCTTCCAAGCCAATTGCTAAATTGATCTCTAAGCGTTCCAAACGGAAGAGCGCGCGGAACGTATCGTCCTTTCCTTCTGCCTTTGCGATGCGAGTGTGCAATCGACTCCATTCATTTGAAAACGACGACTGTGCATTCCGGGATGAGTCGCGATAGAGATTTGTTCCTTTATCCGTCACAAGCATACGATCGTGCGGATCTAATTCCTTTGAGCCTACGCTCACGATCCGCTTTCCACCAACGAGCCAACTGAACTGTTTCCGACCACAACCACCACCAGCCGACTACACATCTTTGGCCGCAATAAACCGCACCAGGAGTCGCTGCTACTGCTGGCGATTTTCAGGCCTTCTCTTATCCAAGGATGGGGCTGATTCAGAAAAAGATCTTCCCATTCGATTTAGCCCAATCTCAGCTGCACCATGCGAACAATTCAAACACCAGACCATTTTGAAACGTTGGGCAGGCAATGCGTGTTGTAAAGGAGTTTGAGATGCTCGACGCTAAACGTCTTTATTTCGATGTCATGAATTGAACGTTTGTCAGATTTCAGTTTTTTGACTTTAGTTCCGAGCAGGTCGAAATCTTCAGGACGTCGCCAGGCAAATTTGTCGCTCGTATGCAGCCATTTGAAGAATCGACTTAGTTCGCCGATATGGCTGGCACGGTGTTTTGGGGACAGGGGCTTGTCGGTCCTCAGGTTAGGCGGTCGGTTCGTCCAAAAGTCGTAGATCTCCTGACAGCGAGTGAAATCCAGTGCCAACGGAGCGTCAGGCTGTCGTTTCTCGAAATTTCGGACGAGGCCGAGCATGTGGTGGCCGCTGCCATCGGGACTCAGCTCCGTTGGTGGGGGTTCCGCGGTGCGTTTCTTCTCGTACTCTCCAACCGCTTCGTGGAATGTTCGAGGAATGAGCGGAATGTCTCTACTAGGTGGTCTTTGCAAGCGAACTTCGGCGTCAGTCGCTATGGCGTTTTTTGTGCAACACCTTGGTGATGCCGTGCGACTTGCTCGATGTGGCAGCTCCCGGCATGGTCCGCACCACCGATGGGTACGCATTTGTGAGTTTCTAACAGAATCAGGGCTTCGCGAAGCTGCTCGGCGTTGGCTGCCAATTCCTCCGACTCGTGGTCAAGAGGCCGGGCCATTTCGGCGGTAGTCAACCAACCCGTTCACGGAGATCGATCATGACGACTACGTTGACTGGCGGAAGTGGAGTGGGCCGAACGCCAAGTTTGATCTGATCGGCGATCCACAGGGCAAGAGGCGTCCATGAAACCTGTTCGGCGACCGAAAAGATGCCTTGCTCAGCAAGCAAGTCTTCATTTTCGCGGTTCCTACCGCCTTCGTTATTATGCCTTGATTAAAAGCGCCCGAGAGGAGTCTGAGCATTGGCATTCAAATCAACCAGCAGTTGACCACCCAAAACGCCTGTGGTCGGCCCATAACTCCCTCAAATGCGTGATGAAACCTGAGCCTGGTGGGGTGACAATCCTCGCGGAAAGCGCCAACTTGCCTTGGAGATAGAACCGTTCCCCCATTCCATTGTAGCCTGGCTCAATTCCCGGCGGTGCCGCCTCAATAACTTTCCTGCTTTCGGTAGTAATCTTGTTCTCCTCAGCTCTTCTTTCTGGTTCTAATTGGACCACAAAAACGATCACTAATTGGACCTCTTGCTGGCCTATTTAAATCTGAAAAACCCAACAAAACAAGATACTTACTGTGAAACCAAAGAAAAAGGCCCAACTTGCCACCTTTTTGCAAGCTGGACCTAGTGGAGGCGGCGGGGATCGAACCCGCGTCCCGCGATATTTCCACGATGGCGTCTACGTGTGTAGCCGATGTTTTGAATTTCGCCCGAAAGGCCGACCATCGACAGCCTGAATCTCAGACTAGCCGAGAACGGGTTTTTAACCGCAAGCGTACTCGACATGACTTGCGGCGATCTGGAATTGGTGACCAGCTTTCAAGGCTCTCCAGCAAAACCTATCAGCCGGGGCTTTGTATTACTACGCAGCCAATGCGAAAGAGTTATCTTTAGCAATTAAAAGTTTTGGTCAGCTTTTAACGTGGCCCACTGACCAACCACGACACGCAACCAGCGCTTCTACCTATCCGGTCGAATCCAATTCGCCCCGAAATGAAATAAGTTCGGTTCAACTCTAAAACCAAATCAATTCCTTCTTACATTTTAGCGCAATCCCCAGCAGACTCAAGCGTCAGCGATACACTTAGTGCCGCATCTAGAGCATTTTCAGAATCAATGTTCAGTGGCTGTGACATCTTGCCCCAGTACTGCGGCTGGAAGCTATCGCCACAATAGCGCATACCAATTCTCAAAGTGCTCTAGCTCAAAAGATCGGGTTTGGCCCTTCGTTTCAACCTGAAAATCTGAGTATGAAACGAATGGCCCAATTCAAACCAAATTTGACGCCGCAATGGATGAGCGTGTTGATTTGTGTTTCGGGTGGGACGATTGAGCGACGCGAGGGAACAATTTCAGGGCTCAATTTCATTGGCTCACGCGATGGGATGCCAATTCCGACGTTGTTTTGATTGATCCAAGCAGGTTGGAATTCTCAAGCTGCCGAATGTTTCGCAAATTCGTTGCCGATTGCGAGCTGGGTTGTTGCCGATTGCGAGCTGGGTTGTTGCCGATTGCGAGCTGGGTTGTTGCCAAAACGGCTGCCTATGGTTGCCTATCGTTGAAACAGCTAGTCATCTCCTCCCCATCAAGCGAACGGCGGCGTCCCGCCTAGATCGCTCGCGGCGTTACAACCGCTGGCCAAGTTTCCGCTAGTAGGCATGGGAAAATATTGCGTAGATGAGATGAAAGCTACCACAGCAGGACGCAAATTACTGACGAAACAACGGGTGGGCAGTCTGCGGATGTCTCGTTTGAGCGGGGCCTGAAGCGTTGGCATCGTATGTGAAGCCGTTCGCATTTTTCAATGGAAACAGGCAGGAAAAACCAGTGTTTTGCAATTGCCCCTATCAAAAATCGCTCGGTTTTGCCATAATTTTGACTCTCATTTTCTTAATGATTTCCGCCTCCGGCAGCGTTCCAGAAACGCAATTGAGACACCCCGGATTAATTGTAGGCGGTGAGCAATAACGCAGAAATTGCGTGATTCTTAACAAAGGAGACAGCGGAATGTACAAGATCCTCAACAGCCAAGGTTTAGGCGTTGCCGGCAAGCAGAATGAACTAATCGAACTGGCTTTGACACATGATTTTCATGGTGTGGAAGTTGACATCGTCGATTTGGTCGGCCGCCACGACGCACTGGGCAAAGAGTTCGCTTGCCAGTTTTTACAAAGCGCCAAAATCGACATGGGAACCTTCTGCCTCCCTGCGTTGTTGGGGGCGTCCGAAGAAGATTACCAGGCTTCGATTGCCAAGCTGGACACGATTATCGATCTGGCAACCACCCTCAATTGCAAACGTTGCTACGTTCAGATTCAACCAACCAGCAGTTTGCAGGCGTTTCAGGATAACTTTGAGTTACACCAGTCGCGGCTGCGAGAGATCGGAGCAAGAATGGAACCTCAGGGGATCCGTATTGGGGTCGCTTTGCAGGCGTGCGATGCCAAGTCCGCCAAAGGTGAGTTTAAATTCATCCAAACGGCTGAAGAGATTTTGACACTCGCCAAAACTGTCGGTCAGGCCAACGTTGGATTGTGCCTGGACAGTTGGGAGTGGGTCGTTGGTGGCGGTACCCTGGCCCAACTTCAAGATTTGGATGTCAATCAAACGATCACGGAATTGAGATTGGCCGACGTTCCAGCCGACACGGATTTGGAGACCATCACCAAGAATGATCGAACCAACTTGCCTGGCGAAGAAGCGGATGCTATCTCATTCAACTTGACCAAACAGTTGTTGGCGGCCGGTTACGAGGGCTCGATTTCCGCCGCGACATCGCTATCGAATTTCGCGGATGGACCTCGTGACAAAGTTGTCGGTTCGATTAGCCGTCGGCTTGATCAGTTCATCGCTGGGGAAGATCCCGCAGCCATTGCCGCTGCCGAGGAGGCAAAAGCAATCGAAGCGGAATCAGCAGCCGATTCAGAAGAAGAATCGTCGGCAGTTGCGGCCGGCACGAGTGAAAACTAAGCGTGACGGCCCGCAGACCATTTACGAATCTCCCCTGACGTTTGGATAAATGTCAGGGGTCTTTTTTTGTTCTATTCTGTTCTACATTCTGACCAGAAACCAGCAAGCTAAACTCGCAAAATGAATTCCGTTTTGAACAAATACAGTCGTCGCATCACACAGCCAAAAGTCCAAGGTGCCTCTCAGGCCATGTTGTACGGGACGGGGCTGACTCCCGAGGACATGGATAAACCGCAGGTCGGCATTGCCAGCGTTTGGTATGAGGGCAATACCTGCAACATGCACTTGGATCGACTGGCCGCGGAAGTCAAGCGTGGGGTCGTGGATTCAAACATGGTCGGCATGCGATTCAATACCATCGGTGTCAGCGATGGTATTTCGATGGGCACGGAGGGGATGAGTTTCTCGCTTCAGTCACGTGACTTGATTGCCGATTCGATTGAAACCATCATGAGCGCCCAATGGTACGATGCCTGTGTGGCCCTGCCCGGTTGTGACAAAAATATGCCCGGTTGCCTGATGGCAATGGGCCGCTTGAATCGACCTGCCTTGATGGTCTATGGGGGAACGATTCGGCCTGGCAGACTGGGAGCCGAAAAATTGGACATCGTTTCGGCGTTTCAGTGTTTTGGCGAGTACGTTGCTGGCTCGATCGATGACTCGACGCGGGAGCAGATTGTCAGGAAGTCCTGTCCTGGAGCCGGGGCCTGTGGAGGCATGTATACGGCCAACACGATGGCGTGTGCGATTGAAGCGTTAGGGATGAGTTTGCCATACTCTTCCTCGATTCCGGCGGAAGACCCTGCCAAAATCGACGAGTGCCATCGGGCAGGCGACGCGATCCTGAATCTGTTGGAACGGGACGTGAAACCGCGCGACATCATGACTCGGGAAGCCTTCGAAAATGCCATGGTGATCGTGATGGCACTGGGAGGTTCCACCAATGCGGTTTTGCATTTAATTGCGATGGCTCGGTCGGTGGATGTCCCGCTGACGTTGGATGATTTTCAGGCTGTCAGTGATCGCGTTCCATTGATCGCGGATTTGAAACCGAGCGGTAAGTACGTGCAGGAAGATCTTCATCGTGAGGGAGGCACTCCGGCGGTGATGAAACACTTGTTGGCTGCCGGGCTGATGAGTGGTGACTGCCCGACCGTGACTGGTAAAACCGTCGCGGAAAATCTGGCAGAACTTCCTGGACTGAGCGACGGCCAGGAAATCATTCGTCCCCTCGATCAACCGATCAAGCCGACGGGGCATATTCAAATTCTACGCGGAAACCTCGCACCCGAAGGAGCCGTCGCCAAAATCACTGGAAAAGAGGGCGAATCTTTCACCGGAATTGCCAAGGTGTTCGATTCGGAGGAGGAAATGGTGTCGGCACTTGAGCAGCACAAGATTGGCAAAGGTGATGTCGTCGTCATTCGTTTTGAAGGTCCCAAAGGTGGACCAGGCATGCCTGAAATGCTGACGCCTACGTCTGCAATTATGGGTGCCGGACTTGGCAACGACGTGGCGCTGCTGACGGATGGACGGTTTTCCGGTGGCTCGCATGGTTTCATCGTTGGCCACATCACGCCCGAAGCCCAGGAAGGCGGCCCGATCGCGTTGATTGAAAACGGCGACCGTATCACGATTGACTCTCATCGAAATCGGCTTGAAGTGGAATTGACGGTTCATGAGTTGGCCGAACGTCGAAGCAAATGGACGTCTCCGGCGTACAAAGCGAATCGTGGCACGCTCTACAAGTACATCAAGAACGTCAAACCGGCCTCTCAAGGCTGTGTCACCGACGAATGACGACTGGATTCGGGCGTGTTCTTGCATCGCATCTCGAAGGTGCTCATTAGGCGACGATTTCCTTGGAATGCGCGGACTCGGGTTCTCGTTAAAGTGTGACGATTCGGTAGGCCCTGATGGCGAGTAAGCGTTGACGCCCTTCTACGCTCCGGTGGAGTTTGACGGTTATTCGGAATGAACAACCGCGCCTTTGCCAGCAAGCTCGATAATCAATCTATCCAGATAAGGTGGGTCAACGGTGATTGTCGATACGACGAGTGGTACTGGTACAAGCAGTGCATGACTATCTATCCAACTCACCTCCAGAGCTACCTGAGGTTTTGAGCATGAAGCGTCTGAAAATCGGTCAGTTTTTTGGAGTCAGTTTGGGCGTGGGAATTGCTTCGCTCGGCCTTTATCAAGCCCTCACGATGGAACAGCCTGAGTTGTTTCAGCCGGGTGTCACGGAGTTTCGATCGCTCGCAGAATACCGGCAGTCGCGCGATCCAGGTGGTTCCCCGGCTGCCAGATTAGTGCAATTTGATCAGCTCGACACGGACGACAATCAGATCGTACTGCCCGGCCAACAGGAGTTGTTGCCAAGCGATCTGCAGCTTTCGCCGGTGATTCGGTCCAATGAAGACATCCAGTTGTTGCCCGCGCTGAGCGAACAGGGTCCACTTGAGATTCAACCGAATTCGAAAGCTTACTCTAGCGACGTCAGTTCGGGCGAAACGATGGAAATCGTGCCTACTGCATCCGTCGCCGATGAAGTCATATCACTTGCCAAAAAAACGAAGTTCTCGGACATCCAAGGTAGCGATTGGAAAAGCAACCCATTCCTGGCAACGAATTCAGAGTCAGTTGATACGGCGAACACGTGCGTCGATCAATTCGAGGTGAAGAACGAATTCGTGGACGCCGACGCGGTGATTGAGCCGTTGGTGGAACCCTCCAATCTCGTCCGTTCCCGAAATGAATTTATCGAAATCCCGGCGGAAGCGTTGCACATTGCGAAAGAGGCGGCCAAGTCGTCGATGATTTCAGTGCCCGATGAGGTGGTCAAGAATAATTCCGATCTGACGCAACCAAATACAGAACTTGAATCGCCGGTAGTTGAATTTGAGGCCGATGAAAGTTTTTTCCCGGGCACGGTAATGGACCCGGCAACAGACGCCGGCATTTTAAAGCTCGCCCCGGCTGAAAATCAGGTAGTCTTACGTCAACAGGCGGTTATGTCGTCGAAGGAATTCGATGCCGGGCAACTGGAGGAATCGGTTCAAAATCCAAATCAAATCGAATCGAATATTGAATTTTACGAGGCGATTGAGGAGTCCACACCGACGACCTCCATTTTGTCGGTGGTTCCGGACAAACAGAATTCGGCCGTCGCGTCAGAACCCGGATTGACTGAGTCCGTTGCGCAACGAGCCGCGCACCATATCGAGTACGGCAAAACGCTGGCTCGGCGTGGAGCGACGCAAGCTGCTCAACAAGAGTTTTTTGCGTCGTTGCGATTGCTGGCTCAGTCTCGTGATGAGCAGGTGGGATCCAACCAACATTCCATGAGTCTGCGGAAAGCGATTCTAGCGATCAGAGAAGCAGAAGACTTTATGATCCATGACACCGAAAGCCAAATGGGGCTGGACACCAGCCTCGTCGTGGAAACACATCGGTCCGGGATCTTGACACCGGAAGAGGCGAAAGCGGTTTCTCCGACTCGTGCCATGCAACGATATTTTGCAACGGCTCAGCATCAGCTCGAAATGGCGGTGGGATGCAATGTGGTCGCGTCGGAAACTCTGCAGTGTCTTGGCAAACTTAGTACGGTAGCCGCCGGCCATGTTTCTACCTCGGGTCGGTTGGACATCGCCAAAGCGATTGTGTATCACCAGGCGGCATTGACGAGTAAGCCCAACAATTTTATGAGTGCTAACGAGCTGGGGGTCCTGCTCGCTCGCAGCGGACAGTTGGAAGAAGCCAAACAGCTGTTCAAGCGCAGTCTGCGGATCAACTCCATACCCCAAACTTGGGCCAACCTCGCGAAAGTCCATGCCCGTCTGGGAGAGCAACGGTTGGCGCAGTTGGCCCAGTCGGAGTATCAACGAACGATTCACTCCACGATTGTCTCCAATGGTGGGCAAATTCAATGGGTTTCCGGCGATGACTTTAACGCCTCGGCTCCGATGGAAATGCATGCGTCGGTGGCAGCCAGTCCACGCCTGGACACTGACCGGTCGGGGGAACCGAGAACCAAAGCTGAGGAGGGCCCCAAGAGCCTGGGCCAGCGATTGAAGGATCTATTCTAGATTCAAATCGCTGACACGTAATTAAAACGGCACTGGTTCTCACGAGCGATTGAACTTTTCCACGTAAAAAAACAAGAAGGCATGGACGCCATGAAATTTCTAACCCTATCAAAGTTGATCTGTAGCACCGCAATTTGCGTGGGTGGCTTGTTGATGCTGAATGCAGACCAGGAAGGCTCGACCGGGCAGTCGGTGACGAGTCTCATTCCCGAGGCTTTCGATACAACGTCCGCAATCCGGTCTTTCGACGAAGTGGTGTTGCGGGATCAACATGTCCAATTGTGCCAAGGCATCGAAAATGTCGGATGCAACGGATCTTGCCAAGGAGCCTGCGACGGTTCCTGTGGAGTGGCCATGCCGATTCAGGGGAGGACGGCGTACGGAGGTGAAGCTTTTCGCGCCCTGGAGGGAGTGGATCAGTGCACATCCGGAAGGAGGATAGAGGCTCGATGGCCTAATAGCCAGCCAATTCCCTGGGAAGCGTTTGGTTACGGCGAATACATTGGCCCACATCGCTCGCCGGCAGTCGGTGAATACAGACTGCGTGTCGATGATACGTTGGAACTCGTTTACCTTTTGACACGGGAAGAAACGGTCGATCCCTACCAGCTCTACGTGGGGGACGTGATCCAGGTCAATTCGGCAATCGACGCAAGTCTCAACCAATCATTAATAAATATCCTTCCCGATGGAACGATCTCGTTGAGTTTAATTGGACAGGTCCGCGCCGCCGGCAAGACCGTTGTCGATTTGCAAGCTGAACTGAATGAACGCTACAAGAAGTTCGTTAAGAACCCGTCGATCATCATTCAAGTAACGTCCAGCGAAACTCCTCTAAATGATTTGTTGAATTCAGTTGACGCCCGGTTTGGTCAGGGTGGACAAGGCCGCCAGGCAGTCGTGTCACCTGACGGAACGATACAACTCCCGCTGGTCGGAAACGTTCCGGCAATTGGATTGACTTTGAATGAATTGGGGCGGGAAATTAATGCTCGTTATCGACAGCGGTTGAAGGGCATTGGCGTGACGCCGATTTTGACTCAAAGAGCACCGCGGTTTATTTATGTCGTCGGTGAAGTCACCCAACCGGGCCGGTTCGAATTGACAGGACCCACTTCGGCGATGCAAGCGGTTGCGTTGGCCGGCGGTTGGGGCGTCGGTGGCAATACCAGGCAGATTGTTGTCTTTCGTCGCGATTGCAACTGGCGGCTGACCGCCACCAAACTTGATCTGGGTGGGGCGCTGCTGGGCAAAAATCCGCAACCGTCGGATGAGATCTGGTTGCGTGACTCTGATATCGTTTTGATTCCAAAGAGACCGATTCAACGAGTTTCGGAGGCGGTTAATTTGTACTTGACGGAAACACTATACCGACTGTATCCGCGACAGCTGTTGTGGAATATTGATGTCGTCACGGACCTCTAAGTTGGCCTCGATGCCTTTCGTATTCCGTGGAGACGCTGAGGCTGCGGATCCTTGAATGGTGTGTTCGACAATCGACCTGCCTGCGCGGACTCGCATGTTGACGCGACCGCGTTCGCCTGATCCCGTTGCAGGTCTGAGGGCGGCTTGTGCTGCGCCTCCTCCGATGATTGCCCATCCAGCCGGCCCTGACGCCGGTCGGAAGCGTTAATGTAGGTCGCGAGACTCGATCTTGGCGGTGTGACACGCAAGTCTTTACCTTTCAGCGAATTCGATTTGCGTTTTCTGGAAAACGCGCTGGCGATTCCGTTTGAAAATCATTGCGGCCACGCGAGGATGTGAACGACGCCGGTCGCAACGTTTCTTGCAATACTCAAATCGCGAGGCAAATAAGTCTCCGCCAAAACGGTCAAATTCCCGGCTGCCGAGCTCAACAATGTACTCTTTCAACCAAGATTTGCATCTCTGGGCAAACATCACCATAATGCTGGTTTCTAATTCTGAACAAACAACGTGTGGCTATGGATCTCGGTCAGTTACGTTATTTCAGCAAGATCGTCGAACATCGCAGCTTCACTCGGGCAGCACAGGATTGTTCGGTATCTCAACCGGCTCTCAGCCAACAGATTGCCAAACTTGAAAAAGAGTTGGGACAACCGCTCTTTGAGCGGCAAGGCCGGTCCATTCGCCTGACGCCCGCCGGGCAGATCTTGAAAAGCCAAGCCGATAAGATTCTGCAGTTGGTCGATGATGCCAAGCGACAAATTACGGACGACGGCCAGACCGGCAGGATTTGTATCTCCGCGATTCCCACGATTGCGCCTTACCTGATACCGGTCATGTTGACAGAAGTCGGTGGTCAGTTTCCGCAGGCGAGTTTCGTAGTCAATGAAGACACGACCGAAAGCCTGCTTAAGCGTTGTTCCAACGGCGAGGTGGATGTTGGTTTGTTGGCCTCTCCTGCTTCCGCAAAATACTTGACGATTGAGCCACTTTTCAGCGAAGAGTTGCTGTTGGCCCTGCCGGCGGATCATCGCCTTGCCACGAAAAATCGGATCATGGCCAAAGACATTTCCCAAGAACCATTTGTGTTGCTGGGTGAGACTCATTGCCTGGTCGATGCGATCGAAAGTTTTTGCAATCGCAAGAGCTTCCAACCTGTTTCCACGTCCCGCATTGAACAGTTGGCGACCGTCCAGCACTTGGTCGCCCTGGGACACGGGCTCTCATTCATTCCGAGAATTGCGGCAGGCGAAAATTTAAATGGAAGAATCGTGTATCGTTCCATCAGTGGCGATCGACCGGTTCGCAAGATCGCGATCTGTTACAACCCCTACCGGTATCAAAGTCAGCTGCTTGCGAATTTTATCAAGGGGCTACGAGAGTTCAGCGGCTCCAGCTTCGTGAGCAGTTTGAATAGCGACGCGGTTTCGAAACATGGCCCGCTAACGGCAAGTGTCAGCCAATGACTGAATCGTAAGATTGGTTTTTTGGGGTTTGTCTTTGTCGGGCGATACGAGTACCAGCGTTGCGGGGGAAATGCAGGATAATTCCGCCTAATCGTCATCAGTCTTGAATCGGGCCGCCGATAATCCTTCGGCCGCAGTCTTCAATTCGTCCAAGGGAACATTAATATCGGCGACATTCCCTTTGTGATCGACAAGCATCGCATGCGGGACTTGATCCACCGGGCACTGGTCGTAGAGCGTGTTTTTTATCTTGCCGTCCCGCTGGCCAATCACGATTGAAAAACGCGGGATTGATTTGCCAAAATTTGCAAAATCCTCGTTTAATTCTTGATCAATGCACACCGCCAGCACGCGAACCTGCCGGTCATAAAGATCACTGCTCCGGGCGTGAAACGTTTTGATTGCCGTTGCCGACGAACCTTGTTGCCCTGACCAGAAAAATACCACGACAACCTTGTTCTCCAATTCCGCCTGGTTGAGCGGTTCGCCGTTGACGAGGCTTCCGTTAAATTCGACCGGTTGGCCAACCAGCGCGCATCTTCGGAGTCCGTGGTTTCCCAGTCGCAGGGCGATTGCCGCGACGTCTGCGAAAGTGCGGGAGTCAGCCGAATCGACAAGGGCTTGGTAGATTTGTTCGGCGCGCTCGTACTGGTTATATTGCTCAAACCAGTTTGCGACCGCGTTGACCGAACTGACGATTTTTTCTCCGCCACTGGCCTGCCTTGCAAGCATGACCGAGATTTGAAACAGTTCGCGTTGGCCTTTATCGCCGTTCACCCAAATATCTTCGATTTGTTGTGAGTACTTCAGGTCAGATAATTGCACCTCATCACGTAAATACTGACGCAATTTCTCGACGCTTGCTGACTGGTTTGCTTGACTGAGGTCCAGCAACTGTCGAATCAACTTCATTCCAAAGGGCTTTCGGAATTTCAACATTGCGTCCAGGATCAATTTGACATTGGAGATTACGAAATCGTTGTCGGGATAATCGGTCAGCATCTGGTTGGCTTTTTCAGCCAAAGCTTGAGGGTCAGTTTCTCTTGGGTCTTCGACGGTTTCGAAAGCATCTACTTTCAAGAGTGCCAGCTTGGCGGCTTGAGAAATTTCAGGGTCGCTATCGTGCAGGTATTTTTCTGCGGTCGCGCGCAGGTTGGCACCGCGAGCGGAAGGAATATTGGAATTGGAAATAGACTGCATAAACTCCATTCCGTAGATTGCCGACTGTGCCTCAAGTTTTGAAGTAATGGCGAGGTTGCGTTGTTGCCTGCCCAGCGGGTGGAGCATCAGCGCGTTAGCTACTTTCACTCGTTCATTGTTTTTTCTAATTTTTACGTAAAAGACTGCTGAGCGATTCCAATTGTTGAGTCGGACAAGCAGGGTCTCGAGTTCTTCGGTCGTCGCCTCGGCGAGTCCGGCCTCAAAGTCTTTGGGTTCCAATTTCAAAGCAGGCGAACCTTTTGGTACGTCCCCGCTGACGGTGGCCATCATCTTTTCGATGGTTTGTGGTTCTTTAATCTGAATCAAGACCACCATCGCAAGGATCAGCGTCGTCACCATGCCGGCAACGAGCGCAAGGAAGTTGACTGCCTCGGAACTGGTCCTGTCTCTTGCAACGTATGCTGACTTAGGTTGCCGCTTCATAGGTTTTGGGACGAGAGGAGGGGGTGGAATTATGAACGACCAAGGAAGGATGTCGGTGTTTGGCGTTATCTCGATTGCCGTGCGAGCTTCATCTAAACGCAAATGCTTGGTCCAAAGATCTATCAAGGAATGTGACGGCGGCCGATCAATCGACGCAACTCCTATTCTGATCAAATATAGTTGATTGTCGAACTCCATTTGGGAGGAAGTTCGCAAAGAATTAGGGCAACTTAGTGAGAAAACTCAAAATATGCGGATGGTTTCGTAAATAGGGTCTATGGCAGTTCGATCGTCGGTTTCTTCGGTTCGTCAGATTCCTCGGAATTGCCGTCCGACTTAGTCGCGACAAAAGCCATCCGCAGTTGGTGGAGGGTTTCCTGAATTTGGGCGGATTCTTCGTCGGTCAGGTTGCCTCTTGTTTTCTCTTCCAGCATTCCAATCAAGTCAATAAAGTGTTTGGCGATGGGCCGATTTACTTCTGGTTTACCTGATATTGGGTCCGGAAGGATGCCAATGCTTGCCATCGCTTGTGTGGCCAATGTTGAAAGGAGCACCCCAAAAGTGGCTGGTGGCAGAGGTGGCGAGTCGGTGTCCTGCGAAGTCGCTGTTTGCTCCTGATGCTTCAGTTCTTCTTTTTCACGTTCGACTTGTGATTTCCAATCTTCGTCGACGATGATTTTGGGCTCTTTCGGAGAGTCAGCGTTTGGTTGGTCATTCATGGCTGAATTCGTTTTGAAGTAAGTTTGTTTTGAAGTAATTTTGTTAGGGTTCTCGATAAATCTGAAGTACCAATGTGGGCAAACATTATCGTCGTCTTGTAAACACGATTGCGGTAACTTACAGGAAAATGGTCATCATCGTTCGATGAACTACTTGGTCATCTGACGCGATGCGTATGCGCTATCTGATCAAAGTTTGTCGTTTCTCTCTTACGAGGTCGTTGCTCGTTGTATTGGTTATCTAATTTTCTCCGCTGCAACCTTCGAAACTGGCTCCTTGCTGCTGCAACGAACCGACGCCTGAATGAAGCCGGAGAACAGAGGGTGTGCGTCGGTGGGTTTCGATTTGAATTCGGGGTGAAACTGTACAGCGACGAACCAGGGGTGGTCGGCTACTTCGATGATTTCAACTAAAGAATCATTTTCACTGGTCGCGGCAATGACCAAGCCATTGGCTTCCAGTTGTTGACGAAAGACGTTGTTGAACTCATAACGATGTCGGTGGCGTTCTGAAATAACCCTCGTTCTGTAACAGTCCAGCGACCTTGTTTTCTCCGCAACATAGGATTCCTGAGCACCCAGTCGCATGGTCCCCCCCTTGTCCGTGATGTTGTTCTGCTCATCCAGCAGGCAAATCACCGGGTAAGCAGTGTTTTTGTCAAACTCGGTAGAGTTGGCATTGTCGAGTTTGGCTACATTGCGGGCGAATTCGATGGCGGCGCATTGCATGCCCAGGCAAATTCCCAAGAAAGGGATCTTGCGTTCCCGAGCCCAACGAATTGCTTCGACTTTGCCTTCGGTTCCACGTTCGCCGAATCCGCCCGGTACCAGAATTCCTTGGTATCCCGATAGTAACCGTTCGGGGCCTTCCCGTTCGATGTCTTCGCTTTGAATTCGACCGATTCGAATCTGGGTGTGGTTTTCAATGCCGGCATGGTCAATCGATTCATAAATCGATTTGTAAGCGTCTTTGTGTTCGGCATATTTTCCCACCACGGCAATGCTGATTTCCGTTTCCGGATTACGCAGGCGATGCAGCAACTCGCGCCAGTTGTCCAGATCCAGCGTATTTTGGGGCAGCCCCAGTTTTTTCACGATCAGTTCGTCCAGGCCATGTTCCACCAGGCTGATCGGCACCTCGTAAATCGAAAAATCTTTGTCCTTTTCTTCGATCACTGCATTGACGGGGACATTGCAGAAAAGCGCGATCTTTTCTCGGTCGGACGTCGCCATTTCGCGTTCGGTGCGACAGATCAGGATATCCGGCTGAATACCGATCTGTCGGAGCAGACCTACCGAATGCTGGGTCGGTTTGGTCTTTAGTTCAGCCGCAGCTTTCAGGTAAGGGACCAGAGTCAGGTGTATGTAGAGGCAATTTTCTTTTCCGACTTTTAACGCAAACTGCCGAATCGCTTCCAGGAACGGCTGGCTTTCAATATCTCCAACGGTGCCACCGATTTCCGTGATGACGACATCCACGTCTTCAGCGCCCAGTTTACTGATGCAGCTCTTGATTTCGTCGGTGATATGAGGAATGACCTGTACCGTTTTGCCGAGAAACTCGCCACGCCGTTCTTTTTCAATGACTTTGAGATAGATTTGACCCGTGGTGTAATTGGATTGTCGTGTCAAAGGAGCGTTTGTGAATCGCTCGTAATGGCCAAGATCCAGATCGGTTTCGCTGCCGTCGTCCAGCACATACACTTCGCCATGCTGGTAGGGGCTCATCGTTCCCGGATCGACATTGATGTACGGATCAAGTTTCTGCATCCGCACGCAGAGCCCTCGCTGTTCAAGGAGCATTCCGATCGACGCACTGGTTAGGCCTTTTCCTAGCGAGCTAACCACGCCTCCGGTCACGAAAATATGTTTGGCCATGAATCCGATAATCCTTTCCATCAAGCTTCATTGCAAATGTGCCGATCGCGCAAGCAGCTTTCCCATGGGAGAGATTTTTTACTTGCCGTTCGACCACACGAATGTCTTGAATTAGTAGCCCGCGACCATTCAAGGAAGTAAGACAAATTCACGGAAAAATGAGTCACCCCAGTTCCGCGATTCCCGCTTTGAATGGGACGGCTTCCGATGCCGCCAAACCCCCAGTTTAGCGATTCAAGACTCGTCTGACAAACGCTGCATAATCGTCGGGCGTGTCAATTCCGAGGATCGGATGGTCGATGATCGCGACATGAATGGGAATGCCGGCATGGAGAACCCGTAATTGCTCGAGGCACTCCACCGATTCCATCGTTGGCCTGGGCAAATCTGGAATCTTCATAAGGAGCTCGCGCCGGTAAGCGTAGATTCCAATGTGTTGATAGAAAATTGCCGGGTCATGACTAAACATTGCTTTATCGGGCTGGCGCGGATAGGGGATGGAAGCTCGACTGAAATACATGGCCTGTCCCTGACCATTAACCACCACCTTGACGCAGGCCGGATCTCCGAGATTTTCCTGCGTCCGAATCGGCGTCGCGAGGGTCGCCATCATTGCCTGGGGATTAACCTTCAGGAGTGAAATGACTTGGTCAATCGCGGAGCCGGGAAGTTCGGGCTCATCCCCCTGAACGTTCACGACAATTTCATATTCCGCGTGTCGGGATGCAACTTCCGCGACTCGGTCGGTGCCACACGAATGGTTGGCGTCAGTCAAAACAACGTTGCCGCCAAAACGAAGGACTTCGTCGGCGATTTCCCGATCGTCCGCGGCAACAATCACTGAATCGGCCGATTGGCTTGAGTTTGCGGTTTCGAAAGTATGTTGGATCAGAGATTTTCCGGTTTCCCGCAATAACATCTTCCGCGGAAGTCGCGTCGATTCGAGTCGGGCCGGTATGACGATGAGTGCCTTCAAGATATTCCTGACCTTGATCGGGGAGCCGAAACCAGCAATGTTATGTCGGAAGAAAAGCGGACAAAAGGCGGTGATGTTTGTGGGGGTGATATTCTAGAGCCAGATTCGCAAACAAGTCGCCGAGGAACCAACCAAAAATCGTTTTCAATCTGAGAAATCCGGTCCTTTCAGCTCGCTAACAAGAAGTACGGTCGATCCGCAATTGGCCCGCCAGAAACGGACCGTCGCGTGTTTGGGGCTCGGATTGCCGACGGATCGTGGTCCCGTTTTCCTCCAAATCGCTAGCCGATGCATTGGAAGGTGTCGCCAAAGCGATAAAGAAACGTGCACCGCTTCAGCGACGACGTCAGAATCAAACTGCGAAGTCCATGTTCGACGTATCTGCATCCCGAATGCCGCCTATGTTGAGCGCAGCAAATTGTCACACCGGCTAGCAAATTGCAAAAATGAGCGATAATAATGTCTTCAATCATTCAACCGATTCGTTTAAGATTCGTTTGTTAAAGCATGGGAATTCGACTCAATCAATTCCGGAATGCCAGGCCTCGCGCAGATGATTGTTTCGGTCGGGACGAGCCAGAGTTCATCTGGCGGCACGGAAGATCGAATGTACGAGCGGCGGAATCCGTATTCGAGCGAATTAATGAATCAAAGTTACATTTCGTTTACGAATAATTCAAAACCAGCATGACACGACTAACTTCGCTCTACAAAAGCACAATTGGCAAAAAGTTCATTGCGGCAGTTACCGGGTTGATCCTGTTCGGCTTCCTGATTGGCCATGTCGCGGGAAATCTAAAAGTGTTCACCGGGACGTCTGCGAATGGCGTGCCCCATATCGACGAATACGGCCAGTTTCTAAAGGTCCTGGGCGAACCAGTTTTGCCGTATATGGCGGGCCTCTGGGTTGCCCGGGCGGTCCTACTGGTAAGCCTCATCCTCCATGTCATTGTTGTCATCCAGCTAGCGCTTTACAGTGCCGAGGCCCGCCCAGTCAATTACGTCAAAAGCAAGCGGGCGGTCGCGACGCTTCCTGCACTTTGGATGCTGTTCTCCGGGATTCTGGTGCTAGGATTTATCGTTTTCCACATTTTGCATTTCACCACCGGAACGATCCAGCTGGGCGAATTTGAGCACGGCTATATCTATAACAACCTGTCAAATTCGTTCACTAAGTGGCCAGTTGCAATTGGATACTCCGTCGTCATGGTGGTGTTAGGATTCCATTTGTTCCACGGGGTGTGGAGTATGTTTCAGACATTTGGCATTGACAATCCTGACCGAAACCGAGGATTGCGGTTATTTACTCTGGTTGCGACTGCCGCGCTAGTTATCGGATTCGCCGCAGTTCCGGTTGCCTTTTTACTGGGACTCATGGATCCCCCAGTCGATTATTTACACAGTCTGTTGAGTTCTCATTAACCGTTTAAAGCAAATTTCATGTTAACGTTAGATTCGAAAGTTCCGAGCGGACCGATTGAAGAAGCGTGGTCCAGCCACAAAGACGGTTTGCGATTGGTGGGGCCCAAAAACCGCCCGAAATACAAGGTAATCGTAGTCGGCAGCGGGTTGGCCGGTGCCTCTGCCGCTGCCTCCATGGGTGCGATGGGCTACCAAGTCGAGTGTTTTTGTTTTCAGGATTCACCCCGGCGGGCTCACAGTATTGCGGCCCAAGGCGGCATCAACGCGGCCAAGAACTATCGCAATGATGGCGACTCCACGCGACGTCTTTTTTTTGACACTCAAAAAGGCGGAGACTATCGCGCCCGCGAGCAAAACGTCTATCGCCTGGCCGAATTGAGCACGTCGATCATCGATCAGGCCGTTGCCCAGGGCGTTCCCTTTGCCCGCGAATACGGAGGTAAACTTGCCAATCGTTCCTTCGGTGGCGTGCTCGTGGAACGAACGTTTTATTGTCGCGGTGAAACAGGGCAACAACTACTGCTGGGAGCCTATTCGGCGCTCCAAGAGCAAATTGCCAAAAAACAGGTGCAGATGTTCAGCCGCACCGAGATGATGGACGTGGTTGTTGTCGATGGAAGAGCACGCGGGATTGTCGTCCGGAATTTGGAGACAGGGGAAATCTCTTCTCATGCTGCCGACGCGGTCGTGTTGGCCTCCGGCGGATATGGCAATGTGTATTATTTATCGACCAATGCGAAGGGCTGTAACGTCACCGCGGCTTTCCGCGCGTACAAACGAGGTGCGGGTTTTGCAAACCCCTGTTTCACGCAAATCCATCCGACTTCGATTCCGGCGACCGGCGACTATCAATCCAAGCTCACTTTGATGAGTGAATCCTTGCGAAATGACGGCCGGATCTGGGTCCCAAAAAACCAAGGTGAGACTCGACCTCCCGATCAGATTCCCAAAGCGGATCGGTTGTATTATCTCGAAGAGCGGTATCCTCGATTTGGTAACCTGGTCCCCCGCGACGTCGCCGCTCGCAATGCGAAAGACGTTTGCGACAAAGGATTGGGAGTCGGGCCAACCGGTTACGGGGTCTACCTCGATTTTGGCGACGCCATCGAAAAGCATGGGAAATCGGTGATTGCGTCTCGCTACGGAAATCTGTTCGAAATGTACGAGCGGATCACCGACGAGAGTCCTTACGATGTCCCCATGAGAATCTATCCCGCCGTGCATTACACGATGGGCGGGCTGTGGGTCGACTACAACTTGATGACTACTGTCCCGGGGTTGTATGCGATCGGCGAATCCAATTTTGCCGACCACGGCGCCAATCGGTTGGGAGCCAGTGCGCTGATGCAGTGTCTTGCGGATGGTTACTTCATTATTCCGGTCACTATTGGTGACTATTTGAGCCGCCATCCAGTGGGGGAAGTAACCAGCGACGATCCCGTTTTCAAGCAACATGAATCCGAAGCGAGGGAAAAAATCCAGCGGATGCTTTCGATTGGTGGCAAACGGTCCACGCAGTCGTTTCACCGCGAACTCGGCCAGATCATGTGGAACGATTGCGGAATCTCGCGGAATCGGGAAGTGCTCGAAGATGGATTGAAGCGGATCCCCGAGTTGAGGGAGGAGTTTTGGACCAATCTGAATTTGCCAGGCTCCGGTACCGGTCTTAACCAGTCGTTGGAGCATGCAGGCAGGGTGGCAGACTTTCTTGAATTTGGCGAATTGATGTGCCTCGACGCATTAAAGCGGGAGGAATCGTGCGGTTGTCACTTTAGGGAAGAATTTCAAACCGAGGAAAGCGAAGCGTTGCGAAATGATGAGGAGTATGCTCACGTTTCCGTTTTTGAATACAAAGGCGAAGGGGAAACCCCGGAACTCAACAGGGAACCACTCGAATTCGAAGCCCTCCCGCCGGCGATAAGGAACTACAAAACATGAAAATCCATCTGCACATTTGGAGACAATCATCACGAGACGACAAAGGCCGAATGGAATCGTACGACCTTGACGGCGTCGTTCCCGACATGTCCTTCCTCGAAATGATGGATCATCTAAACGAAAAATTGACCGCAGAGGGCAAAGAGCCGGTCGCTTTCGATCACGACTGTCGCGAAGGTGTCTGCGGGACGTGCTCGATGGTGATTAACGGACAGGCTCACGGTCCCAAGCGTGAAACGACCACCTGCCAGCTCTACATGCGACATTTCGAAGATGGAGCCGACGTCTACGTTGAGCCGTGGAGGGCCAGAGCGTTTCCGGTCATGAAAGACCTGGTTGTCGATCGCACAGCATTTGATCGTATTGTTCAAGCTGGCGGTTTCATCAGCAACCATTCGGGTCCCAAGCCGGAACCCAACTCGATTCCAATCGAACCTGAAGTTGCCGAGCAATCGCTTGATGCCGCTACCTGCATCGGCTGCGGAGCTTGTGTTGCGGCATGTCCCAACGGTGCTGCCATGCTGTTCACCTCTGCCAAAGTTTCACATTTGGGATTGCTTCCACAGGGTCAGACCGAACGATATTCGCGCGTCAAAAGCATGGTCGAACAGATGGAATCCGAAGGTTTTGGTTCCTGCAGAAATTACGCCGAGTGCGAAGCCCAATGCCCCAAAGGCATCAGCATTGCGTTTATCGGCAGAATGAATTCGGATTATCTGAAAGCATCGCTGGTCGAACCTATTGACCGACGCGGAAAAATGGAAGCTCAGTAGGGCCCGGTGCACGACGTGTGCTTCGACTATTCCAGACAGGAAACCTCCGCGTTCAGACTTGGGCGGCCAAAATTTTAAGTTGACCAGAAACCTCCGTCAGCGACGAAATGGTTTCGCCAGATGTTCCGCCTCCGCGCTGCAGCCAAATTGCATTCCAGCCGATATTTTTTGGGCCGAGAAAGTCGTTTTCCCGGTCATCACCGACCATCAAGGTACGCGCCGAGTCAAGGCGACCTCGCCGCTGGATTTCGCGATAAAACGAAGGGTCAGGCTTTCGAAAGCCAATCTCGGCCGAGCAAAACACAGGCTCGCAGATCGCGAGCGGTGCCAGCAGTCTGGCAATGGCTCGAATCCGCGAATCGAAGTTGGAAGCAATGCTGATGCGCACGCCCAACACCTGAAGTTGATTGAAGCATGGTGCGACATCTGGGTAGAGACGCCAGCTCCGGGGATCGGCAAAGTGTTCCCACAGCGTCTCAAAAACCGGTTCGATCGGGCGAATGTCCTCGACAACGTATGCAACCAGATTTCGCCATAACTCGCGCTCAATGGCATCGCTGGAATTGAACTGGCCGATTTTGCATTCTTGGGCGGCAAAGCCCGAGTTGAAAACAAGCTTTCTGGCCTCTCCGAACTTTTCTCGGATTGTTGCTTCCGGGATTTGACTGCCGTGCTGTCGGGCGAATTGAAAGTAGGTGGTCGCCGCATCTGGCACGGGTTCGATCAACGTTCCCACTGCATCAAAAAGTACGGTCCAATCGTTGAGCATGTTGCACACTTAGAAAGCCGCTTCAACATCAAAACGCGGTAGTCTTTTTCTTGTTTTCGAGAGGATTGGGTGCATTTTTCTACCGTTCGATCGTTGCTCGATTTGCACTTGGCGTCGCGGCGTCACCGGGGCGCGCCGTGAGACGTCGAATCGAGTCGTTGACGCCGGGGAGATCGACGATGGCGGCGTTCTCAAAATCGGGAAGCTGGATGGGGTCGAATTTTCCAGGGAATTCCCATCGCAATCGAGGCTGTTCTTGAGACGTCGGATGAATCGGGTGTGTGGAAACCTCCCGGTGCGGTTGGGTCGCGTATTCGGGTGTGTTGATAACGACGAGGGGAGGCAAAGGTTGCGCGTGTTCTTGACTCATTACCACTCGCAATCGAGGAATCGCCGGACGATCGCCGTAAATTGGTGTCGTAATCGAAGCCGATACTTGCGGCATTTGTTTCATGGCATCTGGTTGCTTCCTTGTGTAAGGCGCGTGGATCGGAGATTTGGCTTGGATCATCAGCGGTTGAGGTGGCCCGTTGGTCGACTGCTGGGTGGTGGATACCGGTGACGCCTGCAGACCCCGCTCGTTCGAGGGCATCCCGAAACCATCGCTATTTTGTGAGACGACCAGGTTTTCTTTCGCAATGGCCCGAATTGTAATTTCCTGGCAGTCGTCTTCGGCTACCGCTGATGGATTGGAAGAGGGTGCCAAATTCACAGGAGCGTCTCGATGAGTGTTGTCCGCTGCAACCTTAGCGTTAACCGTCTTTTGCATATTTTCAGCGGCTCCAGCATTCGCTCGGGCGAGATTGGAGTTGGTCGAGTTTGCGTCGAGATTCTGTGAAGCAGTTCCCTGGGACTCGGAATCCTGCTCGAAAGCATCGGATTGATGGGTACTTTGACAAGTACATTTCGGTTGGCATTTTTCCACGTAATTGACGGATTGCATTTTTGGCAGCGGTTGAAAATTTACGTTTTCAATCTGCAAATCGCGGGTCGCGTGATACTGAGGCATCTTTGAAGTCGTCGGATTCTCAGCTTGTTCGAAGTCGGAATTGGATTCCTGGATACGGCGGCGGTCAGCTCGAGCTTTTAACACGATTGGTTGATTGTTCACGGAAGACGTCGATATGAGCTGGCGTGAATCCGAATTGTTCAATGGCGCGTTTGATCGCGATTCCGATTCAGGGTCAGGATTTTTTGCTTTCGATTCCGTTTTTGCTTCTGTGAACGCTGAATTCGTCGAATCCTTCACTTGATTTGGGTACGCCGCGGCACTGGAGGATTCGGTAACCACGATCATGACTCCCGTGTTGCTGGCGGGCGCCTGTAGGGGGATTTCTTTCAGTGCCGATCGAACTTCCGAAAGCTCCAACTTGACATCGGAGATTGCCGAACGAACGTCTGAGAGTGCCGACTCTATTTGCTGTGAACCAGGATTTGTTCCGGCAGCACTTGTGATTTCGGCTGACGTATCTGGCGATAAATGGTCATTCGAACGTGTCGCGGCGGCCCATTCCGTATCCGATTCCGTATTGTTGACGGGAGCATTTTTGGCGCCCCGCCCCGTGGATTGCGTGATGGCAACCGAGGGTGTATTCGGGTTGGCCCCGAGGTGATTCGTTCCGTTGGTAGCTTGGGCCGACAATCGAATCGACTGTGGCACATCAGTTGTGGGCTGCAAGTCAGTATTCGCGACTCTTGATTCGGCAACCTGTCCCTCAAAATCGTCGAATTTGACGTTGAGGTTCGGATCTTCGGAAACCAATATTGATTTTGCGGGAATTTTAATCAAAGGCCGCTGAGTTATTGTTGCACCCTGTCGTTCCAGCGATAAATCCTGCCGCGTGGGCACTGGTCGAGCTGTCATTTGCAGGTGTTGTTCGCGGTTGCGCTCAACGCCAGGGATTGCGCCCAGTTCATTGATGCCCAGGTAGTTTTCCGAAGGCTGTGCGATCTTTGTTCCTAACGTTTGGAAGGATTTGTTTTTGCTGTCGCGCTTGCGGCTGGAA
This sequence comes from Pirellulaceae bacterium, assembly GCA_942492215.1. Lineage (GTDB taxonomy): Bacteria > Planctomycetota > Planctomycetia > Pirellulales > Pirellulaceae > Mariniblastus. The sequence continues at coordinate 28,708 of CALODY010000035.1, forward strand.
GCGTGTTCAGAAAGCCGGGAATGGGACAGTCTTTCGTGGCCTGTTTTGGGTTGCGTATCGGCATAGTCGACAATCTCCCGTAATGCAAAATCGGAGGTAGGCTCAGATGCCTTGTTTTTGACTGTTCGTTTGACAGGCGAGTCATTCTCCGCCAACTCCGGGTAGTTCTCAAGTACGGTTTTCTCCAGGCAGGTAAAACAGGTGCACTCCCCGCTCTGTTGACGCGCAAGTTTCACTTGGTTCATGTAGTCGCGCTTCATTTGCCATTTGGATTTGAGGCCTGCATTCTCGCGAGAGGCAAGGGTAACATCGGAGACTCGGGAATTGCCACGATACGAGCATCCGCATGTCAACATGACGGTCAGGCTTAGGAGAAGCAGATGGGAAAGAAAACGCATAGTCAGTCTCGTCGTTGGATTTGCAACTTGGGACGTCGCCGGCGCAGGTTACACCGGTTCTGCTGATAATCATCGACGTGCACAATCCAAACCGTCGGAAATTGTTTTACTCCAGCAACATCCGGCTCAACCGACAATTTGAGGTTGAGTGCTACAACTGGTAGGGTGCGAAGAATCGTCAGAATCGTTACAGTTGCGCAACGAGCTAAGTCCGAACTCATCCGGCCGAACGCTTAACTTCGAGTTCCGGCCAACGCGAGAAAGATGAATTTAGGCGGATCACGACCTCGGGGATTCCCTCAAAGGTCGCCCGATCGGCACCATGATGAGGAGTCAGGAAGATTTCCGCTGCTAGTGAGTCGATTTGCGCCTCGGTGGTTGAGCTAGCAAGGCATCCGAACTGGCGCGCGGGGCGAAGAAGTGAATCAGCCTTGGTAGCAAAAACAAATCTCAGCGATAGCTGCGGCTATCGCTGAGATGCAAATTGCGGCTCCTGGACGATTCAAGCATCAATCGGAATTTCATCGATTTTGGCGGCAAGGATAAAGTCGTTTTCACTCAGGCCTCCAATCGCGTGCGTCCAGATCTCGATGGATACGTTGCGATAGCTTTCCAAGTGCAGATCTGGATGGTGTGCTTCGGCTTCGGCAATTTCACCAACTTTATTGAAAAAATCCAGCGATGTCACAAAATCTTTGAAGGCCCATTCTTTACGGATACGTTGATTGTCGCTGGTGAGATGCCAGCCAGGAATTTTTTCCAGTTGCTTATGAACAAAGGGTAGCGGGCACGGATCGACCCCGCCCTCACAGGGCACACATTTTTTGGTGGTCAGTTGATTGGGATTTTGGACTTCCATTGATTCTTCCGGGGTTGGGATTCTTTCGACTAACGGTTTGGGAATTCCGGTTTTCGGATACCGGCTCAATGAGCATACAGTTTTATGGCTGCTCGTCGTTCTTTCAAACAGCCGGTGACAATCCTAGTTCTTCCGCGTGGGATTCAATCGCATCGATTACAAACTGAATATGTTCGTTCAGTTCAACGTCCAGGTCCTCGGCACCGACAACGATGTCTTCGCGACTGACCTTTTCTGCAAAACTCTTCTGTTTCATCTTTTTTCGGACGCTTTTGGATTTCATGCCCGCAATGCGATCCGGCCGCACGAGCGCCACCGCGTGAATAAAACCGCAAAGTTCATCGCATGCGAACAGAGTTTTGTCTAATAACGATATTCTGGGACAGTCGGGAACCTGGTCCACGTGCGATTTGATGGCATAGATGACGTCGTCCGGGTATCCCTGTTGCTTAAGGATCTTGGATCCTTCGAGCGGGTGATCGGGAGCTGTTGGCCAACGTTCGTAATCGAAATCGTGCAGCAGTCCAACGATTCCCCATCTTTCCACGTCTTCGTTGAACTTTTGAGCGTAGGCCCGCATCGCCGTTTCGACGCAAAGCATATGCCTGCGCAGCGCATCCGATTTCGTGTATTCACACATGAGTTCGTAAGCCGCGTTGCGATCAAGTGTGGACATCGGGCAAAACGTATCCTCAAGTCAGGGTGTTGTTAGAGAGTTGCCGAGACGTTCGCCAATGCTTATCGACCGGTCTGTTGCCTAAGCGGCGACAAACATCGTTTTAGCTTTACGCGGTCTGCCAAATCAGCGCGTGAGGCTCATTTGTCATCGGAATCCGATTTAGATTTGTCATCGCCGGATTTCTTGTCCGAATCCTCGCCGGATTCCTGTTTGTCGGATTCTTCATCCTGCTCCGAGTCCGTTTCGTCGTTTTCTTGATTGTCGTCTGCTGCGGCTTTCTTTGATTCCTCTTCGTCGTCCTTTTCTACGTTCTGCATTTCGCGCCATGGCTTCTTGTCTTGATAACTCTGGTATTCCTTTTGCAGGCTTTCTTTCTGATCATCGTTTCGTTTGCTTGCTTGTTCCTCACCCTCTTCACGATTGAGTTCAATTGCTTTTTGAATCCAATCATTGGCCGATTCGAAATCACCAGTTTCCGCGTATGCCGAAGCCAGAGTGCTGAGGATATGGGCCTGTTTGAACTCGGTGACCTCCGCGGCTTGGGTGGCAAGCTCAATCGCCCGTTCGCCGTCTCGAACTTCGTCCAAAGGCGAAGTGGCCAGAACCCAGGCAAGGTTATTCAAAACGCCATCATCGGGCAGGGACGGCTCGGCCCCTTCTTCCTCCTCAACGCGGCGGAGTTCCTCGCCCAGTTTCAGGGCTTCGTCGTAATCCTCAACCGCAAGTTCGTGTTCCCCAGTAGACAGCCGGGCATCTCCTCTCCCTCTCAAGCCAGCGGCGCGACGCGAGATGAAGACCATTTTCTTTGTGTTAGATTTCCCTTCCCAATTGTCCTCCGTGTTGTATTTGAGAAGTTTGTCGTAGATCTCGATTGCCTTCCTCGGTTGTTCATCCGCGTTGTAGAGCATCGCCAATTGCCGTTGCAGGAATTGATTCGACGTGTCGCTCTCGGCGAGCAAGCGGATATCCTCGATGGCTTCGGAAAAATTCTCTTGCTGAGAAAGAATCATTCCCCGCATCTGAATGCCCTGCACCAGTAAGGGCTCCAATTCCAAAACCTGATTGATATCTTTGAGAGCTTCATCGAGTTTTTGTTTCTCCGAATAAATAGTCGCCCGTAACAACAAAGCCCCGATGTTTTTTTCATCCAGCTTGATGGCATTGCTGGCGTCGGTAATGGCTTCATCGAGTTTCTCCGCGATTACATTAATCTGGGCACGAACCGTATGAGGAATCGCATTTTCGGGATCGTGGGCAATGGCCTTGTCGATGATCTGAACCGCTGCCGATTGGAGCTTTTCGTCAAATTTATCACCCATCGACATCAGTGAACGAGCCACCGCAATGTAATTGGCGGTCGACCCATCGGCCGCATCCAGCCAGCTATTGATATCTTCGACTGCCTCATCAGTTTGATCGTTTTTCAAGTAGTAAGCAGCACGCACTCGAAAAGCGTCCATGTTTTCCGGGTCAATTTTTATCGCTTGATTGAGGTCCGAAATCTGGGCTTCTTCGTCCTCGGTCAGTGTGGCGCGCATGAATAACGCACTGGATAGCTGCTTCCGATCCTCACCAGCGAGTTCGACGGCTTTCTCAACGGCTTCCTGCGCATCTTCCTTACTGCCGCCTGGCAGGGTGTTGAGCCGCGCGATCAACAGATAGGCTTCCACCATCGACGGCTGAAAATCGACGGCCTTCTTTAAACGGCTCATGGCTTGGGTTCGAAACAGCCGCCATCGGCGATCCTGGCCGCGAGATGCAAACACCCGTTGGCTGAGTTGATCAGCGTGCTCATAAAGTGTGGAAGCCGCTAACGTCTTGGCCTGCAATTCACTGTCCGAATCCAGCCCTTTCTTGATCGCCGATTCACAAAGTTTGACGACTTTGTCCAAATCCTTGGTGGATTGGGCTTTGATTTTTTGATCAAACGCCTGGTCCAGGTCTTCGCCACCTTCGTTTTCCTGGGCCAGGCAAATGGCACTACTCGTGCAAATCAAGGCGAAAAAAAACGTCTTTAGAAGTTTGGTAATCCCAGCCGAACGCATCGACGAATCTCCCGATTGAAATGCCATTTAGTCACACCCTGAGTCTATGATTTTTCTTCGCCGCATTGTATTTGATTTGGCACGACTGGAAAATCGTAAAATCTTTGGCGGCCCGCACAAAAATCTGAATCTCGGACCCCAATCGCTCACAAAAAATTTCGTTGACCCAAGATAGTCACATAGGTCATTCTGTCGCAGGTCGGTTTCGGTCCTGAAATTTGGGGTCGCGGAACGGGTGGACGTGAAGAACTTCAATCCCGTCTCTTCGTCCTTGTAATTCGATCCGAACATCACGTTGAGGGCGATGAGCTACGGCATCAGATTCTGGCATTGAGCCAAGAAAACTGGGGTAACTTTCAGATTTCATTCCCAAGTCGCAGGGATTCAACCATTTGGATCGTCTCAAAACAAGCAGCCTCTTTGTTGTATTGGGAGTTTTTGAGTGGGCACGATTCGACGCCACCCGACGAACGTCATATGGGAATCCGTCGGCGACGAATCTTCTGAAACTCGATAATGGTTTTGCCGGGGATTATTTTGTCCAACAGGACTTTTCGGAATGGAGTAAAGGAAGTTTAATAGCCATCTTAGACTGTCAATTTCCTCACATAAGTCGCAGAATAAAGGCCCACTAGAATGTCGAGATTACTCCCCCGGAGTACCGCCGTCGCACTTGTTTTCGCCATTTCTTTTCTCATTTTAACGGTTGCCGCCAGTTCAGACCTGGTCGCCCAGGATCCCGGTTCTGCTCCGACGACCACCGAGGCTCAAACGGGTAGCGGATCGGTTGCTGCGGTCGAATCAGGCGGTGGATCGGCGGCAACTTCTGGGAGCCTGTTTACGATCATCAGCTACCTGATTCCTCTTTTGGGTGTGGCTGGACTGGTTTTCACTTACTGGAAATCATCGTGGGTCGCGCAACAGGAAGTCGGCACCGAAAAGATGGCTCGCATCGCACGCAATATTAACGAAGGTGCGATGTCGTTTTTGAAAGCGGAGTATTCGATCCTGATCGTTTTTGTGATTGCCGTTGCCGCGCTGTTGGGCTACGCCGGTACCACCCAGGAGACGTCCTCTCCGCTGATTGCGTTTTCCTTCGTGTTGGGTGCATTTTGTTCGGCGCTGGCCGGTTTCATCGGAATGAGAGTTGCCACCAAAGCCAACGTGAGAACGACCAATGCCGCTCGCGAGAGCCTTGGCAAAGCACTGGAGGTCGCTTTTTCTGGCGGCTCGGTAATGGGGATGGGCGTTGTCGGTTTGGGGGTTCTCGGACTCGGAACACTGTTCGTGGTTTACGGGATTGTGTTTGGTCTAAGTGATGCAACGAGTGTTACGAAAGTGATCACTGTCCTGACCGGGTTTTCCTTCGGTGCATCTTCGATCGCATTGTTCGCCCGTGTGGGTGGTGGAATTTATACCAAAGCGGCAGATGTTGGCGCTGACCTGGTGGGAAAAGTGGAAGCCGGGATTCCGGAAGACCATCCGCTCAACCCCGCCACGATTGCGGACAACGTTGGTGATAACGTCGGTGACGTAGCCGGCATGGGTGCTGACCTGTTTGAGTCGTATGTGGGTTCGATCATTGGAACGATGGTTTTAGGTGCCGTCTTTTTCACGTTGCCCGAATTTGCCAACGGGGCTGACGGATTCGCGGGACTGTCGGCCGTGTTGTTGCCACTGGTCTTGGCAGGGGTGGGTATTTTGACCTCGATCGCAGGCACGTTTTTCGTCAAAGTCAAAGACGGCGGCAGCCCACATCACGCACTGAATGTGGGTGAATTTGGTTCGGCCGGCGTTCTGCTAGTGCTGACCTGGTTCATCATTCAATGGATGCTGCCGGGTAGCTGGACGTTTGAGGGGCAATTGATCACCGCCAACGGCGTCTTTTATTCGATTCTGTTTGGCCTCGTCGCCGGCTTGGCGATTGGAAAGATCACCGAGTTTTATACCGGAACAGGAACGGGGCCGGTCAAGTCGATTGCTCGACAATCGGTTACAGGATCTGCGACCAATATCATCGCTGGCCTGGGCGTTGGCATGATGTCGACCGCTTTGCCCATTCTTGTCATCGCTACCGCCATTATCGGCGCGTACACCTTCGCTGGACTTTATGGGATCGCGATCGCAGCGGTTGGAATGCTCTCCAACACGGGGATCCAGCTGGCAGTCGACGCTTACGGTCCGATCTCGGACAACGCGGGAGGTATCGCTGAGATGGCGGATCTTCCTCCGGAAGTCCGCAGTCGAACGGACAAACTTGACGCGGTCGGAAACACGACGGCTGCGATTGGTAAGGGGTTTGCGATCGGTTCCGCCGCGCTGACCGCCCTAGCGTTGTTTGCGGCATTCATGACTTCCTACAATGCAAGCCACCCGAACAGCCGGATTACCGAAATCAGCATTACCAATCCGTACGTGATGGCTTCGCTGTTTGTTGGAGCGATGTTGCCGTTCCTGTTTTCAGCCCTTTCCATGAATGCTGTTGGTCGGGCCGCGATGGCGATGATTGAAGAGGTACGGCGCCAATTTCGCGATATTCCCGAATTGCGAAAAGCACTCGATGTGATGACCAAGAATGACGGAACAGAATTCGAAAACTGGCCGAAAGAGGATCAGGTGACCTTCGACGCTGCTGATGGCAAAGCTGAATACGGAAAGTGTGTTGCGATTTCGACGAAGGCTTCGATTCGCGAGATGATTCTTCCGGGAATTGTCGCGGTTGCCGTACCCGTGGCATTCGGTTTCGTACCCAAGTTCTTTTTCGCCGCAGGCACTAACACAAATGCACTGATGCTCGGCGGTTTGCTCGCCGGCGTAACGGTCAGCGGTGTTTTGATGGCGCTATTTCAGTCGAACGCTGGTGGAGCCTGGGATAATGCCAAGAAGATGATCGAAGAAGGTTTCGAAGTGGATGGCGTCATGTTGGGCAAAGGTAGCGAAGCCCATAAAGCAGCGGTGGTCGGCGACACTGTCGGTGATCCCTTTAAAGATACTTCTGGTCCATCCCTCAACATCCTGTTGAAGTTGATGAGCGTGGTCGCCCTCGTGATCGCCACATTGATCTAAACAGATTTAGAGACTGAGGCGGTAAGCAATTCCGCGACATTCGACCGGTGCGAAACGCGCCCCGGTCGTACCGAATTGACCGATTCTGCCGGCCAAGGGATCGGGGATTGGCGTAGATTACCTGACAACGACGCAAACCTGGCTCGTCAAACCAGCATATTCTGACCACCAGGTCTCGTGTTGGGCGCAACCGGGCGCTTCTTCCGATACATCCGAAAGGTATTCCACGCAGATTCGCCACTCAGTTTGGTGTCGCATTCAGAAACATTCGCCGAATTCGGACGACAAGCGAGACAGAATGGCGGTTTGGAGCCGGTTTTTCGGAGAACTGTTCACGGCCTGAAACCGGTTCGGGACAAGATTTTGCTTGGATCAAGCGGTGGTTCCGACTATCCTAGACCTTGGAGAGCGACTGTGATCCGGGTATGCGGTAGTAACCTGATTCCCAGGTAGCCAGTCATCCAAATGCGGTTTCTGACCGATGTGGGCAAGACATCGGTTTCAATAGAAGAGGATTTTTTGATGAAAATGTCTATCAGCGGTTACTGGTTCCGATTGGGAATTGCGATTTTCGCAGTGGCAACGTTGTCGTCCGTCGCGATGGCGGACGAGAAAGAAGATTCAGCCCGGGAAGCCTTGGTAAAACAGAGACGGTTGTCGACCGTTAGCAAGTCCCAACAGGCTGTCGAAGGATTCGAGTCGGTTGACATGTTCGCCGCGATTTCGAGCGGTGATATTGAAGTCATCATCAAGACCAAGAGTGAAGCGGATTCCAATCTTGTCGTAAAAAATAATTCCGATCGTCCGTTGGCCATCAAGATGCCAGCTGCGTTTTCTGCCGTTCCGGTCATGCGCCAGGGCTTTGGTGGACTTGGAGGCGGTGGTGGCGGTCTTGGCGGTGGCGGTGGCCTCGGTGGTGGCGGTGGTCTCGGTGGCGGTCTTGGCGGAGGACAAGGAGTCGGTGGCGGTCTTGGCGGCGGCGCCGGCGGCGGCGGTTTTGGCGGTGGCGGCGGTCTTGGCGGTGGCGGTCGGGGTGGTGGCGGCGGTGTGTTTAACATTCCCGCTGGTAAGAGCGGTCGCGCGAGCATCAAAACGGTCTGTCTTGAAGAAGGCAAACCAAACCCCAAGAGTCGAATGAACTACGTAATTCAACCATTGGAAGATCTCAATAGTGATCCCAGGATTGCTGAGATGTGTCGGATGATTGCCAATGACGAAATCTCGCAACCGGCGGCCCAGGCAGCTGCCTGGAGTGTTACCGATGGTTTGACATGGCAGGAAATGTTGGTCAAGAACCGGATCGAAAGAATGGACGGCTCTTTCGTTCGGTATTTCCATCCCAACGATATCCGGATGGCCCAACAAATCGTACAGGTCGCTGCAGAACGTGCTGAGGCCAGGGCAAAAGCCGAAAAGGACTATTCTGCGGTCTCGGATTCCTATACCTATGATGACAACGACTCCCGCGACTAATTACCTTGGGAGGTAAGAATAACCTGCACAGCCGAGCGAGTTTGCTCGGCTGTTTTGCTGCGCATCGCCGATTGGGCAGCGATTAGGCGATGTCGATCGGAAACGTCAGCACTTCTTCGAGCGATTTGGCTCCCGTCAACAACATCACCAGGCGATCGACTCCTAGTGCGACACCCGCACAAGCCGGAATTCCATGTTGCATGGCAGCGATCAACCGGCTGTCTTCGGGCAAAGTGTTTTTCCCATCCTTAACTCGCAACAGGTTGTTGGCGCTGTTCCGATTGACCAATTCCTCCGAGTCGAGCAACTCGTGATAGCCGTTGGCGATTTCGATGCCGTCGACATAGAGCTCAAATCGTTCGGCAACCGGAATGTCTCCATCACGAACGATCGCCAATGCAGATTGGCTGGCGGGCCAGTCGTAAACCAGCGTTGGTGTTTCAATGCCCAGGTTGCCTTCCACGCGCCGCGACAAGATCAGATTCAGCCAAAAGTCCCGATCATTTCTTTCGTTGGTGAAATCCTCCGGCAAAATTCCTTCTGCTCGACAAAACTCTGTCAGCTGGTCAATTGAGACAGAGTGCGGATCCATTCCGACATGCTGGTCGAATACTTGGCGATAATTCAAGCGGTTGGTCTGCGGTTTGCCCAGCAGTTCGGCGGTAAACTCCGCCAACAAATCCATGCCCGAATGAAGGTCGTCTCCAACTCGGTACCACTCCAGCATGGTAAATTCCGGGTTATGCAATCGTCCGCGTTCGCCGCACCGAAAGCACTTCGTGATTTGAAAAATCGCCATAGCACCGGCGGCCAGCAGTCGTTTCATGCCAAACTCCGGCGAAGTCTGCAGCCACAGCCGTTCCCCGGCCGAATTCAAAGGATTCCGCAACCCGGTTACATCGTTGGCGGCAACGCTGATCGGTTGAATGTAACGGTCGACGCAGATGTCGTGTGACAACAGCGGCGTTTCCACTTCGATAAAATTTCGCGCATGAAAGAAATCGCGTATCCGTCTAAGAATTGTGGCGCGATGTTCAAGTCGCTCGAGAGACGCCGTCGGTAAGAAATCATTCTTCATGTCGCCCGACAGTTTACAATATTCACGTTTGATTTGCCGGAATTCGGATCTGATTGAAATGCAACTAAAATTTCTGCCAGGTGAATATTCGATCTGTAAGCTGCCAATTGATTCCAAGTTGCCGGAATGGGTTGCTGGCGAATTGCAGCTGTATTGCAGAACCACGGAGGGTGTCACGGTCGTGTGTCTTCAACGGGAAGTGCCAGCAGGTGTTGAATCCAGTCGGGGTTGGAGTTGCATGTATGTCGACGAAAATCTGGACTTTGATCTGGTTGGAGTGATTGCCGAACTCAGTCGTGTCCTGGCGCTCGCAAAGATACCGATTTTTGTTGTTTCTGCATTTGAAACCGATTATGTTCTGGTTCCTCACCAACACCAGGAGGTCGCCAAAAACGAGCTCCGTCAAGCGGGTTACAATGGTTTGTGACAAACGAACAATGGAGGATTGAAAAACCCAGACCAACCGGGAATCAGTAAATAATCAATCGAGAACAGGTAGTGGTTATGTGTGGAAGGTTCACGTTGAGGACCCCAGCCGAAACGCTTAGCGCGTTGTTTGAAGACTTGCGATTTCCGAAATTGCGTCCCAGGTACAATATTGCACCAACGCAGTCGATCTTGTGCGTTCGGCAGGATCCGCAGGGGAACTGTGAACCCGCGATGCTACGCTGGGGGTTGGTTCCGTTTTGGTCCCAGGATTTGAAAATCGGGGCCCGCATGATTAACGCGAGATCGGAAACGGCGGCAACCAAACCGTCGTTTCGGGCGGCGTTCAAATCGAGACGATGTTTGGTGCTGGCAGACGGTTTCTTTGAATGGAAGAAAATCGGCAAAGAAAAGCAGCCCTACTACATTACTCAAGTTGACGATGGCCCCTTTTGCATGGCGGGACTATGGGAGTCATGGAAAGACAAACAATCCGACAGCGGATTGGCGGCGCCGGTTGAAACTTGCACAATTCTGACCACGGAAGCCAATTCCATGATGGCCCCGCTGCACGATCGAATGCCGGTTATCCTCGATCGGGACCAATACTCATTCTGGCTGGATTCCTCATTTCAGGACAAAGAATAACTGCAGTCTGTTTTGGTTCCTTGCCCTGCCGAGAAACTGCATGCGGTTCCCGTTAGCAAGGTCGTTAACAACGCGGCGAATGATCTACCGGAGTGCATCCAACCACGGGAATCCTGATTCAATCGAACAACGCCGGCGTCAAATCACTTAGACCGGCGTCCCGAATCGCTTAAAGGACCAATTTACTGGTCGGATACGGGCTCGATCGTTGCGGACATGGAACCTTTGCAACGCTCGATCAGAAAGTCTCGTCCAAACGAATGAATCTGATCTCGTTTGAGTTCCGCGTGTTCGCGGGTGGTGGTTAGGCAAACCGAGCGGCCGTCGGAATCAACCCGTTTTGCGATTTCAAAACCTTTGGAAAAAGTGTGGCCAAAAATTTGCCGCATCATGAGCACGACATACTCGTACGAGTGGTCGTCGTCATCCCAGAGAATAACATGATACCGCGGCTGTTTTTTGCGACGCTGTTCCTGCTTGGATTTTCGTTTGACGACGGGTTCTGCGACCAAAGTTGAGGATCCGTGCTCTGTCATGGTTGTTACCTGATTCGATAGTTACCGTTGCAGTCAACTGAGAATTCAATTTGAACGAATAACGATCGCATTTCAATAACTTTTTTGTATTCGGGAGTGAAATTCGACAGGAATTGGACGGCATCGGCGGCGATAGGCGAGGCCAGTTTCGACCGTTATATTGTAGCCGTACAACATTTTAATCACTCGGCAAGTTTCAAAAAGACCGATTTTTCTCCTCCGTCTGAGCTTCACAGGTTATCTGAGTTTTGCCAGCGACCCGCACAACGTTGTGCAGGCCCGCGACTTTGCCGGTTAGGCAATGCCGGGCAGGAAAAAGCGGTTTTGAATCTTTACTGAGTAGATCACCAAGGGAAAAAAATGGCGGATTTCGATACTTACCTGACTCCGAATAGAAAACGATTTGAAAATGATTTGTTCGAATGGCTGCGAATGGCCAGCATTGGAACAGACAGCGCTTATGACGCCGAGGTTCGCAAGGCGGCGGACTGGTTGGCTGGCCGATTCCGTGGAATCGACCTCCATACCGAAGTCATTGAGACCTGCGGACATCCGATCATTTATGCCGAATCGCCGAAAGTCGAAGGAGCGCCGACGGTCCTCGTATACGGCCATTACGATGTTCAACCTCCTGATCCGCTGGAGTTATGGAAAACACCTCCATTTGAACCGGACGTGAGGGATGGAAAGATCTATGCCCGTGGTGCAACGGATGACAAAGGTCAGATGATCACGCATTTGTTTGGGGTGGAAACCTGGAAAGCAACTCGGGGCGACCTACCGTTGCAGGTCAAATTTCTGATCGAGGGCGAGGAGGAATCCGGTAGTCATGGAATGACGGAAATGTTGGCAGGCAAGTACGACGGCGACGTCCCGATCACGGAGAAAATTGCCGCGGACATTGCCGTTATCAGCGACTGCTCGCAATACGCACCCGGCCAACCGGCGATTACCTATGGATTGAAGGGCATTAGCTACTGCGAACTTAACCTCACCGGCCCGAATCGCGACCTGCACTCAGGGTCATTCGGGGGCAGCGTAACCAATCCCGTGAATACGTTGGCTCGAATGATGGCGGCGCTTGTGGATGAGAATGGACGCGTTCAAATTCCCGGCTTTTACGATGATGTCCAGGCACTCAGTCAGCGCGAGCGAGAGCAGTTTGCTTCACTCGGGTTTTCGGACAAGCAATTCATGGAAGAACTGGGCGTCAATGGATTGACGGGTGAAGCTGGCTTCTCAACGTTGGAACGCAGATGGGCTCGCCCCACGTTTGACATCAACGGGATCTGGGGCGGCTACCAGGGAGCCGGGGCGAAAACCGTATTGCCGGCCAAAGCAGGGGCTAAATTCAGTTTTCGCCTCGTGCCCAATCAGGACGTTGATAAAATCCAGAAAAGCCTGGGCAAAATGCTCCAGGAGTTGTGTCCACCCGGCATCGAGATGGACTTCCAAGTCGTGCATGGCGCTCCGGGTTTTGTGTTGTCACTGGACAGTCCTTACATGGACGCGGCGGCCAGAGCGGTTGAAAAGGGATTCGGCATCAAGCCGGTGTTTGTTAGGTCCGGGGGAAGCATACCTGTGGTCAACTCGTTTAGCCAGTTGCTAGGAATTGACACTCTCCTGCTGGGTTGGGGGCAGGACGATGATAACCCCCATAGTCCGGACGAAAAGTTTTCTGTTGAAGACTTCCATTTCGGCATCAAATCCAGTTGCCACCTGTGGGATGAGATCAGCAAGATCGAAACGCCCTAAGAAAGTCAGATGACGCGCCACAAAATGTCTTAATCCGAATTAGCGGGCCAACAAGTTAGCGGGCCAACAAGTTAGTGGGCCAACAAGTTAGTGGGCCAACGAGTTGGCGGACCGATCATGGTGCGAGTATCAGTTAGTAACCCACGTTCCTTCTCCCCAACTTCAAAAGCCAAAATCAATGCTGGACCGAAGATTTATTGTTGAACATGCCGATGCCGTCAAACAGAACTGCCAGGATCGAAATGTCCGGGCGGACGTGGATCGTTTTGTCGCCTTGGAAAGTGAACGGAAAACCAGGCTTCGGGAGGTCCAGGATCTCAACACGCAAGCCAATTCGGTTTCCAAATCGATTGGCAAGGCCAAAGATGAGCAGGAGCGCGAGGCGCGCAAGGAGGAAGGTCGAAAACTGCGAGAACAAAAGGATGCCGCACAAAGTGAGCTCGATCGGATGGATGAAGAAATTCACCAAATCCAGCTGCTCATTCCCAACATGGCCCACCCCGATTGTCCGGTCGGCGTCGACGACAAAGCCAATCTGGAGTTGTCGCGAGGGAAACATGCACCCCGCGCGTTTGATTTCGAACCACTGGATCACCTTGACCTTGGTGAACGGCAAGGCTGGATCGATTTCGAGGGAGGCGCTCGCACGACTGGCAATGGTTTTTATTTCCTCAAAGGCGATTTGGTGCTACTGGATTTGGCGTTGCAACAATACGCGATCAGCGAATTGGTCAAACGTGGATTTACTCCAACGCTGACGCCCGACCTTGCCCGAGATTCGATTCTCGAGGGCATCGGGTTTATGCCACGCGGGCCGGAGACACAAATCTATAGTATCGAAAACATGGACCTGTCGTTGATTGGAACCGCGGAAATAACGCTGGGAGGTTTATTCAGCGGCCAGACGCTTAACGATACGGATCTGCCGATCAAGTTATGCGGAATCAGCCACTGTTATCGGACCGAGGCAGGAGCGGCCGGTCGAGCATCCCGCGGACTCTATCGGGTTCATCAATTCACAAAAATTGAGATGTTCGCGTTCACGCTGCCGGAACAGAGTGACGCGATGCACGACGAGATTCGAGACATCGAATGCGAATTGTTTGACGCCATCGAGGTGCCCTATCGCGTTGTCGATACTGCCACCGGCGATCTTGGCGGTCCGGCTTATCGAAAATTCGATTTGGAAGCGTGGATGCCGGGACGCGGTGAGGCCGGCGAATGGGGAGAGGTTACCAGTACTTCAAACTGCACCGACTACCAGGCACGTCGCCTGAACATCCGCTATAAGCAAAAAGACAAAAAAGGGACCAACTTTGTTCATACTCTCAACGGAACCGCATTCGCGCTGAGTCGCGCTCTGATCGCGATTTTGGAAAACCACCAAAACGCAGATGGATCAGTTACCGTCCCCGAGGTGCTTCGCCCATTTCTGGGCAAAGACAGACTGGGTAAATCGTCGTAGCTCAACGCAGCCTAACTGCGAGGCAGTCAATCCGAATGCTGCCAATTCATTGACTGTGCCCAAAATCCACTCGAACGGACATGCGCCACCTAACTAATCCGGCAAGTCTTCTTCTTGAAAGATTTGGTTCTGAATCGGGATTACGTGCTGCAGAATTTTTGACAAAACCTCCGCAGGAGATCCGGTCGCCTCGACAGAGCGAACAATTTCGCCCGCGTAACACTTCAGTACGTCAGCCGACTGTTCCCGATAGACCTCAAACCGCCGGAGGATGACATCTTCATTAGCGTCGTCAGCCCGGTTTTCGCGAATGGCCCGACGACGCAGGCGGTGAATCATATCGCGTGCATCGGAGCATTCCAGGTTGATGACCTGCCGGATGTCCAAGTGGTCCTTTACCAACTCGGTTTGGGCTACGTTTCGGGGGATACCATCAAGGACCAAGAGGTCTTCTCGAGGTTTATAGGTCGACATGCCAACAAAAGCCTGCAATGCTTTCTTCCAGATTTTGACCGTCAATTCGTCAGGGACCAGCTGTCCCTGTGAGCTGTACTTGTAAACTTCCTGCCCGTCCGCCGACCCAATATCAATTGATCGAAATACATCGCCAACTGACAAATGAAAGAAACCTGGAATCGTACCAAGAATCTTGCCTTGAGTTCCTTTGCCCACGCCAGGCGGACCAAATAAGAGGATAGAACGAAAGTTCGCTGGATTCGACATGCACGGTGTTCCCGTCAACGTGAAGAAATGGGTTAGCGGTGAAACAACACCTGTTTTTTAAGCCCAATCGCGGACACGAACAAGTCGCGATCCAGCAGCCAGGTACGATTAACATGCGGCATGCTTCTGGAACGAAATTGTTTTTTTACCGATTCACCGAGCGGATGCCGAAATCGTTCATCGTTTTCACAAACCGAAACGAACCAAAATGCTTGCTTCATCGCATGCTAGAATGGGGGTGGAAACCCATTCCTTGATGCGAAAAGACTTAATGTTTACTCTCAACTGCGTTCACAAAATTCGATCGATGATGTTTGCCATGATTTGCCTGGGAATCGTGTCCAACATCGATAGCTTGTCCGGCCAAGTGTCGGTCGACAAAAAGCACGTCCATTACACGTTAGATCTCGCGGATGCCAAGAACCATTACATCAGAGTGACGGTCGACGTGCCGACTGAGGGGAAAACGACGGATCTGATGATGGCTGTCTGGACTCCAGGGTCCTACCTGGTTCGCGAATATGCCCGGCACGTTGATTCAATCGGGATGAGCGATCCTGAAGGAAAGCCACTTGAGTTTGAAAAAGTGAAGAAAAACCGATGGCAAGTGCAGACCGAAGGTGTTGACCATTTCACGGTTTCCTATCGGCTGTACTGCAATCAGTTGTCAGTCAGAACGAACTGGGTCGGCCGGCAGTTCGCTGTGTTGAATGGTGCAGCAACTTTCCTCACCGTTCCCGAGCGGATTCCGCAACCGCACATCGTCAGGCTCAAGCTGCCCAAGGGCTGGAACCGCAGTGCAACCAGTCTCGCGGCTCACGACGATCAACCTCATACATTTGTCGCCGGGAGTTTTGACGAATTGGTCGATAGTCCGATTGTGGCGGGAAATATCCATGTCTATCCGTTTCAGGCCGGTGGAGTCGAACATCAACTCGTGAATGTGGGCGAATCGGGATATTGGGATGGCAGTAAGGCCTCGGCGGATTTGAAAAAAGTCGTTGAGGAGCATCAGCGAATGTGGGGCGTTGTCCCTTACGACCGTTACTTGTTCCTGAACGTAATTGGAGAACGTGGTGGCGGACTGGAACACGACAATTCGACCTTGATCATGACCAGTCGCTGGAATTTTCGTGACAGCAAGCGGTACAAAGACTGGTTAAGCCTTGCCAGTCATGAGTTTTTTCATGCATGGAATGTTCGCCGACTGAGACCCAAGTCGTTAATTGAATATGACTATGAAAACGAGGTCTATACGGAAAGCCTCTGGGTCGCCGAGGGAATCACCAGCTATTACGAGGATTTGGCGCTGGTAAGAGCTGGCCTGATCTCTGCCAAAGAGTTCGTTGAACGGATGTCAAAGAATATCGAGAGCGTCCAGACCGCCAATGGCAGGACGGTGCAGAGTCTGAGCAATTCTTCTTACGATACCTGGATCAAATTCTATCGACCTGACGAGAACGCCGGTAATACACGTATCAGCTATTACTCCAAAGGCGCCGTTGTCGCATTCTTGCTGGATGCGAAGATTCGTCGATTGACGGACGGATCAAAGAGTCTCGATGATGTCATGAAAGATATGTACGCCGAATATTTGGAAACGGGATTCACGCCCGAGGATTTCCGAAACATGGCCAGCGAGGTTGCCGGTGAGGATTTGACGGCGTGGTTTCAAAGTGCTGTCGATTCAACGGACGAGCTTGAGTTCGCGGACGCCCGCTGGTTAGGTTTGGAAATTCCCAGTGCCGGGATCCAGGGCGAGGCAACGGACGATGGGGAGTCGGCTCAATCGGAGGCTGAGGCGAGTTTGTCCCTGAATTCCCTGAACGCTGGAGAATCGAATGGCAATGGGGAGGACTCCGATGCAGATCCAGCGGATAAGTCCACAGCAGAAGATTTGGTTGAGAAGAAAGAACCGAAGAAACTTACACCCTGGCTGGGCATTCGCACTGCAAGCAGCAACGGGCGTCTCACAATTTCCAATGTCCGCTCAAACTCTCCCGGAACCGACGCTGGCCTGAATCCCGGCGACGAAATTATCGCGATTGATGGTTTTCGGACGACTTCTTCGATCGATAGTCGACTTCAGCAATTTGAAATCGGCGATGAGATTATCGTCTTGATTTCGCGACGCGGAAAGCTGATGGAGCTGCCGATCGTAATCGGAGCCAAACCGGAACAAGATTGGAAAATGCGTTTGATCCGCAAACCCGATGCTGAGCAAAAGAAACAGCGGGATCTGTGGCTGGGACGATAAGCGAGCCGAATTCACTTTGAGAAGACCGTTTAGACAACACCATGTTCGAGGCTACACCAATCGCCATTCGGCCTGGTAGTTGAGTCCCAGAGTGATGATTTTCTGAAGCAGTTGTTCAAATCCAATGCCAATGTTCTCGGCCGACTCGGCAAAGTCTTCGCCGAATGACAGGTTGGGATTCGGATTTGCTTCGATCACAAACACTTCTCCATCATCGCGAAGCCGCAAGTCGATACGTGCATAGCCGCTAAGGCTGAGCGCTTTGTAAACCCGTTTGCAAATCTTGGCAATTTTATTCTCCATCTCCGGCGACAGATCTTCTGCTCGATGAGTTCTGACTCCCAGTTTTTTTTGATGTTCGATATCCCATTTGACCCGTGAGGTAGCGATGACGGGTTGGTCCGGTTGATGTTCAAAGGTCATCTCCCACGCTGGCAGCACTTTAAGTTTGCGGTTCCCCAATACGCCGACGTAAAGTTCGCGACCTTCGATGAAGTTTTCTACCAGCGCGTCGGTTTCGGTTTCGCGGTGAATGTAATCAACTCGATTCGCCAAGCTTGATTCGTCCCGAACTACAGAGGCCCTGGCGATACCCAGCGAGGCGTCTTCGGATGCCGATTTGACCAGGAGCGGGAATTCAAATGAGACGGGCATGCGAGTCTTTTTGCCACGTGGAACGACAAAAAAACCAGGCGAACGAATCCGATGAAAGGAAAGAATTTTCTTGGCTAACGCTTTGTCATGCGAGAGAAGTAGTCCTCTTGGATTACAGCCTGTGTAGTGCTGTTTCATCAACTCGAGATAGCTGACCACATGATGGTCGTAGACCCCCACGCCGTGGAATTCTTCCAGCAGATTGAACCAGATGTGTGGCTTGAAGTCCTGTCTGGCCCGCCGCAAATCACCCAAGTCGTCATAAACCCCCAGCGGCAGGACCTCATGACCCATTTCTTTGAGCGTACTTACGACGTCAAATTCGGTCTTCCATTCGAGAACTTGTTCTTCCGAATAGCCTTCGAGGCTAACCGGGGGAACAAGAGATTCGTGCATCAACACCAGCGCTCGAAGTTTCTTCATCTGGCGTATTCAAATCCGCTGACATGATGGCAGAAATAATCAGCGAAATCACAAAGATTCTGTCCAGACCCATCATCGATCGTCGTCTGACTAGAGCGCGACGCGGTGATGGGCTCCGTGCAAATAGTTCATTGTGTGGACGGTTAACATCATCAAGGTATTTTGCCGGAGTTCCGTCTCTCTTCCGCTAACCCGCAAGTTCATGTATCGACATCTTTCGATCATTTCTCGCAGGACCTGGTTGATATTATATCGATATTCACCAGTCCACTGTGCAATGAGCCGACAAAATTCGGCTCGATTTTTCGTAAGAAAGGAGGCCGCGGTTTTACTTTTGCGCGTTTTGGGTATTTGGGGAAACAATTTTTTGAGATCTTCGTCAAATTGACTGGGCGAATCGATGCTGTAGCAGGCATGTTTCTCTTCGTAATGCTCGCGCAACGTTTTGTCGATGCGATGAACGGGATCGACTTTCGAACGAGATTTCACTTTGGCCGACTGACCGGCAATGTCGTCCATCAATCGTTCGACAAGCTCAACCTTTTTCAGTGCATTCCAACCTTGGTATTCCCGCCGCCAATCAGATCGGGGCGTTAGCCAAACTGCGAACGTTTCGGCGAAATCCTCAGCCGGGTGGCTTTGTGCGTACCATGGTTCCAAATGCAAGACAAAGTTCTTGCTGCGAGGTTTTGGCCGATAGTACTCGGGGTACGGATCCGAGTAGTTTCCAAAAGTTTCCCGATATCGTCGTCGCCGGTGGAGCCGGTAGCCAGTGTCGACAACATGACCGGCCTCATGACGCAGGATTCGCATGCACCAGGATTGGGTACCACCTTCCACTTCCAACATCATCTTCCGTTCAAGACGGATCAGTCGCGGATGGGCCAAATAAAATGGAATCGCAATACCGGGTATCCCATCCGGAGAAAACCAGTCATCACTGAGCCAGCAATGGGGGCGGATGCGAAGATTCTTGCTCTGCAACTCCGAATAAAGTCGGTCTCTCAGGTTCACCAGCGGTGTGCCATCCAGCGACAAGCCAAGGTCGCAGATCCTCACATCCAACAGTCGTTCGTCGGAATATCCGACCCAGCGAGGCTCGCTGCGACACGCCCGGCGGGAGGTCGCTTTACTGGAACTGTTACCGGATTTCGAAGACCGAGTCTTCGCTTTTGCGGTACCACTGTTTTTGCGAGGTTGATTCGTCATCCGTCGATTTAAAACCTGGTCGACACGCCACAGATATCGTCCGATACAAGGCACCGAATTCTAAAAGAAAACCGCGATCTGCAAAACACAAAAAACCGTCTCGCGCAGATTATTTTGAACGTGATCTGGATTCAGTCAATCCATGATCCGTAAGTATCCGGCCCTTCGATTTTGAGTGGGGCTCCAAGTCGAACTTGGGCCGTTTGACGATTCATTTATTGGATTGGCGGGGCCGAGTGGGTGGCTCTACGTCCGAAATGCTTGGGCCAGGACTGGGGACTTGAAATCTCTGGCTACCCGGTCAGCCGTTCGGAAGCCATATCGTTCGAGTTTTTTCGACCCAGAACCGCACGGAGCAAATCACGTCGGGTCACAATTCCAAGGATCCTGCCATTTTCGACAACGGGAAAATGGCGCACGCGGTGAAGCAGGAATTTCTCGACCAACTGGCCGACGGGTTCATCAGGAGTTGCCGATATGAATTGGCGCTGCATGTGCAAGCTAACCGGGTCAGATTGCAATTGCAGGTCAAAAGCGGCAACCAGTAACACAGATTCCGAAACCAAACCGACCAAGCGACCGTTCGCATCGAGAATAGGAAGGCCGCTCACGTCTTCCTCCAGGAGTAAATCCAACACCTGCTTGACCGACCAATCGGGGGCAGCGGTGACGATCGCCGGGTTCATAATGTCACGGGCAGTCAACATGAGTCTTCACCTAAGAGCAGTGTTTTCCCAACGAATTCCATCAGAATTGATTGGTTGGCGTCATTTTTTCGTACTCTCGCAGTCTAGCTTTTTTGCAGCTCGCTTGCCACGGAACATTCGAGAATCGCATTCGCCCAAATGTTCTGGTGGAATTCGTAACGATAATAACGAATGGCACGATCGAAACAGACTGAATTTCCAACTTGTTCGCAAAGGGTTTTCCGATTGCCGGGTTCCATTTTTTATTCCGACCGCAAAACAGCTTTTCTCTGAGACGCTCGTTTCACCGATAAGTTCATTCCTGTCTGCTGGTTTCAGCGAATTGGCCCAACATTGTCTTGCGACGCGAAAACGGCGTGGCTGAGGTTGGTAAATGCAAATCGACTCAACTCGCCGATCGAGTTTCGTCACTAATTGCTCCGATATACGCAGCGTATACGAAGTGCTGCTGGATTGGGTTTGCCCAAGTCAAGCAATTGGCCTTTTTTCCTGACGCTCTAATGCACGATTTCAAAGTATTTGGCAAATGCTGGCCTGCGTTTTCGCGTCAGAGCCGTGATTCTAAAGCTGGCATGCCAGCTTCCGTTGATCTCGACGAGCGCCCCAACACCCGACGGTTCCGAGCGACAAGCTCGCAGCCAAGGAAAAACAAAACACCCGCCAGAAAAAGGTATCTGACGGGTGTTTTCACCGAGAGGAACAGCGAGAAGAGAGTTGATGCGATCCACGAACGCAGATTGCAGGAGTGCAGATTGAACGAAGAACCGGAAAGAAAATCGAAAATCAGGTCGCCCATGGTTCTTTCGGAGGGAACCACAGACGACTCTGAGAGGGAGGGGAGTCTAGGAGTTTTCGATGACTGGACCTTCCAGCGTCGGATCGTAACCGTCGAGGAAACTGGATAGGGAACGGTTGCGATAAGGCTGTTGGAGTTTTCGGACGGCTTTGGATTCAATTTGTCGGACGCGTTCTCGCGTCACCGAAAAGATTTTGCCGACCTCTTCGAGCGTGTAGGAGTAACCGTCGGCCAAACCGTAACGCAAGCGGAGGATTTCTCGTTCACGATAGTTGAGGTGCTCCATGGCGTCCTCAATACGTGATTTCAATGCGGCCTGATGCGTTTCGTATAACGGATCGTCATCACGGTGGTCTTCCAGGAATTCGCCGAAATAGCTATCGTCGTGATCGCCAACGGGCTGGTCCAGAGAAAGCGGGGTGCGAGCCATTTTCATAATGATTCGTGTGTCTTCCAACGAAAGCTTGGCACGTTCGGCCGTTTCTTCGGGGGAAGGTTCTCTGCCGAGATCCTGGACGAGGTCACGCATGACATTGCGGACTTTAGTCATCGTGTCGATCATATGAACCGGCACGCGAATGGTCCGACTTTGGTCGGCGATGGCACGAGTGATGGCTTGTCGAATCCACCAGGTCGCGTAGGTGGAGAATTTGTAACCTCGCTCGTGTTCGAATTTGTCGACCGCTCGCATCAAGCCGGTATTGCCTTCCTGGATCAGATCCAAAAAACTCAGGCCCCGGTTGCGATACTTCTTGGCGATCGAGACCACCAGTCGCAGGTTGCCGGCTGACAAAACCCGTTTGGCAGCATCTTGATGTTCCTGCAAACGGTTGGTTTTCTTGATTCGCCGTTTGAGCGTTGCGGGACTTTCATAGGTTTGCTGCATCAGGTAGTGCAATTCTGCACGAATCTCTTCCTGGCTGCGGGAACCGACAAATCCGGTTTCCTCGGCTTCCTTCAAAAGTCGTTGCAGGCTTTGCATGCGACAGTTGATCTCTTCCAGCTGGTCGAACAGCGGTTGCAACCGGCTATAACGAAGATTCAATTCCTCAACCAGACGGACACATTTGTTGCGGCGTCGGATCAGATTGCGCCAGGCGGCCCGTCGTTCTTTAATGGGCTGGGTGCGGGAAATTGCCGTAATGAAGTCCCGTTTGTTCAATGCCAACAGGTGCCGGAGTGTTTTCAGGTTTGGCACCAATCGTTGCATAATCCTCTTTTTCTCGGCCTTGTTGGTAACCGATACCTCAATCGTGCGGTCCAGCCGCAGTTTCTTGTCGAGGACTTTCTGTAACGCGTCATAGGCTCCGCGAAGCATGAAATCGGTGGAAAGCATGGTGTTGCGAAACTTGAAACGGGCTTTGTCAATCGAGACGGCAGCGTCGACTTCCTCATCACGAGTTAACAATGGAATCCGGCCCATTTGCATCAGGTACATGCGAACAGGGTCGTCGATGGTGTTTTCCGAGGATTTTTCGGGTGCCGTTACGATTGCTTCGTTTTCGGTCCGATCGTCGTCGATCGTAGAATGCATTTTTTTGGCAGGTTGTTTTGTCTTGGCCATCAATATTCCTCATTCTCGGGCGTTGCTCTGCGGTTGACGGGAGCTAACGCAGCCGCGATGCCAAAGGCGAGGAAGGATGGAAGATTGAGGAAAACTCAGAAAAATGTCGGAAAAACAAGCCGAAACGGGTGGGTGTGACAAAATGCCGGTTCGCCAAGCCGTAGCGAAATTGCATCGTCAATGAGGGGAATTTGTTTCATGCTGCAAAAATGAAACATCGGGCCGTGGTTGTTGTGACGCGGGAAATGTGGAACTTGTTCCTGTGATTTGGTGATTTCATAGGACTTCTGCGCTTGAACTTCTTTTGCTGCCAAACGTAAAATTGGCCGTCGCTTACGTACCCTCGCGCCGGACCAAATTCAGGTCGGAGCTATTGCCCAGACATGGGATGCGCGAAGCCCGACAAAAACCGGTTTTTTTTCGTGTCGTCCCTTTTCCTTTGTAACCCACGGCGGTTTGCTATTCCGATGGCGGAAGACTACTACAAAATTCTCGGCGTCTCCAAATCCGCGAGCGCCAACGATATTCAAAAGGCCTATCGAAAACTCGCCCGAAAGTATCACCCCGATTTGCACGCTGATAAGGAGGTCAAGGATCGCGAAAAAGCCAAGCAGCAGTTCCAAAAAGTGCAGCAGGCCTACGACGTCCTTAGCGACGAAAAAAAACGGCCAATGTATGACCAATTTGGTGACGGTTTTGAACAGATGGGAGGTGCGGGCAGTCCATTCAGTCAAGGAGGCGGTGCTGAATTTGACTTCAGTCAGATCTTTGGCCGTGGCGGTGGCGGCCGTGCCGGCGGCGGTTTCGAGGATATCCTGCGACAAATGGGAGGTGCCATGGGCGGGCGTGGTGGATTCGGCGGTGGCACCCCCACTCAGACGCCGAGCAAGGGCGAGGATTTTGAGCAGGAGATCACGATCCCTTTTGCAGTCGCCGTACTTGGCGGCAATCACCAAATTCAACTCAGCCGACCCAACGGCAAGGTCGATTCCATCGATGTAAAAATCCCTGCCGGAATGGAACAATCAAAAAAAATCCGTTTGCGTGGCCAGGGAATTCCAAGCTCCGACGGAGGACCTCCAGGCGACCTGATGATCAAGGTCAAAATCGCTCCTCATCCGAAATACACCAGGAGCGGACTGAACCTGACGGTGACTGTTCCCGTCACCCTGTCGGAGGCGGCTCAAGGCGCAAAAATTGACCTGCCAACTCCCTATGGCACCGTCAGTCTTTCGATTCCCGCAGGAAGTTCCAGTGGCAAATCATTACGCCTCAAGGGGATGGGCATTCGAACGAAAGATCGCTCAGGGGATCTGCTCGCCACGCTACAAATTGTGATCCCCAATACCATTGCGGACCGGGACCTGGCAGCAATTAAGGATTTGGGTCCTGAATGGAAACAATCATTCCGCGATGGACTTTCCTGGTAGCGGCAAGGCGAAAATCGTTTCGATGTGCCAAACGATGAAAAAAAGCGAGCGATTTCCCAAACAAATTCGGTTGCGAAAGCAAGTTGAGTTCGATGCGGTTTACCGTAATAAAGCCTTCGCGGCCGATGCGGTCCTCGTGATCCACGCGGTCGCAAATGGGCAAAAACGGACAAGATTGGGGCTTTCGGTCGGCCGCAAGGTTGGCAACGCCGTTGCTCGAAACCGTTGGAAGCGCACCATTCGGGAAGCGTTTCGACGTCATCGGGTGATGCTGCCTGAGGGGCTGGACCTCGTCGTTCGACCGAGAAAAGGTGCCACTTGCAATTATGCTTCGGTTGTTAAATCACTCCAATCGTTGACCCGTCGATTGGCAACCAAAACGGACTTGTTTCGCCTCAGCCCGGGAGAGGGCGAATGAAAGCCGGCTTCCGCTGGATCGTTCGTTTGCCTGGTCGTGTGATGATCTTAATGGTCCGCATTTACCAGATTTGTATCAGCCCTTGGTTGGGAAAGAACTGCCGTTTCCAGCCGACTTGCAGCGCGTATTTCATTGAGGCCGTTCAAAAATACGGGGCGATTCGTGGGGGTCTCAAGGGCACCATCAGAATCTGCAAATGCCACCCTTTCCATCCCGGGGGATACGATCCTCCCTAAATGAAAAACTCATCACTGGAACAGCTTGGTTTCGTTTCGCGAACGCCAACACCACTATTCCCTAAAGTGCGTCTTGCAGCTGCCCTCGTCATCGCAGAGCCCGCCGTCCTTGTTGGCGATACGGTACCTTCGCCTTGCGATCTGATCGTAAGCCCATTGCCAAAGCGGAAGCGAGAATGGCACGTGCAATAGAGGGGCCAGGATCCACAGTCGAGGAAGTCGACGGGTCAAGTACCGAATTGCGGCCGCACCCCCCAGCCTTGTTTCACTCAATCCGCGCTCGTCGCGAGGAATCACGTACATCTGCTCCATTAACTGCTCGTGTGACAGATCCGGGAAATGTTGGGCGACAA
Organism: Pirellulaceae bacterium; assembly: GCA_942492215.1. Lineage (GTDB taxonomy): Bacteria > Planctomycetota > Planctomycetia > Pirellulales > Pirellulaceae > Mariniblastus. The sequence goes on from CALODY010000035.1 coordinate 53,906, forward strand.
AAGGATCGTGCAACGACAGAAATGCTAACCGCCCTCCCCCGTCCAGCCGCTGAAGATTGCGAACCTGACTCGTGCAAAAAACGCAATTGCCGTCGAAGATTACAATGTCAGCAGAGGGTAGTTGCTGAGGAGAAGGCAATGGTTTCAGTGATTCTTTGGACTTGATCATAAAAAACGTTTGTGAGAACCACGAATGATCCGCTCGGGGACGAACGAGCTTTGCTGTAACGACATTCACATTATAGGAGCGTAACCGCAGGTATTGTCGACGGTTGACAGGCTGGGGCTGACGTTTTCCATTGCCATTTCGGTTTTCGACATGGTATTTTGAAGATTGGCAACCGTATAATGCGGGCAACCGATTTGACTGTCGTTCCAAACCCTGTCTGTCGCTGTCGGAGACTTCAAGATGAATGAAATCAACCTACAGGTCGCCCGTGCCAAACGACGTCTGATGATTGGCCGCTTTTTTCAGATTCTGGCCTGGTCAATGTTTGCCGGATTGCTGCTGGCCGCGATCGGAATGCTGATTCCCAAAATCTGGTATTTGGGATTTCTTGAAAACCCGCAACTTCAGGAAGCCTGGATTTATGGCTGGATTGGTGCAGGCCTGTTGGGGGGTTTATTCGTTTCCATGCTCCTGACCTGGATGCAGCGGAAATCAGAACTTGACGTCGCCGTCGACGTGGATCGTCGTTTCGAACTGAAGGAGCGTTTATCCAGCGCCCTTTCGCTGTCACCCAACGAGGTCGAGACGAAGGCCGGCCGGGCTTTAATCCTCGATGCAGAGTCTCGTGCGGAGACGATCGACGTCCGGGACCGGTTTCAAATCCAGCCGACATGGCGGGCTCTCCTGCCTGCGATTCCAGTGGTCATTATGCTGATCCTGTTGTTCGTCCCCAACGCGACCGAAAAAACGGTTGCCGCGACGGAACCTTAAAAAGTTGATCGCAAGAAAATTGAAACGGCGATCAAGGAATTCAAAAAGAAAGCGGAGGAAAAAAGAAAACAGATGACGGCCAAAGGACTGGAGGACGCCAACAAGAATCTCAAGTCCCTGGAAAAAAGATTTGATGAGTTGCTGGACGAAAAAAGTACCAGCAAGAAGGACGCGCTCGTAAAACTTAACGACATCAAAAAGCAGATCGAGGACCGGCAACGAGAGTTGGGAAGCAAAGACGAGTTGGAAGAGAGCCTCAACCGTCTCAAAGACGTAAGTTCCGGCCCTGCCAAACAACTCGCCGATGCGATGAGCAAGGGCGACATGAAACAGGCGCAACAAGCGATCAAAGAACTGGCTGACAAATTAAAGGCCGGCAAGCTTAACGAGATTGAGAAAAAGAAGTTGGCCAAAGACTTGGAACAGATGGCCAAAGAATTGAAGAACATGCTGGAAAGGCACGAACAGGAGAAGAAAAAACTGGAAGACCAGCTCAAGAAAGCACTTCAAAACGGTGATCTGGACAAAGCCGCAGAGCTGCAGGAGAAACTGGAGCAAAAGCAAAAGCAAGACAATCAGATGCAAAAAATGCAGAAGATGGCGGAGAACATTCAGAAGTGCGCCGACTGCATGAAACCCGGTGCCAATGGACAGCCGAAACAAGGACAGCAGGGACAAAAACAGCCCGGGCAAAACGGCGAACAACAGGCGCAGGCAATGAAGGACGCCGCCGAGGCCCTGGAGGATCTGGCGCAGCAACTCGAGCAGATGCAGATGGATCTGGAGGAAATGGACGCACTCGAAGATCTTGAAAAACTGGCCGGCGAATGCAAAGGAGGCATGAACGGAATGGGCAAGATGGATGAAGACCTGAAGTGGGCCGATTGGGGAAAGGGAGCGGACGCGGGGCTGGCAAACGTGACGAGGAAAAAGAAGACACCGGCGGGTTCAAGGCCCGAGTCAAAGGCAAATTGGTTCAAGGCGAAACCGTCGTCACCGGTAATGCCGACGGCATCAACATCACTGGACGTTCGGCCAGCGAAGCTCGCGAACTGGTCCAGGCGTCGATGAACAAAGAGTCGGATCCTTTGGAAAACCAAAAGTTACCCAAAGCGCAACGCGAACACGCTCAGCAATACTTCGAATCGCTTCGCAAGAACGACTGATCCAGCATCGATCGCTACTTCCCCAACTTCCATTGACGTCAAAGAAATGAAACTGAAACGAATCTCTCGCGACATCATGGTACTGCTGCTGTTCTCTGGATTGTTTTATGTTTCCTCCGTCGTCGTCGGCCAATTGGAGGGCGGGCAACAGGAAGAGAAAAATGATTTTTCCGTCGAACGAATCAAGGGCGACCAAAAGATTCGAGCGAAGCAGTGGAGCTCTGCGGCCGAGCAATATCGCAAGTTGACAGAAGCGGATCCTTTTAACGGGTATGCTTGGGTTCGACTCGGGAAAAGCTACAACGAGATGCGCCTGAGAGTCAGCGAACAGATGGATGCGGAGAAAAGACTCGACGCAAATTCCCAAAGAATCGCTGAGCTCGAAGCAGAGTTTGTGTCGCTAAATCAACAAGCGATCGAAGCGTATAGCGAAGCTCGCCAACACCCTCGTTATCGTGCCTACGCCTTATTTTGGTTGGCCGTGTTTTATGCGGACCAGGCCGATTTCGAGAATTCGCTGAGTTGCCTCGAGGAGTTCGTTGACCGCGGATTTATTTGCTACTACGAACTGAATCGGTATTCTTATTTCGGCGAATCCAAAGATGGCGTGAAAAGTCGGCTACATCAATACGACAAGTTCTGGGAACTGGTTACCAAACATTCGGAAACAAAGTCCGCACGGAGTCGAAGATAGTAAACTGACAACGACGTGTTGCTCAAGCATTGGGGAATCGCCAGGTAGTCCCGTCCGAAGGTCACTCGATGTCTCCTTGATTTGCTATGAATCTTGTGGACCAGAGGGAGATCAAGTTGCCGACAAAGGAAATGTCTTCCGGCTGATTAACCAGCAGATGGTCAGCGCCGTCCAAGGTGACGAGGGACTTGGGACCACCCGTGAGGCTGAAAATCTGCTCGGCATGTTGAAACGCGAGCGTTTCGTCAACCGGGGAATGCAGAATCAAATGGGGAATCGTCAACGACGCGATCTCGTGGCGAAGGTCCCGGTTTCGAAAACTCTCCAACAACTGAGAACGCATTGTGAGGTTGCGGCCACCGATTAAGAACTGGGCCTGACCGTCCGTCTCGATGGCTGGGTTTTGACTGACAAGGAATTCGGCCAGGTGCTCCGTTTCGCATGGAGACGCCAATGTCACCAGACAGCGGGCAGAAGGGATTTTGGAAACCGAGGCCATCATCGCTGCCCCGCCAAGTGAGTGTCCCACGAGGAGCTGTGGGGGTTCATGGTGAGAACTCAGCCAGCCCACCGCAGCCTCAATATCCAGCAAATTGGTTTCGAAATTGGAATGGGAAAAATCTCCCTGGCTGTCTCCCAGTCCTGTGAAATCAAAACGAAGGACGCCGAACCCATGCCGGGCCAGGTGGCGACTGATGCGGACGATCGATTTGAGATCTTTGGTGCAAGTAAAACAGTGGCTAAACAGGGCAAACGCGTGGGGCGCGACCGTGGGCATGTCAATGATGCCTGCCAATCTGAATCCCGCTGAATTTTTAAAATGGACTCGTCTACTGGGCATGGCTCAATCTGTTTAGATATCTTGATTTTTCGGTCGGCGAAATCGCCGACGGAGAACTGCGATTTTGTTGCTGCGTCATTTGCCAATCAGCCGGCCAAGTTTTCTTCATTGGCCTCGCCAGTGGAACCGGCGATTACTCAATTTGGGCCAGTAAAATAGTCATCCATCGGGCGCTGCTTGGGTGGTGCAGGTGCGGTGAGCCAGTTGTATTGTGTGCCATTGGGGCAATGCGACTCTTGCTGCCGAAGTTCCGGCAATACTAGTTTTTGGGAATTGCGGGTCAAGCCAGCGACAGCGTCTGCATGATGTCCCGACTGCCAACGGCTCGTATGGAAGTCAGTATTTCTCCCGCGTCGAACCCGGCGATCGCTCCATTGGTCGCCGCCAGATTTCGGATGCGATCAAAAATGTAATCTTTGGCGGGTGGAAATTGTGTCCTGTAACAACGCACCGCATTCAATTTAATTTCCAGCGTTTCGGAGATGTCACTGACGAATTGAAACCGACCGGTGCCGTGCCAATCGGCTTCAAAGAACAATGAGTAATAAATCTGCCGGCCTACGACATGCACGGGTAAGCCGTCGAAATGCTCATCCCATTTGGATAGGCGGCTATAAAACACGGCTGCATCCGTGATCTGCATCGCCTGCCAGTGATCGGGAGAGGCCATCGGCGTCTTTCCAGCCAGCCCAATCACCAGTTTCGGCCGCAGTCGGCGAAACTCGCGCGCCAGCTGAACCCGCGCCTCGAAGGAATCGAACAGCATGCGGTTTGGCAAATCCAGCACGATTCGTTTCGCAATCCCCAGGGCATCCGCGGCGGCTTGAGCCTCGGCAAGTCGCACCTCGGGTGAAGGACAAAGAGGAGTCGGTTCCCCATCGGTCAGGTCGATGATCCCCACTCGATAACCTTGCCTGGCCAGGGACGCCAGAGTTCCACCGCAACCGATTTCACAATCATCGGGATGTGCCCCAACGGCGATCACGTCCAATGTTTCGTCAGACTCCATAAAGCCGATGCTTTCTTGGTACAAACAGGTTTCGGGTTAACGATCGGGGAACTCAATGCTGAGTAACTGCTTGAGGGGGAACGATTGAGTCCGGCCATCGGGTAGGGAAACGGAGATGGAATCCTCTTTAATATCACTGATTTGAAAACCACTACTTCCTCCCAAAACCAGCTGTTGGCCGTCGACCAAACGCAGCATGCCGGAACCCACGGGCTGGGCTTGGGGTGCCTTGATCCACATCGTAGGAATGTTCTCCGGGGACGACTCTACGTAATCAACGCTATCGACGTTGGGCGTCGGGTCTTCTGCTTCATCGTCTTCGTTTTCATCGTTCAGCCGCAGCTCCTGCTCGATCTTTTCTGCTTGACCCCAGGTGTAGCCCTGTCGGACGAACTCCAGATCGTCGGGTACCAGTCGACAGGTTGGAAAGACCATCACGGGCTTGCTGTCTTTAAAATCATCTTTAAACGGAAATCGAACCTGGTTGGCGGCGAACCAAATTCCCGTGATCTGGTCAGGAGTGAATTTAAGTCCGCCGAACAAAGAACTCAGGTAGCTTTTTCCGGGCTCTACATTCAAGACACTGCGGTCGTCCAGCATGATTGCCCATTGTCGGTTCGCGATGTTTGGAGGGACTGGCGAATTGCCAAAGTGAAACGTCTTTATGTCCGCGGCGGGAATCCGAATGCGCTGATCGACGGAGTTGACTTCAAGTGATATGCCTTCGGCGGACAGGTCGAACGATTGGGTTTTCAGCAGGTCTCCATTCCGCAGGCTCAGTACATCCGGCTCCGCATCTTTGGCATTGACGATGGGAACCGGGGGTGAAAAACAGAGTTGGTCGACTGCGAAGTCCTCATCGATATTCCGGCGGATCCGAAACAGGTAAGGATTCGAGAGAATGCGAACCAGTGTGATTGGCTCGGTCGACTTGATACCAGCGAACACGCAGTTCTGATCTGATGATTCGACGTAGGCCAAAATCTGCCCGTCGGAGTTGTAGGCCTCAACGATAAAGTCGCGGCTGTGGGTGACCCTGGCCATGAAAAAACCGATTTCATGAACACCCGCCACGACAGAGCGCTGATTGGGCATGCAGAATCTCATTTCCATAACGCCCTTGAAGCGCACGGGGTAACTTCGTCCAACCGTTTCGAAAACGCAAATCGAGTTGTTTTTGGGTGGCAGGGTTTTAAATTTGAAACCATACCCTGAAATCCCGACAAAGCCTTCTTTTTCCGAGTCCAGCAGCAAGCCATCAGGAACGAAGACGTTCGAAACGTCCGTGTTTCGTCCCAGTTCGCTTCCGCCGGGCGCGGTTTCGAAATCGATGAGGGTTTGGCCGGGCTGAAAGAAATTGCCCTCGTGACGGTGAAAAACTTCAACCTGCACATTCGCATCGTTGTTGACCGGCTGAGGAAGTGAACGAGGTCGGGCAAGCAATCGAATGGCCTCTCGCGATAAAGAGACGGGCTGTTCGCGATATCGGCAATCCAGCTGGAAATCGCCCGCGTCGCCTTCCAAGCGGTTGCCGTTTTTCATGACCAGGACATCAAACTCACTGATCGTCTCGTTTTTGGAATTTTTCAGCCGGTCCAGGATGCGCTCGATGCGGTATCGAACCTCGAGTTTTGGATGATCGCTTTCGGATTTGATCAGGCTTACAAAACGGCCACCCACGTTTGAGTCCGACAGTTTTTCTTCTGCCAACTCTCGGTCCAGAAAGTTTGGTCCCTGCAACATGCTCAGGTACCGTCGGATTTCCGCCACCTGTTTGCTGGCGGGGGAGTCGCTCAGGATCAATCGTTCAATGTCCGCGAGATTGATTCGCTGTTGTTGCATCGTGCCATCGGCCATGACGTCGGTCCAGGCGATTGAGGTATTGCCCACGTCCGCCGTAATCACCGAACCATTGTCCAAACTGATTTGGAATTCGTTTCCAAACGCCGTGCCGGAGAGCCAGTGTCCGAGCAAGCCGAAGATGATCGCCAGCGATGTCGCGCCGCGCGTAAAACGATTGTGGCTGGGAGTGCTGGGATTCGATAAAGGATTTTTTCTCACGGCGATGGTTTCCATTGATTGACGTCGATATATCGGAAGCTACCGTTGTTCTGTTCCGCCAGTTGCATCATGAAGTTCGGTTTCGTCGGCAGCGGGCCGGCGCCGAATTGAATACAGTGAATTTGAGTTGTGTCCCCGGCCAGGCGACGTATCGTTTTCAGATGCCCAACGTGCAACTTAGGATAACCGCCGTCGGTCATTAACACGATGACGTCCGGATGAAAAGCGAGAGCCGCCATGAGTCCATTCTCGTGATGCGTGCCGCCGTAGGCGGAAAGGTTGTCCAAAAATTCCGGGACCAGGCGTTTGTTGGCCGAATTTGCCGCAAGGAATTTTCGCGTCGACAGGGTGACGGTCAGGTCGTGATAGGCAACGATCTGAAACCGATGGTTATCCGAGAGTTGATTGACGGCCGCACTCAATTCCTTGCGGCTGGCATCGAGCACTCCCAGTCCGCTGTTGCCCATGCTTTTGGAGCGATCAACCACGAAGACAAAATCTCGCCCCGTAAGGTCGCCGGAACCGAATACCCGGATCGTGGCCGGATTGCCAACCGGTTGTCTGGATTCAATCAGACGTTGATCGGACTCGATCAGCTTCAGGTCTTCCGCAGCAAGTTGAAATTGGATATTTGGTCCTGAATTCCCTGGAACGACGGACATCCGGTTGGCGTCAACAACCAGTGATTCGACTGCAGGTGTTCCGATTCGATCGGGTAGCTGGCTGTTTTCAATCGACAATGGCGGTGGTTGGTCGGAAGACGGTGAGGACGTCGACTGAAGCGGTGGATCGACCGCCGGTTTTTCAAGTTCATCGGACTCATGCAGAAATTCCAGAATGTCGTTTTTCGAATTCATGGCCAATACAATGCTGGCGCGTCGTAACTCGGTTCCACCCTGTCCATCTGGCCTGGAAAATCCCCACAGAATGAAAATAGCTACCAACAAGCTGTGCCATAACAGCGACAATCCTAGCGGGCGCCATTTACGTCGTTTTGAAAAATAGGTCGTTTCTTTGGGCATCGCTCCATTATCTCACTGCGGGCGTCAAATGACAAAGTTGCCCAAATGAGCCGGAAAGATCCGTAACTTTACGCGCAACAAACTGTTTTGTACTTCGATAACTGGCCAATTTGACCCTGGGTGGGTTAAAATCGAGTGGCGAACCAAAATAGGAAAACCAAGGTAGAACTCAAACGGTGTTAAACGTCGCAGAAATTGCGTTTCATTGATCGAGATCCAACGCTGTGAGAACAGTGGTGATACAGGATAAGTAGGTAGAAAACATGAATGAACCAGTGATTGGCAGTCAGGCAGACCTGAGTGGCGCGGATGTCAAAGCTTTGGAAAGCCTCAGTGATGCCTACGCGGCGGTTCGATCCCAGCTGGGAAAAGTAATCGTCGGCCAAAATGACGTCATTGAACAGTTGATGATCTCGATTTTTGCCAAAGGTCACTGCCTGCTCGAGGGTGTTCCAGGTTTGGCAAAAACGCTGATGGTCAGTACGCTGGCCCGCACATTGAGTCTCGAATTCAACCGAATACAGTTCACGCCCGACCTGATGCCAAGCGACATTATTGGTACCGAGGTCATCCAGGAAGACAAAACGACCGGCGCTCGAGAGTTCAAATTTCTCAAGGGTCCAATCTTCGCCAATATTATTTTGGCTGATGAAATCAACCGAACCCCTCCCAAGACGCAGGCGGCGCTGCTGGAGTCGATGCAGGAAAAACAGGTCACGATCGGCGGCGAGCGGCATGCCTTGCCGGCCCCGTTTTTTGTGTTGGCAACCCAAAACCCGATTGAGCAGGAAGGGACTTACACCCTCCCCGAAGCCCAGCAGGACCGTTTCATGTTCAAGGTGTTCGTCGAATATCCGTCTTACGATGAGGAGTACTTGATTGCCGCCACGACGACCGCCGACCTGGAGTTTGATGTTGATCAGATTCTGGCAGGTGAAGATATTCTGCGACTTCAACATTTGGTCCGCCGCGTTCCAGTTGCACCGCACGTGATTCATTTTGCATTACGACTGGTGCGTTCGACGAGGGTCCTGGAAGAGGAGTGTCCGGAATTCGTCAAGGAAGCAATCAGTTGGGGGGCCGGTCCACGCGGGGTCCAGAATTTGTTGCTTGGTGGCAAGGCCCGGGCGGTGTTGGAGGGTCGAACTTATACGACGACGGATGACATTCGCGCGGTTGCCCGCCCCGTTTTGCGGCACCGAGTCATCACGAACTTTAATGCCGAATCATCGGGCGTCACTTCGGATGACATCATCAACCGGCTGTTGGACGAGCTTCCCGAGAGAAGTGACGGAGACCAGATGGCCCCAGAATTGGCAAAGGCATTCGGTTAGGCCGCCTGTCCCTGTCATCGAATCGCAATCATCTACAGCATTTCGCCAATGGCAAGTCCCGAAACATCTGCTTCAAAATATCTTGACCCGCACACGCTCGAAAAAATCAAGCGATTGGATGTTCGTGCCAGGCTGGTCGTCGAGGGCTTTATCACGGGGCAACACCGAAGTCCGTACAACGGGTTTGCGATCGAGTTTGCCACGCATCGCGAATACTCTCCGGGCGATGATCTGCGCCACATCGACTGGAAAGTCTGGTCGAAAACGGATCGGCTGTACATCAAAGAGTACGAAGAAGAAACCAATCTCAGTTGTCACTTGCTGGTCGATTGCAGCAAATCGATGCGTTATGGTGAGGCCAGCGGTTGGAGCAAATTCGATTACGCTTCCACGGCGGCAGCGAGCCTGGCGTACTTGATGCAGCAACAACAGGATTCGGTGGGTCTGGTCCTGTTCAGTAATAAAATTGACAAATCGTTGAAAGCGAAATCGCATCCCTCACACCTGAAACTGATCTTTCACGAACTTGAGCAAACGGAACCGGATGACCAGACTGACGTTAGCGATCCGTTTTTTTCCTTGGCTTCGCAAATCCGCCAACGCGGAATGGTATGTCTTTTTTCCGATCTGTTTCTGGATCCTGAAGAGCTGGGGAAATCGCTCAGTCGGTTTCGGCTGCGAAAACACGAGGTGGTCGTCTTTCATGTCATGCATCACGATGAGTTGAATTTCCCGTTTCAGGAAAACACGCTGTTTCGAGGCATTGAGGTTCCCGCGGAGTTGCACACCGAACCGCGGGCCCTACGACGGTCCTACCTGGATGCGGTAGAAAAATACCTCGCTCGCGTGAAGAAAGTGTGTGCGGTCGCCGGTGTCGATCATGTTTTGTTGGATACGTCAAAACCGCTTGGCGGTGTGCTGGCAACCTACCTCAGTTTTCGCGCGAAATCGCGACGGAAGCTGGTTTAACAGAAAGACCTCGGCGGGTTACGGATTGGTCACGATGAGTCGTTTGGAATACAGATGTTAAGTTGGTTTTTGAATCCGTGGATGTTAATTGGAGGGCTGGCGATCGCTTCGCCCATCCTCATTCACCTGCTCAACAAACGGCGGTTCAAGATCGTTGACTGGGCAGCGATGGATTTCCTGTTCGAAGCCGACAAGAAAAACCGCCGCCGGGTCCAGCTGGAAAACTTCATTCTCCTGATGTTACGCTGCCTGGCGATGTTGCTGATTGCGTTCCTGTTGGCCCGCCCGTTTCTGCCTTCCGGGATGACCGGTGCCCTGCAGCAATCCCAGAAATTTGAGCGCGTCATCTTGATTGACGATTCACTCAGTCAACGAGTATTGAATAATTCTCTGCCGGCCATGAATGTTGTGAAGGAGAGCATCAAACAGATGATTTCGCGGTTTGCCAATTCTGATGAATCGGAAGACTGGTTAACTGTGATGGTGACCAGTCGCCCCGATCAACCGCTACTGGCCAACGAACCCCTGACGGCGAATACACTGGTCACATTGACGCAGGCGATCGACGATCTCGAATGTTCGGACAAGGTTGCTGACTATCGGGTATCGCTGGACGAGCTGAAACGGTACGTCAGCGGGCAACGCGAAAACGTCAGTCGAGTGGCCTACTGTTACACCGACCTGCGACAACGCGACTGGATGAATTCTGTGGATACCGATTCTGAATCGGCGCCCAACGAGATCGTGAATGATATTTCCGAGATTGCCCTCGGCTGTTTCCTGATCGACGTCGGCAGTTCGCAGGACGACAACCTGGCAGTCGTCAACGTGCGTCCCGAAAGCCTTCAAGTTGCGGACAAAACCATCCGCTTTAACGTGCAAGTTGCCAACTATGGGGCCCAGACAGTGAACGACGTGCGGGTCCTGCTCCAAATCAATGAAAATCAACCAGATTATGAAGTCATCGCTTCCATCTCTCCTGGCAATGTTGAGGAAGTTGCGTTTCGGTATGTTTTTGCCGGCCAGGATCCCGAGACTGAATTGTTGAATGAAGAATCAGAACAGAAATCCCGGGTTCGGAGTTACCGTGTACGAGCTGAAATCGACCGACAATCGCTGGGAGATACTGGTTTGGCCAGCGACCAATTGCTGGAAGACAGTTCGTCGGTATTTGCGTCCCGGGTGATGGACGGGATCTCGGTTTTGCTGGTGGACGGGGACCCCTCGGCCGCCAGTGAGCGGAGCGAAACCCATTATCTCCGCAGTCTTGACGTTGTCGGTACCGGTTTGATCGCCGAGATCGCAACGGTGAGCGAACTGGAAACCGTCTCGTTGTCGGAGTACCAGGTAATCTTCTTGTGCAACGTGGATGAAGCTTCGCCCGACCGCATCAAATCCATTGAGCAGTGGGTCGATGAAGGGGGCGCGTTGGTGCTGATGCCAGGTAACCGGGTGCGAGCCTCGACGTTTAATGCTTCCTTTCACAATTCGGGCACCGGGCTTTCGCCGTTGTCATTGGTGGGTATCGCCGGTGACCCAACCATGTCTCAATGGGTGAACTTTGAGATTGATCCACAAATCCACCCTGCCGTCAAAACGATTGTTGACAGTGATTCGTCGAGTTTGAGCAACGTGGATGTATTTAGTTGGTGGACTTCCGAGGTGCCGGAGGATCTGATCGGCAAAACAGTTTCGGTGCCCTTGCGATTGAGTGATCAGGACAACTCGGTTGCGATGTTGGAACGCTCGTGGGGTAACGGCAAAGTTGTTGTCTTCACGATACCGGGGGACGGGGACTGGACGATGTGGCCCAGCAGCCCGACCTACGCGCCGGTGATGATCGATTTGATTGACTACCTGGTGGGATCCGAAGTCGACGACGCCTCGGTAGAGATTGGTGGCTCGATTTCATATCCTGTGGATTTGTCGGTCTATCAGAATCGAGTCGCGTTGCGGAATCCCAATAACGAAAAAGTGGAGGCGGTCGCCCGCCCGATCAACGATTCGGAGGACGCTGAGACAAGTATTCTTTACAACGTTCAGTTTGATGACATTAATCAACTGGGTTTTTATACCGTTGAATTAACACGGCATTCGGGAGAAACGGATTCCATCTTGTTTGCCTCCAATGTTGATTCCCGCGAAAGTCAGCTTAAACGTCTGCCAGAAACCGTTCGAGAAAGCGATTTTTTTGGCGATCGGGTTTCGTTGGTTTCCACGGAGCAGCTCGTCAGCCAAACCGTTTCTGGCGGCAACACGGAGATCTGGATGCAGTTGTTGATGTTGCTGTTTGCGGTTCTGGTTGCCGAGCAATTTCTCGGCTGGTGGTGGGGGCGAAATCGGTAAAGGAATGGATATGAATTGGCCTGCTAACCTCTCCGCTTTTCAAGTATTCACCAGAATGCTGTTCGGCATCGGAATGTTCGCGATCGGCTGCCTGAACTCGGGTGTCGCGCAAGTCCAGCGCCAGCCCCTGCGCATCAATCGAGCGGTTCCCATTGCCGGTTTTGATCTCGCTGTGATGGAGTCGGATCCCCAACGAGTCGATCCGGAGTTGGGAGCCGTTCTCAAAACGGATCCTGACCTAGAGGCGTCATTGGCGACGGCGGAACGATTTCGGAATGACAACAATTACCGAGTTGCCACTCAGTTATGGCAAGCCGTATTGCAGCGTAGCGGCGATGCATTGTATTCCCGTGACGGATTGACTTATTTTTCACTCGTCCGGCAAGTGGAACGAATTCTGGCGGGATTGCCGCCGGAAGGCCTGTCGGCCTATCGTGTGATTGCGGACGCCGAAGCGAAAGAAATCCTGGCCGAATCTGAAGACCCCAACGACGTCACCGCGCTCAACAAAGTCGTGCGCCAGTATTTCATCAGTTCTGTGGGCGACGACGCTGCGTTTCGGCTGGGATGCATCTATCTCGATCGTTTTGATTTCATTGGCGCTCGACGAATGTTCGAGAAAATCGTCAAACAGTACCCGGATCCTTCGGTCGAGATGGACCAGGTTTTGTTGCGGATTGCTATGTGTCAGTCCTATCTGGGAGAGATTGGTTTAGCAAAACAGTCGCTCGACGCGGCCGCGAGGGTGCGAGGGGAGTCCAGCCAGGTGGCCCAAGTCCGTAAGACCTTGGGCGAATTGTCGTCCGAAAAATCGACATCGATCGTAAACGCCAACTGGGAGATGCAGCTTGGCAACGCGCGCAGGTACGGGGTCATGCCGGCACCACCATCAAGCTTGATGGATACGGATCTGGTCGCCGGATGGCAGTATTTTTTTGATCCGCGAGATAGTTATTCTTCGGTGGATGCCGAGGGCAGTCTGCTGGTTGGCGAAGGAGCGTATGGAAGCGACGCCAAAGAAACCAAATCGGGAACGGACGATCGCCTGATCAAGTCGTGGCAGGAAAAGAGCTGGAGGCCGGCGGGCTATCTACTGTTGGAAAACGGAAAAGTCTACTTCAAATCGGCGGCCGACCTGGTTGCCTGGGATGCGGAAAAGGTTGTGGAGATGATGGCTGATCCTCCGACGGAACCAAAAATCAAGCAGGTCGTCGCATGGAGAAGCGTTTGGCGCAACGCATTTGAGATTGATGCCGCAACGCAAATGATTCAGACCATTCGCCGTAGTTGGGGTGGGTACGGGAATCGGGGCGGCAGTCCCAATACCAGTGCGAATCCCGACAGCGTTGCCGAAGTTCAATTGTTCGGGGATGCGATCTATCAGCAAATGTCGATATACGGAGGAAGACTGTATTCCTTGGAGGGAAAACGATTTGACGAAAAAAATCGCAGCAAAGCCAGGCGTGTTAGCCCACAATGGAATACGTCCTTCCGCCGGACCCGCACGAACTTTTTAACCGCCTATGATGCAGCAACCGGTGACGTTCTGTGGACATTACCGAGGCAATCGGCCAGCACAGAAGACGAGGCCGCCATTCCCGAGGGGGAAGAGGCTGCCTGGTTGGAAGGCGGTGGGTTCATGTCCGCGCCGATCGGTTTTGGCGACTTGATCCTCGTTCCGGTGAACAGCGGCGGCTCGATTTCCATCTATGCACTGGATCCGGCCGAGCAGGGAAAAACAGTTTGGAAGTCGTTTTTATGCGATGAACCGGAATCCGGGGCCGAAGCCTGGTCGGCGATCAGTCTGTCGATCGAGGGGAGTGACCTGTTTGTCAATACCGGGATGGGGGTCGTGTTCGTATTGGATCCTGCCACAGGGCTTGTTCGATTCGCCAAGCGATACGAGAGAGTCGGTACACCGGATGAGTTTCGTCGCCGTAGTGGTTGGACGATTAATCGGCTGAATTTTCACGGCTGGTCCAACGATATCGTCATCCCCTATGGCCGGCAGATGATCTGCTTTAGTTCCGATACCGAGACGATTGAGGCAATCGATCGAAATACGGGAGAGATGATTTGGCGGAGCGACATGAGCCCGATTGGCTATAAAGTAGACTATTTGCTGGGAGTCTACGAAGACAAACTTTATGCAGCTGGTCGCGAAACGATCGTGGCCTACGACTTGAAAGGCGAAGGACGCATGATCTGGGGGGCCGACCAATTATTTGACGGCAAACAATCTTTGGGGCGAGGCATGCTGACCCCGAAGGGGATCTACATGCCCGTCGAAGATTCGATCTACCATTTTTCGCTACCCGGTGTGAAAGGCAGATCAAACCTGATCGCGAGGGTACAAGTCGACGTCGGGACGGGTGCCCCGGTTGGCAATCTTTTTAGTGACGGAAATCTGGTCTGGGTACATGGCGCCAACCGGTTGTACGCACTGGCTCCGAAACCGGATTAGACCTTGCAAATGGCTGGCCCGGTTGGGTCATCGCCCAACGCCGTTTTAAAACCTAGATAAATCGTTACGAGTCGATCTTGAATATCATTGCCAAAAACCGGTTGCTTGAATGGATGATCGGGGATGATCCTGCCAAGGCCGGTACGCCTCAAATTCAATGGACCAACTTGCCAGAGTCCTGGGGGGTGTTCGTCTTAATCGCGTTGATCGCCGGGATCGCGTTCGCCGTATTTTGGATGTATCGGCGTGAAATCAATACGTGTCCCATGCCGCAGAAATTGATTTTGGCTGGTTTGCGATTGGCAGTGCTGTTAATGCTGGTGGCAATGTTTTTAAAACCCTCCGTGTTTTACCAACAGGTCTCGGAGATCAAACCGACCATCGCGATGTTGCGTGACAACTCCATGTCGTTTGATCGTGGTGACCAGTATCGCAGCCAGGACCAGGTCAGGCAGCTGTCCGAGATTTCTGGATTTTCGGTCGAAGACATCGGCGACGGAGCCACGAAACGTTCGGCATTGGTAAACCAGATTTTTAAAACCAATCCAGAACTGCTGACGTCGCTGCGGGAAAAAGGTGCGATTCAGGTTGTCGATTTTGCGGACGGAACTCGTCCGGTGGCACTGATCCCGGCGACCAGGAGCGACAGTAACGGATCGGATCCGGGCGAAAGCTCGAAGGACGAGAGCTCGGACGCCGTGGGCGATCCAGCGGACAACTTGATGCAACCCGAAATGCCTGAATTGGTAGCCGACGGATTGGGGACCGATATTTGGCAGGCTCTCAGGGAGACGCTGGATGACCCCGGTCGCATCTCGTCCATCCTGCTGATCAGTGACGGCCAGCATAACGGTAGCGAAGATCCACTGGAGTTGGCGAAGAAATCCGCTTCTTTGGGAATTCCGATCTTTGTCATTGGCGGCGGGGATCCGAACCCACCCAAGAACCTGTCAGTCAACGAAGTCTACGTTCGGGATCGAGCTTATCCGGATGAGCCCTTTGAAATCGATGCGATCCTGCAATCCAGCCAGGTCGGCGAGAGTGGTATGCCACCTCAAATTCAGGTGCAGTTGCTTCAGCAACGTGTCGATTCTCAAACCGGACAACTGGGTACCGCCCAACAGATCAGTTCCAAAGATGTCCCGGTGCCGGAATTTGGAGGGAGGATCCGAGTCGATTTCGAGCATGTCCTGAACCAGCCGGGAAACTATGTCTTTTCGGTGGCCGTTGAACCATTGTCCGACGAGACCGAAACCGCTGACAACCGCAAATCATCCTCCGAGATTGAAGTGGTCGACGAGAAAGTTCGGGTCTTGCTGGTTTCCGGTTTGCCGAGCTGGGATTATCAGCAGGTCCAAAGGCTGTTGCAGCGCGATCCATCCATTTCACTAAGCTGCTGGCTACAGTCAATGGATGAATCGCGCCCTCAAGAAGGCGATAATCCGATTTCCAGGTTACCTCGGTCCATCGAGGAATTGGGGCAGTACAACATTGTGATGTTGATGGATCCCAATCCGGAAGAGTTTGATGCCGGCTGGATTTCGCTGCTTCAGGATTTTTGTAAATACAAAGCTGGTGGCGTATTGTTTATGGCAGGCCCGCAGTATACCAGCGAGTTCATCACGATGAATCGTTTGAAGGGGGTTCGGGAACTGTTGCCGGTCCGGTTTGGCGACAACGAGTTCATTGACGCGATTCAGGCGCTGGCTTCGGCCAAAGACAACAAGCCTGGGCAAATGCTGTTGGTCAACCACAATATCGACCATCCGGTGATGAGCTTTCGAAGTGATCCCTCCGAGACACAAAGAATCTGGTCACTGATGCCGGGAATCTACTGGAGTTTTCCCACGCTGGCGGCGAAGCCGACAGCTCGCGTATTATTGGAACGAGGAGACCAGGTCAACGCCGAAGGCAACCAGCCATTAATGGTGACCGGGCGATACGGTGCTGGCACGGTTTTATATATGGGTTTCCATGGAACCTGGAAATGGAGGCCGGTGGGATTGCAGGCGCAGTTTTTTGATCGATTCTGGATTCAGGTAGTGCGTTATCTCGTGGAAACGCGTTCGTTACAGGGTTCTCGTCGTGGATTCATCGATACGGAAAAAACCGAATTTGAATTGGGCGACCGAATCACCCTGATTGGTCGCGTACTGGATCAGGAGTTCAAGCCGTCGACCGAACCCGAGGTGGAAGCGATCATCAATTCGAGCGATGGACGGTCCCAGAAAGTCACCATGAAATTGCTGCCGCAGCAGGACGGACGTTACGAAGGCACTTTCGTGGCGCAGCGAATTGGCAGTTTTGACGCCACGATCAACCTGACCGGCGGCGAGCCAGACGAGAAGCTGATTGATCCGATATCGTTTCGCATAGGTCCGCCCAGCGCCGAATCAGGTGCTTTCTGGTTGAATGAAAAATTATTGTCGGAAATCGCCACACTCTCGGGAGGAAAATACTTCCGTCTGGATCAAATCGAGAAAGTGACAACCGAAATTCCGACAATAATTACGAAAGCCGAATTCAATAGTCCTCCCGAACCTTTGTGGGATTTAAACCGCTACATGCGTTGGTTCGCGTTTTTGCTGCCGGTTGCCTTGTTGTCGATCGAGTGGATCATTCGAAAGTGGTACAAATTGCTTTGATTTGGTCAGCGAATCATCGCGTAGTGGGCGTCGAATCAGGAATGCGTTTTTTGGCAGAATCAATTTATGGCAACAGCAACCACAACGAAACGACCTGCCTCACACATCGTGACCAAAAAGCTGCGTCATCTTCGGCGTCGGCTGACGGGATGGATCCTGGTCCGAGGCATTGGCCGGTGGCTGATCACTGTGCTGGCGATTTTGGCTTGCGACATGTTGCTGGATCGCGTCTTCAAGATGGATTTGGCCCAACGGCTGATCATGCTGGCGGTGATGGCGGTGGCGGCTCTGGTTTACCTGGCCTGGCAGGTCATTCGGCCACTACGGAAACGAGCCAACGATGATGCTCTGATTTATGAGGTTGAATCCAAGCATCCCGAGTTACAGGAAAACCTGATATCCAGCTGGCAACTGGCGCGTCAACAGGATTTGGAAACGGTTGGATATTCTCCTGAGTTGGCCGAAGCCACGATCGCGAGCGGGATTCAAAAAGCGGAAGGCATTGATTTTGCCAAAGCGTTGGATATTTCCCATCACCGGCAAAACTGGGCACTGCTACTGACCGGGCTGATTTTGTCAGTCGTGTTGTTGGTTGGGGTCGGCAAAACTGATTTTCTGCGGACCTGGTTCAATCGAAATGTGCTGCTGCTGGATGACCAGTGGCCACAGGGAACCTACCTTCAGATCGCGGGCGTCGAGGATGGCAAGTTGGTGTTGCCGCGCGGCGCGGACCATCGACAGATCGTATTGATTACCGAGGATAGTGATGTCCAGGATATCAACGTGTCCATTGAAGTCGACAATCCTGGTGGCCGCACGGTTCACCAAATGAAGAGTACCGGCAAACAGGATGGACGCGAGCAGGTATTTGTTTTTCATAACGTCTCGTCGAAATTTCGCTTTCGCGCGGCAGGCGGAGATGACATTACCGAATGGGTAGATGTCGAACTTGTCGAACCTCCGGCGGTGATCGAACTCGGAATCCAGGCCATGCTGCCGGCCTACACGGGGGTTACTTCCGTGGAATTGACTGGCGGTGGACCGCATGCCGTTCTCAACGGCAGTAGTCTGGAGATTGAAATCAAAGCCAACAAATCACTCAGCCTCGCCGCTGTAAAACTTGGAGATGATTCATTCCCAATGCAGCCAGGCGGCGCTCCTGACCAATTCGAATTGACCATCCCGAGCGGACAATGGCGGGGAGGCGAGTACGAATTCGAGCTTGCCGATCAAGCGGGGCTGCGCAATAGTCGCCCTTCGAAATTTAAATTAACGGTAAAGGAAGATCAGCCACCCAAGGTCCGGGCAAGTCTGCTTGGCATCAGTGGCTTGGTTGTGCCGCGAGCGATCCTGCCGACTTCCTTTCAAGCGGCCGACGAGTACGGCTTGACGCGGCTTTATTTTGATTGCCAATGGAAAGTCGGAAACGGCGAAGAAGCCCCGGTAATGCGACAGGTCGAGATTGCTGAACTCGGGAATTCCGGGGCGCCGGTTCGGCAGAACAAAGATGTTCAGGTTTTGGATCTGCTCCCGCTCAGATTGACGCCCGGCACGAGTTTCCGTTTCTCCGTGGCAGCGGAAGATACTTGTCCTGGGAATCATGGGATCGGCAAGTCGCAGGAATTCCTGTTGCGAATTGTTTCCGACGAGGAACTTCGAGCCGACTTGCTTCGTCGAGAAATCGAGCAGCGGAAGGCGTTTGAGCAGGCGTACGAAGTCCAGATGGAGCTGGCGGCAGAGATCCAAGCCGTGGCCGCCAAACGACCCGAACCAGGCGTTTCCGCGTCCCAGTTCCAATCCCAAAGGGAATCCGAGTTGATTGCGCTGGTTCGCAGCCAGAAAAGTATTGGAACGGCCGTGGCAAGGGTTGCCGACCGGTTCGAGGAGTTCCTGGTGGAAGTCAAAAACAATCGCCTGGACGAAGCGGAAAATGCAATTGCACCCAGTCAGAAGATCGAGGCCCGTTTTGATGAAGGGATCATTCAGCCGATCCGTCGACTTGACCAGGAGCTGATTTCGCTTGCCACACGTAACCTCGACAATTGTCGTCGCGTCTCCGGGGACGAAGAAGAGCTTGCCCAAACGGTGGACCAGACTTCGCTCGTGCACCAACGGGTGCTCGAAGAGATGAAGAAAATCCTGGATGCGATGAACGATTCCGAAAATTTCCAGGAAGTCATTAACGATTTGTTGGAGATTAAGGAGGACGCTTCCGCAGTCAAATCGGACATTGAGAAGAAGCTGAAACCTAAAGATATTTTTGATGACAACGATGATATTTTTGATAAATGACTTTGTCTTTGGCAGACCACCGGAATTACCGGCCCGTTGAAATTGGAGAAGCGCATGTTGACGCAGGTTAAACCGAATGCCGGACACATCGTCATGCTGCTGGCCGCCCTGCTGCTGGGATCCCAGCCGCTGTTCGCGCAGGATTCTGAACGTGGCCGGCGCAGCGAGTTGGGGGTGCGACAACGACTTGTCGAACGAAAGATGGTTGAGCTTGAGACCAAGTTAACGATTATCGCGGAACGGCTAAAAGAGAAAGAGCCGGAGCGCGCCAAACGATTGGTGGCGGCTTATCAGCAATCCAAAGAGCAACTGATCACCAGGAAAATGGCGGAGGTCAGCGATCTTCTCGATCAAAACCAGCTGGCCGCGGCCGAGACAAAAATTGATGAAGTGATCAAAAATCTTGAGGCGCTGATTCGACTTTTAACCAACCAGCAGGATCGTACCGTTTCCAAGCAGGAAGAAATGAAGATGCTGGAAAAGTGGCGCGATAATATCCAGCAAAGGCTGCAGGAACAAAAGGTACAAACGACGGAAACCGAGAAAGTTTCTAACAAAGAAGAGACCATCAAGAACCTTGAGGCACAGATCAAAAAGCTGGAAAACTTGATTGGTAAGCAGCAGGAGGTCATCGACGAAACCGAGCAGAACGCCGATGCCGGGCTGCGAAAACTGGACAAGATAGCCGATCAGCAATTTGAGATTCGAAAACAGACAGAACAGTTGAACCAGGAGCTTGGTCAGCAGGAGCCCCAGATCTCGGAAATTGTCCCTGGCGATTCCAAACCGGGCGACCAGAAGCCCGGTGATCAGAAGCCCGGTGGTCAGAAGCCCGGTGGTCAGAAGCCCGGTGGTCAGAAGCCCGGTGGTCAGAAGCCCGGTGACCAGAAGCCCGGTGACCAGAAGCCGAACGACCAAAAGCCTGGCGATCAGAAATCGACCGACCCAAAACCTGGTGACGAACAACCGAACGATCAGAAGTCGGGCCCGCCAAGCGACTCGGGTTCCAAACCAAGTGGTCAATCGCAACCTGGAAAATCTCAGCCCGGCCAGCAGTCGCCGGGAGAACAGAAGCCAAACGACAGCCAGCAGCCTCCGCAACCGGGACAACGAGCGCTTGACGAGGCCAGCAAACACCAGCAGTTGGCCGAGGAAAAGCTTGGCAGCGGCAAATCAAAAGATGCCAAACGCCAGGAGGAAATGGCGTTAAAGGAAATGGACAAAGCTTTGGCCGAAATCAAGAAAGAGAAACGTCGAATCGAATCTTTGCCGCCGGAGGTATTCGAACAGATGGCGGATCAGCAGCGACGGACGCGCGACAAGGCAATGGACGTTGTTGACGAAATGGAAAAGGCTCCCAAATCGAAGCCGGATCCTGAAAGCCAGAATGCCAGCCAGCAGGGCCCGCAACAACAACCTGGACAGGAAAAAATGGAGCAAGCCGGAAATTCAATGAAGCAAGCGTCTGACGAACTCCAGGAGCAAAATCCGGAGCAGGCCAAAAAAGAACAAAAGAAAGCTGAAACGCAGATGGAACAGGCACTCAAGGAAATCGAGGAGCGACTGAACCAGTTGCGTGAAGAGACTCGCGAAGAAAAACTTGCTCGCCTGGAAGCCAGGTTTCGCGAAATGTTGGATCGCCAACAGATCACTTCCATCATGACGATTGAATTGGATGATAAGCGTACCAACCTTGGTGAGCTCCGAAGACGTGACCAACTGTTAATGCTGCGACTGGGTAATGAGGAACTGGAAGTCAGCGAACTTGGACAGCAGGCCTATGACTTGCTGTTGGAAGACGGCACCAGCATTGTTTTCCCCGAAATCGTACAGGAATTGCGCGATGACTTGGAAAAAGCGGCCCAGTTGCTACAGGAAGAACGAACTGACCGATTTACTCAACTTATTCAAAAAGAAATTGAAACCACCATCCAAGACCTGTTGGATGCTTTGAAAGAAGCCCAAAAACAAGGCGGTGGTGGTGGCGGGGGTGGTGGTGGAGGCGGAGATCAACCGTTGCTTAAGATGTCCGCTGAACTTAAGATATTGAAAATGCAGCAACAGCGTTTGAATCGGCGTACCAAAAAGGTCCAACAAATGCGGGGCCAGGAAGACCTTGAGGCCCTTTTGGACGACGAGGCAATGGAGGCTGCGGAGCTTCAGTCGAAACTCCTGGAAATGACTGAAGGTATAATGGAAAAGATGGAGAAGTAAATCGCGGGTGACTCGATCTCTGTTTCCAGTTGATTGAGTCGCCCTAAACAACTAGTCTCGCAGACAGTTGAATTCGAGATCTGAACACAAAGGTTCCAAAATGAAACGAACTGCCCGTCATCTCTTGACGCTTCCTGCCGCATCGTTGGCCGTGTTGATCTCGGCTTCCGTTGTCTGGGCCAACGACGTTGCGGACCGCGATTCTCGGGTGGTTGATTCGTTCCTCCAACATGTCGATGCCCTCGATCAGGTTGGTCGCGAAATCAAGTCAAATGTCAAATCGGCGATGCAGTCGTTTGGCGACGCACCCCAGGATGCTTTGACGGAAGGATTGACGATTGTCTATCCGGACTACGGTACAGCAATCGAATCGTCCGACAATGATGACTCCCCAAGAGCACTTGAATTGCTGGGGCCGCTTGCCGATTCCAAGGATCAATTCCTGGCAGCGGACGCGAATTTTTACCTGGCCAGAACGTTGATGAATTCAGAGCGGTTTGAAGAAGCTTTGCCTCGATTGAAAAAATTGACTGGCGAACTGGCAGACTTCACGGTCCATCAAGGTGACTCTCAGTATTTCATCGGCGTGGCTCAGGCGGGCATGTTGCAAAACACCGACGCGATCCAATCGTTCATGGAGTTTCTGCAGTTCAATCCAGACGCTCCGGAGCGTTTGCGGGTCAGCGCTTGGCGACAGGTTCAGCAGTTGCAGGCGATCCAGGAAGGCAAACTTTCTGACGTGCATCATCATATGGATTTTTCCCGTCGCCGATTGGAACTTACCGATACGGGCGATTCGACTCAAAAGGAGCAGGACGAAATTGTCAAAATGCTGGCGACTCTGATTAAGCAGCAGGAAAAGAAGGAATGCAATTCGAGTTGTAAGAAAGGCGGAACGTGACAGGGTTCCAAACAGGCTTCTGGTCAGAAGCCAAAACAACAGCCCGGCGAAAGCAAAAGCCAGAAAGGCGGATCCAGCTCCAACGCCAACGGCCAGGTCGTCAAGAAATCGTACGACGATTCGCCCGCAAGTCCCTGGAGCCGCTTGCGTGACCGAAGTCGTGATCCGGCCAACAATGCCGTCAAAGAAAAATTGCCCGCCCGCTATCGCGACATTGTCGAAAAATACTATGAAGCGGCAAACGGCGACGGCGAGCGTTAAGTCTTACTTCGATCTGAGAGAACATTACGGCACTTTCCATTCGGAGGGTGCCGTTTTTTGTTAGAAATAGATCGAAGCGCTGAATCCGAGAATTCAATTCAAACCAAAAATGGGCCTCGATGATTTCCACCAACCACTTCCCGACGATGCGGCTTACTCCCACGTTGCTGCTGGTGCTGTTGCTTCCAGCGGGAGTTCCCCAGCCACTCCAGGGATTCGATCTCAATTCGGTGAACATCAAACAGTTTGATGGTTCATCGATTTCCGGTTCGATTCAAGCCATCGATGCGGATGGAAAGATACAGGGGGCGGGACTGCCCGCAAACTTGAACCTGCGCGACGTGTTGTCGGTGGCGACATCTCGAAAGACGGACAAGCGCCCGATCTACGACGTCACGTTGATGATGACCGATGGTGGCAGCCTGCTGGTTCGCAATGCGGAAATCTCTGACGATCGGGTGTTGTTTCGAACCGGATGCGGATTGACGGAAATTCCCCTGCAGACGCTGCGTGCCATCGTTTGGAAGTCGTCCGAGCGAGTCGAAGCTCGCATCCAGGATCCGTCTTCTGACAAGGATGCAGTGTTCGTGGAAACCGGCGAAGGCGAACGTCGTGTCGATGGTATTGTCGAACAAATGAATCGGGAGCAGCTTCAAATCAATTACGGTGGGGATTCCCGGAAGATCGGTTTACCCAAGATCAACGCGATCGTGATGGCTGATTTGGGGCTCGATTCTCCGGACGGTTCGCAAGCTACGATTAACTTGACCGATGGTTCGCTGATCAAGGGTGTGATTGCGGGGTTTGCCGACGGCAAATTGAAAGTCAGCTTGTCAGGAAACAGTTGGATTGAACTGCCATCCGATCAGGTCGTCGACTTTTCCATCGCTTCGGATCGTCTGCAGTTTTTGTCCGACCTGAAACCTCTTGATGTACAGCAAAAAACGGAATTCACGATCCAAAGAAGCTGGCAACCGGACCGTAGCGTGGAAAACAACCAACTCTCTGTCCGCTATGGCAAATCCGACAAGATCCTGAAATTCAATAAAGGGTTGGGAACGCAGGCATTCACTCAGCTTGTGTTTACAAATTCAATGGACTTTGATCGGTTTCGTGCAATCGTTGGCATCGATGCGGAAACCGATGGACGGGGCGATTGTCTCATGGTTGTACGCGGCGACGGTATCGAACTTTGGTCACAGCGCGTGCAGGGCTCCGGCGAGCCGGTCGAAGTCGATTTGGATATCAGCGGAATGGACCGGATTGCCCTGGTCGTCTATCCGGGCGTAGATTTTGACTTGGCCGATCACGCGGATTGGGGAAATGCACGTTTCGTTCGCACAAAATAGTGTTGGTCTCGTTTTTGAGGCATCGCACTTCCGCTGGAAGCCGAGGCCATATTTTCAAATCGGAAGTTGTTATCCCGCGTTACCTGGGGTCTGACGATGAAGGCATTGAGAAATATCACACGCGGTCGAGCCGGCGTCATCGGGTCGCGATTCGGGAAATTCACGTTTGCGGCTGGCGTCTTCATCGCAATGCTCCAATCAATCGTTGTCACAGTTAACGGTGAGGATCTGACTGATAAAGATCTGGAACTCGTTCGCCAGGTGGAGCGACAGCGGATCGCCGCGATTCAACGGGTGATGGGGAGCGTCATTGCCATTTATGACGAAGACCGACAAGGCGGAGGTTCTGGTGTCATTATCGATGATTCGGGAATCGCGCTGACCAATCACCACGTGATTATGGGAGCCGGGGTGAGTGGCTGGGGTGGGTTGGCCGACGGACAACTCTATCATTGGAAACTCATTGGTACTGATCCAGGTGGAGACGTCGCCATCATCCAGATGGAAGGTCGAGACGATTTTCCTTTCACACCGTTGGGGGATTCGGACGAAGTGCGTGTTGGCGACTGGGCCTTGGCGATGGGTAACCCCTTTATTCTGACGGAAGATCAGGCACCCACCGTAACTCTGGGGATCGTTAGTGGAGTCAAACGGTACCAACCAGGTGCCGGTGCGAACCAACTGGTTTACGGCAACTGTATTCAAGTCGACAGTTCGATTAACCCGGGCAATTCGGGAGGTCCCCTCTTTAATCTTCAGGGCCAGGTGATTGGTATCAACGGACGAGGAAGTTTCCAGGATCGGGGCCGAGTCAATGTCGGGTTGGGATATGCCATCTCTGCTAACCAGATCAAAAACTTTATTCCCGACTTGTTGGCGACAAAACTGGTCGAACACGCGACACTGGACGCCAGTTTTTCGGATCGCGGTGGCAAGGTCGTTTGCTCGACAATCAATCGGGATGCACCGGTTGCGGAAGCGGGTCTGGAATTGGGCGACGAGTTGTTGGAATTTGAAGGCGAATCCATCAAGAATGCCAATCAGTTCACCAATTTGATCTGTACGCTGCCGGAAGATTGGCCGGCAAATCTGATGGTCCGCAAGTCGAATGGCGAAGTCCGGTCCATCCATGTCCGCACATTCGGGCTTCCCTACCAACAAGCCCCCAAACCGAAAAAGAAACCCGGCGGCGAGAGGCCGACCCCAGCCGAAAAAAAGCAAGTGAAACGACAACAGGAAATGGTCGAATTGCTTTCCGCGCCGCCCGGAGAAGTCCGTTATGTAGAAATCAATCAAACGTATGCAAACCAGATCATTGAGGAGTGGCAACGACTGGACGGCAACTTGCCAAGCGGAGATGCTTTGGTGTTCCATTTGATCGATGAAATCAAAAAATCATCAGAGATTGTCGGAAGGCAGGATATTTGGCTGTCTACCGATGGACGATTTCGTATCGCTTGGCGGCGGGGAATTGAACAGACCGACTACCTGTTTGACGGGCAAGCGTTTTATCAGGCCGCAAGTAATGGAGGCTTTCGGCCGATATCATCTGTGGAGGCAAAAACGTGTTTGCCGATCGCCCAAGTCGTTTCCATGTTGGCTTCAGGGCAGCAACAGCCCTTTGAGGTTTTCGGCGAGATCCAAATTGACGGTAGTGACAAATCACAATCCCAAAACGCGTTTCGATTGAAGGTCGCCGATGAAGATGGGGACCCGTTCTTTGTCTGGCTGCGGATGTACGACGAGACAGGGATGCCCGCACCACGATTGCTGAAAACAGCGGCTGACAAAAATGGTGAACAGGACGGAAGTGTGGTTTTTGGTCAATGGCAGGAATTCGATGGCATGCGAATTCCACTGCAGCGCGATTTCACTGAGGGAATTGCTGAAGCTCCGCTGTTGAATCTGGTTAATCAAAGCTGCGAAAGGGTTTCCGATCCGGACTCCGGTTTGTTCGAGGCCAAGGCCGAAGAAGAAGTGATGGGAGCGGCAACCGACAAACTGGATTCGGTCACTGATGGCCCAGGCAGGGAGCGACCATGAGGAATCGAACTGCCCAAGGGCTCTGTTGGCTGGTCTGCTGGATCAATTTGTCTGGTGTTTCAGCTTTCGGTCAAGAAATCGACAGCCTGTTTGGACAGATCGTCGATCGCTGCCAGCCGAAAATGGTAAAAGTCTACGGTGCCGGTGCCGGCCGGGTCGAAGGGTTTGCGACGGGAATCATTGTTTCGGCTGAGGGGCATGTTCTTACGACACAAGGCGTTTTTCTGGATGGCCGACAGGTGCGTGTGGTTTTGTCCGACGGATCGGAGCATGTGGCAACGATCCTCAGGCGTGATCGCATCACCCAGTTGGCGTTGTTGAAGATTCAGGCGGAGACACCGAACTTTTTTGAATTATCGACCTCCCCGGTCGGCCAAGAGGGTGATTGGGTGATCGCCATCACGAACGCGTTCAAAGTGGCGGACAAGGACGAGCCGTTGTCTGCGACGCTGGGGATTATTTCATTGAGAACATCGATGGAAGCGAGGCTCAACCGGCGCGACGTTGCTTACAGAGGTGACCTGGTGTTGATCGATGCCATTACGAGCAACCCGGGAGCCGGCGGGGGGGCTGCGGTTACGGTCGATGGTCGACTGGTTGGTATGGTTGGGAAAATCATCAACAGTTCCAAGACCAATACGCGGTTGAACTACGCGGTGCCGAGCGAGACTCTGGCTGGGTTCGTGGCAGGGGCGTCCGAAACCGAAGAGGAGCAAACGGAATCGCCGTCGGAAAAAGCCGAATTGGGCATCGTCGTGTTCAAGTTGGGAGGACGAAACAATCCGGCTTACGTGGATCGGGTGAAGCGCAAGACTCCCGCGGCAGTTGCCGGGATTCGGAGTGACGACATGATCGTCTCGATTGCCGGAAAGAAAGTCGGAAATCTCAAGGAGTACAACGCGGTTGTTGATGAACTTCGGCCTGGTGAGGAGATTATCGTGATCGTCAAGCGCGGTAAAGAATTCCTGCGGATTCCCATTGTCCCACAGGTCCGCAAATAGGAATCCAGCCATGCGAAGCTATTTTCGATTGTCGATGGTCATAGGGGTCTCGGTTATGATTGGCCTGTTGCCGGTTGGCCGCGAAATTTCGTCGCAGGAGCCGTTGGTTCAGACAGAAACGAGATTGAATCGGCAAGATCTCTTGCAGGCAATGTCGCTTACCTCTCGGGCCTTCCGCGCAGCGGCGGAGAAAATTCGACCGGCCTTGGTGACCATCGAATCGTATGGTGGCGTCGGGACACGCGCGGGCAGGATCGGCGGAATTCGAAAGCAGGGCGAAGGCAACACAACGGGCGTAATGATTTCGCCAGACGGTTATATCATTACCAGTACGTTTAATTTCATTCAGCAGCCGCCGGTTATTTCGGTGATCCCCAGCGATGGTCAACGCCGTTTTGCAAAATTGCTGGGCCGAGATGACACTCGAAAAATCTGTTTGCTGAAGATCGAAGGCGTCGACGGCATGCCGGTTCCGGAAATGGTCGACGTGAAAGATGTCGTCGTCGGTCAGTGGGCACTTTCGCTGGGCGTGGGTTACGGCGATTCCAGTCCGGCCATGTCAATGGGAATCGTGAGTGCCAAAAACCGAATCGGCGGACGAGCGATTCAAACCGATGCGAACATCAGTCCGGCCAATTACGGCGGACCGCTCGTGGATATCGAGGGCCGCATGATTGGGATTTGTGTGCCCATGAATCCGCAGTCGCAGGCCATCGGTGCGGGAGTCGAATGGTATGACTCCGGGATTGGATTCGTAATTCCGGTCGCCGGTGCGGGTGAATTGATCGAGCGGTTGAAGCGCGGTGAACGTATCCGGCCGGCCTTCCTTGGGATCCAGGCGATTCCCAACCCGGCCGGCAAAGGGCTTTGGATCGAGAGGGTCGTGCAAAAAACTCCGGCGGAAGAAGCCGGATTGGAAATCGGAGACGTCATTGTGGGGGTCAATGGCGAGGAAGTCGCGGACATGCTGCGATTAAGACAAGTTCTCAATCGATTCGAATCGGGTCAGAGCATCGGGCTGACAATCATCAAGGACGGAGAGAACAAGGAATCCACGATCGAGCTGCAGTTGGGAAATCCGCCGAAACCAGAAGGCGAACCGGAGCAACTGGAACCGCCCAAAATACGTTGAACGCGTGGAGATGCCCTACGGTTTGGTCCCGCGGCTTCTTAGGGCTGATTTGATCCGGCGTCAAAATTGGCATTCATACAGCTGCGATTGTCAGGTCTTCGTCCATCGTCGAGAATTGAACCAGTCGCCGTGCGGTTTGCTCCACAATTCTGCGGAGTATCTGCCACGTAGGCTTTGACGAATGAAAAAGATGATTGGTGCTTCAAGGTTCGCGAAACTCATCGCGCAAAAACTTTTAAAAACATAGAAGAATCCTGTAGCCTGTATATTAAACAGTAGCCCTTTTGGGGACAGCGTTGAACGATTCCACGGCTTAGCAAAATGTCGAAATAAAACGATGAAGTTCAAATCGAAGAAGCGAAAAATCAATTGGAAGAAAGTGGCCATCGTAGTGGCGCTGTTGGCCGTTGCTGGCTATCAATGGTATAGCCAAGATGGGCGTTTGATTGACCATGAAATAATCGACGTTGACGACTACGTCGAACAGTATGATCCTCCGACATCTGCTTCGGAAAAACCGCCCACTTCCATATCGGTTGCCAGCAACGAAACTTCATCTTCTGCTCGCGCGGCTAACAACCAGCAGAAATCACGGGCTCAGAGTGAGGATCAGGAGTTTTTAAAACCGATCGGGGGTGGCAAGCTTGAATCGCCCGCAGGATTGATTTATGGCCGGGGAGTTGGCGGAGAACATCGAGTCGATCACGTGATGAAACATATTCGAGATGATCCCACACGGCCTGCGCATGGCGTTTTCCAGGGTGACAAGGAAACGGTGTTAAAGTTGCTCGACGAAGCGTACGAAATGGTCCAGGATGGATCCAAGTACGTGAAATCGGAGGAATCTCGGGGCAACACGGCGTATACGATCTCGATGGGGCGAAAAATCGGCTACGAGGGTGGCCAGAAGGGGCAGCGGAATGGCAACCGCGGGCTCAAAAGCATTCGGCTTGTGCTCGATGGCAACCGAGTGATCACGGCGTATCCCTACCGGTAATCTCTAGCCAACATCATCTCGACGTCGGTCTCGTGGACAGCTAAAACACCGAAGCAATGGCGTTGCACAGTCGCTCCAAATTGCCGTTGTTGATTCCAGCCACGTTGATTCGACCGCTCTTCAAAATATAGATCGCGTGATCTTCTCGAAGTCGGTCGACTTGGTCTGGATTCAGACCCGAGAAACTGAACATGCCTCGCTGTCGGTGGATGTACTGAAAATCGCGACCGGGCGCATGGGTTTCCATTTTTTCAATAAACTTGTCCCGGAGGTCCAGGATACGGTTGCGTATCTGGGCCAACTCAGAATGCCAGAGTTTTGTCAGTTCCGCGTCACCCAATACGGTGTCGACAATTTGTCCTCCATGGAGTGGAGGATTGGAATACATCGTACGGATGGTCAGCTTGATTTGACTGAGCATGGCGGTGGCCGATGCGGAGTTGTGACTGACGGCCGTAATTCCACCGACTCGTTCAGCATACAGACCAAAATTCTTGGAAAACGAATTGCAGATCAGAGCTTCACCGCCTGATTCGATAAAATGGCGAACCGGAAACGCATCGGCGTCCAAATCAGTTCCAAAGCCTTGGTAAGCAAAATCAAAAATCGGAAAGAGCCGTTTTTCCATGATTGTCGTGGTAAGTTCTCGCCACTGTTCGGGGGAGGGGTCAACGCCGGTTGGGTTGTGACAAACAGTATGTAGCAAGATGGCTTGGCCCGGTTGGGTGCGGTTTAACGAGTCACGCAAGCGATCAAAATCAAGTGCGGTCCGGTTCTGATCCAGGTATTCGTATTTTTGAATGGCCAATCCGGCGGCATGGTAGATCTGAGGATGGTTGGCCCACGTGGGATTGCTCATCCAGATCGTGTCGACATTGAAGACTCGGCGCAGCAGTTCGCCGGCCACACGCAGAGACACAGTGCCGCCTGGCGTCTGTGCCGTAACTCGGTGCACGGTGCGATCGTCCGCAAGAGTGTCACCCAGTACCAGCCTCCCTACCCTGTCGTCATAAGAAGGTGGACCGTCGATCGGCAAATAGTTTTTCGAACCAGCGGCCGCCAGCATCTTTTCCTCGGCATCGCGGACGCATTTCATGACCGGCGTCTGTCCCGCTTCATCCTGATAAACCCCCACCGAAAGATTGATTTTTTGCGGATTCGGGTCTTTCTTGAACTGCTCGATCAAACCGAAAATCGGGTCGGGCGGATTGAGTGGCGTTGAATCAAACAGGTTTTGAAGTCCGTTGGCGACAGTCATTTTGGTGATTGGAGATGGTTAGTGGTTGCAATCAGAAACGATGAATCTTACCCGATTCCTTCGCGAATGAGTATTTACCTGCTTAAACTGTGAGCTGTCACGGACCGCGAGACGTTTTTAAAGGTTTTTTTACGGTTTTTCCCAGCCGGGCCAAATTCTGGGAATCAAACCGGTCATGGTTGGTACTTCATTGACAACGGAAACAGATTTTTTTCGTAGATGCGATGCCTGCTGATTTGCAATCTCGGGAGTTGTTCGAACGGTGCATCAGTCAGCACGCTGACTCGTTGTATCGCGTTGCTTTTCGATTGTCGGGACGCCGCGAGTTGGCAGAGGAACTGGTACAGGAAACATACCTGAATGCGTGGAATGGAATCGAGAGTTTGTCCGATGTGTCGAAAATGCGAGGCTGGATGTTTGCCATCCTGAGAAACCAGTATTCAAAAATGGTCCGTCGTGACGTGGCAAAATCGACGGTGACAGAATTTCCAGTGACTGAGATCGCCAGCCCGGAATCACACACAGATGATGGAAGGGAGCAGATTCAAATAGCGCTGGAAAGACTTGGCCAAGACCAAAAATTGCCGTTGCTATTGGTGGTGATGGAAGGATTGACCGTGAATGAGGCGGCCGAGATCCTGCAAATTCCCCGCGGTACAGTTTTGTCACGGCTGCACCGGGGCAAGCAAAAACTGAAGCAGATACTGTCTGCGGAAACCATTCAGCCGACGGATCCTGTCGATACGGAAACGAAGACATGAAGAGATTTGACGACCACGAACTTCAGCGACTGTTGCGACAAATCTCTATTCCTGCCGGATTGCAGGAGCAGTTGCAGGAAATCTCGCAACAGGATGCGCTGACCGTTTCCAGTGAGGTGGCCCGTAACTCCGGACTGGGAGGGCGCCGCAACCGGAGGGTTGCCTGGCGGGCGGCCATGCTCGCAATGGTTGCTGCTTTGACGGCGATCGGCCTCTACGTATTGTGGCCCAATGATTTGAGACCGGACCCTCCGTCGAATTCGGTGGCCGGCATTGCGAATCGGGAGCAACCAATCCCTGAATTGGCTCCCGCCCCATCCAAAGATCCACAGCGGCTATTGGCTGAATTATCGGCGAGTGCCGCGCAAATCGACCAAGTCATCCTGCAAATGAAGATCCAGCAAATGGAGCTACGTTTGGCCAAGCTGAATCACAAGCAGCGATATCGTTCGAGCGGAATTCAACAACGCGAAGCCACCTCGTTGGTCCTTGCGTTGTCGGACGAATCGGCAATCCGCCTCGGCGCGAATCGATCAAGTGTCCAGATGCATTTGAACTACGTCGTGGAGCAGTTTCCGGGAACACGCGGCGCAGAACTGGCTCGTAAAATTTTAAGCACCGAACTCTAACTAACCTTTGTGAGGTTTCGTCATGTACCGTCAATTGTTATCCAACACGACTCCGTTCGTCGTCGCTATTCTAATGCTTTGTTTGGTGTCTTCCGCCAACGCCCAAAGCGCTCCGGCTCAACCGTTTTCTGCCAGGAAAATGATGGAGGCCAAGTTGGCGCGAGCTCGTCAACAATTGGACCGCGACGCTGCGGAAGTTCAAATGTTGTCGGAACGCAGAGACGCGATTTCGCAAAAATTGACCAAACTCAACGTTACCGAGGCTTCATTCAATGAAGTGATGGGACTTCTACAGATTCAACGAGTCCAGTTGATCATCGATTTGGCAGGACTGGATGCACGGCAAAGAGCCGTGGTTGAATTGAGGGTGGAAAAACGGGCAAAAGTTGATAACAGTGAGGAAAAAAAGTTATTACTGAAGAAAATTGTCGACGAAATGGAGAACAATCTGGTCACCGTGGAAAAGCAATACGAACAGGGAGCGATATCGGATGGTGATTTTCAAAAGGCGCGCGTTCAACTGCTCGAAGCTCGCTTGAGATTAGCCGAAACCGTGGATGCGAAATTGCCTGCTGTTGATAACGCATTTTTGACGGATGTGTCGATCGAACGAATCGAAAAACAGGCCAGGTTGGCAATGGTCGAATCGTTACTCAAACAGTATTACACGGCGCGACAAAGCATCGAGGAGCTTAAGCAGTTGGACACACAGTTCGACGTGACTTTGCAGCAACGAATCGACTCGCAAATGCTGTTGAACCAGCTACAAGCGGATTTCAACGAAGTTGACAACGAAAACGATTGATCGTTCGCATCTACGTAGCGTTTTGAACGTGAGGGACTTCCTCATCGCCGCTCGGAAATTCTTGTTGGGCAGAAATGGATTCGCATCCTACGCGTCTGCCGGCGCCACTTTGCGCCTGCATCTGCGAACCAAATGGCCACGTCTTGTAGTGTTATCTGTATAAACAACCGAAAGTCAGGATTAGAAGATGAAAATTGCAGCAACAACCGTTTGTTACCTTGTCAGCCTGATGATGGGCACCACGCTGCTTGCTCAAGCCGGCGTGTCTTCGATGTCCGTCGGTGCCCTGCGAGCCGGGATTCATTTGCGATTCGAGGATATTCGAGTCGAAGAGCTCGTTAACTATCATCGCCATGCGATTCCCCTACCGGAAGACGGACAGCGCGTGAGCCTGCATTGTAACTGGGCCAGATCGGCAAATGACAAAGCAATTTTTCAAATTGGCATCGCCACTCCCAGGGCGATCGATAGAGATTCTGCCCAGCCCTTAAACCTCGTTCTGGTGATTGATCGCAGTGGCTCCATGTCGGGAGAACGCATGAGCAAAGTCAAAAGGTCGATTCGAACTTTTATTAAGCGACTTCGCAAGAAAGACTCGGTAGCCATCGTCAGCTTCTCGGATTTGGCCAGGGTGGATCTGACCGCATGCGACAAAACTCGAAAAAAGGACATCGAGAGAGCGATCGACCGTATCCAGGCAGGCGGCTCCACAAACCTGCATGCGGGTTTGATGTTGGGATATCGAGAAGTGATGAAACAGTTGGATGAAAAAAAATCCAACCGAGTGATATTGTTGACCGACGGGATTGCCAATGAAGGCATTGTCGCCTCGCACCAGATCGCCATCGAATCGCGACGTTTTAATAAGAAAGGTATCGACCTTTCCACCATCGGATTGGGGCAGGATTTTAATCGTACGCTGTTGCGGGAGCTGGCTGACGCGGGACGTGGGGTGGTCCATTTTGTGGATGATTCCCAGGATATTCAGAAAACGTTTGTCAATGAAGTCGACAGTTTGCTGAGTCCGGCGGCACGGAATGTCCAGTTAACCCTGGATTTTGGCGACGGCAACAACATGCCAAAACTCTACGGCTACGAACCGATCATCGATGACTCAAAGGTGCGGATTCGGCTGGATAATCTCAACTGTGGTGCGACCCAGGTCGTTGTCGGAGAATGGGCGAATCGAAAAGGCTGCATTAACGTCCGGTTGAGTTACGTCGACAGCCTGACCCGGCAAGCGGTCAAGATTCATCGCAAGTTGGATTTCTCGAATCCATCGCACCAGGAAGGCGTCGATCGGTTTGGTTTGACGAAGAACTTTGTGATTGCAAAAGTTGCTGATTCGATCAAAAAGTGTGCGAAACAGGCCGAGAAAAACCGTTACGATAAAGCGGAAAAGAAACTGCGGCGAGGGATCAAGTTTGCCAGAAAGCAATTTGAAAAAGGGTGTGATGCCGATGTCGATCGTGTTGTAGAAATCGCGAAAAATCAGCAGCAGCAATTAATCCGGGCCATCAGGTCAAACAAAAAGCAATCGGTAAGTTATCGTCATTGACGGATGGGATTGATTCGAAACGCCTGAATTTCCTTGACGCGCACGATGTCGTCCGCATCGCCCTGAGACCTCGCCCCAAATTGGATGCGCAAGATGCTGCAGCCGTCTGGAACGATCCAACGTCCATGCAATTCCATTGTTCCAGTTTCCTGATCGACAAGATTCAGGACCGATGGCGGGGCGACGGAACCCGCGACATGCTGTTTTTGGCCATCCAGGACACCGACGGCGACAAATGGCTGCCCTTCGCCTTTTTTCGTGCAGGTCGCTGTCACATGGATCGTTTGCCCCGGGTTGACCTGAATATCCTGAACGATGACGCCGCCCGCAGTTCCGGAGATTTCAAATTCCGATTTCTCCTTGATCCAGCGGAGCTTGCCAAAGGACGTTTTAGGTGGCTGCCAGACAATCCAGTCGTACGGTCGACTGGTCCCCTTCTCCAGATGTGCCGTTAACCAGCAGCGATGTTGCTCGTTCCGCCGCGAGATCCGACTTCAGGAGGCGTCTTAAACTGATCGGCGCGAGACTTCGCTTCCCTGACCGTGATGATTGTCTCGAGGGCACCTGGAAAAAGTTCATTCCAATGTTGGAACTTGCTGCGAAATGCTCTTGGCTCTTGGGTTGGGATCCAAGTAGAAATCGGCCATCTTCGGCCCAAACCCAGACGTATTCGTCTGCCGACCCCATGCCGCCCAATCCAATCGTCTTTCCAATATTTGGCTGAGCGAGTTGTGGCGAATCTCGGTGTACAGTCGATGAGTCGGCAGACAGTTGTCCAGGTAAATTGCACTGCCTACCTGCACGCAGTCCTGATGTTTTTTATGCAGCTCTGAGGGCAATAGCTGCAACGCGGATTCTTTAATCCGATGGGCGGCTGCCAGGTATTCGGTTTGGCGAGTGTAATAATACGCCTCTTCATTGCCGTCAATAATGCGCATCGACTTGGGGGCTTCAGCCAGCCAGCCCGTCAAGAACGGAACAAGCAAGTTGTATTTGTGAACCGCATACTCCTGCTGGGGCGAATCGCCTCCAACGACATTCGAGCCACGAAAGGTATGGTTCTCAGTCAGATAGCTGGTTAGAAAAAAGTATAGAATGCACATGTCGGGAAACTCACTTGACATCGCCTGCATGGATTCGCGGCCGAGTTGAATAGCCTTCCGTTGATACTCGACAAAGCTGTGCTGTCCCCTTTGCGGTTGTCGCTCGTAGGAGAATGGAACTATGGCTTTGTCACTGGGATATGGTTCGGGGTCAAAAATGATCCCGGCCGAGCCGCTCTGTTTTGCCGCTCGAGCCATAATTCGAAAATGATCGACTGTTTCCTGCCAGCCACTATCATCAAACCAGTCGACATCGCCCGGATTGCAGTTAAACAGAATGAATGTTTCCCGGTCCAGTTTCAGATTTGCCTCAGCCAGCCGGTTGATCGAACGTTCAAACCAGGACGGACGCCATTTCGTGGATCGGAAAAGGCCGTTCTGCCGGGCTCCAGAGTGCTACATGCCTTCGCTCCGGCGTCGCTGCAATCCAGCCGGATGGCATAACCGTCGAACGGAAGTTTGGCGTAATGCTCCAGTCCCGCCAGGTAGCGCTCGGAATCCGGGGCATCATGTCCCGCCAGGATAAGCTTTTTGTTCTGAATGCTTTGCGCAAAACCGCAGTTGAAAACGAGGAATGGCAATACTAAAACGAGGACAAATTTGGAGAGTGTAGTTACGGACATCGGGACCCAGAGTTTTGACATGAATTAATGGCGTTCCCCGTCGCCAGGATGGTGATTCGATACCGGGAAAAGCAAGCGTTTTAAGACGCGACAGCATCCGAATTGACCAGAGAGTCGATTCACGAAAGTGGTTGACCAACATCTCGCAAATACTCGGCCAAACGCGATTGAACATCGAGAATCTTCTGCCACTGCTCCGTTGACATCTCGACCTGCCGTTTGCGAGCATCAATATCCACATCGGTTATCACCCGCCGAATCTGCATATGCAAGTATTCAATCATCTCCGAAAGTTGGGCGGCCTGGCCGGGAGAAAGCCGATCAGGAAGCCGGGGTGGTTCCAAATCAAGCAAGGCCAGTTGGTAGTTGGGATCTTCCTGCCAGTCTCGTTTGACGACGACATGTTCCACGGAAGACTTTGAACCGGCCTCTTTGCTTTCTGATTTGTTTGCCGAACCCAATCGTTCCAGGCGACGATTGATTTGTACGCGGGTGCCAAATATTAGTGTGCTGCGACCAATCGTGATCAAGTCCCCATGGCGAAGGATGCGCAAATGAACCTCTTCATTGTTCACTTTGCAACCGTTGGTACTCTCCAAATCGGTCAGCACGAGATCGTGATGGTCTTGTTGAATCTTGAGGTGAAAACGACTGATGCGTTCGTCATTGAGCTGGATCGTGTTGCCTTCCTCACGTCCGATGGAAACGGGAACCTCGATATTCTCGAATATCTTGCCGCGATCGGCGCCGTCGAGCACCCGTAACGTTATTGCTGTCATGCAAACCTGCCCCGAAACGATACGAAGTTGATCGCCGCTCCACGCGCCTCTCAAATTTTCTCGGGTTTTTGCCTCAGGAATCCAATCCTTAAACCCTCGTTTCAATCTATCTAATTGTATTGTAACACAAGGCGATCGCTTGCACGAAAAAGACATGGTTTTTGCGAGAAATGGCCTCCCTCATCCCCCAATCGGTTCGGACAGGCAAAGATTGCGACTTGGTTGTCCTAACGTACCTATCTACCGAGGCAGTTGCAAAAGCCGGTTTGATGCATTTTTTACGGGGAATTCTTGAAAAACCGCCATTGAGATGATTAACTCGGCGAACGTCGACCGACATTCAAAACCAAATGGAAACCAGGGTCCTGAGTCAAATCGACCGCATAGAACAGGTTTCCCTGTTGACCAGCGGCAAGTCAAACCGGATCATTTATTCGTTCCGGAATCAGAGATTTTATAATGGCTCAGTCAGTTCTGACGAATCTTGTTTGCATTGTCGCCGTGATCCACATGGCTATCGGTTGCGCGTGGCACCATGGAATTCATGGACCATGCAACTGCTCGGCAGAGCCTGCCAAAGTCGATGGTCCTCGTTTCACTGCGGAGACAAAACATTGTTGCAACCATGCAGCAGGCCTTGTCAAATCCCTCGATCACGTCGAGTCGGATAACAGAGGAGATTCGGGAGCGATCATTGTCGGTTTCCATCGTCAGCATTTTCCAGAAGGCTGCCGAGACGACGGATGCTCCTATGCCCAGTCCGACGAGTTTGAAACTTTGAGTCTCGCCAGACCGCCAGTGAGGTTTGACCGAAGCTCCAACTTGACTTTCGAGACTGGCCGGAAGAATAACGCTTGTCGATCTCGATTGGCTCACCGCTTTCTGTCCGTTCCCTGGGCGGGACTGCGCGCTCACCTCGTATACTGCGTGCAGATGATCTAGCCCGGAACCTCCTTGATTCACAAGATTTGGCGATGTGGTTCGGCTTTCCTAGCCGCCATCGACAAACTCGCGTTGTCCCGCCAAGTTGTTGCCGCCGTTTCCCGATTGCTGATTCGTGTTGTCCCCCAGCGTTCTTGCAGAAACAGCCTTTCGTCTTTTTTATCCAGCGCTGCCTGGAAATTGATATGGAAAACTCAAAACGCAACACGTTCATTCAGCCAATGGTTTGGTCTGCGGTGCTGATTGTTGCCGTGGCGTCACTGGCCCTGACCTACAGGCACTGGCAACCCGCTGCCAACAGATTTCTGATGTTCATTCAAAATCAGCAACCCGACGATGGTCATGATCATCCTGACGAGCCGGGAGTCATGAACCAGTTACCGGATACGTTGATGCTTTCCCCGGAAGCACGTAAAAACATCGGACTGGTGACCCAGCGTGTTAAGCCGGCGGATTTCGAGAAATTTGTTTCGGTTCCGGCAATGGTTGTCGAGCGACCGGGCCGATCCCAAATAGAGATCACGGCACCCATGACGGGTGTTGTTTCTCACGTATTTCCCTTGGAACGCGCTCTGATCGATCCGGGGACGTTACTTTTCAAGCTTCGCCTGACCCACGAAGACGTGGTCAGCGCCCAAGCGGAGTTCCTCAATAATCTCCAACTAGCCGACGTGATCTCAAAGGAACTGCAGCGATTACAGGCAATCGGCGAGGGGGTTCTTCCCGGTAAGAGAATTGTCGAACAAAAGTATGAATCGGAAAAAGTGCTTGCCCAGCTTTCGGCGATCCGCCAAAGCCTGATTCTTCACGGGCTTTCGGCGCAGCAGGTCGCAGAAATCGAAAAAACGCGTCAGGTTCTCCAAACGGTGACCGTCGAGGCGCCCCGGTTTGCATCCATCGATGAGAATATCGAAGTCACTCATCGCTATCACGTGCAATCCATCGACGTTAATCGAGGACAGAGCGTGCTCGCCGGTCAGTTGCTAGGCATTCTGGCAGATCATTCCCTGCTCTATGTCGAGGGCCAGGCATTCGAGGACGATGCTGCAAAACTTCTGGATGTAATTGCCAGTGCCGCGACGATTCCGGTCGTACCTTCCCTGGGCAAGCGTCAGGCGGGAGAAGTGTTGCATCTTCGCGTTCAAAGTGTTGCCGATCAAATCGACCGACAGTCACGGGCGTTGAAATTCTACCTTTTGTTGCCAAACTCTTCAGCCGACTCAGATCCTGATTCCAACTTCGTTGCCTGGAAATTCCGGCCAGGTCAGCGGATGGAGGCGAGGATTCCGACGGGAATTCGACTCACGAACAAGATCGTGGTTCCGTCCGAAGGCGTCGTGGTCGAGGGGCCCAATGCATTTGTCTTCGAACAAAACGGCAACAACTTTGACCGCGTCGACGTGCAGTTTTTGTATCGCGACCGGGACAACGTCGTGTTGGAGAATGACGGACGCCTGATCGGCAGTACGATTGCGGTCAGCGGCGCGTATGAAATGCACTTGGCTTTGAAGAACCAGTCGGGCGGAGCCATTGACCCACATGCGGGACATAGCCACTGACGCCAACTCCGGGAAAAGCCCATGCTGTCGAATCTATTAAACGGTGTGATCCGTTTCGCACTTCAAAACCGAATGCTGATTGCGGCCACCGCGACATTCGTCATGCTGTATGGCGTTTGGCAGATGTTTCAGCTGCCAATCGATGTGTTTCCGGATTTGAATCGGCCACGCGTCGTCATCATGGCCGAGGCACCGGGATTGGCACCGGAAGAAGTCGAGGTTCTGGTTTCCATCCCCATCGAAACTGCACTTAACGGGGCTTCCGGCGTCCAGGATGTCCGCTCTTCGGCCGGCGTCGGGTTGGCGGTGGTCTATGTCGAATTCGATTGGGGAACGGATATCTACAATGATCGTCAGATCGTCGCCGAGCGGCTGGCGGTTGTGGCGGAACAGCTTCCCGATGGCGTGAAACCTCAGCTGGCACCGATCTCGTCAATCATGGGCCAAATCATGATGGTCGGGATGTTGGATGATAACAATTCCGACAACCTGTTGTTTGAGACAGCGGCAATCTCATCCGACACCATCTCCATGCTCAATTCCGGTCGCGCGTCCCCTGAAGTTCTGGACATGTTTGCCGACAATCATTTTGCTTTGTCCAATCGGTTGCAAATCACGCCCGAGATCCCCGGCGAGAAATGGCAGTTCGGCGATCCAGTGAAGGAGCGTTGGTACACCCTGTTGGCGAGTCCAACGGATCCCTCGCGAATTGCAGTCCATCGTCGACTGTCGCCCATGCGGATGCGAACCATCGCGGACTGGGTGATTCGCCAGCAATTGCTCACGATCCCCGGCGTTTCCCAAGTGTTCGTCATGGGGGGAGATCGAAAGCAGTTCCAGGTCCTGGTCGATCCCAACCTGATGCTCAAGTATGGCGTCACACTCCACGAAATCGAAAACGCCCTCGCCCGCAGCAATGCCAACGCGACGGGTGGTTATTTGGATGAACAGGGTCCTAGCGAGTTTTTGGTGCGGGCACTGGGACGCATCCAATCGCTCGACGACCTCAAGGAAGTCGTGATTACGCAGCGCTCGGGCCAATCCATCGTGCTGGGACAAGTGGCGCGAGTTGTTGAAGGAGCTCAGATCAAGCGCGGCGACAGTTCGGTGTTTGTCCGGCAATCCGATACTGGCAACAATGACGCGTCGCTCTCGATCGCCAAAAACGCCGACGTCAATTTTATTGGTGGACCTGGGATCATATTGACCATTACCAAGCAGCCGGGAGCTGACACTCGCAAAGTCACCGACAATGTGGCGGCGATGATCAACGGTCTGGAAAGTCGCTTGGGCAACGATATCCGCTTGGAAACCTCGCTCTATCAGCAGAAGGATTTCATTGACCACGCGATCGAGAATGTCATCGAGGCGCTTCGCGATGGTGGCGTGCTGGTCGTCATCATCCTGTTTCTGTTCCTGCTGAATTTCCGAACGACGTTTATCACGTTGACCGCGATTCCACTCTCCATCGCCATGACGGCGATGGTTTTTTGGCTGTTCGGTTTGTCGATCAATACGATGACCTTGGGCGGTCTGGCGGTTGCGATCGGCGAGCTTGTGGACGATGCCATTGTCGACGTGGAGAACGTTTTTCGAAGGTTGAGGGAGAACCGGGCGCGAGCGAATCCCAAGAACTCACTGCTTGTGGTTTTTCAGGCCAGCGCTGAAATCAGGAACTCGATCGTGTTTGGCACCATGATTGTGATTCTTGTCTTCATTCCGCTGTTTGCCCTCAGTGGCATGCCAGGACGATTGTTTACGCCGTTGGGAATCGCCTACATCGTTTCGATTCTGTCCTCGCTGGTCGTTTCGTTGACGGTCACGCCAGTGCTTTCTTACTGGTTACTTGCCGGTCAACAGAGATCCGCAGTCGGACCCGAAAAGGATTTTGTTCTACTGCGGCTGTTGAAAGGCATGGCCGGAATTGCAATTCGGTTCAGCCTCAAGCTGTCCTATCTGATTTTGCTGGTTGCCATTTTTGCGGTCGCGGTTGCCGGGCTGGCTCTCTATTCGATGGAGCGTGATTTCCTGCCGCCGTTCAACGAAGGTGCCGTGCAGATCAACGTGCTCATGCCGGCTGGCACGTCGTTGGCCAAATCGACAGAAGTCGCGCAAATTGCAGGTCAACGCATCCAGGATGTGCCCGAAATCCGAACCCTCTCTCGACGAACGGGACGCGCCGAACTGGACGAGCATGCCGAAGGCGTCAACGTGACCGAGTTCATTGCGTCGTTGGACGAATCCGATCGTTCACGAGAAGAGATCCTGGAAGATTTGCGAGTTCGATTGGAACAGG
This sequence comes from Pirellulaceae bacterium, assembly GCA_942492215.1. Classification (GTDB taxonomy): domain Bacteria; phylum Planctomycetota; class Planctomycetia; order Pirellulales; family Pirellulaceae; genus Mariniblastus. The sequence continues at coordinate 95,900 of CALODY010000035.1, forward strand.
TTCCAGGAATCGTCGTTAGCGTCGAACAGCCGCTGGCACACTTGATTTCGCACATGATTTCCGGCGTCAAGGCTCAAGTTGGAATCAAACTTTATGGCGACGATTTGGGGATCCTGAGACGAAACGCCGGTTTGATTGAGGCCGCAATGCGAACCGTCGATGGCGTCAAGAACCCGCAAGTCGAACAGCAGACGGAGATCCCTCAAGTTCAGATTCAGGTTGACGGGCAGCGATTGCGGCAATACGGACTGACTCGTTCTGACGTGACCGAATTCATCGAAACGGCGATGAATGGTCAAGTCGTTTCCGAGGTGTTGGAGGGGCAGAGGAAATTCGACCTGGTCGTCCGCCTGGACGAGCAGTATCGGGAAGACATGACAACATTAGGCAGGTTGACGATCAATTTACCCAACGGCGGAACCACGAAACTGGAAAACGTGGCGACGATTCGCGAAAGTTCCGGGCCCAACCAGGTGAAGCGCGAAAAAGTTCGCCGCCGGATCGTGATCCAATGCAACGTCAGTGGCAGGGGCCTGGTCGACGTTGTGGAAGATATCAAGCGGAATGTGGAGCCGATTTTGGATGGGCTTCCATCTGGCTACTTCATTGAATACAGCGGCCAATTCGAAAGTCAGCAACAGGCTTCTCGCGTCATTTCGATCCTGTTTCTCGTTTCCCTGTTGGGAATGCTGTTGTTGTTGTACACGATGTTTCACAGCATCAACCTGGCTCTGCAAGTCATGGTGGCCTTGCCAATGGCCTTCATCGGGAGTGTCGCGGCGCTGAGAATTACCGACCAGACAGTGACCATCGCCGCGATGGTCGGTTTTATTTCGCTGTGCGGGATCGCGTCACGCAATGGGATTCTGTTAATCAACCACTATTTGCATTTGGTTAAATTTGAAGGCGGCACTTGGTCGCGCGAGACGATTGTGAGGGCCGGACAGGAACGCCTGGGCGCCAGTATTGATGACCGCCCTGACATCCGGGATTGGACTGGTCCCGCTGGCGTTGTCGGCTGGAGAGACGGGCAAGGAAATCCTGTACCCCGTGGCCACAGTGATTATCGGTGGGCTGATTTCCTGCACGCTGCTGGAGTTCCTGGTGAGGCCGGCGCTGTTTTGGCGTTTTGGAATCCGTGCCGCCAAGCATTCGGTCCTCCGATCCAAGCGTCAGATCAAGCTAGTTGAGGAATCAATGGAGCAACTGGAAACAGAGAACCCCATGACCACAACGGAAGGCAGCGACGCGTGAGTGGTTGGGGTTCCAATCGGTACCGGAGTTGAAGCTGGAATAGGTAACGAAGATTGAAAAAACAACTAAGGCAATTCGCCTCCGCAACTTCAACGAGATTCTGCAGGATGGAGGTCCGTCTTAACCAAACACCAGGCGAATGCGTCTGGCTTGCGAACAATGTGACTTAGATTTAGATCAAACTTGTATTCTGGAGATTCGACATGAGAAAGATTTCGCTTTTTTTTGCGGTGGCATTCATTTCGGTTTTTGCTCTTGGGTGTGCCAACGATTCCAGCTCGAACGTGCCGACGTCGACGGATGGTGGCAATGCTCAGCAAGACGACCACGACCATGACCACGCTCATGAGCCGGGACCCAACGGCGGGCAAATTATCGAGCTGGGGCACGATCACGAATTTCATGCGGAAATCGTGCACGATGACGATGCGGGCACGGTCACAATCTACATGCTTGACGGTGACATGAAACCCAATTCCATTGATGAGGCGACGGTCAGTTTGACGCTGACGGCTGGCGACAGCACCAAGTCGTATGAGCTTGCGTCTGGTGGCCAGGGCAATTCCCAATTCGTGTCAAGCGAAGCCGAGTTGATATCCATGCTTGATGCCGAGGGTACCGAGGGAAAACTGCGAGCCACGATCGGTGGTACGCCGTATACGGGGGCAATCTCCCATCACGATCACGACCACTAGGCCTGCACTTCGGACAGGTAAACGGCCCGCTATTAGGTCCGGATTGACTTGCAGTTTTCGGGTGGGACCGATATATTTACGAAATCGCGAGCCGATTAACTGCGACCGGAACGGTAATGCAGTTGATTCAAATTCAAGCAGTGCACCCGTAGCTCAATTGGATAGAGCATCGGTCTTCGGAACCGAGGGTTGGAGGTTCGAATCCTCCCGGGTGTGCTTTTTGTAAACCGTGCCAAACGCAGGACTTTGCGTACTTGCCCCAACCAGGGTGATGTGGCCGGAAAGGTTGCTGAAAGTGGTAGTCCTACCACTTTTGGCTCCAGCCCCTTTCTGGAGATCCATATCATGCCCCGCAAGTCAGTCCCTTCTTATCGGCTTCACAAGGCGTCAGGCCAGGCCCGCACGATCATCAACGGTCGCCACGTGTACCTGGGCAAATACAACTCGCCCGAGAGTCGTCAGCGTTATGCCCGACTACTGGCTGAGATGTCTCAACCAGGTCGGGATGCCGGAGCAGTCACGGAAGACACCCCCAAGTCGCTGCTTTTGGTGTCGGAAGTTTTGGTCAAGTATCTGGAGTACGCGGAAGTGTACTACAGCGACAATGGCACCCCAGGCAAGGAGTTTCAAGCGATGGAGGACGTGGCTGGCCAAGTCAACGAATTCTATGGCGACCTCATCGCCAACGACTTCGGTCCGCTCAAACTCAAGACCGTCCGACAGCACATGATTGACCGCAACCTCTGCCGGACAGAGATCAATAAACGGGTCGGGCGGATCAAACGTGTCTTCAAATGGGCGGTGAGCGAAGAACTGGTTGCCCCGTCGGTCTACGAAGGTCTCCGCAGCGTCACTGGGCTTCGATACGGTCGAACCGAAGCTAGGGAATCAAAGCCAGTCAAACCAATTGATGAACGGTTTGTCGAGATGACGTTGCCTCACGTTTTACCCCCTGCAGCAGCGATGGCCCGTCTTCAACTGCTAACGGGAATGCGACCAGGTGAAGTAACGGTGATGAAGCCAGAGCTCATTGACCGGAGTGACGAGATTTGGATCTACGAGCCAGACAAGCACAAGAATCGCTGGCGGGGTCATCGGCGTCGAGTCCCGCTCGGCCCCACAGCTCAAGAGATCCTCAAGCCGTTCATGGACCGACCTGAGTCCTAATATCTGTTCTCACCGGCGGAGGCCGAGGCTTGGCGACATGAACAGCGGGCCATCTACAGAGACCGGACAACGAAAGTTTACCCGTGCGAGTTGAAGACCCGGGAAAAGCGGCGTCAAAAAGCCCGGTCACGGAAATCCAAACGTGCCAGAGGGGACTGCTACTGCTCGGCCAGCTATCGAAAAGCGATTGAATACGGCATCGCCAAAGCGAATCGTGAGTTGAAAAAGCAGGACCCCAAGGCCGACCTCATCCCAAAGTGGACGCCCTATCGGCTTCGGCATACATACGCCACGCGGATGAGAAAGACTCACGGTGTTGAAGCTGCTCAATTAGGATTGGGGCATGCCAGGACCAACGTCGTCGACGTCTACGCTGAAAAGAATTTACAGCTATTGATCGACTTGGCAGGGGAGAATGGGTGACGAATATGAACATAGAAACAATCCAAATTGCTCCCTGGGAAGATGATAACGACGCAGTGCTTCAGGAGAAATGGCGGGTAGTTAACGACAGATCTCTTGAATGCGAAAAACTGCACCACGAATTATCGTCGATTGTCAGGAGACATGGGTTCGAAACTCCAACGGATCTAAAGGCTCAATTGGAAACAGCGAAAAACGTTGCTAAGGCAGCCGAATTGGCTTCATCCGGATTATTCCCAACTCGCTTGCTTCATGGTGATTTTGAGTGGTTCGTTGGATGGCAAGATAAAGGACATCGGGAAATACTTGCCGAAACACCTCAGTTGATCGCTGGCGTACCGAAATGTCCCGATTTCCTTTGGGACCGACTGACTCCCAAAACGAGGCGACAATTTCACTCATCCAAAGCAAGCGGTGGAGTAAGTTACTTCCGATTTTGATTCGGTTTTCTGGCTGTATTGCGGAGCTCGCGCGACGTTTTGCCGATGCGTTGCAGAGATCTTTGGAGGAACGCCATCTTGGATCGAGAAGTGAATTTCAGCTGCGTGAAGGGAGACCACCGCAGACAGAAAATGATTGGGAGGAACTCGCTAAATCTCCCTTCAAACTCTTTGGTGTTGAGCTAGAGCTCCCAGCTCAGCAGCGGCTTGCATTCACTCGATTACTTCACAGCGAGGGGCAATGGCTGACGGCCGGTGACATCGCTGAAGCAGCTCTCCCCGAGAAAAAACCGGCCTCAACCACTAAGCTGCCTGAGGCCCCCGAGGAAAAATCAGACCCGATGCTACAAGCGGTTAGCAGCATTATTTCCAAACTGGAAAACAAACTAGGGCAGCAACTCAACCTGACGTTCGAGAAAGGCAAGAAAAACAAGCGCGTCCGCCCAATTCAGCGACGAGATGCGTCATTCGGCGAAGGTGTGGAATATCGTCTCAATCCAGATTTGCACAATTTGCGGACCAAACTGCATTGAGACAATTTTGAAGAAATTTTCGAAACGGCAATATCCCGGCAATATAGCTCGGCAATAACGCGGCAATGTCAATCTGCAAACTCCTGTTTTGTTTCACTTCAAAACAGGAGTTTTTGCTTTGGTATCAGACAATTTGCAAGAACGGTTCACTGTCAACCAGGTTGCCAGCAGTCTTAATGTTCATACCGGAACCGTTTACCGCTGGATCTTCCGAGGTGTTCGAGGCAGGCGATTAGGGTCATTCCTAGTCGGAGGGCGGCGGTTCATCTCCCGCTCTGACCTTGAGCGTTTCATTAGGCCCGCCGACCACTTTCTATCGGGTCAAAGCCCTCGCAATTCGAGGATCGCGCAGGAGAGACTCCGCAGCTTCGGGATTCACCGTCGGCCGGAGGGCGACGAATGAATCGCCGGACCGATCTACACGTCGCTTTAGATCAGAAGCCAACTGAATTATTACATCAGCAACATCGCATTGATGATTGGCTGCATCCCGCTGACAACCTTCGCAAATCAAAGGCGAACGTGACGGGATTCATCGCTTTGCCTGGTGAATGGCCGGAGGCACTGAAGCCGCGTCCTCCGCCTCAACAAGTCCGCGAACTCGTTTCTAAACACGATACATATTTCAAAACAAACAGGCTTTTTTAATGATTAAAAACAAAATTACCAACCCGCTCAAATACCACGGCGGGAAATTCTATCTCGCGATGCTGATTATTCAGCTTATGCCATTGCACAGACACTTTGTCGAAGCATTCTTCGGCAGCGGTGCGGTCATGTTTCGAAAGGACCCGATAGGCATTTCGGAAGTCGCCAACGATGTTCACTCGACGTTAATAACTTTCTGGAGGGTACTTCAGAACCCAGAGTGGTTTGAACGCTTCGTTCGGCTTTGTGAGGCAACGCCCTTTTCCCAAATGGATTGGGAGGAGTGTCAGCAGCGATTGCATGATGAAGACCCTGTTGTCAGAGCCCATGCATTTTTTGTCTTGAACCGACAAAGCCGTCAGGGTTTGATGACTGACTTCGCTACGCTTTCCAGGAACCGTGTTAGGCGGAGCATGAACGAACAGGTCAGCAGCTGGCTTACAGCCATTGATGGTCTGCCGGAAGTTCACGAAAGGCTGAAACGGGTCGTAATTCTTAACAAGGACGCGATCGAGGTTGTCCAGCAGCAAGATGGAGAACACACGCTGCATTACTTGGACCCACCGTATGTTCAGTCCACTCGAGTCGCTCGCTCTGCATACACGCACGAAATGTCGGACAAAGATCATCATCAGCTTGTCGATGTGATCCTAAATTGCGAGGGCAAAGTCATGCTCTCGGGATATCCCAACGACATTTACGAACGCCTTGAGGCGGCTGGCTGGGAGACGTTCGACTTCCAATTAACGAAGTCGTCCAGCAATCAAAAGTCGAAGCCCAAAGCGACCGAACGCGTCTGGGCGAACTTCGAGCTCAACCGTGACGCCGTCGATGCGTAACCGTTTCCCTAGTCCTGCAGCCGCAAGGCGACCATGACGG
>CALODY010000036.1:0-119440 GCA_942492215.1 Pirellulaceae bacterium
CAGCGGCAAGATGCGTATGTAAGATTCCGACTCAAGCTTCTGCTTCACGCCCTCGCCAATCTTCGACGAGCAGTCCAAGGACGTGCGGCCTTTTTAGAGATGGTCCGAGGTGAATTGCACTGATTCTGTTCGACCTAAACGTATCCTACGAAGTTTCTTGGCAACAAGAACCTGCATATCAGCAAGCCCTGCTGCAGACATGTCCCCGTTCTGAGTGTACCCCGAGGCGTGCACGAAAACTGGATCTGTTGCTGAAGATGCCGCAAGCCAAATGGGCAATCGGCCCTTGTTGGTCACAGACATATCATAGCCGGCGATGATGTTGTCGTTCTGCGCATCACACGAAGATGTTGGCATTACATCGAATTGGATTCGGGGCGAAAACGGTCGAGCCGCAACCAATACGATTGCCAGCAGAACCTTGTTAGTGCAAGAAGCGTCTGTGGATTCCAAATTGCGGCCATTTCATTGTTTATTGATTCAGGTGGTAAGTTAGCCGGATAACGTATTGGTCGCGACGCAATTGATGCTACAAGCGGCGGTGCTGGGATAGAAGGTCAAACAGCAGGAATTGGCTTGAAGTGAGGCCTGTGCGATTCGAGCGTTTCAGTGGGTGATCCATCAAATAGCCGTTAGTGGCCGGCAACGGAAGGTTTTTACGTCTCCGCCGTAAACGAAGTGAGCGAGTCTGAACTACGAGGAATTGTACCCAAGCGCAACGCCCGTTGCCATGGAGCGAAGGTGTGTCGAAGGCCTCTGGGCAAGTAGATTGGAGTCTTTGAGGTTTCCGCTCCGACAGCGTCAGCTCTTATTCGGGCGATTGCGGACGTACCAGCGGCTCGATTGGGAGACTCCGAAAACGCCGGTCGGAATACTGAGCCTATACGACCCGGACCAATTGCGGAGGTCAGCTTGATGCCCTTCTCATATCAACTTTGGGGATTCGAAGATGAACCCACTCGAGGCGTTCGATTTCCTAGCAGACCGCTTGGGAATCAGTTGCGAACCTTCGCAGCGGCGTCAAGTTGGCCGTTGACGAAATCGCTCATTCGAGAAAGGCTGTATTTCAACAAGCTAGATCATCGGTTCAATTGCAGGTCAGCCCGTTTCCATCGTGGCCGCTTCGAGCGAGCCATAGTTCATAGCCTCCTGTTTTAGTTCCCGCGCCAAATCTGGTTTGCCGAGTGCAGCCGCGGCTTTTGCCAACGAGCAGAGCGTGATATCGGACGTGCACAGATACAAAAAATGAAAACTCCAGGCTCCAGGGTCTCGGTAGATTTTGAGAGCTCTTTCGAATGCAGCTGAATCGTTGTTTGTTTGGGCCAATCCGGCAAGTGCCTGAACGAAAGGATGCCCGCCACCGCGAGCCCGATTTCTTCCCCGCAAATGTTGCACTGCCTGGTTGAACGCCACGCTGGCCGCCATGGTGTCGCCCTGTTGCAACGCGGCTCGACCAACACTACTTAGAAATACGGCTCGCATCGTATCGCGATACATGGCGTCGGATGCCTCAATGGCGGCAATTCCTGCCAACCCGCGCTCATGGGCCTCGTCAAGCCTTCCGGAACGCCGCAACACCTCGCACAAATAACCCTCGATCCCCGCTATTGTGGTTCTTGCTACGATCGATATCCATCGCTCGCTCGCAAGCAGATCTCTGCCTCTCCTGAACTGGTCCAGGGCAAAGTGAGCCATTCCCACTCCCAACCAGCTCCAGACGTAGTCGGGCTGTAAGCGGAACGAATCTCGATAACTGTCAACTGCCTGTTCAAAACGCCAGCGATGAGGGTCGTCCACCGCATCTTCCGGGTGCATTTGTCGAAACAGTACTTCGGCTTGTGAACGCGAATTCGTTGCGATTAAACAACCGCCGGCAAAGTAGTGAGCCATCACTGTTGTCGCATCCAGCTCCATGGCCCGCAGCTGATGTTGAAATCCATGTTGGATGTCGTACTCGTTAATATAGGCGTAACCGAGCCAAACGTGAGCTTCACCCATGGTCGGGTCGAGCTCAAGCGCCCGGCGGGCAAATTTCTTGGTCAGAGGAATCAATTCGTGGTCCGTCGTATAGGTGAAACTGTAAAGCGTGAACGGTCGCCAGTCCGGCATAGGCTAACGCGTAATCGGGGTCTGCTTCGACAGCCTTTTCAAACAATTGTTGAGCCTCAACGAGATCGCCCTTGCCGCTGCGTTTCCACGCCTCCCGTCCCTTGACATAAAACTCGTACGCTGAGAACACCGGCCGAGCCCGGGTTGCCGGAGCAAGTGATTCGTCTTCCGCCGGTGAGTCAGCAGATCCTCGAAGTCGTTGTTTGATCAATTCGGCGAGGCGATCCTGCATGTCAAAAATCGCGTCCGCCGAACCATCGACTTTTTCGGTCAACACATCTGTATCGGTCAACAATTCATTGAGTTGAATGGTAAACCGCAACGCGGTGCCCAACTTCTGAAACCCGCCGGTGACCATCCAGCGGCAGCCCAGCGCGAGACCGATCTTTTGCCGGTCAGCGGCCAAGCCAAGTTCGGCATTTTCGGCGAGCAAGCGAGACAACTTGGCGCGTGGCGTTACCTCAATCCCCTCGGTACCCGACAGATCAGCTGAAATACTCTCGGCCACTCCAGTGCCAATCCACTGATCGTCCGGGTTGCCCGAGATATTGTCAAAATCCATGACAACCGCGGAATTGGGCAGCTTCACTTGTAATTCTCCGGACGCCAAACGAGTCAAGTCCGTCATGAATTCGCCAACTGACGAATATCGTTGTCGGCGATCCTTGGCCAGTGATTTTTGCAAAACACGGTTGATCTGCGACATCGCACCGGAGCCAGCCAACGGATCGGGAGTTCTCGCCAGGATGTTGGCGATTCGTTCCGTTGGCGTCTTCCCGGGAAACGCTGGCTTGCCCGAAATCGATTCATAAAGCACGGCGCCAACTGAAAACAAATCCGAGCGTTCGTCCAGCTTCTCACCCCGTAATTGTTCGGGTGACATGTACCCAATCGTGCCAACCACTGCACCCTGTTCGGTCAGTAACGTAATCGTGCGATCGTCGGTCTGTTGGTTGAACGAACTCCTTGGCCAAACCAAAATCCAGCAGCTTGACTGCCCGTTCCCCGACGAGCATGAGATTCTCCGGCTTGATATCGCGGTGCAAAATCCCGACCGCGTGCGCATGACCCAATCCACCCAGCAAACAGGCAGTTTGCGACAACGCCACTTCCAGCGGCAACGGGCCTTGATGCAGTCGACTGCGCAACGTCGTTCCTTCGACCAGTTCCATGGAAATGTAGGCTTGCCCGTCTGCCTCGCCGGCTTCAAAAAAGGTCGCAATCCCCGGATGCTGCAAGCGAGCTGCCGTGCGGGCTTCATGCAATAAACGGTCGCGCATGTGACCGGGAAATTCGGGCGGCAGAATTTTGACGGCACAGGCTCGGCCAAAGGCCAGATCCGTGGCGAGAAATAGACATACGACCCATACCGCCCGAGCCGATAAGTTCTTCGAGTTGATAATGAGCGAAAATCTGAGACATTTTTGTGTGGTTCGGGAGCAACGCGATATTCGGCAGTCTATGACAATCCAACTGCGGGTACAATTTCCGGGCGAATAGTCGTCAGCCCAACGAACGGGTTCACACCGCAACATCTCGCGCGCCTTGGTCTCGGCTTGAAACAGGGTATCGTTGGCAGATTTGTCCGGTGATTCAAGCGCGGTCAAATTCGCTATTGCAGAATCTGTGCACCAACAGCCGGGCCGAAAATGCCCAGATCATGCAGAAGAGGTTAGATTGTCACGTGGCAAATCGCGGGAACTGGACATCTGTTCCGAATCCTGGTTTTGACGTTTCTGACACACCAAATAGTGTATCGGAAACTGGATGACTTTCCGAACAAAAGGTCGTTTTTTGGATCTCGCCAGAAGGTTGGCTCGTCAACGAGTTGATGGGACAATTACGGAAAAGAATTACGCAACGGTAGTGGACGAGGCAACGAATCCAAGCGAAGGTTGCGATGAAATGGACTCGCAACCTCGTCCACTACCCGAAAATTGAACTGTGACGGAATATGTGTTCGCGGACGGGGGAGGGCGACACACCGGCGGAGGACGCCGAAAGACGATCAGGCGCGGGCGAAAGAGGGCGCACGACAAACAGGGGGCAATGAAGACGCGCCGGAGGCACGCCCACGCCAGCGAGGGATGAGGTGAGGGGCCAGCGGCAGGACGAGGCCCGCGCGCCGACGACCGACGAGCCTGGCGTAAGCAGCAGTCCAGAGCCCGCCGCCAGGCGAAGGGCCCACCAAGCCACCCGAGGCGAAAAAGGAGGGCAACCCGCAACGCAAACAGGCCGACACGAAGCGGCCGACCGACTGAGAGCGAGACGGACCCGCCAGAGCAGCCGGCGGACGAGAAAGAAACGAAAGCAGGCAAAAGCGATGGGGCCCGCCGAAACGGAAGCCAACATCGCGGCGAGGAACAGAGAGCAGGGGGGGGGGGGGGGGCCGCAGGCGGCGCGACCCCGCCAGGCGAGCCAGAAAGACACAAAAACGATGAAACCGCGAGGCCGCATGCACCACGGTGGACCACGCGGGGCGGGGCACCCAGCGAAAAAGCAATCGATACATCGGATAAAGGCATGGGGAACCCGTACGCAAATGGAAAAAACGCGGCGACCACGCACCGGGCCGACGGGCGCGGACCGAAGAAGCGCCGAACATAAAGCGAACCGAACGGCCACCCACACAGGCGGAGAAACGCGGGGGGGACCGGGAACCCGGGGGGCGAGCAAAGTAAAGGCGAACCGGCATGAAGAATAAGCGACAAACGCAAAGAGACGACGGCGGACGGGCGCAAGGCACGGAAAGCGCCACCCGAAAAGAACGCGCGCAGGGGGGGGGGGGGGGCGGAGCCGGGCGGCCGAAGCGCGAGCGGGGGTAACGGTGTGGCGGCCGCAGGCCCATGAGGGGGCTAGGCCGGACGGACCCGGACGGCCGAAGCGGCGCAACGGCGAAGGGGGGCGGGGGGGCCGGGGGGGGGGGGAGTGCGCGGAAGGACGCGCGCCGGCGAGCGGAAACCCACGTAACGGGCCACGCGCGCGGCGGCCCGGGAACCAGCGCCCGGGGGGGCCGCGGATGCCGAGGGTCAAAGGGAGAGCAGGGGGGGGGGGGGGGGGTGGGGGGGGTGGGGCGTAGGGGGGGGAGGGCCGCCCACGCGGAAGGCGCACGCCACGCGGCGGCAGGCGATAACAAACCGGCAACGGCATAAGCCGAAACAGACGACCCGGGGCGGCCAGGGCGAAGCGAGGCGGGACGGTGACGGGGGCGGGTGGGGGCCGTAGGGGGGGGGGTGCGCCCGGCGCGGGGGGGCCCAAGGCGGACCAAAAGCCACGCCGACAAAGAGCGCGAGCGACAAAGTACGCGCCCCCAAGCGGGGCGGGCGCGCGGGAGCGGACGCGAGGGGGCAGCAGGGGGGGGGGGGGGGGGGGGGGGGGGGGGGGGGGGGGGGGGGGGGGGGGCGGGGGGGGGGGGGGGGGGGGGGGCGGGAAGAAACGAGGAGGCGGACGGCGGCCGCAGCCAAGGGAAACGCAGGACGGGGGCGGCGGGTGGGGGCGGAGGAAGAGGCCCGCGCCGCGGGATGTGCCGGCCGGAGTTCAGGGCTGCTCCCGCTGGCCGGAGTCAACGTTTCTTGAACGAGTTGAGGTAAGGTGGCACTACTTACTTCGTCCCTCGGGGAGTACGACGAGAGCCGCGAGGTTTTCGAGTTTTTTCGGGGGATTACCAAATATCCGGACTAGTGCGATCAGTGCTCTCGCGACTAAAGTGATTCCTGCATTCGCGGTCTATCGTCAGGCACCGTGCATTATTGCGTTTTTATTCGATCGTGCGAATATTGACATCCGTATTTATTCGAGCAAACGGCGGGATGGAAAGTGAACAGCGCCGTATTAAACGCTCGATTGATGGGGAAGGAAATGGCCCACATGGCCCAATCGGCGATCGGGTACCCCTGAAACCTAAATCAGACGTTTTTTGATCACGGCTTGGGAGTCCGGAATTTCGGTCCATTTATACGCAACCCAGAAAAGGTACGGGATGTTGCAAGCGGAGCCGGTCATCGCATTTGCTCGTGCCTGGCAATGGCAGGAAGAGCTGGAGTCGGGTGAGTATTCGAGTCGAGGAACCGGCATCCGCCAATAAGATTGACGTGAGTTACGTTCGCCGGATGCTCCGCCTCAATTCGTTGGCTCCCGATATCGTCGAGGCGATTTTGCAGAATTACGCGCCAGATCATATCAGTCTCAGAACTCTCAATCGCGGTATCGCGCGAGGTTCGGCCGAACAACGTCGCCAACTCCGAGAGTTTAACCGGGGTGTCGTCCGAAATTTCAAACTCGCAAAGGTGAAATCGTATTTATTAGACCGAGGTGCTTGTTTGAGTTTTTTGACCCCATGCGCCCAAGCTTGATTGCCCCTGATCCTTCGGAGCTTGCGGTTTCAGGGGCAGCTTCCCCTGTCACGTTTCCGACTACTATTCGACCGGGTCGCCGGAACCAACACTGGATAATAGCGACATGAATCGGAGCCCACGTGGAAGGCCATTCAATTGCCGTCAGACTTTGGATCCAAGCGGGACCGGTGAGGCATCACCCAGCCGTTTGCGCGCACACCCGGACGCAGATAACGCTCATCCGGCCACGAATCGTTGCCATCCGCTTTGACGAGAATTCGAAACTTGCCGGTGCCGTCAGCGGTGGGGTCGATGGTCATCACCTCACCTCCAAACGTTCCCACGGCGACGGACGGCCAGCCATCGAATTGCACGGCCGGCCAGCCTTCAAACTGCAGTCGAACGTGGTCACCTCGCTGCACGAGCGGGATATCATTGCCCGAGATCCACAGTTCGACCGCCCGTTCCGATGTATCGGGAACGATCGTGAACAGTTCGTCGCCCTCTTTGAGTGCCTGGCCCCGCTCGAGAACGTTCAATCGAAACAAGATCCCATCACGAGGTGATTTAATCTCCAACCGGTCCAGCTCTGAAAGCTTGACATCGATATCCCGGATTTCCTTTTGAATAATCGCAGCCTGACCCAACGCATCCTGTTGCATGGCCCGCGCATAATCGACTTTTGCTTCGGCTTCTCGTTCTTTCTGAATACGTTCACGCATCTTGGCTGTCCATTCCCCCATTACCTCGATCGCATGCAGCTTGGCGGACTCCAGCTCGGAGACGGCGACGTCCCATTCTCGTTGAAATTTCTCAAATTCCTCTTTGGTACGCACCCCTTTGTCAAACAGAGCTTTCTGCCGCTCGTGGTTCAATCGAGCCTGCAGTTCTTTGGCCTCGTACCCGGCCACAAGACGCTCCTTCGCGTCCCACTTCGCCTTGGCGGCATCGATCAACTCGTCGGCCGCAGCTACAGCAGCAACTTTCGCAGCCTCAAGAGCGATGATGTTCTCGCCATACACTTCCGCTTTCGCCTTCGCAGTTGCCAGTTTGGTCTCGAGATCCCTGGCGTTGGCCTTCAGTTGGGCAACCAGATCGGCAGTATTCGGCTCAATCTCCACGAGGATTTCGCCCTGTTTTACCTTGCCCCCCTCCACCATGCTTTCGCTGATTCCACGCACCCTTCCTTCGACTGGTGAACTCACGGATTGCTGCCGCCCTTGCGGGACGAATGCCACCACCTTGCCAGTGCCCCGAACGTACGCCTCTTTAGCCTTCAAGAACCCTTCCATGCTCGGTTTAACAGGTTCCTGCGTGGGAGCCGCACCGATCAAGGGGGGCAACCACTCGGCTTGCTTACTGTCGAAGTGCTTGCCATCCTTGCTCACCACCACTTCGCCCGCGATCAATCTCACTTCGAACTTGATTTCATCGTTGCGCCAAATTCGGAACTTGTCGGTGACGAACTCGGTGTCCGAGCCCTTTTGTCGAATCACCAGTTGCTGACGACCAGCACTGATTTCAAACTCCTTGTCGCCGTCTTCCACCTCTATTTTCTCGCCCTTAATCGTGGCTTCCAACGACTCGTCCATCAACGCCACACGTATCGTTCCGTTACCCGTCTGGAGGTAAAACACAACGCCAGCAACGAACGCTGCTATGAACAGTGTCGCGACTGCCGTTAAAGGTAACCAGCGATTGCGTTTTCGGGCCGGTTGAACTTGAAGCGGAGGCGACTCTTGTGCAGGCTGAATGGCCTGCAAAAAGGACTCGAGTGCGGCGGCGACTTCGGCCGGAGTTTGGAATCGCTCGTCGGGATCCTTGGCCATCATTCTTGCTACGATGGTGCCAAGCTCGACGGGAATGTCGTCGCGCAGGGACTCAAGCCGTTCCGGTTCCAACTGCGCATGGCTCTTCAGCTTGTGCATGACGCTTCCATCATCAAACGGCGGACGACCGGAAAGCAGATGGTACAGCGTTGCGCCCAGGCTATAGATATCACTGCGGACATCGGCCTGACGGGCGTCTTCGGCTTGCTCAGGCGAAATATAATCCGGAGTGCCCATGATCGCGCCAGCGGTCGTTAATTCGCTGCGGACTTCGCCTGTATCTGCAGCCGACACAACCTCTGGGGCCAGAGAGGCGAGACCGAAATCGAGGATCTTCACCGTACCGTCCGCAGTGAGCATCAGGTTGTGGGGCTTGATATCGCGGTGAACCATTCCCTGCTCGTGCGCGTAATGCAGCCCGATCGCTGCCTGATGGATGTACTTGCACGCTTCGGTGACCGGCAATGCGCCGCGATCTTTGATGATGCGGGAAAGATCGACTCCGTCGACGTATTCCATCACCATGAAGTGATAATCACCAGCGTTGTCCGCGTCGTGAGCAGTGACAATGTTGGGATGCGATAGTTGCGCGGCAGTCTTGACTTCCCGATGGAATCGATCCACTGCTTCGGTTTTGCGCACGAATTCGCGGTTGATGACCTTCAGCGCGACCGTCCGTTCCATCTTGCGGTGCCGGGCTTCGTAGACGTTGCCCATGCCGCCTCTGCCAATCAGCCCGACAATCTCGTAGCGAGGATGTTCCGCGAGCGGAACAGGAATGTCCTGCGAAGACGAGGACGGATTGGTTGGCACACTGTCGTGATCAACTATTTGATCGGTTGGCAGTTGCTCCGCTTGCTGCAGCAGTTCGACGAACGTGTCATCGGATGACAGATCGGCGATGGTCTCACAGCACGGTTCGCACTCGCTGATGTGCATCTCGATAACGGTCGCTTTATCGGGAGACAGTTGACCAAGTCCGTAGGCGTGCAGTTCTGCAGGGCTTGGGTGGATCGCTTGCTCAGGCACCGGTAACTCTCCGTCGTTGAATCTTCAGCATTCGTCGGCCCGGACACGAACTCATCCGTCCGCGAGCGACGTGCGGCTATCTATAAAGAGCCGGTCCTGCCCATAAATGTTAGCCCTCGACCAAAAAACCCGAGGACGAATCCACAAGCCCCTCGGCCTCCTGTCGTAACCTTCTGAGCACTCTGGACTTAGCGGTCACAACGGCATTCAGCGAAATCTGCATTTCTGATGCAACATCACGCGGTCTTTCCCCCTTCAGGGCGACCCGATAGAACGCCGTCCATGTGTTGGGAGCGAAATGAGGCTTGACCAGTTTGAGTAGTTGTCGCAAAACGTACCGGTCGTGCTCTCCGTCCCAGAGACGGCTCAATTCACTGGTTGGGTTCTCCAGTTCAGCCAGCCTTTGGTCGATATCGGAATCACCGCGTGCCTCCCGCCGACGATCTCGTGCTCGCCAGAAATTTCGCAGCCGATTGACCAGAATCCCCTTGAGCCACCCCCGAAAAGCTCCCGGCTGCCCCTTATGCTCGAACTTGGCGAGATCCTTGGATACGGCCAGCAGCACCTCTTGCACGAGGTCCTCAGCATCGCTCTCTTGCACCTCGTACTTACGCAACCATGTTTTGATTAACGGTGCATACAGTTCGACGAGCCGAGTCCACGATTCGGACTCGGGCGAGCGACGGAGGCGATTCAGTAGACTGAGTGACGTTTCAAACACTTCATAAGAAGCTCCGATGGTATGCGTGCTAAGGTTGTCGCAGACGACGAGCACTTTTTCACAGCCCGCGTAACGACCCTCCAGCAACGCACCCATTTCGATTGCCCAATCGACTTTTGTTTTTTTCTCCCCGAATTGCGAAACCTGCCGCCAGGTTCGCCAGCGGCATCGGCTTAAACTCATGAAAACGTCGCCGCCGCGCGATGATCAGTGGCGGCTCCAGCAGGCATTTCGATACGCAACGGGTCGACGTCCTGATGATGAAGAATCCCAGACGCTTTCCGAGCTGTTAATTGAATTGACCGATTCGTTCGCGAGTGACGAATCGAAATCGATCAAATATCTGGAATCCATCAACCTGCCCTTTGAAGAAATTCGCGCGCCCCGGTCCCGGCAAGCAGCCTGGGTGATGCTCGCCAGCACGCTGATCAATCTAAGCGAATCGGTGACTTTCCAATGAACGAATCCAGTCGATCCAGCCCCAATGATAAGCGCACAGAATCGTTTCTTTCTCGCCGGGACATGCTCTCAAAGTCGGCTTACGGACTCGGAAGTGCGGCCCTTGGTTCGATCATGGGCACGACCCCACTTTTTGCACAGAACGGAAAGGTCGACCAAGATTCCGTTCCATTCCCAAACCATCGACCGAGTGCCAAACGCGTCATCATGTTGTTCATGGGCGGTGGACCATCACAAATTGACTTGTTCGACCACAAGCCGGCCATCGCAAAAATGGCGGGCGATGAGTTGCCAGAATCGATCCGTAAAGGTCAGCGTCTGACGACAATGACATCGGGTCAGGGCAAGCTGCCGATCGCTCCTTCGATTTTTAGATTCGCCCGGCACGGGCAATGTGGTGCTTGGGTCAGTGAGCTGATGCCGAATTTTGCCAACGTTGTTGACGAAGTTACCTTCATTCGCTCGGTGTCGACTGATTCTATCAACCATGACCCCGGGATGACTTTTTTTCAAACGGGACACGAACAGCCGGGCCGACCATCAATCGGGAGCTGGGTGGCGTATGGGCTGGGAAACGAAACGGAGAACCTGCCGACGTACGTCGTGCTTCACTCCAAGTGGAGTGGGAGCCTCAGCCCGCAGCCAATTTTTGCCAGGCTTTGGGGCAGCGGTTTTTTGCCCAGCCGTTTCCAGGGAGTATCACTGCGCAGCAATGGAGATCCCGTGTTGTACCTGACTGATCCTCCAGGTGTTGGCCGCGGCACTCGCCGGTCGATGCTGCGTGGACTGGAAAAACTGAATCGAATTCGGTATGCAAAATCCGGCGACAAAGAAATAGAAACCAGGATCGCGCAGTACGAACTGGCTGCCAAAATGCAAACTTCCGTACCCGAATTGACGGATTTCGGCCGTGAGTCACAGGTTGCCAAGAAACTGTATGGCCCTGACTGTGAACGTCCGGGTACGTTCGCCGCAAATTGTCTGCTTGCGCGCCGAATGGCAGAGCGAGGCGTTCGGTTTGTTCAGATTTATCATCGCGGTTGGGATCAACACGGGAACTTGCCATCCGACCTGCGAAAACAGTGTGGAGATGTTGATCGCGCGTGTGCAGGTTTGATTTTGGATTTAAAGCAGAACGGTTTGTTGGATGACACGCTCGTTGTGTGGGCCAGTGAATTTGGTCGCACCGTCTACAGTCAGGGTGCGTTGACGGAAACCAACTACGGTCGCGACCACCATCCAAGGTGCTTTACCGTTTGGATGGCGGGAGGAGGCGTCCGCCCCGGATTGACGTATGGGTCGACGGACGAGTTTGGATACAACGTGATTGGAAATCCGGTTCATGTTCACGACTTGAACGCCACGATCTTGCACTGCCTGGGAATCAACCACAAGAAATTGACCTATCGCCACCAAGGCCGTGAATTTCGCTTGACGGATGTTCACGGAAATGTGGTGGCCGACCTTTTGAGTTAAGATGCTTAATGTGAAGTTTAGACGCCTAACAACCAACATTAACCAATCGCTCGATTCAAGCTTGGGGATCATCCGACTATGAACACGAATTCGAAAAAGAGTCACCCTGAAACATCCAATGGACCATCTCGCCGTCAGTTTATTAAAACGGCTGGCGCGGCAACTTCGGCGATTATCGCGGCTCCCTACTTTGTCCCCTCCAAAGTTTTCGCCAGTTCACCAAACGATCGGGTTCAAGTTGGGGCAATTGGAACCAGCATTTATGTTGACCGTTATACCGGTGCGGGTAACCAGCCAGGTCGCGGTGCGGTGGTCGGTCATCAAGCTGGTGTTCTCGGTGACATGGTGGCCGTCGCGGACGTCAATCGACGCAACGCAGAGTTCTTCGCCAAGCGATACAAAGACAACTGCAAGATCTATAATGACTACCAGGAACTGATTGCCCGCGACGACATTGATGCCGTCACGATTGGAACTCCGGATCATTGGCATGCCAAGATCGCGATTGACGCGATGCGCGCTGGGAAACACGTCTATTGCGAAAAACCCCTTTCCCTGACGATTCGCGAAGGTCAGCAGATTTGCAAAGTCGCAAAAGAGACCGGAAAAGTTTTCCAGGTCGGAACCCAACAACGCAGTGAATACTCGCAGATTTTTCTTAAGGCCGTGGCGATTGCCCAAAGTGGCATGCTAGGCGACCAACTGCATTGCCTGGTCAGTATCGGCAAAGGTGAACAGGGCGGCCCGTTTGAGAACAAGCCGACACCAGAACATATCGACTGGGATCGCTGGCTAGGCCAAACTGAAGCCGTCCCGTATTGTCCACAGCGTGGCGACTATGATTACCGCTGGTGGCTCGAATACAGTGGCGGACAAGTCACCGATTGGGGCGCCCATCACGGCGACATCGCGATGTGGGCATTGGGAATGTCCGCTTCCGGCCCAACGTCGATTGCGGGCCGGGGCTCGTTTTCAAAAGTCCCGAATTGCTTCAATGCTCCGGTCGAATTCGATTGCGATTTTGAGTTTCCCAGAGGGCATACGGCGAAGCTGATATCCGGAAAAAACGAATTGATTATTGGTGGCGAGAAAGGAAAAATCCGCGTCAACCGGGGCGGACTAACCGGCAAGCCAGCAGAGCAAATTGGAGTCGCTCATAAGATCAGCAAAAACGAATGGGGTAACGACAAGGCCCCCGATGACGCTCCACGCGGGGGCACTGGCCCGAAGTGGATTCAAGACGCGGTGGACAAACTCTATCACGGCAAGAAGCCCGGCAACCACATGGGAAATTTCTTTGAGTGCATTGCCAAGGGGGGCACACCCGTCAGTGATGTCGAATCACAACACCGAAGTGCAAGCTTTTGCCATCTCGCCAACATCGCGATTCGATTGGAAAGAAAATTGACTTGGGATCCAAAGGCTGAGACTTTTCCCGGTGATGACGAAGCCAATTCGATGGTCAGTCGCGAACAGCGTGAGGGCTATAGAATCGACGTGGAAGTCTAAATCGCTGTCTCAAAATTCGTAGCGGTATCCTTGCTCGTTCAGTCGAAGGATTTTCCCAAGAAACGTATCCAGCTTCTGAGCGGAAGCTAACTAAATGTTCGAGCAAGGTTTCGTCCATGAAGCCCGATGTCGGTGAATTGTTACTCGTCGCCGTCGAACGCAAGTACCGATCATCGTTCAAACGCGTGAGCCACTTCCTGAATTGGAGTCAAACCGGACGTCCCGTGATCATCCAGGACGTCGGATCACTGATGGGTTCACTTGTTGGTGAAACGGAGCGTCTGACTCGCCAAGCTCTGCGAATCATCGACGCGATGCAACCGGAGATTGTGGTGCTGGATGAAATCGACAAAGCATTTGCTGGCGTATCTGGATCCGGTCAATCTGTCTCCGGTGTTTCTGCCCGCATCTTCGGCAGTTTCCCTTCGTGGCTCAACGATCGAGAGTCCGACAAGTTTGTTGTTTGTACGTCAAATGACGTCGGTGAGTTGCCGCCGGAGTTCGCTCGCGCTGAACGATTTGACTCTGTGTTCTTTCTGGACTTTCCATCTCGCCAGGAAGAAGACGCGATCTGGGATCTGTACATTTCGCAATATCAACTCGATGCCTACCAACGGCGTTCCAGAGACCTTCAATGGACCGTCGCCGAAATCAAAGCCTGTTGTCGATTATCGGCGTTGGTTAATGTACCGCGTTGTTGGATGTACCGTTATCGCAAGCATCGCAGAATGTGGTCCCCGTCGCAGCAACGGCTGGTGAATCGATCGAACGGTTGCGAACCTGGGCCAGCTGGCGCTATCTCGACGCGACCGTTGGCGGTATTTACCAGGGAAGCAAAACGAAACGACGTCGGGCCGTCAACGCGATCGGTCCGACGCCGTCGGCAAATTAATCTACGCTCGTAGAACCAAAGCTACTTCATCTCGTCGCGCTCTTCGTCCGTGAATGCGTTTTCGACGGTCTCTCCGGCGAACGCTTGTTTCCGCATTCGTCCCACTTTGGAAGCCGTCGCTAAATACGTGGCAAATACTTTCTTTTTCGAGAATTTTGCGGCACCGGAAGCATCGATCCCCATTTTGCGGGCTTC
The DNA here is from genome assembly GCA_942492215.1 of Pirellulaceae bacterium. Classification (GTDB taxonomy): domain Bacteria; phylum Planctomycetota; class Planctomycetia; order Pirellulales; family Pirellulaceae; genus Mariniblastus. Next base: position 14,554 of record CALODY010000036.1, read on the forward strand.
GGCAAACGCGTCCTGATCGGCGCCCAGGAAAGTGAAGTGCCAGCCGTATTTCTCTTGCTGCTTCCGGATCAACTCCTTGACCTGGACCTTGTTGAATTCCACGCTGGAGTTTTCCCGCCCGTCGGTCGTGATCACGAAGATTACCAACCCCGGCCGATCCTTCTCATCCACCTTCGCCAGTCGCTCCCCGGTCTCGTTGATCGCTCTGCCCACCGCATCCAGCAACGCTGTTGCACCGCGAGGATGTAGTTCATATTTCGGAACCTGGTCGATCGGCACACCTTTGTGCACGAAGTCGTACTCCGTATCGAATTGGACCAACGTTAGCAGGGCTTCCCCCGGTTCCTCCGCCTGTTTTTCAATAAACGCGTTGACGCCCCCTTCGGCGTCCGAACGAATCTCTTGCATCGAACCGCTGCGGTCCACCACGAGCGTAATATCGGTCAGATCAGATTTCATATTCGTCTCCATTTCATTTCCAAGCCTCGGATCGGCCAAGCAGGAAACATCCTAACGACGCACCAATCGAGGTAAAGAACTGTCAATTATTGACCTGGGTCCGCCCTTTGTGGGCTCGGGTTTTTTCGTGGTCTTAACCATAAGGAGTATTCCAGGTGAGCACGACACTTGAGCCTACCTTGGGCACATCTTCCGTTACGACGGATCGGGCTGACACAAGGACAGTCGCCGATCGAATCCGTCACAACTTTGCGGCTTGCCGAATCAAATTCAAATGGCTGCGGACAACAAAATCCCCTTCGGCAGAGCAGAAATCACACGCGGCCGAATCGTTCTGGGCGGAGGGCGATTCGATCACTGCCGGAAAAAAGCCGATCGACACGAAATACGATTCCTACAAAGCATTGACGTCAATTAAATCCCAGATCAACTCGCTCTGGAAATCGAACAGCCTACCGTATCCTGAAGCTGGGATTCGATTGAGCAAGCAGGATCGGATCGACGAATTCAACGTCACGTTGGAGGACGGTCGCGAACAACTGGAAGCAGGCGTTCGATGATTGGTATGACCGAGCAGACCAATGCCAAAACCAAGCCAGCGGGTGTTGCCGGTCGCGACTTCATCAGCTGGAGTCAGCTCAGCACGCTCCGGCAATGTCCTTTGAAGTATCGTTTCCGATACCTGGAAAAGCTGGAGCCGGAGTTTGTCGCCTCATCTTTGTTAGTAGGCAGCTCAGTCCATTCGGCGATCGAGTTTCATCATCGCAAGCAAATGGAATCCGGTCAGGCGGCAACACTTGATGAAATGCTGGAAGCATTCTGGATCGAATGGAAAGACCGTGTCGAAGAGTCGCCGGAAGTCAGATTCGGAAAGAGCGAAGACACTGCTTCTATTGGCCACCCGGCCGAGAAAACACGATTTACCTTGGCCTGGCGGCTTTTTGGCCGCCTTTTGTTGGGCTGGTTTTTAAGTCGATCGCGGTGTTCATTATTTGCCGATCGCCATTATCGCCGGGTTGCTCCATGACGGTCGGTCAGAACACAACGGGTGAAACGGCGCCGGTAAGACTTTGAAACGTAAAGGTTGTCGTCTCGGGCTACGGTCCGCGGTGACAATCTTTTATTACCTATCAGAGAATTTTGAACGCCAAACTAACCTGCGTTTTCCAGCTCCAATGCAATTTGTGATTGACTCAGCGAGTCGGACCCACGAAGGAACGTTTTGAGGGCGCTCGCTTAGCAAAGAACGACGCTGAACCCGCTGATGAAGACTTGAAATTCAAAACTCGATCGCAAACCGAACTCGAAACGACTTGAAAACCAACCGTCCAGAAAAGGAGCCAGCACTCACGACGCTAGACCTGCGCACCAAGCCAATTGGAAACCTTTTTCTACTTGACAACTGTTACAGGAACGTCTCGTTATGCTGAGTTTTCAGCCATCGTGTTCGGCGTAAAGTTGGGAAGGATCAGCAAACACATCCTGAATTGTAGAAACATGGGCAGCATCGTCAATTACGAGGGCGACAACCGAACGGCAGTCATTCTGGTATTTACATGTCGGTTCGGTGTGCCGCAATGAAAAGTATATAAATTCGTCCAAAGTGTCATCGGTATGCCAGGTAGTCATTATTGTATCATCAGATTGGTCGTCGAAGCCGTTTTCGACCCATTCGGAATCAAAGAGATCGTGCACGCGTTCGCAAGCGGCGCCCCAGCAACAAAGATACGCGCATCCAGCGTCAATCAATTTGCGTGAAAGCGTTGTGATTTCATCGTCGGTTGCCTTGTCGGCATCCCAGACAAGCATTGTGACGAAGTAACGACCATTACATTCGAACGCAGCGGGAACGGCAGCCACGGAGGCCAAACGGTAGAGGATCAACGTACGATCCGATTGAGCATCGTGTCCGGTGAAGGAGGCATTCATGGAGACTCAAGCGGGATAACGATGAAGTTGACCGAGTGCCGTGATTCAACTCAATTTCAAATTCAGCGGACCAACGGCACTTCGGGTGAGTCGACCAGGGTCTCTCGAATTTAGGCTAAGCTTTATGTTCCCTGTTGTCCACCTCTTTCCGTCGGTGGTGTCACAATATGATAACCATGTTCAATTGACCGCTGGCCCCTCGCAGATCCGGACGTGCCACTTTCTAGCATCCGGCTCCCAGCCAACACTTGGCACCCCGACGGGACTCACACCCGCTAGTCAATCAGACCTTGCCAGTCCGCACGTGCACCGATTTGTTATCCAGCGTTTCGCAGGCTACTTAATTCGGTTAAAAAGTACCGGATTTTCAGTATCAAACATGCCGGTCGTATCTTGATGCAACTTAAAAAAGAGCACCAATTGTTGCGGCGTCGAACTTATTGCTACGTCCGTTGTAAATTTGTCTTTTTTTAGAACAGTGCCAGGCAGAGCTGCAGGATTGTTCTCGAAAAATTGATTCGCAAGAGGTTCGATTACTATCTGCGTTTTGGTAACCTGAAGCCTTGCGACCGTATATCCGAGAATTTTCTCGCGACTTCTGTCGTCCTCGTCGTAGTTTGGCAAAAAGGCAAGGCTTAGTTTGCCGATTGTGTAAACCTGAAACTTATCAGCAGGCGTTCCAGGAGATGTCATGGAAAACGACAGTGCCTCGTTGTCTGTTTTCTTGATCGAGATGTTCGTCCGTTTTCCGGTTGACCTGTCCTCTTGGTAGAAGTCACCGGTAATGGCCAAGTTGCGATTGATGTATTCGGCAGTAGGTCTGTTGGCTACTTTCGGCACACAGCCTGCTACAAGGGCGAGGCAAAGTACGACAAGTGCCAAGCGGAAATTTCGACTACACGAACTTGGTGAATTGGTCAGCATCATCAAGCCTCTTCAGCACGCGTTTGGCATAACCATTGACATCCAGAATCGTGGCCTTGCTGTAGTCGGTAACAATGTCGCCATGCTTGACCGGAACATCCCAAACTGTAGATTCACTTTACCGTTTGCTGGCGACCGAACTGCCGAAATGACAAGGGGTCTGCTCATTCCGGTTCCACACTGCGTGAAATATAGTCGGGCTTGCGGACGAATGAATCGGCGGGCTAGAACGGCAATTATTCGTTTATTTGACGTCGTCGGTCTGCAGCCAGTAGTGAGCAAAGTTTAGCGTCGGAGCGTGGCTGCCATCCACCTTTTTTCTCAGTACTGCCATCAACCGCCAATCATCGTCGATCGCCAGGACTTCTGGCTGGCTGGCATATTCGGGAATTTGGAGAGGAACTCCGTTCAAGAAATCTCGCGCCTGGTATTGATTGACACGCACTTGGGGAAGCGTGGCGAGAGCTTCGACCGGTGAGATTAGATTTGCCTCGCAGGCCTCCAAAGTGAGATTCTCCAAATCAACCGAATCAGTAATCTCGAAGCGTCCGATTGCCGTTCGAACCAATTCGGTCATCACTGCTCCCGATTGAACGGCCAATCCAATATCCCGGCCCAGGGAACGGATGTAAGTTCCGCTGCCACACTCGACGAGAATTCGAAAATCCGGGTAGTCAAACTCAAGCAGTTCAATCTGGTGAATCTCCACCGGGCGAGGTTTGAGATTGACCGGCTTGCCTTGACGAGCCAACTCGAACGCCCGTTTCCCGTTGATTTTCAAAGCCGAATATTTGGGCGGCAACTGAGTGATGGTTCCTTTGAATTCCGGTAACACCGCTGTCACCTGCTGCCGGCGTATGGGGGCCGCGTCCGCAATTGCAACAACATTCCCTTCCATGTCTTCGGTATCGCTGGTAACCCCAAGGCGGAAACACGCCCGGTAGGTTTTTTTTAACTGCTGGACGTACGGCGTGAGACGCGTGGCGGGTCCGATGCAGGCAACCAGGACGCCCGTTGCCAGAGGGTCCAAGGTTCCGGCATGTCCAATTCGGTGGGGGCGGATAAGTTTGGCAACCTCATTCAGCGCAGCACGCGAACTCATGCCACCAGGTTTGTTGATAGAGAGAAATCCAAACATGTCGGAGTGGGTGAATTCCAAGTTCCGGGATCCGCCGTCACTGCCGGCTAGTTCTTCCGAAGTTCTGCAATTTCATTCTTGTAATCCGCGATTTGTTTTTCGATCTCTTCAACTTCGTCTGGTTCGTCCGTTTGCTGTTTGGCCGCGGCCAGAATTTTTTGCGACTTTTCGAGCTTGTGCCGGAGCACTTCCAATCTCTTTTTTGTCTTTTTATCCATGCTTCTCTGTACCGATGTCAAATCGGAATGGTGTCAGTCGGAATTCGTCCATCCATTTTAGCAAGACTCGGCTTGGCCAACACTGCGCAAATGCCAACTAAAAAAGCCATGTCCGCGAGAATGCGGACATGGCTCTGTATCACTGGTTTTTGAAAGGTCTTGGCGTTGATGTCAAGCCAGGCTTCGAAACTCATGTGCCAGACCGGGAATCTCCAATGACTTGCGTTAGTTGATTGATTGAGAAACCGATTCACTGCCGCTTGAAATCGGAATGATGGGTGTGGGTGCACTACCGATAAACAGGCTGTTAATCTTTTCGGCCCGGTTACCCCTGACGGAAGCAGGAAGTTTTCGAGAGACAGCAACCGATGCATTCGGGGCGACTTGGCTGTAAAACGTTTTAACGACCGATTCAACGTTGCGAATCCGGGCGTCGGTGATGCTGTCTTCAACATCACGATTGACGTAAACCTTTTTGTGAGTGCTGGGCATGTTTTGCATAATGCCAGCGACGGTATGAAGTCCAAATCGGTTCAGTTCGTTTGTGTCGGGATCGAAATGGGCTGACATCAAAACGCATTGCTCTTCGAATCCGCCATTGATCATTGGATTCCAGATTTGGAAATAAAGCTGTCGATCAGCACAGTCGAATGGCTTGGGCCAGGCGTCATTTCGAGCCATGACTTTATGATTGATGTGTTTCCAGTGATCCAGCTTGGCGTGACCTTGTTGAGGCCGGCCGTAGGTGTCGTAACCATCCTGGCTGGGATAGCTGAACGAAGAAGAGTTGCAGGAAGCGCAATCCTGTGCCAAACAATCAGCACCGGCAAATGTGGCCAAGGCAGCCACGAACAGAAGGGTATTTGTTTTCAACATCGCATCGAGCTCCGAAAAAATTCTTTCGTGGGTCCGTATGCCCGCCGCCTTACGTGCCGCAAGACGTGACAGGGTCCATCAAACGATTTCAAGATATATTGACGACACCATGTCAGGCGTAACACGGCATCGAATTGCCGAACCGTAATTCTTGCAATCCGCATCAGGAGTCTTATCGGAAAATCAAATGCAACCGCGATGGAGCAAAATTTGGGAATTGCGAGAAATATCCATCGCAAGGGGGAAAATTGTAAAGAAGACTGCATTCCGTGAAGCCGAACGAATCTGACACAAATTCGGGATGGTACGGATCTAACGACAACACCGATTATCCGCGTGAATTTGATAGCACAATCGGGTGCGCGGTCGAGATTGCTCTTCCGCAGCCCGATAAGATTTCCGCGATTCCAGCAACAATCCGAATTCGAATCTGGATTTCGAGTGCTGTCGGGCGGTTGCGTCGTCAAGTTTAAGTTTTGGGGTAGCCGGATTCGCCAGCATTCGGAGAGCTCGGCGATTCACCGACGTCTGGCGACCCGGCTAGTGCTTTGTCAGGATTGAATTTTAGGGTAGTGGACGAGGCTACGAGTCCTTCAAAGTCGCAATCCAAAAAGGGGCTCGTTGCCTCGCCCACTACGGCTAACCCGAATTTTCAAAGTTGACAATCCACGAGTGCGCCAACCCCAATTTCTCAGCGTTGATAATGCGCTGGCAGGCATTTCAATTTTGAAAAGGCGGCACGTGTGTGGATTCGTTTTTTCAAAAGGTCTTTCACTACGGGCGTGCAACAAAAAAGCCACCTCAATGTGCCGAGGTGGCTGTTGGATTATCAAATCTCGCCCGGGATTCCAAATGCCGCCCGGCCCGGGATGCTACCTGCCGGCCATCAGTGGGAGCATTTCGTTGATCATGGTGAGGGCTGCTGGCCCAACGAGAACGACGAAAATGCCAGGGAAGATGAAGAGGACCAAGGGAAAAATCAATTTCACTGCCGTTTTCGATGCCTTTTCTTCAGCGATCTGCCGTCGGCGAGTCCGCATGGCTTCGCTTTGCGTACGGAGGGCTTTTCCAACACTGGTACCGAACCGATCAACCTGGATCATGACCGAAGACAATGTTTTCAAATCATCAACGCCATTACGATCTCCGAGTTCCGTCAGTACGGTTTCTCGCGTGGAACCCATCTGCAATTGCTGATTGCAAAGTTTGAATTCCGAAGCGACAACGGGCTGGTTATCCGCCATCTCGTCAGCGACCCGACGCAACGCCTGGTCCATACCTAGTCCTGCCTCGACACAGACGACCATCAAGTCCAGGGCATCCGGCAGTCCGAGAAACAGTTTTTGTTTTCGGCCGCCCGCAATAAAACTGACGAGGATTTCCGGCAACATTAAAAAGAGGACTCCCGTCCCCAACGAGTAAAGCAGCGTCCACATGTTTGGACCATTGGTGAACAAGGCAACCCCGCCGCCAACGAAAAATCCAAACCCGGCGGAGAACACTTTCAAAGTCGATAACATCGCCGGAGCTTTTTCAGATCGGAAGCCTGCCTCATTCAGCTTTTGTCGCAAGCTGTTGATTTCTTTTTCGCTTTTGGGTTTCAGCGCATCCGAGATTTTCGGGCTGGCGTTCTCCAGAAGTTTTGTAATTCCTTCTCTGGCACCGCCTGACTCTTTGACAATTTCCGATTTGCCTTGAGCGCGGTTCTTCATCTGCTCCAATCGCGATTCCGTTTTGGTCTTGCTGTTGAATACGATATCCACCAGCACCCAGGCACCAATGGCGATTGCACCAAACAGCGCAAACGGAAGCAGTGTCACAAAATCGAGCGAAGCTATTAGCAAAAAGTTCACGTCACTATACCTTAATGTCAATGATTTTCTTGATTGCAACAGCGCCGAGCAGCTGCATGATAATCGCCCCAATGAGCATTTTCTGACCCAACGGGTCATCGAACAACATCATGACGTAGGCGTAATTCAGTTTGAGCATCACGCCGAACAAAACCGGCGGTAAACCGAGGAGCACGACACCTGAGATCCGGCCTTCGCCGGTCAGAGCTTGAATCTGCCCCTTAATCTGGAATCGCTCTCGCGTCAGCGTCGAAATTTTGTCCAGGATTTCTGCAAGATCACCACCGGTCTGTCTTTGCAGGATAACGGCGGTTGCAAAAAACCTCAGGTCCAGGTTGGGAATCCTGGTCGTCATATCCCGCAGACATTCGCTCAGCGAGACGCCCAGGTTTTGCTGCTCAAAGGCCCGGTGAAATTCGGGACCAATGGGATCCGGCATTTGGGTTCCGACCAGCTGAATTCCGGATGGCAGACTCTGGCCGGCACGCAAGGCCTGGGACATCAGGTCCAAGGCTCCGGGCAGCTGGGATCCAAAAAGATTCAGTCGACCGCGGCGTTTCCACCATACGAAAGCGAACGGCAGTGGCATGACGAGTAGCGCGGCAAAAGGGACCAAAGATTTCCAGGGGGAAAAAATGAAACAGGCGATGCCCGCGACCAAACCCAGAACACCGGTCATCACCACAAACTTGGAGACCGTCAGATTAACACCGGACTGATCAATGAACTTACGTAGGTTTAGAAACTTGTTTGCAAATTCTTCGATCGCATTGGGAACATCGTCCAGGGGAGATTTAAGCAAGTTGGAGGGCGCATCTTCCTGTTTAGCGACGCCGCGACCACCGTTTTTCGTGAGCTCCGCCAGGCGGTCCTCGATCTGATCGTTGCCGCCCTGGAACAGCAGAGTGACGGCAAAGATCATTCCGCCGATGCCAATTGCAATCGCGCCGATAAGAATGTAAAGCATCATGGTTAGTTCTCGTTCTTTATGTCCGTTGATTCGCTTGAATCAAATCGGAGTTGTCTGCGATCAGGCTGGTTTCCAGTTGTGCCTGGTAGCAATTTGTTGTCAAAAATCAGTCTTCCATCATGATTCGTTCACGGAAGATGCTGGCCGGGAGCTTGATTCCCATGGCTTCCAGTTTGTCCATGCATTTGGGTCGCACTCCGGTGCAAAGGAATCTTCCCTTGGCACGCCCATTCTCGTCGACGCCCAGTTTTTCAAATTTGAAAATGTCCTGCATCACGATGGTCTCGTTTTCCATGCCGCAGATTTCGGTGATGGAAGTGACTTTTCGAGGACCACCCTGCAGTCGGTTGGCTTGGATGACCAAATCGACAGCGCTGGCGATCTGGGTCCGCATCGCCTTTACCGGCAGCTCAAAACCCGACATCATGATCATTGTTTCCATCCGCGCGATGCAGTCACGCGGTGTGTTGGCGTGGGTGGTGGTCAGTGATCCTTCGTGACCGGTGTTCATCGCCTGCAGCATGTCCAGCGTCTCAGGTCCACGGCATTCGCCGATGATGATTCTTTCAGGACGCATACGAAGGCAGTTTTTGACCAGGTCGGTCGCCGAGACGGCACCCTTACCCTCGATGTTCGGTGGACGTGTTTCCAGTCGCACCACGTGATCCTGCTGGAGCTGGATTTCTGCCGCGTCTTCGATCGTGATGATTCGGTCTTCGTTGGAGATAAAGCTGGAAAGCGTGTTCAGCAACGTCGTTTTACCGGAACCCGTACCGCCCGAAATGATGATATTCAAACGGGCCTTCATCGCCCCTTCGAGCAACATGACCATTTCCGGCGTAAAGGCCTTGAAATTCAAGAGATCCTCGAGCTTCAACGGATTGGAACCGAAACGCCGAATCGACATTGCCGCACCGTCAAGCGCCAGTGGTGGGATGATGGCGTTCACACGAGATCCGTCTTCCAATCGAGCGTCAACCATCGGGCAAGTTTCGTCGACGCGACGACCGACTTTGGAAACGATCCGGTCAATGATTTGCAACAGGTGCGCGTTATCGCGAAACTCGACGTTGGTTTTTTCCATCCGGCCGCCACGTTCGCAATAGATATTTTTGGGGCCATTAATAAGAATATCACTGATCGTCGGGTCTTTCAGCAGAAACTCCAACGGACCCAATCCAAACGTTTCGTCGAGGACTTCGTCAACCAGGCGGTCGCGTTCCGACCGGTTCAGCAGATTGTTTTCGCCGTCGCAGAGGTGTTCGACAACGACGCGGATTTCCCGACGCAATACGTCGCCTTCCAGGTCGCCGACTCGACTAAGATCCAGCTTTCCAATCAACTTTTGATGAATGCGTTGCTTCAGCTGATCATATTCGCTGATTTTCGATTTCGTGGCTGTATTCATAGCTTTGCTTTCCACCTTGCCTCTAGTTCCCAATCATGGATCGAAATCACATACGCAATCTGCGATGCTATTTCGCAACATGGAAAACATACATCACAGTTTGCGCGTGGGATAAAGTCGACGGAAATAATCGACCTTATCTGAGCGCCTTGGTCCTCACGATGGGCGCAATTGGTTCGATCGGAAAAGTCGGCAACGGTCTGGTATTGAATCTGCAGTCTGGACGGGAAAACGCTTGCATCGGGGAGCGTCGTTCGACAGCTCTCGATTTTGGAAATCAAAACCGTGCTAACCCGATAGTCGTCAATGTCGAAATTCGCTTTAATCAAATACTTGAGACTGTGGATCCGAAGCGCAGGAATTCCGGCACAAATCAGAGACGCGTTATCAGCATGGCAACCAAACCGACAGCTCGAAGTGTGGAGGCCGCGTTGCGGGAACGTCGCAACCCGGAGAAGGCGGCCTTCTACCCGCGGTTCTTCAAAGCCGGCAAAGGCGAGTATGCCGAAGGGGATCGGTTTATTGGCGTCGTCGTGCCCGATCAGCGCAAGATCGCGAAGCAGTTTAAGCGGTTGTCGCTCGAGGAGATCCAAAAGCTTCTGAACAGCCCCTACCACGAATGCCGGTTAACAGGCATCCTGATCCTGGTCGCGCATTTCGAAAATGCGAAATTGGACGTTCAACGAAGATTGATTTACGACTTTTATTTGAGTCACCTCGACCGAGTTAATAATTGGGACCTCGTTGACGCGTCAGCCCACAAGATTGTGGGCGAGTATTTGCTGAACCGCAGCCGGCGACCGTTGTTCGGGCTGGCCAAAGCCAATCATCTTTGGAAAAACCGGGTTGCAATTATCGCCACGCTCCGATTCATTCAGCATGATCAATTGGATACGACCATTGAGATTTCGGAACGCATGCTGGATCATCCACATGACCTGATTCATAAGGCCGTGGGGTGGATGCTGCGGGAGGTCGGAAAACGCAATGAAAAGCTGCTGGCGCTTTTTCTGGACGAGCACGTTTCCCGGATGCCACGAACGATGCTGAGGTACTCGATCGAAAAACTGCCGGAACGCAAACGACAACACTATTTGAAACACTGATGAGTATCTTTGGCGAACCGGTGAAGCGTACGAAGTATCCCGGCACCGTAAAGACTTGCGATTTTGAGGTTGAAACCTGAGCGTTACTTTTCCGGGGGCAGACGCTCCGAAAGATCAGCTTTCGAACCAGGCAGTTTGGCGATACGATCCTGGATCGATTCTCTCATTCCCTGCACCTGTTCTGCAGGAACGGAATTGTGATCCGGGTCAAGTTCCTCCACTTTCGCCAAATACTCGAGGGCATCCAGCTGACGACCGTTGACGTTGGCAATCACGGCCAGCGACCAGGTCATACTGACCTTGGTCAACGCATGGCAATCTTCGGCGCGATTCAACCACAGAATCACCATCTCTTCGGTTGCTTCCCCGGCGCGCATGGCTTCAATCAGAAAGATTGAAATGGTTCGCACATGTTGAGGCGTCTCCATGAAACCCTCAACTCCACCCGGTATCTCTTCAATTGCCTTGAGCGATTGGACTCCGTCCCTATATTGCTGTAACTGATCGACGTTGCGATGCCACAAGGCGACGGAAGTGGCGAACAATCCCTTCCAACTCATTAACCGCGTGTCCGCGACAAAACCTGCGTTTCTGGTCGACAATAGAAACGATTCCTTGGCTTTCTCTATTTCACCCATTGAGATCTGTTTTCCGCCAAGCCAGCAGCCCAGCGACGATTCGGGGTGCACGGACACGATTTTCTCGATCGTTGGCGCTAAATCGTCTTCCTGAAGCTCCAATTGAAAGAACAAGTCGAGGTCTGTAACCAGATCCGAGAATTTGACGGCAATTTTCGGTGGAAACTGAAAACCTCGTCGAACGAATTCCGGATGGATGTCCCTAAGATAATCTTTGGCGATTTCAGCCATGGCGGCGAGCGTAAAATCGGTTGCCTCGGATTCGGAATAACGGTGAGCATATTCCGTGCAAATGGTTTTCAGTCGTTGCAGGATCTTGCTCCAAGTCTCTTGATCCTGGTTCGGAAGATTCATCGCTGCGAGTTGTTCGGTGGCCAGCGAATAGCGTTCGGTGGCGGCCAGGAGAGCGCAGCGCATCAGCCCAAAATCCTCATCCTCTGGAAACAACGCGACTGCGTCGTCCAGGCATTGTTCTGCCAACTCGAAATCCGCGAGGCTGAACAGCAGTATACACAGCATCCTGTGGGATTGGTGGTGCAGCGGATCAGCGGAAAGGGACCGGCGCAACTCCAGAATGGCTTGCCGAGTTGTATCGGCCAACATGGCCCGCACGTAATCGGCAAGCGCGTTTGAAATCGGCAAACTCAATGCCTGTTGAAACAACTTTTCGGCAGCTTGCGGCTTCAGCTTTCGCTCCATGATTAATTGAGCCTGGAGAATTTTGCTGCGCCCCTGCAGATCCCCCGGTATAGTTCCCAAATCGATCGACGCAAAAATGGATTGTGCGCCTTCGATGTCACGAGTCGCGAGCAGGCATTCGACCAGATCGAGCCGCACGACGGGTGCAATATCAATTTGGCTTTCCTGAGAAAATACCGAATTCAGATGCGCCGTCGCCTCCTGCATCCGACCGCGTTCCATCGCCAGTTGGCCAGCGACGATCGTCTTTTGGATCATTTCTGTTTGGGCTTCCTGTTTTAAACGATCAGCGACATTCCGTTGTCGGCTCACATTTCCCAGTTGCCAGAGAGAAACCAGCAATATCGTAGCGAGGAAGAATCCGACGGCCAACAAAGCCGCCACGCGAGGTCGGCGGCGAATCCACTTTCCCAATCGCTCCAGCAGGCCGATGGGCCGTGCCAGGATCGGTTCTCCCGCTAGATAGCGGTTAAGATCTTCGGCCAAATCTGCAGCGGATTCAAAACGGGCCGTCGGCTCTTTTTCGAGACAACGAAGAATGATCGTCTGCAAATCTTTCGGCACCGATTGACCGGGGCGAAACAGGCTGGACGCTGGTTGGTTTACGACCGCGTTGAGAACCGAGAGCGTGGTTCCCCGAAACGGCACTTGTCCGACCAGCATATGATAAAGCACCGCGCCCAACGAATAGACGTCGGTGCGACAGTCGACAAGATGATTCTGGCCCAGCGCCTGTTGCGGCGACATGTAGGCCGGGGTCCCCAGCATGTCTCCCTGCCGGGTCAACGTGATTTCATTTTGCGTCTCAAACGCTGCCAACCCAAAATCAACCAAGCGGGGTTTTTCGTCCGAACCCAGCAATATATTCCCGGGCTTGATGTCACGATGAATGATTCCACATTCATGGGCCGCATGGGCAGCCAATGCAACTTCCCTAACGATCTCGACTGCGGTTTTCATCTCGATGTCGCCCCGGCGGATCAACCGGGTGAGGGGCGGACCGTCAACATATTGCTCGACGATGAAAGTCAGACCTTTGTCCTGACCGATTTCATGTACCTGGACGACTCCTGGATGATCGACAAGCGCCACCGCTCGGGCCTCTCGCAACAATCTGGGCACCAAAGTCTGGTCCAAATGAAGCTTGTTTGGCAGAATCAGTTTAATCGCGACCGGACGTCTCAATTCGGAATCATCCGCCAGCCACACGACGGCAAATGAGCCACGCCCAAGTTCTTTTCGCAAGGTGTACTTGGTGAGAGTATCGCCAGGATGAAGATGACCTTTGGAGGTTATTGTCCCCAGCGCAGGAATCGTATCGCTTTGCAAATAGGTGTCGTTGGTGTCTGGCAAGTACGTTGAGTCATCCATCGAGTCCAACCACCGCTGCCACCGACCAACCTGTTGCGGAAAACGGGACTCGATTTCCTTCAAGCTGGGCGGCTGCCCGGTAGCGATACGGGCTTCAATCTCCGCTTCCACGATTTGATCATGGTACTTCTCCGGTAAATGAGGGTACTGCGACAGGTACTCCTCCGCCCTTCTCTCTCCTCCAAAACGCCACCGATTGCACAGATCGATCTTGATGACTTCCGCCAATAGCCAATCGCGCTGTTCAACAGTCGTCGATTGCTGTTCCGTCTCGGATTCTGCGGACTTCAGAAACTGGTCGATATCAGGCCGCTGGCGAGGGCTCCAGTTGCGGCTAAACTCCTGCAACCGGGACTCGATCCAACGCCATGCCTTGCTGTCCATGGAATCCTGGTGATCAACGCTCATTGTTCTTAACCGCGCATTGAGTCTCGTATCGTCCACTATTTCAGTATAAGCAGACTGCCTTTTAGGACCTGATCAAGATTGAAAAAGAAATGCCTAAAACTCGTGCTTTTTAGACCGGTGGCGACGGTTGGCATTGCATGGCGGACCCGGCGGCGAGTTGGGTGGTTCCTCGAACCGAACGGTTGCGGACCCACAACGCCCGCAGAAAATTTCGGTGGCGTATAGGACCCGACGATGGACAACAACGGTAAGGACGGAACGCGGTGTTCGATAAGCGGCCACCAGTTTTGCCGAACGAAGTTTTTTGGCTGGGACGATTTGTGCGACCAGCCGTACGTCTGCGTTAAACGAAAAAGGGTCATCGCATTACCAAGACTCCAGTGGCAGGTCGCTTCAACACGTGGTAATATTCAGCACGAAACAGCGTGAGAAATTGCTGCGGCGGGTAGGTCGCTGATGCAAAAAAGTTTGACGGTGCCGATAAGGCGCCGCTCGACCTGGTGACTCGCGCTTCACGCCGAAGGTTACACATTGCAGCGTCAGGAAATGGACACGCCAGGACTTCAGCCAGAAACGGAAACCGGAAAGACCTTGCCGCAACGAATCTTTCCGTTGCACATGACTCCGTTCGAACGATACATGCACATCGACGATCGGCCTGATTATCCCATGACCTTCATCGTGGAATTCGATTTCACGGGTTGCCTGGATCCAGATGCTTTTCGAGATTCGATCGAAGATGCGTTGGTTCGCCAGCCGCTGTTGCGAACGATTATCCGGGCGGCCAAACTGAATCGCGATTGCTGGGTGGATCCGGGTGAACGTCGTCCTCATATTCACTTTGGCAATTTGGATGAACCGATTGATTTTCCGGGCGCTGGTATCGAATGGATTGATCTTCGCAACGAGCCGGGTTTACGGATTTGGATCCGACATAACCAGGAGCGTGCGGTCGTGACGGCGCAGTTTCATCACGCTGTATGTGATGGTATTGGGGCCTACCAGTTTCTTGGCGATGTGTTGTTCAGTTATGCGGCAAAAACCGGCAGTGGCTCGGCAGAGTTTGTCGACCTGTCTCTGGCTCGATTTCGAAATCGCGGTTTGGCCAGTTATGACCCCAACGAGTTTCGGACCGAGAAAGGTCGCTGGCGTTCCGAATGGTCATATTTGCCAAAAGTCACCCTTGGTCGGGTCGCCGCAATTCGGCCTGTTAAAAAGACCAAGTCCAATTCAGGCACTCGTTCGCCTTTCCCCGGAATCTTGTCGTATGAGTTCGACAAGCAGGTGCATCGGCAGCTCCGGCTTGCGGCCCAATCACGTGGTCAAATGCTGAATGACCTTCTGCTGGAAAAGCTCTTCGAGACGTTTCATCATTGGGAGAGCATGGACCGAAAGCTGCTTGGTCGCGGCAAAGTATGTGTCATGATGCCGTTGGATTTGCGCGAGCCAAACCAGGAGAAGATGCCGGCTTGTAACGTCGTGACGTATGCGATTGTACGTCGCGGGAACAAGCTATTGAATCAACCAGAAAAGTTAAAAGACAGCCTGCGGGAGGAGACGACGCTTTTGAAGCATCAGCGACATCGTTCTCGTTTCATGAACCTCGTCGTCGGCTCCCAGCGACTGTTTCCGCGGATCTTCAAAGTTGTGTTTTCCCTGAATCATTGCCTGGCGACGGCTGTATTATCCAATACGGGTGACCCCACCAAACGATTTTTGGTGGACTTGCCGCGCGAAAACGGGATGGTTCGTAGCGGGAACCTGCTGCTCACTTCCGTGTCCGGGGTTCCGCCGATGCGGGTTAAGACACGCGCGACCATTTCAATTTTTACCTATCGGCGTTCGCTCAAAATCTGTTTGCGATGCGATCCCAACCTGTTCGATCTGGACGATACCCAGGTGCTTTTGGATCAATACGTTGGTCGTATCGGCAGCGTACTGAAATCAGGGGTTGACGAATAACGTTGCCTTACCGGAATTGGCTTCTCAAGCTCCGGCCGTGTCGAGATAAGGATCCTGTCCCATTTCCTGCTGCATGTCCTGACGTATTTTTTCCTGGTGCAGCAACATTTTTCGCGATTGAAAATGCTTGCGCTCGATCTTTCGTTGGGCCTGACGAAAGAGTTGCGCGAACCGAGCCAGCACTTTGGCGGGCTCGCGGCCATGGGAACGAAGTCGTTCGACCCGGCTTGGCCCAAATGCAGTTTCCAGGAGATCGTCCTCCAGTGACATGAATTGACGAAAGGTACCCGGATCTCCTTGCCGACCGCAACGCCCGATCAACTGGCGATCAATGCGAGCGGAATCATGCAACTCCGTACAGATGACATGCAATCCTCCCAGGTCCAGGGCCGGCCCGCTGACTTTGATATCTGTCCCTCGGCCTGCCATGTTTGTGGCGACGGTCACACGGCTGACCTGCCCTGCCCCGGCGACGATACTGGCCTCGCGAGCGAGGTGTCTTGCGTTGAGGACGTCGTGGCGGATGTTGCGTTCGTCAAGGATTTTGGAGAGCAGTTCTGATTTGTCGATGGACCGCGTACCGATCAAAACGGGCCGCCCCGTGCGGTGGATGTTCTCGATCTCGTCGGCAATGGCGTGCCATTTTTGCGATTCGCTGCCAAACACCAGGTCGGGCCATTGGACGCGTTGTGGTGGTTTGTTGGTCGGGACCTCAATGACTTTGACATTGTAGATTTTGCGCAGTTCCGTCGCAGAGTTGGCGGCGGTCCCGGTCATGCCGGCGATCCGCTGGTAACGCAGAAACAGATCCTGGATCGTAATCCGTGCTGCCTCGCCGGTTTCAATGCTGATCTCCAGCCCTTCCCTGGCTTCGATGGCCTGGTGCAATCCGGCTCTCCATTTGCGGCCTTCGGCCAGCCGGCCGGTGAACTCGTCCACGATCACAACTTCCTGATCGCGAATGACGTAGTGTCGATCTCGAATGTAGTTTCGTTCGACAAAAATTGCCTGTTCCATTTGCTCGTAGATATCCATGATCGGCGTCTGTTTCAGCAAATCAGGATGGGGTAATTTACGAACGAGGCGTCGGCCTTCACGGTTCAGAGTGAGATTTCGTGTTTTGGGATCAACTTGAAAATGATCTTCCTGGATGAACTGACCGCAGACGTTGGATGTCCATTGGTAGAGTTCGATTTTTGCCTGTGCAATCTCGTCGGGTGCACTGCTGACGATGAGGGGGGTCCTGGCTTCATCGATCAGGATACTGTCGGCTTCATCAACCAGTATAAAATTGGGTAGTCTTTGAACCGGTGAAAGCGATCCGTTCTGACCTGAGTCTTCGATCATGCCGGCAATCAGGTGCGAGTGGCCCTGTTCCATGCGTCGCTGAAACAGTCGGTCACGGAGGAAATCAAACCCAATTTCTTTGGCGGTCGAATAGGTAATGTCGCAGGAGTAAGCCTGTTGTCGATCTGTCCGGGACGAACTAGTCCGCACGACACCGACCGACAGGCCAAGCGATTGGTACACGGGGCTCATCAATTCCGCGTCTCGCTCGGCAAGATAGTCATTGGCGGTTGCCAGGTGGGCGCCCTGGGAGGAAAGAGCGGCCAGATACATTGGCAGGGTGGCAGTGAGCGTTTTGCCTTCGCCAGTCTGCATCACCGCAATACTGCCAAAGTGCATGGCGATGCCACCTAGTAGCTGGACGGGGTAGTGCTGCATTCCGATGCTGCGGCGTGCGGCTTCGCGGACCAGCGCGTAGGCTTCTACGATCAAACCGTCGAGTGGCTTCCCGCTCAGGACCTCGTAACGTAAACCGAGGCTCCGTTTTCGCAATTCGGCGTCCTCGATCTTCTCAAGCGGCTTGGCTTGCTGGTCGATGCGAGAGACGATACCGCGCCACTTGGAAAGGGCGGTTCGATCAAGAGCTTTGCTTATTCCGGAAATCAGAAACACAAGCTGACGCACTCGGGAGAAACGGACTAGCGATTGTAAGAGCCGGATCCGGAACTGATTTCGCGGTCGCGCCAACCCATCTGGGCACCGTTGGCCGCATCATAAGTGGCGGTGGATTGAGCCTGAACCATTCCGTTGGAATTCATCGTTGGGGCTCCCGGATAGGGCTGAGTTGCCGTGGTTGGCTGGGCAGCGTAGACGGGCGCGTTAGCGTATGCCGGCGGTCCAGCGACGACGGGCGTACCTGCATAAACGGGTTGGGACCCCGGAAAGGCTGCGCCTTGCGGTGGCGGAAACTGGGCGAATTGAACGGGTTGACCAGTGGGATTGCCCATGGCTGGTGCGCACACTGGTTGCATCTGTCGCGGGTAGTCTCGTCTGATCTTGCGTTTCGTCAATGCTCGTCGTTCGGTAATTGGGAGAATCGGTAAAGGAGGTCCCCGATCCCGGTAACGCTGAATTGGACGCGGTTTGAATAACGCTTGTCGGTGCGCCGCCGGCAAACGCAGTCGGTCCTAGTTGCGTTTGACCGGGTGCCCCGGAATTCGGTGCGATGGTTGCTGTCTGAAGATTGTCACTTTTTGGTATCCAGCCATTTAATTGGCCGGGCGCCGCGTTGGCTACCATCGGCGTGGTCGCCGCACCCGCATTTGTCTGGTTGGGATTGTAATAGGGTTGGTTTCGAGCAACCGAAGGAATCGTCAGGCTGTAGGTGGGCGGAGGAGCGACCGTCGGTGATCCGGCCAACCATCCCGCGCCTCCCTGGCCATATCGACCGGTACAGCCGGAACTTGAAAACAACAAACAGACGACTAACAACAGTAACTGGTTTCGAGACATCGCAGCAATCCTTTTCGATCTCTAATACGAGTCGATTTCAGACAACTCGAATTGAAACAGGACTCGCGCAATTCCACATCGTTGGAGTCCTGGGCGGCGTACGTTAGCATTTTCGGTTTTCCCTGCAAGGGCAGTTGGAATTACGCTATCAGTTCAATGCGGGTCTGAAAATTCAAGCCTCTGCCCGCAATCGTCTCAAAGATTGTTGGTTGGCACAGTCAATCGCTGCCGAAGCCGTCAGCAGCGTGTTGCGTTAGATTCCTATAACAGAATCTTCCAAGCGAATGAATGTTAGGCGGCAGATCGCTGGTTGACCTGAAAGGAGCCAATCTTGATCTTGATAGTTTCAATCTTCTGCTCGATCAAACGTTGACTCCATCGTTCCGTAACGACGTTGAAAAGCCTCGACTTCAACAGCCAGACTATCTGGTCGTGGTGTGTATAGGCTTTCAACCTTTCGACCATTTGATGTTCGAGCTCATGACCAGGTTTACGACCAATTAAGTCGACAAAGACTTGCTGCACGAAATGTTTACCGTCGGCTGTCGCATATTCGGCGTACTCGGGAGATTTGAGAACCTGATAGAGCCGCAGAATAGGAGTTTCTTTTCCTCCTATTTCCCGCAACCCTTCTTCGACGAATTCTTCACTTTGCGGCTTACCTTTGCCACTGCGAATGCCAGAGGCAACCAGTAACCGCCGCCGAAGCGAACGCAACGGATTTGCGAACTTGCGATGGACTCGAATCCACCAGGGTCGGCAGATCGTGTACTCCGGATAGAGATCGGGGCGAATCCGACTGGCGTGTTTTGACAGGTGATAGAGATCCGAAGCCTGAAGCAGTTTAAGCAGCTGCCCAAACGGCCAATAGGCGGGCAATTTAACGCTGATTTGAAAATCAATCAGCCACGGATTGCCGGATTCATCGACAATAATATTCTCCCATTTATTCAAATCAACATAGGCGATATTTTTTTGATGCAACTGCAGAAGTGTGGCTCTCAGCTTTTCAATGAAGTCCTCGTCCACTCGATCGTGCCAACTTAAAGGATGACCCTCGATGTATTCATGGGCGGCCGCATGGTCGAGCCGTTTGCCATCCGATTCTACACATGAGAATCCGGCTGCGATGTTGGGTACGTCATGCAAGCGTTTGTACATGGCCGATTCACGCCGTGCCAACCATCTCCCGACCCAGCGGCATGGAATAAGAAAAATGTGCTGTATCCGATTGAATTTGCAGACGATCCGTGCGTGTTTATTGCGATAGATCGCCGTTGCCGCCCAAGAATCGTGTTTGATGGATTTTTCAAGCTGAAACTCATTTCCATCGACAACAACGATCCGTGGTACGTCCTGGTCACCTAGCGCCCGAAACAAATTGGGGCGCCGCCTCGTCTTGTCTTGAGTTGGATTTGAGTTCATTGCGTCTCAGCATTTGACTATGGTGGACCGACGACTGCCTGTTTTTATCAATTTTGGGCAAAACTCGAAATCCAGAAATGCAGGTTGAAAAATGCATGCAGTACAAAAAGAAAACGTAGTTAAAGCACCTGACGGGTGGAGAACGAGGTTTCAATTATGCCGGATCGCCCGAACGTAAGGTTGATAGCGGCGCGTTGACGACATTGGCTCCTAATGGCGACCTATATTAGGGGGGAGGCCAGAAATCATGGGCGACGCGATAACGACACCATTTGACGTAGTACTCTTTTTGTCGATCCCCTGTCTGCTGATGGCGATCCCGTTGGCCCCCATCTTCTTCCTGATGATTCGGGCCGAACGGCGCCGCCGCCGACATAAAGTGCAGTATGACCACTCAGAGCATTGGCCAGAAATGGACGAAATCGACTCCGGCTGTTGAAATCAAGTGCCGATTTAAGTACCGCGAAATACCGCATGAACCAAAACATTTGGAGATCCTGCGATAGCGATATGGCAATTTCGATCGTCGGTCAATACAACGTTGAATCTCGATGCTTCCGCCCTCAAACTAACCGGGAAATTCGAATCCGCTGGCGGTGCCCCTACCTTGTGGGGCTCTTTCAACGGACGTTTGTTGGCGAGCCTGGCAGGTAAAAGGGGATTTGGCCGACGGGGACCCGACTTCTTAATTCTGATCTCAGGATTCCGTTCGGGTATATGTATTGAGAACTGTAGGTTGAATGGTTGTTACGTGGGCCGATGGAAAACGGCTGTGGCAAAACGGGCGGGCGATAATTGTAAGAACTTCTTTCATACAAGTGACTCGATGGATGCAAACTCAAATTCCTCGATTCCGTTCGTCGCTTGGCCGGATAGAAAGTCAAAGGATTACGATTGGAATGGATGAGTGGCGATGAAGTCCGCTGTTCAAACGAAAAACTCAGATAGTCAGGTTGAGCGGCTGACTGAATCGAGATCTTTGACCAATCGAGCTCGTCGGTCTCAAGATAGCTTGAGCCACGCTTGCTTGCCTCATTGGGATCGGTGAACGCCGGGAGGTTGGTCGTGTCCGGTGAAGTTTTGAAGCTTACAAACGAGCCATCCGTCCACTGGTTCTGCATCTCGCATTGTGCCATAAAGCGCTGTTCTTCGAGCGCGAAGATTGCCAGCCGTTCCTTGAAATCCTGGAGGCGTGAATTGGAGATTTCGATTTCGAGTTGCAGCGTTTCGGCCTCTTTGTCGCGGCCGTTCGACAACACGGTTTTTAACTTTGTGGATTGAATTCCAACATTCGACCTGTGTTTTTGAGTTTTGGCTTCGGCCAACTTCAATCTCTCCAGAAAAGCTTCCTGCATCTGCAACTTTTGAGTCTCAGCGGCCAGCTGGCCTTCGAGGTTATAGTATCGTCGCCGCAAATCAATTAGATAACGAAGGCGATGCAAATCAGTGAAAACTTGAGTGGGGCAATGACTGACTCCCTCCAGCCTTGACTCAAACAAATCCTCGTCAAGCGTCACAAATTCCTGGTCCGCGTTTGTGATCGGCAGTTTTGAGAACTGGTGTTGCAAAAACCGAATGCGATCCTGCTCGTGGACAAGCTGTTCGGAGAATCTGCGAACTCCAGATTTTGCCTGGGAGACTTCTGTGGCGGTTGCGAATCGATGTTGTTGTAATGCCTCGAGAGCCGCAAGTTTTCGCACTTGTCGCTGCAGTTCAAGCATCTTGGTATTTACAGCGGCTAATGCGTTTGCTTCCGCCCAGGCAACTTGTCGAACCCAATGAAGGAGGTCGGGATCGTGATTCGCGTTCAATGAGGGTGCTTCCGCTGCAACCACTTCGGTAACGATTGATTCAGGTAGGGAAAATTCAGCATCCGCTTGTCGGCGTGCGACCAAGTATCTCAATTCCGCCACCGCCTGCTTCCAATGCAGTTGGGCTTGCGACCGCCATTGACCGGGAACCGTATCATCGTTTTCAAATTGGCTCATTTGCGACCGGTAGCGTTTTACTTTTGCCTCCACCTTTTGGATTTGCTCTTGACCAACTGGGGGCGAGCGCCGACCGCCAACCTGAATGCTCTCGCCGTCAAGAGCTGCGGGCAAGGAATCACTATCCAGCCAGCCTGCCAACCGAATCGAGCCAGCAAAATGAAGTTTCCAAGGTGTCGCATGTGCGGCGGACAGATGGGAGGCGGGAATCTGATTTAATTGTGCCGCCAAATCTTCGATGAAGTGCTGATAGCGATGCAGATGGTCTCGCTGTGCACGGATGGAATTCACAACAACTTCCTGCCGAGCTACTTCAAGCCAGGATGCATGCCCGTTGGCTCGGAGCGAACGAAGTTGTTGAAGGTAATGGTCTTCAACTTCCAGTCGCGTTGTAGCAAGCTCGTCAATCAACAGGTTGGCCTCTCGAATTTGACTCAGCTCTCGGTCATAAGGAGAATCTGCCGAGAGCAGCGGTGGCAGAATCGCCCACGTGATACCCACGATCGCCAACGTGTGAATCCAACATTTTGAATGCGAAGTAGATGACATCAATTCGACCTTTGACCACTCGGAAAAACGGGATAACCTGGCGTTGTGCACCAATACTCACGGTAACTCGAAGCTCAAAAGCTGTCAAAAATCAGGCCGACGGAAGCGTGCAGGTTGCGGAGGAGCACAGGACCGATTCACGGGCAAGCCAGAATTTCCGGCAAGACCGCACATAGAACAAGGAATTACTTTCGCCCAACACGTGCGAAGAACGGATTGGGTCAGTTAAACTGATTACCGCTTATTTGCTGGTTGCACGATTGGATCGTCAACAGGCTTGGGTTTGGGCGTCCAACCCCAACGGCTCGCAGAAATCCTCGATGTGTTGAAAACCAGATGGCGAATCAAACCCAGTCGATCACGCTTGCCGAATCTCAAGCCGGTCGCGTCGATCACTTTGTCCGAGATTTGACCGGGCTTTCTCGCAGTCGGACCGATCGTTTGTTCGAAAATAGTTGCGTCAGGGTCAACGGCAAGATTTGCGTTAATTCGTTCTTGCGCGTTGGCGGTGGGGACCAAATTCAAATCCGTTTCGACCCGGATGCCGGCTATCCACAGGTCAGAAAACCCTGGGCGGACCGGACGTTCGAGGTGGTTTTTGAAGACTCCTGGCTGATCGTCGTCAACAAGACTGCTGGCGTATTAACGCTGCCGACTGACAAGGACGACCGCAACACGCTGTTGGACCGCTTGCGGCTTTACGTCAATCATTCGCGGCGGGGTCGCGACTGTTACATTGTCCATGGCCTCGACCGTCAAGTAAGCGGTTTGTTGGTGTTTGCCAAAACGACGGCGGGCTACGAGATTCTACAGACACAGTTTTCTGCGAACCTGCCGAAGCGGATGTTCACAGGAATTGTTAACGGGATCGTCGCCAAACCGGCTGGCAAATTTGAATCGTATCTCGCAACGGCGTCGAACCTCGACCAGTACTCGGTTTTTTCTCCGGAATTGGGGCAACATGCGGTGACCGAGTACCAAGTCATGGAGACCAAACTCGACACGACGATTGTGGAGATTGAATTGATAACGGCTCGACGGCATCAATTGAGAGTGCATTTTGCCGATGCGGGGCATCCTGTATTGGGCGACCCGCGTTACGGGAAAAAGAAGTCCCATCACCGGAACTGGACCAAGAAGAGAATGGCTTTGCATGCGCACGGATTGGAGTTCTTGCACCCAGAGAGTGGCGAATTGATGGTATTCAAGAGTCCGGTTCCCCAAGCAATAAAGCGGTTTCGTCCAATTGCGGTTCCCAAGGACGATGAAGTTTGAAGCTTGCTTCCAATTCAATTTAGATATGAAGAATGATTGAATCATAGTGCATTTGCGATTTCGATCGAACATTTATGGGTTACAATATCGGTCGCAAAATTTAATTGCCTATCAAACGTGGAGAAATCAATGAAACGACTTTGGCCAGTTTTGTTCTCGCTGTTGCTCTTAACGGCTTGTGACAAACCGGATGAAATGGAGACAACCCCTCAATCAGAACCCGGGTCGGGAACCTCGTCATTGAATGAAGGGGGGATGGATAGTGTTGCAGCTACCGCAGACAAGGCCGGTGCTGCGGAAACCGGAGACGGTGACGCTTCGGATCCTGCCGAACCCCCATTGCCGGAATGGGCCAAAGAGGTTGATTTGGCCAGCGTTGACATCCGCGAGGAAGCTGACCGTGTGAAAGGGATCATGGACGATGAGCGGGAAGCGTTCAGGACCGCATACAACGCTGCGAGCAAGGAAGAAAAAATGAAAATGCGCTCGCAGCTTCCCAAGCCCAATGAATACATCGCTCACGTGGAACGATTAATCGAGGCTCGGGGTGACGATCCAGAACTATCCGCCGCCTACGGGTTCTTGGTGTCGGTAAAGAATTCGCCGGAACTCGTTGATATCATGTTTGAAGAATATGGCGATAGCATCGACATGAAAAATGTCTATCTTCCGCTCGCGTTTGGTCCGTCAACCGCCGAAAACGAAGCGCGGTTGCGATTATTAATGGACTCATCGCATGACGAAGTTCGTGGCCTCGGGACTTATGGATTGGCAGAATTTCTGAGCAAGATTGAGGAAAGGCGTGAAACGCTCGAAAAACGACCGCAGATGGCGGCCCGCATCGGAGACGCGGAGTATCTTGCCGACAAAGTCGTGCATGATGCCGAGATTGAAAAATTGTATCAAACCGTTGTCGATGATTATTCGAATATCGAAGTCCGCGGTCGGGAAATCGGCAAAATGGCCGAGGCCGTATTGTTCTCCCTGAAATATCTTTCGATCGGCAAGACGGCGCCGGACATCGAAGGTGAAGACATGGATGGAGAGGAGTTCTCGTTATCTGAGTATCGCGGAAAAGTCGTCATGTTGGATTTCTGGGGAGACTGGTGACCACCTTGTCGGGCAATGTACCCTCACGAGCGGTCGCTCGTAAAACAGCTTGCTGACAAACCCTTCGCACTCATCGGTGTCAACAGTGACGAAAATCTGGAAGAAATCCGCGAAGTCGTCAAGGAAAAGAACATCACCTGGAGAAGTTTTTGGAATGGCCCCAAAGGAACGGCGGGTCCCATCTCGACGAAATGGAACGTCCAGGGTTGGCCCACCGTCTACATCCTCGATGCCGAAGGCGTGATTCAATACAAGGGCCATGGGCAAGGTATCGACGAGACGATTGAAAAACTCCTTGCCGAAATGGGGCATGAAGTCGAAATCCACGAGGCTGGCGATGATGATGAGGAGGAGGACTCCTCCGATCCCTAAAATCAGTTTGTGAAAACCAGCCGACTGGAACGTCAATTCCAATCGGCTTTTTTTGTGGAATTGCCAACGTAGCCGGGTTGGCACTCATTCGGACGTAACGGATTGGCAGCCACACGAAGTAGTGGGCTGGGCAACGATTCGGACGGCTTGGTGCCACAGGATTCCCCATGCCCTGCCGCTGCAGCACTTCGCAATCGGAAAAATCCAGGTCGTACTGCCGTTGCACGTAACCGAGGTTGGCGACCATTCAAAAAGAACGCAACGCAACTCTCCACAACCGTCGCGCATCCGACTACTGCGAGTCAAGCCATTTCCTTAATGTCTGCACATCGTTTTTGATCGCGGTCAGATGTTGCGTGACCAGTTCCGGCTTGCGATGATCGAAGTATTCTTCGTGCAGCGAGATGGGGCCTGAGAAACCGCTTGCGGCGAGCATCGAGAAGAACTTCGGATCGACATTCCCCTCGCCCAGCGGCACATTGACAATTTCCTTTCCGTCCCAGCGAAAATCTTTGACATAAACGGTATCGATGTGAGGACGAATCATGTTGAAGGTAATTGGCCAACTCGTGCCGCCTTCCACCGTGGCATGGCGAATATCGTAGGCGACTCCAATTTCTTCGACAGGAATTCCTTCCAGCACTTGCTGCAAATCCCAAATCACTGCGCCGAGGTTTTTGTTGCTGGCATGGTTTTGATACAATGCTGTAATCCCCAGCTCACGGTTGAGCGCCGCCAGTTCCTGGAACTGTGTACGCCAACGGTTCAGCTGCTCGGCAACGGGGCGACTCAAATCATACTTGACGTAGTTCATCCGGTAACGTTTGATGCCCAATCCAGCGGCGGTCCGTAGTACTCTTATGGATACGGGATCCGTTGGATCGTCAATATCCGAGGTCATAATGGTGACGCTAAGGTCGCGTTTCGCCAGCGCCTGAACCAGCTGAGGAAGTTTGACTTCGACTTCCGCCGGTTCGATGTGACCTCCCTTTCGAATCGGAGCTTCAATACCGTCAAAGCCCAGGCTGGCAACGGCATCGGCCAATTGCTCAAACGAAAGTGAGTTGAACGGTTTGGTAAACACGCAAATCGGTTGTGGCGGCGCGCCGGGATGCCAAGCGGGAATCTGCGAACACGTCCGGGATTAATATCAACGAGGATAGGCCGGCCGCGATCGCCTGACGTCGGTCAAGTCGCATTATCATTTCACCTGATCCTGAGTTGGGGGCGCGAAACCAGTTTGACGTTCGCAGATTATACGGCAGTGTGGCCGCGATAAACATCTGGTTGAAACGTATCCATTTGCTGAAAGTTGCATTCACGCTCCTGTTTGGTCCCATCGCACCTCGACCAGCCGGTCCCCTGGGCCGTGGTCAATCCTCGCGATGAAACGACGAAATATCGAACCAAACCTTGGTGCCGTCGGTGCATTCAACCACATCGTAGATTTTTTCTCCCTGCCGGACGTACGACTGGTCGGCCACTTCTTTGCCCAACGCAACGAGCAAGTCGGCCTCGTCAATCATTCGCAGCACCAGGTATGGCTGCTCCTGGGTGCCGTTGCCGGATTTGTAAATGGCATCCAGGCAGTTGCGACCGTGTTGGTACTCTTTTTGGATCGTGTCGTCACCCATTTTCAGTTCGCGGTCATTCGACCTGGCCAGTCCCTTCGCCGCTTCGGATGCGATCATGTGAACCCTCGGGCTCAAGTAAAGTTTGGGCAGCAACTGAACGATCCGGTTTTGCGTTTCCCGGTACCTCTTCTCTCGGAGCAACCGGGTGAGTTCATCGAGTTCGTCCCCGGCTGCCGACTGGTATTCCTTGGATGCAATCACTGCCTGCCTTGCCTTGAGAAAATTCTGTTGTGTCGGCTGTTCGAGAAATTTCAGTACGGAGAGGCCGATTGAAAAACCGTCCGTGTCATCAGGCACGATGTCATGATTCACCCCTGAAGTACGGAAACTTAAGACGGTCGGTTCCAACGGGATTCCGCTGACGGACTGAAACCCCAGATTTTCGTCGGTATTGAGTGCGAGGGCATAGCTGGTTTCTGGTTCAAGTCGGACATCGATCGCGAAAGTCCTGGAGTCCAGAAAACGAGCCGGTCTATCGCCGCGCAGTTCCGGATACCTGCCATATTTCTTTTCCGTATTTCCCAAATACCAGCCGCCGGTGTCCATCGGTTCCTCGAAATTCAGAATTAATTGTTGAAGTCGAGGATCGACGAGCGTGTCGTTTTCATCCACGTTGGAAGTGATCGACTCAGCCAGCACGACGGTACCTGAGATCCGACAATCCTTGACAACACATTCGCTGAACTCGTCGGAATTTATCGGCCGACCAAAATTGGCGAAAACATCGCAGCCGATAATTTCGGCCATGCCCCCTTGAGACACGGAGATGCCATCAACCTGGTTATGATGAACTCGTGAGTGGCGGATGGTGACGTTCGATTTGCCTTCGATTGTGATACCCGATTCGAGATTGTCAAAAATATCGCAATCGTCAACGGTGCCCCCTGCGGTTTCGTAGAAATAGACGCCTGTATCATTGCTGTTACGAATCCAACAGTTCCGCAGCGTGGCAAACACTTTTTCGCCGTGAACTCCAACGCAAGCCAAAGAATCGGATGATATGTGGCAGTCCTCGATCAAAGCATTGCCATGCGCCACATCGACGGCAAAAAAATCGCGATCCTTTCCGGCGCGACAACGCAAGGTCAGACCACGAATAGTCGCGTCACCGCCCAGGATCATGAAACAATCCCCCTCAACACTCTGGATAATGATTGTGTCCCGGTCTCCTTCGCCAACAATTTCAAGTTGTTTGTCCAGCGTTAGCGATTCACGATAGATTCCGGGCCGAATCCTGATCAGATCACCGGATTTGGCTTGTTCAATGCAGGATTGAATGGATTCGGCATCGCCGGTGCCGTCGGGAGCGACGGTCCAAATGGTCTTTCCGTCTATCGCCGATGTTTTGTCGCTGACGATTTTTGAAGTCGTCTGGATTTTTCCCGGATGAAGAACTCGGAACAGCGAATCGCCGGTTTCCGCCAAGTACTCGACCGAGCCATCTTGGTTGAAAACCGGTTGCAGAACAACGTTGTATTCCGGGCCTCGCTGTCCATCAATAATGATGTTGGCCGCGCCATGGTCGTCGTCCCACTCGACATATGCAAACCGGCTGCCATCCGAATTAAGTGTCGGCTTCGAAAACCGTTTGTCGGTCGTCGTTACCAATTCATGATCATCGAGTATCACCCATCGCTGGTCTTGGTCTTTGGCAAGAAAAATCAGGTGCTCACCGTCATCCGAAATATCCATTGATTCGATCTCGGGATATTTTGGACCGTACTGCCCGTCAACGATAATCTGTTGAGTCGATTCGTAAGTTTCAAGGTCCAACAAAGTGCTCACAAAGGCAAAGTGCTCACCGTCCGGCGTCATCATCATGTGCGTCGCCATCGCTCCAAATTTCATGATGGGAGCGTTCTCAAAAACAATTGAGTAATCGGTCTCCAACGCCAAATCACCTTCGACACCTTGATACATGTACCGTCGGCCCGATTCGGAAAATTGAAAATCAAAAATATAGTCGAACTCAGGTCCGGCAACACCGTCAACAACGATTCGAACCTTGCGGTCGTTGTTCTTGACTTCATAGGCCAAGCGGCGACCATCATGTGAAAAAGTGAAATTTGTGGCGGCGCCGAATTCCGAGCCGATAAATTCTGGGCCGGGCTCGTCGTCTACGAACACACGCGTTTTGCCGTTTTGAACGACTTCATAAGCAAATCTTGAACCTTGGGGGCCAAACGCAAGTTCGTCGACGTAATCGAAAGGTCCGTGCCATTGACCGTCCAGGTTCAAGAGATGTTTGTCTTCGCGATTGACAACGTAAGCGAGTCTTTTGCCGTTTGGGCTGAGTCTGAGCTTGCTCAGGCTATCGGGAACGGTACGGACGTCACCCGCCAACACCAAAAGGTCCTCCTTGCCTGAGTTGGCCGCATACGCCAGCACCGTACCGTCGTCACTGATTTCCGGACTCCAGATCTTGCTAAAGGTGGGGCCCGGTTTTCCGTCCAGAACCATCGTGAATCCCGCATCCACTTTTGCCCGAAAGACAAGATGGCCGCTGGGAGTCAAGGTCGCCAAGTCAATTTCCTCGTACCCCGTGATCTCCTGACCGTCATAAATCCAGTGGTTTTTGTCATCAAATCCAAGGGCCAGGTACAACTGGCGTTTCCAGTCAGCTGACGTCCAAAAATTTCGAATCTCTTGCCAATAGTCGCCCTCTTGTCCATCAATGACTTGTGCTTCTTCAATCAGAACGTGGGCGCCGAGCCGACTGGTTTTAATCGCGACCCAGGAGCAGTGACGGCCATCTTGGCTGAGTTTGAACTGCGAGTATTCACGCGGTGTGGCCACACCGATTCGCGATTCAACAAATTCACTATTTTGAGCCGTAACGAAACGTGAGGTCGAAAGCAACACGCAGAACACAACAAGCGCGCCCGAAAGCACGTTTGAAGTGCGAGTCCGAACAAAACGCTCTCGATCCAGAACAAACAACAAGAGTATTTTGGACATCGTTCTTGCTCCCGTTTATTCCAGGCATTCATTCGCCTGTTGCATTTCCAAGGGCTTCCGGCCCAAAGGACGCACACGCTCTGCCGGAAAGATTGAAGTTTCCAGTTTGAGCTGATCTGATGAAAGCACGCGCAGATATTTTCGGGCCCAACTGATTGACGCGGCATCACGACTTTGAGTCGATTCTGCGCGGGCGACTGCCCAATGAAATTGCAAATCACATGCCGCCCGAAATCTGCCGCGACTTGCTTTTCGAATCCGTCGAATTTGTGTTGCCGATGGCTCCAGCGGAACCTGGCCGCCGTTGCGTTGGCAGCCATGAATTCACCCGGGTTGCGATGGACGCGGAATGAATGGTGGCGGTTGGATTTGAGTCTCAAGTCTCCGTCTTGATAGATCTGGAAGACTTCTGGATCGCCTCGATTGATAAATACCCTCGGGCGGTTTCCATGCTTCGCCGAAATTTAAAGAAGAAGCGGTTGCCCCACAAAGATGGTGGCCGATGGTCTGAGGCAGAAAGTTCTATTTGCTTTCGGCCGGGGCATTTCTATTCAGAATCAGGTCGACGAATTCGTGCGTCGGGCTCGTCGAAATAGTGGCGTCATCAAAGTAAATCGTTGCGGTGCCAGGCTCCGGTCCCTCCGATACATGGTCGGTATCGTTTCCGACGTCCCAGATCACCTGTTCATTCAGCACTGTTTTGACATCGTTTGCCTTTAAGATTCAATCTCCGTCCTGCCATACGGCCTTGTTTCCGTGTCGAGGTTGGAACGCATTGCGAATCCTCGTTTTGGCGTTGGCACTTGACAGGGCGAAAAAAAAGCCCGTTGAATCAACGGGCTTGGTCATCTCAGGCTGTTTCGCGGACGCCTTCCGTTTAGACGGAAATTAGCTGTCCGATTCTTTTCGAGACTTCATTGATGAAGTCGTTCATTTTGCCGCTGCCGACGAATTGGTCAGCCAACATGCTGCGGCCCTTTTCCGTGTGGACTCCAACAGAGCTGAGAGCCGTGTTGGATTCCGGGCAAATAAAGGTAACTTTGGTGGGAGTAACGTCACCAATCGCAATTGATCCAGCTTCAACCGAATAACCGATCGAAAACTGGACTTGGCGATTTTTCGCTTCATCCTCCCATTGTGCCATCAAACCCATTTTTGTTACTCCGCGTAAAAAAGTTAACGATAAGCCATTTTCGACCTTGCCGCTTGGCAGGTACCCTCCGGCTTTACCAAAAATCTCAGGATCCAGGATTATTCTTAAAATCCATCGGCAGGCAAGGCTAAAAAATCCGATTTTTAATCAGCATTTTGCACATAAATTCGTATGAAACGGCAGAGTGAACTCAACCACCAAGATCAACCGGGAAGGTCGTCATAAATCCCGTAGCAGGAACTCAGCGGATAAGCCGAAATCATGGCTTTTTCCAAAATAGCCGCGCAATGCCTACTGGGCCTCTCTCGTTGCAACCTGCTTTGGTGATGCGGCCCACTACATCGGGATCCCGTTATGCGGTAAGGCCGGAGACACGGCGGGGGAGAAGCTCGGGGGGGGACCGGGGAGGGGGAGCGGGCCGCGGGCGTGTCGCCGCAGCGGGACACGAGGGGGAGGCGGGGGGACGGGAGGGGGGGAAAAGGGCCAGCATGGTGCGGGGGGCGGAGGGGGCGGGGGGCGCGGGGGCAAGGCCGGCAGGCGTGCGGAGGATCGCGGGGGGGGGGGGGGCCGGGGGGGGTTGGCGTTCTCCGGGGGCGGGGGGGGGGGGACCTGAATGGCATAGAATGTTGCGGCGGGCGACGGACGCGCCAGCGAGTGGGTGCCACAAGCACGGAAGCCAAAACCCGCGAAGGAGAAGGAGCGGCACGGCCCGGCCGCGAGCGGAGCGGCGCGCACAGTCCAGAACCCGACATACCGGAAAAAACGAGGGCCACGACCGAAGCCGGACCACGGGCCACGGAAACGGCGCGACGGAACAGGAACGCGGAGGGCGCGGGGGGCCGCGGGGGGGGGGGAGGGGCGGTGGGAAAACAGGAAACGGCTGAACGGACGTGGCGATACCGCCTCATTGTAGTCGGGGGGTGCCTCGGAGCTCGGCAAAAGGATGGATTCGTCGGGGTGGGTTCGGCCGGGGGGGGTTCCGTTGGGGGTCGCGGGCTAGCAAAGCGTAGTCTAGTCCGATCTTTCGTCACGAAGGGAAATTTATCCGATAAGGAACTCGATTTTCTGCCTGAGATGCTGATTTGTTGAGAAAAGGAACTATGTTTCCTTGTTGCAACATCCCACCGAAAACCTCTGCCTTCCAATGCTCACCGACGGAAACCCCAAAACTGCCTCTCCCGGCCAAAGAGCTGTCGGGTTTCGCGCGCCGGGAAGTCGCAATGCCAAGATCGGTACCCAATCCCCACCCAAGGGAAACACCACGGCAAAAGTGGATGCTGCGCAAGCACGGTCAAGTGAAGATTCAACCGCGCGCAACGCTCCACCCATGAAAAAACGAGCCAAAGGGCGAGGCTTTTTCGCGTTCCTTTTTTTAGCCGTATTGACCTCTGCAGGTTACGCACTTTGGTCGAATTTCCTTCAGTTCCAGTCGTACGGCGTCATCGATGGCCGACTTATTTCGGTTGCCTCTCCATGGGATGGAACGATCGTCAGCTGGCAAGTTCGAGACGGCGATCTGGTGCAACAGGGCGATGTGTTGGCGAAAATAAACAATCTTGATATGCAGCACGAACTGGCAGCTTTGGGTGACGAGTTGAAAATGACTCAAGCCCAGCTGGATGCCGAAATGTCGCGAGTTCGTTTCGACGTACAGGGTTTCAGTGAGAGAAGCCAAAAGGCAGTGGCGGAACACTTACAGGCCTCCGGTGAACTCCTCGCCGCCAAAGCCAAATACAAGGATCTCGATTCCAAGCTCGAGCGTGCCAGGCGATTGCTAAAGACAAAAAACGTATCCAAGTCTCAGTACGAAGAGCTCTATTACGAAACCATCGGCCAAAAACAGAAGATTGAAAAACTCGAAGAAGCAGTCGAAGTACTGCGAAGTACGTAGCGAGTCCTCAAACCTTTCCCGGAGTAGCGGTTCGCCGCAACTCAAACCGCTGTTGGCAAAGATCGAACGGACCCAATCGGAGATGGCGCGCGTACGCGAGCGAATCGACCTGGGTCAAATAAAGGCACCCGTGTCCGGCAGGATCACGAAACGGTTTTGCCTAACCGGTGAAGCCGTGAAGGAAAATGAGACCGTGCTGGAAATTCTTGAAGACAATTCGATCGAAGCCATTCTGTATGTTCCTCAAAAACTGACGGACGAATTTGAAGTTGGCAAGGACGTTCAGATTCTGCTGGACCCTTATCAATATCCGTTGACCTGCACTGTTCGTCGATTGGGCGATCGTTTTGAGCCGGCTCCACGCAGTATTGCCCGCTATTACCAGTCGAATCAATATCTATTGCCGGTCTACCTGATTCCACACTCCGAGTTCAGTCAACTGATGGCCATGAGAATTCACGGTACTGTTAAACGACCCTACGAATGGAAAAAGAGTTTGCAAAAGAATTGGGAAACTTTGAAATCAACTTTCGTACTGGAAAGACAATCCGAACCAGCATCCCAAGTCTCGACGCCGGATACCGTTAACGGAATTCGAAGCGAGCACACGAGCCATCCAACGATGTTGGCGGATCCAGTTGTTGTTGCCGATCCAGGCCAGGCGGGGTCGCTGGCAGTGCCAACTGACAGAACGACGCATGAAAACAAGATTGAAGTTCCGCGAGACCCTCCACAGCCTGAGAATTCCATGGAGTTCCATTTGTCTGCCTTGGAAGATTCTCCCACGACGTAACAATTTTTGAGACCTCTGTCCTGCCTATTCGACAACCATGAGCGAAACACAATTTCCTACCGGCATGCCCGTGATCGGAGCTGATCCAGAGCTCAAAGAGAAGTTGTGCGCTGAGTTGAATTCAATTCGGGGACGAAAGAGGACTGAGAAAGCGGTTCAGGCCGCATTCAGCGATCCAACCGGCAATCGTCGTGAGTCCGTTCGATACGAAGTGGCGATTCCTGCCGTTTGTTACCCAATCACCGTCAGCAACGAAGTCGACAAATCCGCCTCGCTGGA
Source organism: Pirellulaceae bacterium (assembly GCA_942492215.1). Classification (GTDB taxonomy): domain Bacteria; phylum Planctomycetota; class Planctomycetia; order Pirellulales; family Pirellulaceae; genus Mariniblastus. Next base: position 48,739 of record CALODY010000036.1, read on the forward strand.
CGCGATCGTTGGCGACATCAGCAAAACGGGAATGATGTTGATGATGGACGCGGCTCAACCTTATGTTGGGCTGGAGTTGATCGTTGGGGTGGAGCGACCGGGCGGGACGTCGGAATTCGCGGCGGGTACCGTTGTCGCCTCAAAAAGAAACTCACGCGGATTGGTAGAGGCCAGAATTCGATTTGGCGGTTACATGCACGAAATGTTGCAGAATGACTTTATCATTCCCGTCCTGGATCGGACGCAGATGCAGTTTGGACTGCCGTATCCCAATGCAACGTTGGCGTCGCTTTGCAAAGTTGGAGCGGCGGCGTCCGAAGTTCTTGACACGGTTCTGGTTTGTCCGCATTGCCAGGCGAATCCCGACGGTTCGTCATGGATGCAGCCTGTGCCTATCGAGCAATGTCGTCAGCTCGACGGATGATTCATCATTTCGCCTGTGCAAATGTCGATTTCGTTGAGAAATTCGAAACGCCAGACGGCCTGTTCTGTCAGAAATGCCGGACACGCGGAACATGATCATCGGTTCCGACTACGAGTATCTCGACGGCCCCAAACATTGCGAGGACTGCGGCAAATCAAATCTGGATACGATTCAAATTGGCCATTGTTTGAACTGCGAGCACCGCTTCCCGCTGGAGACCGCATCGAACCTGGAGATTGTAGGGTACCGTGTTAACCGACTGGATGCATTGGCTATCATCGATTCCCACTGACATCAAATTCTGGATGTTACTCCCGTTTTTGTTGTTCGATGGAATTCGCTACACGTTGGCGGCTGGCTGATGTGTATTTACGACTGCGTCCGCGATGTGGGATTGGCTGACGGGATTTGAGGAAACGCAAGACGATTGGAGCTATTGCCCGACCGTTGCCGTCATGATCGTCGGGCTCAACGAGGGCGATACAATCCAGCACGCCCTTGAATCGGTGTTGGGACACGTATCCGCGCATGGAAATCTTCGTGGTCGACGATGGATCGACGGATGATATGGCCGACCAAAGCCAACGAGTTTGCCAAACATCATCGGGGCGTTACGGTGCTCAGTCGCAAGGAACGCGGCGGGAAATCGTCCGCGATGAATATGCCGCTTCCGATGATCCATTCCGAGATCGTGTTGTTCTCGATAGCGATTCTCATCTTTCAAATGGAGCCATCTGGCGGATTGTGCAACCGTTTAAAGACCCCATGGTGGCCGCCGTTTCGGGAAGCGTTTCAGCGCGAAACCCCTTTGTCAATCTCTGCACCCGTCTGCAAGCCCTCGAATATCGCAGGTCGATTTTCGTCGGTCGCATGTTATTGGCCAGGCTGGGGATCCTGGGAATCGTCTCTGGTGCGTTGGGCGCGTTTCGCAAATCGACCCTGGATCAATTTGGCGGTTGGGATGTCGGACCGGGCGAGGATGGCGATTTGACGATCAAGTTTCGCAAAGCCGGTTACAAAATCGCCTACGTTCCGGAAGCCTCTTGTTTAACGAACGTTCCAACAGATTTTAACAGGCTTTCCAAACAGCGTCGCCGTTGGGAGTGGGCGGCCATCACTTTCGAATGTCGCAAGCACGTCGACGTTGGGAATCCGTTCAGCAAAAGCTTTCGCTGGGATAACTTCATCATGATGATGGAGCGTTGGAGTTTCAACGTCGTATTCGTCTATTTGAGCGTGTTGTACTGGGTCTATTTATGGACGATGTTTTCGTTCCACACAGTCTGCTATTTGACGTTTACGTTTTATCTGATCTACCTGTTCTGCGACGTGTTGCAAAACCTGGTCGTTCTTTACTATTCCGAAACACGTTGGCAGGACTTTAAGCTGATTTTGATGTCGCCGTTGATGCCTCTCTATTACACCTACCAAAAGTTTGTCACTCTTTTTGCCATCACCGAGGAGATTTTCACGCGTCGGTCGTTTCGAGACAACTTTGTCCCCTGCGAGTCCGGAAGGCCACCTGGCACTGGTAGCGTTTCGCATGCAGTCGACAAGCCATTCTGCTGCAAGTGATTCCCCATCTTTCCAGACCGGAACAGGCTAACAGACTCCCGACACGGTATCGAGCTAGCAGGTTAGATCGGATTCATTCCGTTGTCTTGGCGGGTCGATAACCAACTTTAACGGTTCTGTGCATCACGTAGTTCGTGACCAATGCGCCGGCGCGTTACCCGCAAAGCTTTCCAATTTCAAACTGCCGTGACCCAGTCTTGCGGCTTGCGAATTTCGGTGACCACTCCGTTGTCTGCCGAATTTGGCCGAAATTTGACAAAGAATCATGTTTAAAAATCGTCGACAACTGGTCCAAATTTTGGTCGCACTGATCCTGTTCAGCGCGGGATCGGTTTGTGCACAGGGGTTGGATGACGAGTATCGGCTGGCGGCGGGTTATTACTCCCGAGCACAATGGGACGAATCGGCTTCCGCGTTTCAATCGGTGATCCGCCGTTACCCGGCAACGGACAAGGCAATCATTAGCCATTTCTTTTTGGGTGAATCGTTAATGCAGGTCAAGAATTTTGGAGAGGCCTATAAAGCCTACCAGGTTTACCTGCAGCAACGACCGGGACACAAATTTGCACAACGAGCGACCTTTCGCATGGGAGAGGCAGCGTTTCGCGCGGGCAATCACGGAAGTGCGTTGCGATTGCTGGAATCTTTCGTGCGGGCGAACCCAGACGATAGCCTGAACGAATTCGCCCTTGCCTACCTCGGCGAGATTCGGCTGAAACGGCATGAACCTCAATTGGCGCAACGAGCCTACGAAACAGCACTAAGAATGTTTCCCCAAAGCCCTCTTTCCGGCAAGTGTCGGCTAGGGTTGGCCAAAGCTTTTCAGATGCAAGGCGTGACTTCTGAAGCCGAGAGGTTCTTTCGGTTTCTGAGCGAAAGATCAAAAGATGATTCGCTGGTTTTGGAAGCGGACCTGCAGCTTGGAATCATCCGATTTGGTGAAGGCCAATTCGACGATGCACGGAGGCATTTCGCAAAGGCACTGGACGCTGCCGATTTCGATCAATCAAAAACGGAAGTGGCCTATTGGCTGGCTCGCACTCACGTCAAAAATCAGGACTACGAGAGCGCCTTCGCGGTCTTGGAATCGGTGGACATGACCGAGCAGACTCCCGAAGAGTTAGCCTGCGCCGTGTACTTTGATGGAGCGGTTGCTGCAACGAAAATCGGCAAAAATGAAATTGCGGATGACTGGCTGGAGCGATTGCGGCGACAATTCCCGAAACACGAACTGGGTGACGACGCTCTTTATCTGCAGATCAATCTCTGCCAGCAATCAGGCGACTCCGGTCGGGCGGACCTGTTGGTGCGGTCGTTTCAGCGTGAATATCCTGCCAGCCCCTGGAAACCAGGTGTGTTGGAGGCGGCGGGTCGTTCGTACTATGCGAAACAGGAATATGTCCGATCCGTGGAAATCTTCAAACAGCTGCTTGAAGAGGATCTGCATGTACGCCCCGAAGGCAGAGAAGCGGATCGAGCCAACTGGCATTACTTGCAGGGTCTCGGTCACCTAGGTCTCAAGCAATTTGAACAAGCCGAATCCTCACTGGCCTCGCTAGGTGAACTGGAGGACTCTGGGACATTGAAACCAATGATTCAGATTGCCCGGGCTACGGCGCGATTTGGGCAGCAAAAGTTTGAGGCCTCAATTCCAAATTTTAGAGAATATCTGCGACTTGCACCTGACGGCAGCGAAGCGTTTCGAGCGCGCGCCGACTTGACGGTTGCTTTGGCGGAAACCGGTCGCTGGCTCGAAGTTGTCGGCGCGTTTGAAGACTTGCGAAACCACCACGCTGACCAGGGAATGGTTTTGGAAACGGCAGCATACCTTGCCGACAAGGCCATTCGTGAAAACCAGACGGAGCTTGCAGTCCGGTGGTTCGAAATGATGGCGGAGCCAGGCAATCCCCAGGAAATGGTATCCCGCGCCCTGTCAGAATTGGCATGGATCAAACTGGAGAGCAACAGGACGGCGGTCGCGATGTCGTTGTTCGACCGGTTGTTGAAAGAATGCCCGGACTCCAAATTTGCCGCGGAGGCCGCCATGGCCAAGGCCAAGTTTCTGGATGACAAAGACGATTTTGAGCGGTCCTCCGAGATGTACGGGTTCGTAATTCGGCGGTTCGGAAGCACCGATTTGGCGAACGTTGCCCGGCTGCGAAGAGCGCATGCAATGCAAAAAATGGGAGGCCGCATGGAGCTGTTGGAGGCAAAAACGTTACTCATTGAATATTTGCAATTGCCGTCAGATCAACCAAATAAAGACGAAGCACTTTACCGACTGGCCTGGGTCTATTTCGATTTGGGACTGACGGACGACGGCTGGGATCAGCTTCAGCAGTTGATGATGAGATTTCCCAACAGCAAGTACTGGCCGGATGCGGTATACCGCGTTGCCAAATACATGATGCAGCAGGAACGACTCGCAGATGCGAAAACACTGATTGATTCATTGCTTGTCCGCGAGGCTATTCCGTTGGAGGTGTTGTCACGAGGACTGTACCTAAAAGGCCAACTTTTGGCGAAGCAGAATGATTGGCAATCCGTTAGCGGCACGATGCAAATGTTGCTTCAAAATGCGAACGATCCAGGGCTGACCGCGAAAGCCAATTACTGGTTGGCGGAGTCGTTGTATCGGCAAAAAAAATACCAGGCCGCCTGCCCGCGCTTCCGGTCACTTAAAGAAGATGAACGATGGGTCGAAGACAAGCTGCAACCGTGGATCTGGTTGCGATTGGCACAATGTCTCGGCCACGCCGAACAATGGGCGGAGGCTCAGGAGTTGGCGGAAGCCGGAATTGAACGGTACTTCGACTTTCAATCGCGCTACGAGTTTGATTTTGTGCGAGCCAGAGGGCTTGAGGACGCTGGGCGGCTAACGGATTCACGCGTTGCCTATCAAACCGTTATCGATTCGAAGTTGGGCGGTGCTACTGAAACGGCGGCAATCGCCCAGTGGCGGATCGGGGAAACGTATTTCCATCAGGAGAACTATCCGGCGGCAATTGAGGCATATTACCGGGTCGACTCCCTGTTTTCCTATCCGGCGTGGAGAAGCGCGGCGCTTCTGCAAGCCGGAAAATGCCAGGAACACTTGGGGAACTGGCGGCATGCGATGAAACTCTATACGAAATTGATCGAGACATTTCCAGACAGCGATTATGCCGTCACGGCCAGAGAAAGGCTTAAGCGTGTGACATTGTTCGCCCAGATTCAAAGCGAAACAGAAACCCGATAGTTCAACCGACACCAATTGACACAGATAGCCGCGACGCGGCGAAGCTCAATAGCGAGAGAAAAGATGAATTTCCAGCGCCACCTCAACTTCGAATTCTTGCAAAAGTCCCTGGCAATCTGCATTTGCAGCTTGTCCATGGGTTTGTTTCCGGCCATGGTGTCCGGACAAGACTTTTCTCCCGCGCCGATGCCAGCAAATGGATTTGAGGTTCCGGTGCAAGCCTCTCAGGAGGAGACGCCGGCTTCGGAAAATACTGCCGATCAGCAAATTGTTGGACCTCGCCGACTGACCGACATCCTTCGCAGCGGCGGCCCGTTAATGATCCCGATTGGGATTTGTTCTTTCATTCTGGTCGTATTCGTATTTGAGCGATTGATCAGTTTGAGAAGAGGAAGGATTATTCCGGGCCCGTTCACCAAACGGTTTTTGGAGCAGCTTCGCGACGGAGAGCTCAACCGGGATTCTGCGATCACGATCTGCGAACGAAACAACAGCCCGATGGCCAATGTTTTTAAAGCCGGTTGTTACAAGTGGGGGAGGTCCGCCGTTGAAGTAGAACAGGCGGTCTTGGACGAAGGCGAACGGACGTCCAATCGATTGCGCAAATACTTGCGGTTGATCAATGGCATTGCCACCGTTTGTCCGTTGCTGGGGCTGTTGGGAACTGTTCTCGGCATGATCCAGGCCTTCGATTCGATCGCCACGGTCGGCCCCTCGATCACCGACCCCAAAGTCCTGATTGCGACGGGTATCAGTCAAGCGTTACTGACGACGGCGGCGGGGATGACTGTCGCGATACCGGCATTGATTGCCTACCTGTTCTTTTCCAGTCGTGTGGACAAACACGTCATGGAAATCGACTCGTTGGGCATGAAAGTTGTAAACTTGATCTCTGCTGAGGCGAATGTCTCCCGGGAAAAACGAAAGAAGCCAGCTGCGTGATCCCAATGGAAACCGGAAACCTTTCCGGATTTGGATCGATTCAGGACAGCAACTGATGCAAGGATGCCAGTTATGCCATTAAAAGTTCAACGCGACGACCAGACGTCGATCAACCTGACACCGATGATCGATATCGTGTTCCTTTTGATTATATTCTTCATGGTGGGAACCAAGTTCAGCGAGCTGAACGAAGTCGAAAGGGACATTGCGCTGCAAGTCCCGCAGGTCACGGATGCACACGCGCTGACTTCTGCGCCTCGACGAAAGGTCATCAATGTCCATCGAGATGGCAGAATTATTCTCGACAAGGAATCGGTTTCGATCCAGGAATTGAAATCGAAACTATCTGCCGCCCAACAGCAATACCAGAAACTCGGCGTGACCATTCGTGGTGATGGCGAAAGTCGATACCAGAAAGTGGCCGACGTGATGGCAACGTGTCGACAGGCTGAAATTACTGACCTGACAATCGCCGTTCGGAATGCCAAAATCCGCTAGTGTCGACTGCATCGCGGCCGAGTTGTGCAGCCGTCGACCCTAACACCCAAACGAAACGCGTATTTAAAAAAGAGTCAAGGAACGACCAGGTTTTTTACCCAACTGAATGAATTTGCCTGAGGTCGCAAGACTTGAGGATGGTCGATTAATTTTTGATCCAGCGACAAGTCGTTTAAGTTCTGACAATCGCGGGTCTCGACCTCAATTTGCTGCCGGAGAAATCAATGGAACGAATTTTAACGAGATGCCTGGAGATGTGGCATACTTGTGCCAACTCGTTCACAACGACCAACCTGCAACTGGGTCTGCTGATCGGATCGGGTGTGCTGGCCATCGCATTGCTTGTGCTGGCCCTGACACGTTGGGGGCAATCGAGACCTGTTTGGAAATGCGTGATTCTTTCCTTTGTGGCCCACATCCTGTTGCTTGGTTATGCCTACGGTACCCATTTGATGTTTGAGGCTCCTGAAGTCGTCAACAAACCCGACCCATTGCGAGTCAACCTGGTGGAAGAAGTTGGCGAATCCTTTGCCGGTCAGGAGATTGTCGATGCGACTCCGGCACCTTGGGATCAGTTCGTGAATCAGGCCCCCTTGCCTGAGGCGGACCAATTGGAGCGACCAATGATGGATTCGCAAGTTGTTCTCAAGCGAACCGAACGCCCAACGGTTGAGAAACCGTCTTTGGAAGATGGCACGGACTTGCCGGTGGAGATTCAGCAGGACGTTGCCGAGCCGAGCGAAGCCCAATTCGAATCCACGGATTTATCCGCAGTTTCCATTGACCAACCGCAAATAGAGTCTGCCGAGATCGATGTCACACGAAAGGAGATCGTCGATTCCGATCTCCCAGAACCGTTGGAGTTTGAATCGCCGTTTGATGAAATGGATCGGCCAGAGTTTGAAACAGAGTTTCAACCGCTTGAGCGATCCCAAGTCGGGGCCGAGCGAACCGAGGAAGACGCGCAATCGTTTGTCGGCGAGCTGTTGGATCGCAACGCGGAATTGCCTCTTGTCGAAGCCGTGTCGAGCCCTTTGGCAACGACACCTGCGGCCGAATTCCGCGATGTGTCTCAGTCCCCGTCAAATACCCGCATGCGATTGGTGAGTCGTCCACGGAGATTGGGAGACGGACAACCGATGCCCAAAATCTATTCTTTGCGGAATGCGAGTAATCGTTTAAGTATCGCCAGAAAACGAGGCGGATCGATCGAAACCGAACGAGCCGTGAATTCGGCCCTGCGCTGGTTGGCGGAAAATCAGCAAAACGACGGCAGATGGGATGCAAGCACGTCGGGTGGCGGAAAAGAAAACCAGGTTTTTGGTCATGACCGCAAAGGCGCGGGTGCCGATGCCGATTGCGGGATCACGGCGTTGGCAGCTTTGTCGTTCCTGGCCGCGGGGCATACGCATCTGGAAGGGCCGTATCAGGACGAGATTCGCCAGGCGTTGGAGTTTTTGGTACGGCAACAGAAACGAGACGGCAACCTTTCGGGAGATGCCCGCTTGTATGCACGCATGTACTGTCACAGCATGTCGCTGTTGTCACTCAGCGAGGCACTCGCCATCACCGGGGACCAGCGTCTGTATCAACCGGTTCAGCGAGGCGTGGATTATTCGATTCGATCGCAGCACCGCCAGGATGGTGGCTGGCGGTACCAACCCGGAGACACGGGTGACATGAGCCAGTTTGGGTGGCAAGTTTTGGCGCTTCACAGCGCCAGAATTGGCGGCGCCGTCGTTCCGCAATCCACTTTCGATCGGATGGAGTTGTTTCTTGACCGGTGCTGCAGCGGAGTAGGAAATGGTTTGGCGTCGTATCGTCCCGGACAAGGTCCAAGTACGACGATGACAGCCGAAGCATTATTGTGTCGATATTTTTTGAAGACTTCCGTTTCTGAACAAACCGTCATGGAAGCGTCACGCAGAATGTCAAGCGAGCGGCCCACGCTGCAGCACGTCAATTTGTATTATTGGTACTACGGAACCATGGCGCTTTATCATGCCGGGGGTAGCGACTGGGACCGTTGGAACGCCGAGCTCAAAAAAACGCTATTGGCGCTGCAAAACACGGAAGGTGCGGACGCCGGGAGCTGGCCAGCCAACGGATTGTGGGCAGGGTATGGAGGGAAGGTTTACTCCACGGCGATGGCCGCACTTAATCTAGAGGTTTATTACCGTTACTTGCCGCTGTACGATGTCGCCGCGGAATCTCCACCGACGGGTGGCCCGGTTTTTAGATAGTCCCGATTCCCGCGCCCCTCGGAAACGGACATTGTGGGCAATAATCCTGTCGCGATTGGCAAACCCAACAAATGGATCTTTTTGAGTATCCAGTTCCGGATGCCTCGAAAATCAGTCCCCCACTGAATGTCCGCCGGGCTTGAGCGGTTGGCTTTAGGCATGATCATCCGCCCCGATGTGACCCAAATCAGCCTCGTTGGGTTTGACACCGAATTCCCTGATTCTAGAATGGGAATGGCGGTCGAATTCTAGTCCAGCCGTCCCGACATGTCGGGTTTAAGTGAGGTCTTCACATCGAGTAACATTCATGATTGAGTGGCAAGAGTTAATTTTGATCGGGTTCGGATTTGGAACCACCGAACTTCTGATCGTCGCCGGCATTTTTGTGTTACTGTTTGGCGGCGCCAAGCTGCCTGGCTTAATGCGGAATCTTGGCCGCAGTGTCAACGAATTCAAGACTGGTATCAAGGAAACTCCGGCTGACGCAAAGATTGAAGACGGCTCGGAAAAATAAGAAGTTTTGAAACAGAATCAATGTTGGACGAAACTTCAACCGCATGCAGTCTCCTGATTTGGTTCCCCAGTCCCCTTCCCCAGCTCGGTGAGTAATCCATGTTTCCAGGTGGCATTGGAGTCGGCGAAATGGTAGTAATCGGAGTGGTTGCCGTATTGCTATTTGGGAGTCGATTGCCGGAAGTTGCCCGTTCGCTTGGTCAGTCGTACCAACAGTTTCGGAAGGGCTTGGCTGAGATTCAGTCGACCATCAGTACGGAAGTTGACTTGAAAAATTCGTCAACCGTCAACATTCCAGACTACAGTGACTTGAACGACGACTACGAAGAGCCAACGGCCCCCAGGTTTGTCCCGCCAGCATCGGAAGAGGACTCCTGAGAATTCGCCGAAAGGGAGCGGCGGGCGAATTTCGTGCACGGACGTTGTTTTTTGGGAAGTTGACGCGCCGGCGAATTCTCTTAAATTGGGCCATCAACGCGTGCCATTACAAGACACTCTTTTGTCAGTCATCAAAACATGCGTTCGTGATTGACTCGTAAATTTTTCCAATAGAATAGGGCGAGATAAGTGCCATGAAGCGGAGTTGTTGTTTTGTGTTCTTTATGATGATCGGACTTTCGTCGACGTTAGGATGTTCGCGCCAAGATGAACAGGCGGAAAAAGAAAAACCCCAGGTCGTCCAGGATATGAACATTGTCAAACCTGGTGACGAGGCCAGATCGGGTGAGACGAGCGAGATTCCTGATTAACTCAAAGGCGAAAACAATTGGCTTTTGGGGTTTTGGGCAGACCGGTCACTCCCCGGTCATGCAACTCAATCACGCTACTGAACCACGGATTCAAACATCTGCATATTCAGTGAGGGATCTGGGATTGGATAGGGAAGCCTGTTGAAAAAGGAGCATCTCCATTTTTGACGCATGACAGTTTGCCACTTGATTCCCGGTTAGTCCGAAAGACGACGACACGTCTTAGGTTGAGGTGCTAGAGCGATACCAGAATAGGCAAGGGAACGAACGTGTCAAATTCGCTGCTAGTTGCGAAGGGAAAAGAGCAAGGCAAGAAGTATGTCCTTACCGATGGAGAGTTTTTTATCGGTCGAGACAGCAACAACTATATCTGTGTTCCGGATATTGAAGTTTCTCGACGGCACTGTTCGATATCGCGGGAATCAGATGGCCGTTGTTTGCTAACGGATCTCGCCAGCTCCAACGGGACGTTTGTCAACGGCTCTCGGGTCTCACGCTGCCAACTAAATGGCGATGATCGAATTCGCGTCGGCTCAACGGAAATTATCTTTCAGCAGGAGCCAGACTCAGGCCTCACCGAAATCGAGTTTACTGAACGACCGGCTGTTGATCTTGAACAGTCGAGTTTGCCAACGGGATCAAAAAATGGCTCGAAGGCCGTTTCGGCTTTGTCAGAGGATTCGACGTACTACGAATTGACAGGGGACGAAGTCGAAGCGAGCCGCCGTTTTGTACAGGTTGGCAATGATCTTCGATTCATCTATCACGCTTCATTGGCGACCAGTCGGCAAACCGATTGCGGCGGAATGCTGCGAGAGTTGCTGGATTTGATATTCAATTGGATTGCGGCGGACCGGGGATGTGTGTTTTTAAGAGAACACACTGGCTCAGGTTATCGTCGCGAAGTTTTCAAGAGTCGGACCGAACAACAAGAGGGTTTTCGCGCCAGCGAATCCATCATTCAATACGTCAGTGATAACAAGGTCGGCGTGCTCAGCACTGAGGCTTCCAGTGATAAACGGTGGGGAGCTCAGCTGAGTATGCTGGAAATGAACGTTGGTGAAGTCATGTGCGTTCCGATCCAGGGGCGCGAAGAGGTGCTGGGTCTCATCTATCTGGACACCCTGAAATATCCCGGCAGCCGAAAGAGGATGCCTCGGTTCAACGAAGACAACCTGAAATTACTTGTGGCGATGGCTCATCAAGCTGCCGTTGCCATAGAAAATGAAGCCTACTACCAGGCGCTGGTGGAGAAAGAGCGTTTGGCGGCCATTGGCGAAACGACGAACGTGATCGCGCATCATGTAAAAAATACAATCCAGGGAATTCATGGCGGCGCCCACCTGATCGAATCGGGACTCAAGTTGCGCGACCTTGAAGTCATCGAGAAAGGCTGGCTAATTGTCAATCGAAATCAGGAGCGGATTTCGCGGCTGGTCATCGATATGTTGGTTTTGGGGCGGCCCTATGAGCCAGTCTTGGAAACGGTCGATTTGAATGCAGCGGTTGAAGACGCCATTGAGAAACTGGAGTTTCAATTTTCCCAACAGGAAACGACTTGTGAGTTTAACCCCAATCGCTCGTTGAAGCCTTTCCGTTTTGATTTCGCGGGCTTGAGTTCCGCGGTTTTCCATCTCATCAGCTGCTCGCTACTGGCATGTCGTGACGCAAAAACGGCAAGTATTTCCGTATCGATTGTCGAAAATAGCGGATTCGCGGAAGTGGTTATCGAAGACGACGGTGATGCCATTGATGTAGCGGCTCAGGAAATCGGCATTACGCCGTTTGGCATTGGTACTGACCTCAAGATGTACGGAATTGGATTGGCTGTCAGCCGCAAAATCGTCAGTAGCCACCAGGGTGAAATCCGACTGAGCCATCCCAACGGGAAAGGTAATCGATTCGTTATTGAAATTCCGATTCTCGAATCTTAGCTCGCAACGCGTTGGCGAATTTGCCAGCCACCAGACAGCTGAACAAGATTGCAGATTGCGGTGTGCAAGGGGGCGCCCGAGTACCAGATGTCGACCAGCGAAAACAAAAAAGTTGAGTCGATTTTCCGGTCGGTTTTTATTGCTTTTGCCGATTGAGTGTTAGTTTTTGACGGCGTTCCGGTATCGTTGGTGCTGAAACTGACGGTAAATCGTTTTGGAGAAACGATGAGACTAGTGAAACCAATCGCAAGTGGGCGATAGAACAAGCAGGTCCAATATCACGGAGTTCATTCGCGACTCGCTAGCAGCTCGGCAAGTTCGTGCGATGGACGTCAATTGTTTAAAATTGGTAAGAAGTCTACACTCACGCAAGCCACGTCCAATCATCAAGTCCTGACAGGTCAAATCGGGGCCAGTATCGTCTGAGTTAAACGATTTAGTTCAACATACAGCTGGGTCAAGGAGGATCGGATGCGCGGTGGAAATCGGGAATCGCTTATGAACAAAGTCTATTGTCACACAATCTGTTTCGCATTGCTTTCGGCTTCGTCGATCGTCTTTGCGCAGGAAAATCCAAATGAAGAACGCAAGACCAAGGAACCGGTCTTCCGTGTTTCGAAACTGACCGAAGCCAATTCTTCCGTGTCGGAATCTGCGGCCGTTGCCGCTCCGGCAGCGGCTCCGGCAGCGGCGGTTCCAGCAGCAGCAACGGGTGCGACACCCCATCCGCTTGACCGGGCCATCAACATCGCCCGTGTCGCGTTGACGGACATGCGGGAACAGGTCAGGGACTACACGGCGATCATGGTCAAACGTGAATCGGTCAACGGAGTTCTTGGCGAAACCGAGTACATGCAGATCAAGATTCGTTGTCCTCGCCAAACGGAGAACGGCCCCGTTCCGTTCAGTGTCTACATGAAATTTCTCAAACCTCGCGCATGTGCGGGTCGGGAAGTAATCTGGGTCGATGGCCAGAATGATGGGAAGCTGATCGCTCATGAGGCCAGCGGAATCGGCTCGATGAAGCGGTTCTACCTGGAGCCCACCGGTTGGCTGGCGATGAAGGGAAATCGTTACCCGATCCACGACGCGGGTTTGGAAAATCTGATCCTCAAGCTGATTGAGAAAGGCGAGCGTGATCGCGCTGCCGGTTATTTCGAAGTCAACTATCGAGAAGGTGCAGTGATCAACAAGCGCCCCTGTTCGGTCATCGAGTTGCGACACGACGAGCGGAAACCACCGTTTGAGTTCTGCAAGGCACAGGTGTTTGTCGACGACGAATTGCAGCTGCCGGTTCGTTACGCTGCCTATGAATGGCCCGATCGACCAGGTGACAACCCAAAGTTGTTGGAAGAGTACACTTATGTGAATCTTAAGTTGAACGTTGGATTGACGGACCAGGACTTCCGACCTGAAAATCCATCGTATTCTTTTCCTCGACGCTAATCGCAATTGCTCGCAATTGCTGAATTCGAGAGTCTCAACGCCGTCACCGTATAAAGTGGCGGCGTTTTTTGTTATCGTAACCGAAGGCGGGTGACGATTTTGATCCCGCTCATGCCGCGAAAATACATGGTGGAATCACTCAATGCCGTTACGAAACGTGATCATCGTGGCCATATCGATTGTCATCTCTTTGGCATGTTATTCGGTGGCTTCGAAAAACAGGTACGCGAATCTATTCGCCGAGGCGATGGATTTGATCGACACAGAAGCATTGCGAGAAGTTCCACGCCAGCAGCTGTTTAATTCGGCCATGTCCGGAATGCTGAAGGAACTGGACGAACACTCAATGTTCATCACCGGTGACATGTATCGAGAGTTCGATGAGGACATTCGCCAGGAATTTGGCGGGGTCGGCATGTACGTTGAGGTCAATCCGCTGACGGATCGCTTGATGGTACTGGCGCCTATGCCCGGGACGCCGGCCTACGATGCGGGATTGCAGGTCGGGGATGAAATTTGTGAGATTGATGGAACATTGACCACGGGAATGGAGCGATCCGATGCCGTCAAACTGCTGCGAGGTCCCATCAATGAACCAGTCGAATTGTTGATTGAAAGAGACAGTCAACGAATCACAAAACAGATTGTTCGCGCCTCGATTCCGGTGCCCAGCTTGTATGGAGACTTTCGAGACGCGGACGGCAGCGTGCAATTTCTGCTTAAGGAGCATCCCCGAATCGGCTACCTGAGGTTGATTCAGTTTGGGGAAAAATCGGTCGAAGAGATTGAGCAGGCGTTGGGCCAGATGGAAGGCAAGGTCGACGGCTTGATCCTCGATCTGCGTAACAATTCGGGAGGCCTGCTTGCAGCCGCGGTTCAGATATGCGACTTCTTCCTGGAACGAGAAAAATTGATCGTTAGCACGCGGGGTCGAAATCGAAACCAACAGGAAATATCCAAAACGGCTGCTGTCGTCAAATCCAATATTCCATTGGCGATCCTGATTAACCGCAATTCGGCCAGTGCCAGTGAGATCGTGGCGGGATGCCTGCAGGACCATCAGCGAGCGGTGATCATCGGCGAGCAATCGTGGGGCAAGGGAACAGTTCAGAACATCATCCCCATGCAACGCGGCGAAAGCGCGTTGAAATTGACGACGGCTAGTTACTGGCGGCCAAGCGGGCGGCAAATTGATCGGTATGACGAAGAATCACAGAAAACCAAAATTTGGGGCGTGCAACCGGACCAGGGATATGAGATCAAAATGACGGAAGAGGAAGTTTTCGATAACTTGCGGTTTCGTAGTATCCGCGACCTTGAGGGACTGCTACCGCCTGAAGAAAACGAGACTTTCGACGCGATCAAGAAACTACGCCTGCAGGCCGGGAACGGTATGAGTTCTGATGAGAATGAAACTCCTGCGGACCAAGGGCCGATTCCTGATGACCCGACGGATCGTGATGTTCCTGCGCCCCAGATGGATGGAGCCGAGATCCATGTGGATCGTCCACTGGAGAAAGCAATCGAATATTTCAAGTCCGTCTTGAGTGAGCGTCAAATCGCTGCTTGATACAGGTGAAACGGATCTTGGCTCCTAAGCTGGCCGGTGGTGGAAACAGTTGACCAACTTGAGGGCCCTCCTGTTGACGCGATCACGCGATGGAAGACTGCCCATTGATCTCTTTCGGAGTTGGCCGACTAAACCGTTAGCGTCCGATTCGAATGACGATCGGCATTCGCTCCCGTTGACAGTATTTTGGGATGCTGGAAAATGAATGGTGACACAGTATTTCTTGACAAAAAGGCGGAATAATGTCTGCAAAGTTTAACTTGTTTGGGGCCCGCGACACATTCAGCTTCGACGACCGTTCAATCGGCATCTATCGACTCTCCAAGCTTCAGCAGGATGGACTGGGAACGATCGATCGACTTCCGTATTCGATTCGAGTCCTGTTGGAGTCAGTGCTGCGGAATTGTGATGGCAATGTCGTTACCGAAGACGACGTAAGAAACCTTGCCGGATGGAGTGCGGAGGCTCCAGCGAAATCTGAAATCCCGTTCAAGCCCGCCCGTGTAGTTTTGCAGGATTTTACAGGCGTGCCAGCTGTCGTTGATCTGGCGGCGATGAGATCGGCGATGAGCCGTTTAGGTGGCGATCCCCAAAAAATAAATCCCCTGATTCCAGTTGATCTGGTGATCGATCACAGCGTGCAAGTTGACAAATTTGGGTCGGCGTCGGCACTGGATATCAATGTTCAATTGGAGTTTCAACGGAATCGGGAACGTTACGAGTTTCTGAGATGGGGACAAAAGGCATTTGACAACTTTCGCGTTGTGCCTCCCAACGTCGGGATTGTTCATCAAGTTAACCTCGAGTACCTCGCCAAAGGAGTCTTCATTCGAGAGGACGCAGAGGGCCCGGTTGCGCTGCCTGACACGCTGGTCGGCACCGACAGCCACACGACCATGATCAACGGATTGGGCGTATTAGGATGGGGCGTAGGCGGAATCGAGGCCGAAGCCGCCATGCTGGGCCAGCCGATTTACATGCTTCTTCCCGAAGTGGTTGGATTCGAATTGGTCGGAAAGCTGAGTTCGGGAACAACGGCTACCGACCTTGTATTGACCGTTACCGAACAGCTGCGAGCCGCGGGCGTCGTGGGTAAATTTGTCGAATTCTTCGGTGACGGCGTGTCGGGTATGGCATTGGCCGATCGCGCTACGATTGCCAACATGGCCCCCGAATACGGTGCGACAATGGGGTTTTTCCCGATTGATCAAATGACTTTGAATTACTTGCAGCGAACGGGAAGAACCGAAAACGAGGTCCGCCTGGTAGAAGCCTACACCAAGGAACAGGGGCTTTTTCGTACGGACAGTGACCCGATTCCCGTGTTTACAAGGGCTCTTCGACTGGATTTGTCGACGGTCGAGCCCTCGCTGGCCGGTCCAAAACGTCCGCAAGACCGAGTTGCGCTTTCCGCCATGAAGGACTCATTTCAAAAATCGTTACGAGCTCCCGTCGGTCACTCGGGATTTGGACTTGAGGAATCCGATCTGTCCCGATCGGCAGTGGTCCAAAACAATGGAAAATCATCTCAGATTGGGCACGGTGCGGTCGTAATTGCTGCGATAACCAGTTGCACGAATACGAGTAATCCATCGGTAATGATTGCGGCCGGGCTGTTGGCAAAAAAGGCCGCGGAACGAGGGCTGAACGTGCCGGACCATGTCAAGACGAGCCTGGCGCCTGGTTCAAGAGTGGTTACCGATTATCTGGACAAATCAGGATTGTCCGAGTCGCTGCAAAAACTCGGCTTTCACACAGTTGGCTATGGTTGCACTTCCTGCATCGGAAACAGTGGTCCATTGCCAGAGGCCGTGACGGCGGCAATCAGGACCGGCGAACTGGTGGCATCCAGTGTGTTGAGTGGCAATCGTAATTTTGAAGGTCGAGTGAATCCGATGACGAAAGCCAATTACCTGGCCAGTCCGCCGCTCGTTGTGGCATATGCTTTGGCGGGAACGACCGATATCGATCTGGTCACCGAACCGATCGGACAGGACGATCAGGATCAGCCAGTATTTCTGAAAGATATTTGGCCCTCCCAGGAAGAGATTCATGACGTATTGGAGAAAAGTCTTTCTGCGGAGATGTTTCAAAATCAATATGCCAATGCGTTTGATTCGAACGAAAAATGGAATCAAATCGAAACCGGTGCAGGCGACTTGTTCGAATGGTCTGACAACAGCACGTACATCCATGAGCCGCCTTTCCTTGCTGAGATGACGCCGGTGGTTGATTCGATTCGCCCCATTCACGCGGCACGTTGCCTGGCACTGTTGGGTGATTCGGTTACGACCGACCACATTTCTCCTGCCGGAGCGATCGCCAAAGATAGCCCTGCCGGCCAATATCTACAGCAACAAAATATTGAGCCACGGGACTTCAATAGTTATGGATCCCGGCGAGGAAACGACCGGGTGATGGTGCGAGGTACGTTTGCAAATATCCGAATCCGAAATCGACTTGCTCCGGGAACCGAGGGCGGCGTGACAACCTACCTGCCCACTGGAGAGCAAATGTCAATCTATGATGCGTCCATGAAGTATCAGGCCGAAGGCATTCCTCTGATCGTGATGGCGGGTACGGAATATGGCACCGGCAGTAGCCGGGACTGGGCCGCTAAAGGCACCATGATGCTGGGAGTTAAAGCCGTGATCGCCGCGAGCTATGAACGGATTCATCGCAGCAACCTGGTGGGAATGGGAATTTTGCCACTTGAGTTTGCGGACGGCCAAACATGGGAGGCATTGGGAATTACGGGGCACGAAACGTTTGACATTCCCGATCTCGATAACGATCTGGCTCCGCGCTCTGCAATTCGCGTAATCGCCACGACCGCAGCTGGGGAAAGAAAAAGAGTTTTCTGCCGTGGTTCGCATTGATACGCCTGTAGAAATGGACTACTACCGTAATGGAGGTATCCTGCAAACCGTCTTGAGGAACCTGATTTGAGAACGGCAGTGCAATTTTCGTCGTGAAAAATCGAACATTATGGGTTAGACTGGAACCATCACTTCCACGCCTCCCAATCCCTACACAACGACTGCCGCTGAACTCATTATGAACAAAGAAATTGATCTTGAATCGGCTGAGATTCACCCCAACTTTGATTCTGAAGATGCGGATCAGTTTCCTCAAAATGAGAACGTTGATGCCGAGCAGGCTGCATTGGAGTCCGGCGTCACGAGCATCGAGGAATCGACGGATGGAGACGAAGAGGATTTTCTGGATGAACCGAGCCGGACCAGGAGTCGCAAACGTCGTAAGTTGTTTTGCTTTAATTGCAACCGGCCGGAAGGACACTTCTACTTTTATCAGGATCGCTGGTACTACTCATTTCTTGTTGGGTTAACGTTTGGTCTGATTAAAATTCTTGGACCATTCCAATGTCAGTGTTGTGGGTCCAAACGCTGGATGATCGCAAACTGGCTGAATCCCGGCTTTTTGGAGGTCCAGTCGCGCCTGAACAAGAAATCCTCTTCCTCAAAGCGGAAGAAGAAAAAGTCGCGCAGGTAATCGTTATCTCGACTCCCTTGACAGCGTCCGCAGTCTAAAAGCCAAGTCGTTCTGATTTGGGTACCAAGGATGGTTGTTGCTTACCATTCACAAATCGAGTGCAGGTTGCATTTGCAGATAGCGTCTGCGGCGACATAGGTCCCTGCCAATCCTGTCGCAATCAGGCGACAAACAGGAATGAAGCACGTTTTCGAATCGGGCGGCAACCGCTAGCACCCGCCCTGATCTTGCTTGTGATCGGAGCCTGATCTAAAAAGCGAGCTCTAATTTTGGGATTGGGAAGCAGCACTGGGAATGTCAGCTTGATGATTGGCAGGGACGCAATCATGCAACCACAACAGCTTGATGTTGTGATTCCGGTTTTCAACGAACTGGAAATCATGGATCAACTCTATCAGCGTGTCTCGACCGCGTGTCAAAAAACGGGTTTGCTTTCCCGGATCATCTTCGTCGATGACGGCAGTTCGGATGGAACGCCGCAATGGATCGTCGAGAACGCGTTGAGCGAATGCAACTGTGATGTCGCCGTGGAACTGATTCAGCTGTCCCGGAATTTTGGCCAGCCAGCCGCCATCCTGGCAGGGCTCAATAGCTGCGATGCCGATTGTGTGGTCCTGATGGACGGCGATTTGCAGGATCCTCCCGAGTTGATACCGCAGATGGTGAGGCGGTGGCAAGCTGGTGATGAGGTTGTGATTGCACAACGATCGACTCGTCGCGAATCATTTTGGCGTGGCCTTGGATTCAAGGCGTTTCATCGTATCTTTCGATACCTGTCCGACTCTAACATTCCGCCCAATACTGGCACATTTTGCTTGATGAGCCGACGTGCGGTGGCCGCTGTCTGCAACTTGCCAGAATCCCACCGTTTTTTCCCCGGGCTGCGGGCTTGGATTGGATTCCCACAATCAAACATTGTGTTTGAACGACCTGAACGTGCCGGGGGCACGCCGAAGCAGACCTTCTCGAGATTGTTTCGTTACGCAATGGATGCCATTTTTGGCTATTCCTTGAAACCACTCCGATTGCTCACCGGGGCCGGAACACTAATTTGTCTGACATCGTTTGCGCTGGCCAGTTGGTTCATTCTGAAACGACTGATGGGTTGGGAATCGGCATCGCTTGGATTCACGACGTTGACATGTGCAGTATTCGGTTTGGGTGGATTTCAATTGATTGGAATGGGAATCCTGGGTGAGTATATCGGCAGGATCTACGACGAAGTCAAATCCCGTCCGCCGTATGTGTTTCGCAGCAGTACCATTTCGATTCGCTCGGCTCGAATTACATCGACATCGTATTGATCCGGGGGGCATTCGGGGGAGAGGGGGCGGGATTCAAATTCAAAGGAAAAAAGTTTGTTTCAACAGGGATAACGAGTTTCTCTGTTTTCTTTGTGAGGGCATTACCTTGCATTCTGTCAAAAGCCTCTGGATTGACGCACGATGTTATCGGATCAGCAATCGGAGTTCACAAGGAAAGGGTCAGGCTTCTGGAGACGTTTGGGGGGGGACTCGACCAAGAATCAGGACAACGTAACGGTTCGGTAAAGCAATTTTGCCGAGATTGCCGCTTCGATACGACCTGTTGGTAGAGGGTTGTCCGTTTTCGAGGTCAAAGCAACCGAATGGGTGGATTGTTCAATTGATTGGAATGGGAATCCTGGGTGAGTATATCGGCAGAATCTACGACGAAGTCAAATCCCGTCCGCCGTATGTGATTTCGCAGCAGTACCATTTCGATTCCCTCGGACAGAGTTCGCTCGAACAGAATTCGCTCGAATTACATCGACATCGTATTGATCCGGTCAACCAACCGGTGGAATTCGAAAGGCGTCGGGCAGGATAATAACCGGCCCGTTTGGCCCCGCGTCAGACCGTCTTAGGTTTTGACAAGTTTTGCCAATGACTCGTTGATCGTTTTCAGCTGCTCCTGCAATTGCACCAATCCGTCACGCTCGCGATCGACGATTTCTTTCGGGGCGCCATTGACGAATTTTTCATTATTCAATTTCGCTTCCTTGGATTTCACCGCGGCCTCAACTTTGGTCTTTTCTTTTTCCAATCGCTGGCATTCGGCGGCAATGTCAATAAGGCCGTCCAGGTCGACGAAAATTTCCATTTCCGGTAGTGCGATTGTTGCGTTGATGGCTGGAGCTTCGACGTCCGTGCCCAGATCTACCAACTCGGATGCTGCCATGCTTTTGAAATAGCTGTGCATGGGATTTAACGCGCTGGCGACATCGGGTCCACAACGGATGGAAAACTGAATCTGTTTTTTGGGAGCGAGGTTTTGCCGGGAGCGAATTTCTCGCAAAGTTCCCAGCGACTTTTGAAACAACGCGAACTGGCTTTCAATTTCAAGATCTTGCCAGTTGGAGTCGATGACTGGCCAATCAGCGACGATCAGGCATGGGCTGGCCAGGGCAACCTTTTCCAAGCCGCGTTCGGGAGCCAGCTTGGCGAGGTTCTGCCAGATTTCCTCGGTCAGGAACGGCATGACCGGGTGTAGCAGTCGTAATAGGCAGTCCAGCGAGTAAGTCAGCATGCGCTGCGCATGGGGCCGGAGTGAGTCATCGGCAAATCGGTCCTTCAACATTTCCAGATAGAAACTGCAGAAATGGTCCCAGGCAAAATCGTAGAGTTCGCGAGTTGCGTCTCCAAAGTGATAATGTTTAAATTTTTCCGATACACTGGCAGTGACGGTTGCCAATCGGCTCATCATCCAACGATCTTCGATGGTCATATCTGCCAACGCAATCGGGGCCGGGGAATAGCCACTCAAGTTGAGCATTGCGAATCGTGAGGCGTTCCAGAGCTTGCTGACGAAATTTCGGGCAACTTCAAATCTTTCGCTGAGGACCGCACCCCGCGGTAGCGCTCGATCTTCTTCGGAAGTCGCCCACTGCGTGGAAAACGGCTTTTTGCAGGCGGGGCACTGGACTACAGGCAGAATGCGATTTTTCTTTGTCTGGTCGAAGGAATGCTGGCAAAGCGGACATTCAAACTGAACCGGCAGTCGCACGTCTTGGGTTTCTGTTGTCAGGTGTGCCATCCCAAACCGCAGAGCGTCAGCTCCAAATTTGTCGATGACATCGAGCGGATCGATGCCATTTCCTTTAGATTTTGACATCGTTTCACCAAATCCATCCTGGATCTTGGGGTGAATGAAGACTTCACGAAAGGGAACGTCGTTCATGTTGTTGAGGCCCATCAGGACCATTCTGGCGACCCACAAGGAGATGATATCGCGGCTGGTGATTAGCGTACTGGTCGGATAGAAGTACTCAAGTTCGGGTGTTTCGTCTGGCCAGCCCAAGGTTGAATGCGGCCATAATGCAGAACTGAACCAGGTATCCAGAACATCCTCTTCGCGAACCAATCCCAGGGCCGTCAGTTCGTTCTCAAACTGTTCGTGATCCGATTGGACACAAACGTGAACCGTGGCAAATGGCAAATCAAGTTTCCTTCGTTTCTCCTCGTTTGTTTCTGACGCTGTTTCAACCTGGATTGCCGCAGTTTTGGTGTCAAATCCATCCAGCGACCGGATTTTCTGAAGGATGGCTTCGACTTCCGACTTTGACTCGCAAGCCATCGACCAAACGGGAATTTGGTGTCCCCACCAGAGTTGCCGAGAGACCGGCCAATCACGTTTTTCGCTGAGCCAATCCAGATACCCCTTTTCATAACGCTCAGGAAAAATCTGAATTCGCGCGTCCTCAACCGCGTCCATGGCCGACTGAGCGAGCTGATCCATTTTTACGAACCACTGGTCGGCCAAGAATGGTTCAATGGGGGTTTTGCTGCGGTCCGATTGAGGCAATTCGATTTCGCGGTCTTCCACTTGATCCAACAGTCCCAGCGCCTCGAGGTCGTCGACGACCTTCTTGCGAGCCTGCTTCATTGTCAGGCCTTCATATTTGCCAGCCTCAGCATTCAGGGTGCCGTCACGATTCATGATGTTGACCATCGGCAGATCGCAGCGCTTGCCAACTTCGTAGTCGTTCTGGTCGTGAGCAGGAGTGATTTTCACGCATCCGGAGCCGAGTTCCGGCTTCGCCCAAACATCAGTTACCAGGGGAATTTCGCGGTCCACCAACGGCAGCTTGATTTGCCGGCCGTCGTTGGCCATGTCTCTCAACTGTTCAAGTTTCGGCAGCATCTTTTCGCGACGCTCCGCCAAAACGTCAATCTCGACTTGAATGGCTTCTTTTTCCGCGACGGATGCGTTTTTGAGTTTATGGCGCAACTCGGACGCGACATGGTCGAGGGCAGATGCAGGGTCCGGATGGACGGCAACGGCGGTATCGCCCAACATGGTTTCCGGTCTGGTCGTGGCGACAATGATATGGGCTGGCTCGTTTTCCTGCGGGTCGACGATCGGGTACATGAAATGCCAAAAATGCCCCTTGGTTGTCTGGTTGAAGACTTCGTCGTCGCTGACTGTCGTCTGCAAAAATGTGTCCCAGTTTACCAGTCGTTTTCCTCGGTAGATGAGTTGCTTTTCAAACAGGTCAAAAAAGGTGTAGCGAACCGCTCGAGCGCACGTGTCATCCAGTGTGAACCGAGTTCGTTCCCAGTCACAGCTACAGCCCATTTGTTTCAGTTGGCCCAAGATTCGGGATTCGTATTCCTGTTTCCAGGCCCAGATTCTCTCAACCAGTTGCTCCCGGCCCAGATCGTGGCGGGTTTTTCCTTCCTGCTCCTTTAATCTCCGTTCAACGACTGCCTGCGTTGCAATGCCCGCATGATCCGTACCGGGCATCCAGAGGGCATTGAAACCCTGCATTCGCTTCATCCGAATCAGGACATCCTGCAACGTATTGTTGAGTGCGTGACCAAGATGAAGAGCTCCGGTCACATTGGGGGGCGGAATGACAATCGAAAACGGTTCCCGCGATGGGTCCGGCGTCGCGTGGAAATAATGTCCGGCCTGCCACATGTCGTAGATTCGAGATTCGGCGGCGCCGAAATCAAAACGGCTGGGAATATCGTCGGCGGTAAACTGAATCGTTTCGGCGGTCATTAAGACATCCTGAGACGCAAGGTTGTTTGGAATCGGGAAATTCAAAGTATTTTTATAGGCAAAATCAACAGTTTTCCCAACCACGTTTTAATCGTTTCACGGGCTGGCGAACCTTTTGACAGATTATTCATTCCCCGTTCAGCTGGACGCAACGCGAAATTGCTGACCGGAATGACGTTTCTAGTGTCAGTACTTCTTGAATCAACAATTGAAATCGCAGATGATATCGGCCAGAAGGAATTCGAGAATCTTATTTGCTACCCGGAATCCATGATCTTTGCGAAGCTCTCGAGCGCAAGACCAGCGGCTCAAAGAGACGTTCTGCTGGATTTTGACTCGATTTCTTTCCCAAAGCAGCCGGTGCTCGACTCAATCCGATCGAATTTTGAACATTACTGGAACGGTCCTGCACCAAAAATTGAAGCTTTTCTTAGTCTCTGAACTGCCTCCAAATTCATTATCCGCTTAAAGACAGATACCGAGTAGATTATGCCCAAATGGTGCGAAGGAACGGTTGTTGAAAAAGAAATCTGGACGGACGGCTTGTTTACCATTCGGGTCCATGTCCCCGATGTACAGGAGTTCTTGCCAGGGCAATTTTTGCAGTTAGGTGTCTTCGACCGATCGAATTCCAGTGAGGAGCCGAAATTGATCAATCGACCCTATTCAGTCGCGTCACCGCACGGGGAAGATTTGGAATTCTTTATCGTTCTCGTGGAAGCTGGCGAGTTGACGCCGCGATTGTGGAAATTAACGGAGGGCGATTCCATTCAAGTTTCCCAACGAGCCGCGGGCAGTTTCACGCTGGAAAAAACTCCTGCCGCCGAGAATCTCTGGTTGGTAGCTACCGGGACCGGTTTAGCACCGTATATTGCGATGCTGCGTACTTCGGCGCCCTGGGACAAATTTCAAAAAATCATTGTCGTTCATGGCGTCCGACACTCATCTGATTTTGCCTACACGGACGAGTTGACGGCGTTTGAAAAAAATAATCCGGGACGGTTTAAACTGATTCAGTCGATGACGCGCGATGAGGGTGAGGGAATCCTGACGGGGCGCATCCCTGGACTCCTGGAAGACGGTCGGCTCGAAGCGAAAGCAGACTGCCAATTATCGCGTGACACATCCTCAATCCTGCTGTGTGGGAACCCGGCCATGCTCGATTCGATGGAGGAATTGTTGGGTCAGCGTGAAATGAAACGCCATCGCAGCAAATCGCCGGGGCAGATCGTATTGGAGCGCTACTGGTAACCAAGTTATTCCGACGTTGGGTTTGCGGGCGTCTCTTGTGTTCAATTTGGCTGGGTTGAGTTATCCTATCGGTTTTCATTCAAGGTCTTTTGACTGTTGGAATTAGGCTGTGAGTTTGATTTCTGGATTTGAGCATGTGGTTCGCGAAAATGAACCGTTAGCACCCTACACCCGACTGAGGCTGGGCGGTGTCGCCGAGTATTTTGCCGAACCGACGACTGTGGACGAGTTAACCGGCTTGGTCAAGCGATTCTCCGAACAGGATCTGCCCGTCCGTCTCATCGGCGGCGGGACCAATCTGCTGATTCGCGACAAAGGCGTCGCAGGCCTGGTGCTTCAGCTTTCGGCACCCGTCTTCTGCACAATTGAGGTTGAAGACAACGGAATCCTGTGCGGTGGCGGGACAAATATTTCCCATTTTGTGGCAACCGCGGTCCGGGAAGGCTTTGCAGGTCCAGAACAGCTGGTCGGTATCCCCGGTACTATTGGGGGAGCACTGCACAACAACACCGGTGCGCACGGCGTTGACATTGGTGCCTGGGTTCAATCCGCCGAGGTGTTAACTCGTGGGGGCAGTCACAAGAAAAGGGAAAAGGATTCTCTATCTTTTTCCTATCGACAAAGCAGCCTCACGGAACTCGTGATATTGAACGCGCATTTCAGGTTTGAGCGCGACGATCCTGGCATCTTAACGCGGCAAATGCAAAAACTTTGGATCGTTCGCCGTGCTTCGCAGCCGATGTCAGAAGAAAATGCAACCTACATTTTCAAGGATCATGGCGGAGAATCCGCGTCGGCACTGATTGAACAGGCGGGCCTCAAAGGCACACGCGTCGGCAATGTCGAAATCTCCGAACAGAACGCTAACTACTTTGTCGCGCGTCCTGGGGCCACCAGCGACGAAGTCCTCCGACTGATCGACCTTGTGAAGACCCAGGTTGCCGAACGGCTGGAAGTAAAGCTGGAAACCGCAATTCAGATTTGGTAGCGGATTTGTCAGCGTCAACGGATGTGACGCGTATTCCTAAATTGCCAAAGAATTCGTCTCGAAGTTTCGATTTTGTTTAAATCGGACCGTACTTCGAATCACGAGTCTTCAATAGGCAAAATTCTATGGCATCCAATCGTGAAGATTTGCTTCAACGCCTGATCGCCAGTATCTCGATCCGCAACACCTTGTTGCATCCGGCGACTTTGTTTTTGGCCGCCTCGCTCGTGACAATCGTGGGAGCCATCCACGTCTGGAATCGTTACCAGTTGTCAATGATCGATTCCGATTCATATGAACTAACCGAGGACAAAATCGAAATTCCAACGCCGCCCGAATGGGCCGGCGGTAATCCTAAAGAACTCGTGCTGGGAGTTGTTGCCAGTCCGGATCGCCCTCCTTCCCTGCTGGATACTCAACTGGTTTCTCGCACGGTCGAAATTTTCAAATCCGTGGGTTACGTCGAGCATGTTCGGTCTGTCGAAAAGTCCCGCCAAGGGTTGAGTATTGACCTGGTTTACCGAGACGCGGTCGGCATGGTCGAGATTAACAGCCAAACAGTCCCTCAATGGTCCCAGTCCTCGATTCTATTGCCAGTTGACCGAAACGGCGTGATCTTGCCGGGAAAGATCGTCGCGAATCAGGAGTTGATTCGTTTTTCCATCTTTGATCCCGCTCGTCAGACGGGGTTGAAAACGTTTACTGAATGGCCCGACGAACGTGTCCGCGGCGCGGCAGCTATCAGCGCTGCGATTGGCGATAAATGGAAGCCGTTAGGTGTCTTTCGGATCGTGACTTTCCGAAAACCGAGCCAAGCTGATGCTTCCAACATTCCGTTTGAGATTTGGCCCGATGTGGGTACTCAGGTCGTGTGGGGCAACCCGCCGGGGCAAGAAATCGACGGCGAAGCAAACGCATTGCAGAAACTGGAGGCATTAGAGCAATTTGTGATGAAATTTGGCCCACTCGACGAGTTGGCCAAAAGAAAAATCGACGTTCGCTCGGGCAGAGTGGTCATGATCGACGACGTGCAAACCGCTGAACTCGATTTGCTAATGAGCGTTGACCGTTAATGGAGATGTCGCACCCAGATTTTGGGGATCGACGACTTCCCGCCAAAGAATCGCTAACCACCGGCAGAGCTGGTGGTTTACGAAAGTGAATTCGCCTGCTCCGCGTCATTTAACGCGACGTAAAGAGCGCGGTCAGTTGTGGCGTCGACCGCTTCACACCATTTTGAACACGCAGCGTTGATGTCGTTTGCGTCGCCGAAGTAAGCACTCGCAAGAGTTGGTTTCAAAAAAACGGAGGGTTTGGCAGTCTCGAATCTTTGAGTCAATTCGTACGAAACTTAATCGTTGCTGGTTGTTCGCCGGGCGCCGCCTGATGGGAATTGTCGTTCTCCAGTTTGGCTTTAAGCTCTTCTCTAATTACAGGCAATTCGGCAGGCGCTTCGATCCCCAATCGTACGCCGCCGCCGGCAATCCGCACGACTGTTACGGCAATGTTTTCGCCGATCCAGATGCGTTCGCCAACTTTGCGACTAAGAACTAACATCATCGATTCCTTTGATACAAGACATTCCTTTAAATCTCAACTTGTTCGCCCAAACCCCTGGCAAAAAACGAAGATCAGGCTTGACAAAACGCGAGGCGCATGATCGGAGACTATCTTTCAGGGGATAGATTGGCAACCATGGTCAACCTCAGTTCAGGTGTTTTCCGAGAATTAATGGGAAAAAATAGAAACCTGAAATGCCCAGAGTCTCCAGTTTGCCTTTTGATGATTCACCTTGGGCAGGTTGCGCTTTTCGGTTCGTCAATGGCGCCCATTTCAAACGCCAAAAATGTCGGCAAAACGCGAACCTGAATGGTGAAAACAATCTGAGTAGAAAAGTCTTTTGATGACGGTTACTCACTCAAAGCGATCCGGACCAAAAAATCGAATTGCGGACCGTGCCATATCACTGAAAATCGCATTGGCTGGAGTCGCGAGACGTTCGGTCTCCTGAACGTCTCGGTCCGGTCGTCAAAACGCAATTCCAATGGAAAGCTGAAGTGCTACGATGCAAGCCAGTTTATGCGGCTCGGCCGGCGGCAAGCTTCGTCGATTTCAGTTGCTCGACCCGCTCAGCCAAAATCTTACCATCGCATTGACTTGTGATTCCGATGGCGAGCAGGCGTTCGCAAAGTTCAGCATCTTTAATCTCAATATGCGCAGTCTCGAAGATCGAACCCGGCTCAATTGCTGCGGCGTGCATCTCATTCCAATACGCATCGCCGAACGGCAATTGCTCACAGGCCAATGCGCCCGCGCCGATTCGATCGGGTTCGCAATAAAGTAAAGCCATCAACATTACCAATCCTCCTTGCCGGGCGCGTCGACTCCGCAGTTTACCGATGCCGATTTTAGATGGTTCGTTGCGTAAGGTGAAGGCGAAACCGATTCCAGACACTGCCGGGCCGCAAAAAGCCAGTTGTTGGTGGAAGTTCTTTGTTAGGTCGGTTAAAACGGAGTGACACTGCTAGCACGCGTCAGTTTGTGTTGGCGGCTGGCAATTGGAAAATGGAAAGTGAAATGGCGAAACCTATTAAATTCCAGTTTGCAGGCGGCACGCTTGAATTTGAGATGCACAAAATCGATCGTAGCAGGCTATATGGCTCCAAAGAATCGGAAGTCTTCGATGAAAATGGCAACTCCTGCGAATTGACCACACTGGCTGATGATGGCAAAACGCTGATTGGGAAAGGAGGAACGGGAATCGGGTATCTGACTGCGGATGGAAATTGGGCGGACAAGTCAGGACTGAAACCCGTCGGCCTCGATGGGCAGCCAATCATTCCTGTCCCATCGTCGTTTGCTGCCCCCATATTACTGGAACAGAAATGTTCGGCCGAGGATTACCTCGACCACAACGTTCGTCTCGTCTATTTGCTGGAACAAAAGACAATTTCCGAAGCTCTTTTTTTAACGCTGAAGGACGGCGTCATTTTCAAATTCCCATATAGTTATCGAGGAGGGCTGGTTTCGGATGTCGGGTTCATTTTGATGAATGAACATCAGCAAATCTTTTTCCTGGTTGGAGAACCTGGAAACGTTGAATATAAGAGCTTGCGACAGGCCGCTGCGGTCGCGGAAATCGACAACGACAGTCTCGCCCCGGAGACAGCGGACGAACTGATGGACTTTGGCATGATTTAGTGCCACGAAAAACGCCTCGAGATCACAGAGAGACCCAGGCTTCATGGCTGAAATAAATATCTCCAATAGTGCGGGGCGTGATGCCGTCGTAAGCATGGATGGCGTCAGCGTCCCGCTAAAAGTCCGTTGGCTGGACAAAAGGAATCGTCAGGCCAGGAGTATTCGGATCCTGAAGTCGACGATCGCTGAGGATGTCGAAGCGTTGGCGTCGAAGTTTTCCAGCATTGATTATGTCGGCCAGGCATTGGTGGATGGAGATCCGGAAATTGACTTTGAACGAACCGGGAGTTTCTTGACGACCACGTCGCGGGTCTACGTAAACGCTGAAAAAAAACTTGTCCACCGAATCCAGCAGTTTGAAATCGTCAAAGATCCTGCTGGTAACGAGATCGAACGCCGAGCGCGGTCAGTCTTGCCCCAAAATGTGTCCGCAGAGATCCCGTTGTTATGGACCGGCAGATTCATAAAGAAATCCGACGCCGTTCGAAAGTTTGTATTCGCCAATAAATTGCAGCTGATGCATATCAATGGCCTAACGTACGATTTCCTGTTTGGCATGGCCAAAGAACTGGAAGAAAAACAGAGCATGATGGTGATGGGTGGGGGACCAAAAGCTAACCAACCACTCACCTTGCGTCGCGGTAGCCTGCCCTACCGTGGATTTTTGGAAGGCCGGACGCGCGACGACCAATACTGCCTGCTATTGCATTTGTCCAACCTCGAGCTTAGATCGCCCAATCTGAATGATTCGCAACCGACGGAGACGACTTAGCAATGGGCCAGAATCCAATGCTTGAAGAATCGCTGGTCGAGATACGATTGGGAAATTACGGCGTCGCTGCGGCCTCGGCTTTGAAGGACCCGGCGCTGCTGGCAAACGTTCGCAACTACAAACGACAGATTGCGTCTCGCATGCTGCCGCTGGCTCGTGAAGACATCTCGCGAAAAATCCCGGACGCGGATTACCATGTCAGCAAGAAGATCGACGGCGAGTTTTGCGTGCTCGCTTTTGAAAATGGGCATTTGCTGACCGTCAATCCCGGCGGGACAGTTCGCCAGGGGCTACCATGGCAAGAACTGGCGATTAAGACGCTTTCGGATCAGGGCGTGCAGCAAGCCTTGATTGCGGGTGAACTTTATGTAGCCAATGATGACGACCGACGCCCCCGCGTTCACGACGTTGCCAGTGTTGTTCGGCAGCCGAAATCCGAACAGGATTTGCAGCGGGCCCGGTTTGCGGTGTTCGATGTGATTTCGATCGACGGCGAAAACCAGGAATGTCCATACAGTGAAACTTGGCAATGGATTGAAACAACATTTGCCGTCGATTCGTCGATTCATCCTGTCGAGACCCGATTGCTGAAAAACAGTCGTGATATTGAAAAACAGTTTCAGCAATGGGTGGAAGACGAAGGCGCTGAGGGGTTGGTCGTGCGAAGCCAGTCAGCGGGCAACTTCAAGATCAAACTCAAGCACAATATTGATGCGGTGGTGATCGGGTTCACCGAATCGACGGATGATCGACAAGGCTTGCTTCACGATTTGTTATTGGGTGTCGTTCGCCACGACGGTGCGATTCAGGTGCTTTGTCGAGTTGGTGGCGGGTTTAGTGACGAAAATCGGCGTGAATTGCTGAGCGATTTGCAGGACATGATCGTCGACAGTGAGTATGCGGAAGTGAACTCCGACCATGTGGCTTATCAAATGGTCGAACCGCGGTGGGTCGTCGAAATCAGTTGCCTTGACATGATTGGGCAGAACACGCGAGGTGGCCCGGTCAACCGAATGGTTTTGAACTGGAATCCGGAAGAAAGGAAGTATGAAGTTGTACGTCGATTGCCGCTGGTGAGCGTCATTTCGCCGCAATTCGTCCGCCTTCGAGACGACAAGCAATGCAACGTGTCCGACGTGCGGATCGGTCAAATCACCGCCTTGTTGCCCGTGCAATTGACCAACGTCGACGCAACTGAAATGTCGATGGCCAACAGTCAACTGTTGGAACGGGACGTTTATACCAAGCAACTCCGCGGCGAGATGCTGGTTAGAAAGTTCCTCCTTTGGAAAACGAACAAGGAACAGGAATCTGGAGAGTTTCCCGCCTTTGTTGCCGCCTATGTCGATTTCAGCCCCAGTCGAAAAACTCCGCTTACACGTGACGTCCGAGTCTCCAATTCCGAATCGCAGATTCGCGCGCTTTTCGGTGAGTTCAAGGAATCCAATATCAAAAAGGGGTGGGAACTGCATTCTTCCCAAGGTAGGTCGAATGTTGTCACGTCGGCAGAGCCCATTGATGCGAAATCCAAGCCGGCATCTGAGCTGCGAACGGCTTCGAAGGATGCAAAACAGGGATCATCCGTTTCGAAAGTGAAACCAGAGGCCGTCGCGGAGAAGAAGAAGGCTTCCAAACCCGCCAAAAAAGCAAACAAGAAGACCGGTGCCGACGGTGCGGCCAAGACAAAATCTGCTGCAACCAAGCCGAGGAAGTCGAAAAAGCCCGCCCCAAAAAAGTCGACGGGCGACACCAAGAAAGCTCCGCAAAAAAAGAAAGCCTCAAAAAAGAAGGACCCGAAAGAGTGACGGCAGTCCGCGACAGCCTTGATTCGAAGTGACCGATTGACGACAGCGCCCGGCCATTACCTCAACCAGCGAATCTCAAATCATGGCACACAGGACTCTCATCCAGCGGTTCGAGCAAACTTGCCGTAGTGCGAAACGGATCAGCTACGCCTGTACCGCTTCTGGTTTCCGACTTTTCGAGCGAAGTTTCAGGCTCATGCGAATCTCGTTGCCGGTATCGTTGAACTGAACCTCGTCCATGAAGTTGCGAATGAGTGTCAATCCACGTCCACCGGCTCCGGACAATTGACTAAGATCGTCCGCAGACTCGGTTTTCGATGCCGTTTCGAAACCCGTGCCATCATCCCTCACGACAATTTCAACCTTGTTGCGAGTTAATTCTACTCCAACCCGCACTCTTCGCTCGTTAAACGGTTTTTGGCCGACACGCTCCTTAACCGCTTCGGAAATGTCGCCGTCGTGCAGCGCACGGCGCGCGTCCTGAACCATGACGCCCTCGAGTTCGAGGTTGCCGTGAAAAATCGCATTGATGATTGCTTCTTCGATTGCAACCGAAACGTGACGCTGATCGGCCCTGTCGCCCATGCACAGTGTTTCCATCGCGGTGCTGACGAAATCTATCAGGGGAGAAATCAACGATTGGTCATTTTTGAGATTGAACTGGTATCGGGTGTTTGTGGCATATTGCATCAACTGGCTCTTGGTCCTTCGATGCTTGGCAATGGACAATACTTGCTCGACAGTTTCCAGCAAGGAGCCGGCAAGAGCGCTCTTGGGAACATAACTGGCCGCACCTGCTTCTAAAGCCTCGACTGCCAATTCCTCACTCCCTTTGCCGGTAATCAACACGATGGGAACGTCGGGGTACTCCACTTTCGCTTCGGCACACAGCTGAATTCCGTCCATTTCGGGCATCTGCAGATCCGTTACGACAACATCCGGGAAGATCTCGCCAATCATTTCCAATGCTTTGGCACCATTTTCTGCAAATTGGACAATCCAATCGAGTTTGGGTTTCAATAGACCGTCGATAAGTTTGCGATCCGTTTCCGAATCGTCTGCCACCAGGATGATCGGCATCGTTCCTCCAAAAGGCCCGCGGAGGGCAAGAAGTGATTGTGGACGAGGTGATTTGGCAAATATCCTTTTCACGACGTATTCTAACCCACATTTCCCGTGGATACAAAACAATTGACTCCCACAAGGAATTCGAATCATCGAAAAATTCTGTTCGTGAATCGCCGGAACGACAACACTCCAGTGCACACCCTGTCCCTGAAACTCGGGCAGCCATGGAGTGGTTTGGCTCGCGTCCAGGATACGCAAAGCACGCGAATTCCGTATTTATGCAGATTTCGAACGTGATTCGGTTGGGTTACGGGCGACGATTTCGTGCGAGGACGACGACGAAAACCCATTGATCGTTAATCCAGAACGATCGAATCTCTGAACACGTGAATGGAGTCCAATCGTTGGGTCGAACAGAAACTGGAGTACCAATTTGGTCCACGACGTATGGTAGCAGAGGTTCTCATAATACTCGGGCGCAAGTTGCTTGATCTCCGGAAGTCGATTCCAGGGAATTGAAGGGAAATCATGATGTTCATTGTGATAACCCACATTGAACGAAATCCTGTTCAACGGCCCGTAGTAGCTATAGGTCTCCTGAGGTGGATTAAAAACGTAGTGCTCCTGAATCCACCTACCTCCCACCGGATGAAGTCCCAAAGAAAAAACCATCGAGCAAAACAAGTAAAAGAATGCACCCCAGCCGAGAAACCACAACACGCAGATGTCAACGGTGAGGGCAAATACCAGATTGGCGACACCCCAACGATCGACCTGTTGAATTTGCTTTAGTCTTGGCGTCCGGAGCGTCATGAAAAAGGGATACAACAGCAGCCAAAATATTTTTCGGACCCTTCGATTGCCAATCAGCCTGGCCTCCCAGTCGCTGGGCAGGTCGGCATCGAGTTCGTGGACGCCCTGATATGAGTGGTGCTTCAAATGGTATTTTTGAAACGACGCAGAGGAAGGCGTGAGGGAGGGCGCGCTACACAAGAATCCCAAGATATTGTTGATCCAGCGCTTTTTATAAACCAGGTTGTGAGTCGTGTCATGCATCAGCACAAACAACGCATGACCGATAAACGCTCCCAGGCCATAGGCGGCGATTGGGACAACCCACCAGGGTTGATCTCGAATCAGCCAGGCGATCCCAAACTGCAAGCTGACCAATCCGATAATGATCGGCCCGGTCCATGGGTTTTTTCCGATTAGTTTTCGGATTTCCGGATGATCGCCAAGAATGGCGCGGGTGCGTTGACTATGTGGCTCAGGAGAACTGGAGAATAGGAAAGAGCCTTGGTGCGACATCGAGTGACCTCATTCGAATTGATTCGCCTGCAATTTCGGTATAGCTTTTCTTCTGTCGGCTCACAACGGCATTCGGCTTAATCGCGCAGAATTCAATGATCGCCGTAAATCTTGGTGATCAAAATCGTTAATCAGCAACCGATCACAATTTACGAGGAATACTGTACAATTTGAATAGCATTTCAAATGCGTGATCGGTGTCAATTGAAATTGGCTCCTCCTGCCAAAAAAAGGCTGGTGCGAAAGGCAATTGGTTGAAATTATCTCGCCTGCCTATTGTTGCGACCGCGGTAACACAATTTGAAATGATCAAGGTGAATTAGACGATTTCCGATCGCTGAGGTCGATTCGAGGAATTGTGGCGATTCAAACATCTTCGATAAGGAGCGTTGGCAAATGGGTTTGTTTGAGAACATGAATTCCGATCCAGTCCAGGACTTGAATCTTCGAGCTCCGGTCCTGGCCAAGGGCGATGAGACGGTCAGGAACGTCGTCCGCCGAATGCAGGAAATGGATCTTGGCTGCGCGATTTTGATTGACGACGATCGAAAACCGATTGGCATGTTCACCGAACGGATGTTGACGCAGATCATGGCTTCCGATCCTGGGCTGCTGGACCAGCCTGTGGTATCGCAGGCCGCCGACCGCTGGCCCCAGGTTACGCTATCGGATCCGATTGTCTCTGTCCTCGATTCACTCGAGCTCAAAAACGTTCGTTTTCTGTCGGTCGTTGATGATGATGGCCGAATTGCCGGCCTGACCGGCCAGAAGGGATTGATGGAATATGTCGCCGATCATTTCCCTGGGCAAGTGATGGTCCAGCGAGTTGGGCAAAAACCTTACATGCACGATCGAGAGGGAGCATAAGATGAATGGTGACCCATTGAATGAAGAAGGGTTTGACGACCCTTTAGAAAATTACGATCCGAAACAGTATGACGATCCGATCGAAAAAGCGATCGCGGAAAAGCCGATTTCGAACCTTCGTAGTCGCCCGTTTGTGGCAGTGGTTCCCGAAACAACCGTTAGCGAAGCCGTTAAACGGCTGGCCGCGGAGCACGTTTCCTGTTTGCTTGTCGCAGAGGACGGCAAACTGGTCGGGATTTTCACCGACCGCGAGGTCCTCCACAAAGTAGCTTTTGCGGAAAACCTGGATTCGATTTTGATCCGGGATATCATGACGGCCGACCCGGTTTTTGTTTATGAGGACGATCCTGTCGCGGCTGCTTTGTGTGTCATGGCAGCCAGCGGTTATCGTCATGTGCCGGTCGTAGACCAGGAGGAAAAACTCTCGGGAATCATTAGCCCGCAACGTGTCACGAACTATCTGACGAAGCACTTTCAAAATTAGAATGGCGAGTTGCGGTCGCCAGTACCATTTTTCGAGCGGCGGCCGCAGTCTGAAACGGATCAAGAACGGCGAATCAATAGCCGAGTCGTTCCTCGATCTCCCGGGCTCGAGGGTCAATTCCCGATTTTGTGCTAAAGGGTTTGCCGATCAGGCTTTCCAGGAACGGATGATCTTCCTGGGACTGACTCGTTGCGTCTTTCTTGAATATCGGTGACGACCAGTTATTTGTCACGCAGCCGACACTGCCAATGAGTAAACCGAACAGACAAGCCGCAATAAAAAAACGCATATACAGTCTCGCAATTGGCACAGAAGAAGACCGGTGCCCCCATTTCATTGCCCTTTAATCATTGACGTCGGGCGACCGGCGGACTCTCGCAGAATCGGATTGGGTTGTCCAGTTCACTTCTGGACCAAATCCCCAATTCGATTCACACCGACTCATACGTTGCAAGCAGCCCAGCGAGCAGCGGACAACGCGACCACAATTACCGTGAAAATCGCAAAAGTCTATCGGATGAGCGTGAAGAAATTCTGACTTGCAAGTGGCGTTGCGAATCAAGATTGAGTCTCGCGATTACAGTCGTTTTTCTTTGAGCAGCTGCCCTCGTCGGCAGGTGAAAGTTGCCATTACCGGTTGCCACTTGGTATGGTGGTTGCCATGAAAAAAACAAACTCGCGATGACAGGTATCAATGAAACTTGATGTATTGGTGGTCGCGCCACATCCAGACGATGCCGAACTTGGCATGGGCGGCGCCATCCTGAAAATGCTGGCTGCGAACAAGACCGTTGGCGTTCTCGATCTGACAAACGGTGAACCGACTCCTCACGGTTCGATTGAAATACGGTCAGCGGAAACGGAAGCCGCCAGTCGCGTGTTGGGTATTTCATGGCGAGAAAACCTGGGGCTGGAAAACCGGCGGTTGGAAGCTACCCTGGCAGCCCGTGAAAAACTGGCTGTCGTAATTCGCCAGCTACAACCTCGTTGGTTGTTTGCCCCGTATTGGCACGACGCCCACCCCGATCACGTGGCGGCCACGGAGTTGATCGAAGCGGCACGGTTCTGGGCCAAACTTACGAAAACAGACATGCCGGGCGCGCCATTCCATCCGCAACGAATCTATCACTACTATTGCGTCCACTTGAAAATGCACGCGACTCCGGCGTTTGTTTTGGATATCAGCGACTATTGGGAGAGAAAGCTTGAATCGCTTCGCTGCTATCGAAGCCAATTTGTCGCAGGTCGTGAGCACCTCAATCCTTCTTTTCTCGATCAGTTGCAAGATGAAGCCGCCTATTGGGGCAAGTCGATTGGCGTTCGTTACGGTGAACCGTTTACCAGCCGAGAACCCATCGGGCTGACAGGTTTTTCCGAGTTAATTTGAGTTTCAGGCGATCCCTGCTGGTTCGCGTTAATTCGGCAGATCGAGTTTTCCGTTGACGAATCTGTTGGATTGAACACTCTCGTTACACTTATGCTCGTCTCGCCCCGATATCGAAAGCTCAGCTTTCGGATTTCCCGTCAAGGCGGAGAATTGAACTGTACGATCTGACGGGCTAAACTTGAACGCGTTGCCAAAGGCGAAGCGATCCACAACACCATAACCATTGAGACATTCTCTTAAGACCAACCCAAGGAGACACAAGTGAGCCACGACAAAAAGACTGATCAACAGGGCCAAACCAAGAATTCCTCACGCCGGGAGTTTCTAAGAAATGGTTCCAGGATTGCGGTTGCTGGCGCCGCTGTCGGTTCGATGATCGTTCCCAAGCTTTCCATTGCAAGATCGGCTCACGCGTTCGGTTCCGACACCGTGAAAATCGGTTTGGTTGGATGCGGTGGAAGGGGAACCGGGGCTTCCGTACATGCCATGAACACCACCAGCGGCAACGTGGAATTGACCGCCATGGCCGACGCGTTTGAAGACCGCCTGCAAAACAGCTTGAAGACCTGCGCCAAGGAACATGCTGACAAAGTCAGGGTGCCTGAAGCAAATCAATTCGTCGGTTTTGACGGCTATCAGGATGTGTTGGCATCCGACATTGACATGGTCATTCTCGCAACCCCGCCGGGATTCAGGCCGCTGCATTTTGAAGCCGCGGTGAACGCTGGCAAACATGTTTTCATGGAAAAACCGGTCGCCGTCGACGCTCCTGGAGTCCGTCGTGTATTGGCCGCCGGCGATTTAGCCAAGCAAAAAGGTTTGCTGGTTCAGGTCGGCTTGCAG
Source organism: Pirellulaceae bacterium (assembly GCA_942492215.1). GTDB lineage: Bacteria > Planctomycetota > Planctomycetia > Pirellulales > Pirellulaceae > Mariniblastus. Next base: position 86,383 of record CALODY010000036.1, read on the forward strand.
CGTCGGCATGAGCGAGCGTATCGGGAAACGATCGCGGAATTGCAGAACGGAGCGATTGGTGACCTGATTTGTACTCGAGTCTATTGGAATGGTGCAGGCGTTTGGACGCGACCCCGTAACGCCGAACAAACAGAGCTCGAGTACCAAATGCGAAACTGGTATTACTTCAACTGGATCTGCGGCGACCATATTGTCGAACAGCATATCCACAACCTCGACGTTGGCAACTGGTTGATGAATGATTATCCCGTCACTGCCAACGGAATGGGCGGGCGACAGGTTCGCGTGGGCCAGGACACCGGGCAGATTTTCGACCATCATGCGGTCGAATTCACCTATGACAATGGCCACAAGATGATCAGCCAATGTCGGCATATGCCAGATTGCTGGAACTCCGTTTCAGAACATGTACACGGATCCAAAGGATTTGCTGACGTCAGTGCCGGAGTGATCTACGATATGGACGGCAACGAGATCTTTAAATGCAAAGAAGGAAAAGGCCAGCGCGAGGGGCACCAGCAAGAGCACCACGACCTCTTCGCAGATCTACGAAATGGGATTCTGCCCAATGAAACGGAATACGGTGCCAAAAGTACGATGACCGCGATTTTTGGCCGTCTGGCGACCTACACCGGCAAGGAACTGCAATGGGAAGACGCCATTAATTCCGAAGTCTCGCTGGCAGACGTCGATGCATTCCATGGCATGAACGACGCAGCTCCCGTGAAGCCTGATGAGAATGGTAACTACCCGATCCCGGTTCCTGGGACAGGGTACAAAGACATCCTCGATTGGGAACCCAAAAGCGTCAGAAGACGGAAGAAACAAAAAAAGGCCTAACAAGTCCTCAAGAGTTGCCTTGGCCCCAGCGGATTCGCCGGGGCTTTTTTTCGCGCCGTGCGATGAGCTGGCAATGTAGCCAGCGAACTGAGTACCCGGCAAAACAACCTGTTAGACTGCCGTTGTTGGAAAAGTAATTTATCAGACCGATGCAAATCGGCCGTTCCATCGGTTCGTTAATTGAGCAATGGAATGGCCCCATGAGGACTGCTCAATGACGACTGCTCGCGGCAAAAGGTCAACTGATACTCCGCTCTGCAACTGGCCGACTCGACTCCTGTGCGTCATCGTGACGGGACTGATTGTGGGGCAGATAAACCCTGAAATCTTGTCCGCTCAGGATGACACTATTCGTTTTCGTCCTCATTTGCTGACCGTCGATGCGAACGAAGGGATCGACCTCGCGGACGTTGATGGAGATCAAAAACTGGACGTAATCGCTGGTCGGAACTGGTTCCGGGCACCGGAATTTGCTCCACGACCACTGCGAACCATTGAGGACTGGAATGGGTATGTTCAATCCAATGGCGACTTCACCTGGGACGTGAATGGAGATGGCCGCATCGACGTGGTTGCGGGTTCGTTTTTACCGACCGAAGTGTATTGGTACGAGAACCCGGGCCCGGCCGCATTGGAACTGGGGCAGCTTTGGAAACAGCATTTGCTGGTAGATACTCAATTGAGCCAGAACGAGGCCAGCTTTCTTCATGACCTCAACTCCGATGGTACCCCAGAATGGATCACGAACAGCTGGAAAAAAGACAATCCGCTCGTCGTTTGGCAGATGGTGAAAGATAAACTAAAAAACGATCCATCGAATACGCAACCGGAAGAAGGAGCCCCTCCAACCGAATTCGACGCGTTGACAATGAAGAAACACGTGGTCGGGGTCGATGGCAACACCCACGGAATGGGTTTTGGTGATGTCAACAACGATGGTCGGGAAGACATCCTGATTGCCACCGGTTGGTACGAACGGCCTGTGGGTGATCTATGGGAAAAGCCATGGAAATTCCACGCCGACTGGGAATACCTCCATGCCAGTATCCCCATGTTGGTCCGAGATTTGGACGACGACGGATTGAACGACATCATTTGGGGAAAGGGACACGATTACGGACTGTATTGGTGGCAGTCAAAAGGGGTCGATCGAGATGGCAAATTTCAATTTGAACAACACACAATTGATGACCGTTATTCGCAACCTCACGTCATCCACTTTGCTGACTTGGACGGTGATGGCAGGGATGAACTAATCAGCGGAAAACGAGTTCGGGCGCACAACGGCAGTGACCCGGGGGGGTCGGAGGTTCCCTGCATGTACTATTACCGATGGAATTCTGACAGCCGCTCATTTTCGCGATTCGTGATTGACGAAGGACATGTCGGCACCGGCTTGCAGATTCGGACTGGCGACCTCAACGAAGATGGGAAAACCGATATTGCCGTTGCCGGAAAAGATGGAACTTGGATTCTGTTTAACGAAGGTGCAACGCCAATCAAAAAATGAGACCCGCATCCCTTCGAGGAAAGCGGGTCGGGAAATCAGCTATCTTGGTTTCGCGGTGCTTGTTGGTTCGCTAAGGTGTTTGCGATCGGCATCGTCGCGAAAATTGCCGGTTTCCGCCGCCAGAAACTGCTAACTTCCAATTTGATGACTCGCTGACGAAACGAAAGTTTCTTAGACGAGAGTTTCTCTATTCCATTTCCGCCAGAAGTTCGTGAATCGTGTCGTCGTCAGATTTGTGCCCCACCGATTGAATGACTCCATTGGCATCCAGGATCATGACTGTAGGAAATCCCTGGATGTTGTATTCCGAGAATATCTCGTCGCTGTCACCGGCGAAGAATGATCGCCACGTCAGATTCTTTTCCTTGACTGCGTTCTTGATGTCTTCCAGTTCATCACCGTAATTGACACCCACCAGAGCGAAGGGTTTGTCTTTGAGTTCTTCAACGAGCGACCGCTCGTGATCGTACATCGCACGACAAGGCGGTCACCAATCCCCGTAAAAATCCAGCATGACGACCTTGCCACGATAGTCGCTCAACTTGAACGGAACGCCATCCAGGTCTTCCCCCTCGATTTCGGGGGCCAAATTGCCAACCTCTGGACCAATGGTGAGTCCCGCGGGGTTGAAATCACCTTGGTAAGATTCCGGAGTAACTGAATCGTTTCCATCTGATTCCGCGACCTCCGAATCGGAGCAACCCGCCAGGCAGATCATGCCCAGTAGTGCCAGCCCCGTCAATAAACGCACCGTCTTCATTATCGCCTCCTTTTGGTAAACGACATTTGGATTGACAGAATTTCGTAGTAAGTTACCAAGTCGGAATTCTCGCAGCACGTTTTCATTTCGACAATACCATCCACCCACTCAGAAAGCTGTACGCCGAAACAATTTTGCCTAAAGTCGACCGTTCAAAAGAATTCAAACGTACTCCTGCCACGATAACTTTATTCGCAACGTACTGCGATTTTAGTGATTGTTGCTGTCGCGTTTTTCGCTTTCCTGGTCCAGTCTTTTGGCACCGATCAAAATTGCCCCGCTGGCCGTCAAAAATGCCAATCCCATCATGCTCCAGGCAATCAGCCAATAGGTTCCGTCAAGTTGCACAGGAATTTTCTTTCGTGGATTGCCGTTACTTTTAAACTTAAGGTACGACGCCTTCATATTCAAACAACGCGAAAATGAAATGCACCGTCAACGATAATAAGGTCGCCCACAGAATCGTCGAAGTCACGGAACGGCTGACGTCGGTGGTGGAATACTTGGGTGTCAGTCCGCGGTGATAAGCGATCAACGCGATGCCGGCACCACAACATAATAGTTTGGCCATCAGCCACCCGAAACCCTCAAACGTAAACTGCCCCATTTCGAACAGTCCTCGGTGAAAATAGTAGTGCCAAAAATCGGGACCGCGCTCCGGATCGGACGAGACGAATGTCACGAGACTTGTATAGCGAGCCACATAGTACGCCATGTAGGTCAGGATCGGAGTTCCAATCAGGAACGACCACAAGATCGGCGTCAGCAGATAGAATCGGGGACTGGTCCCAAATGTTTTCATCGCGTCGATCTGGTTACCAAACTGACGTCCCCCAACGTCTGATGTCACGGCGGCGCCACAACGGGCCGCAATTAACACACACGAGAGCACGGGCACGAAAATCCGGTAAGTTGCAAACCCGAGGGCTGTCAACAAATCCTCAACCAGAAGCGGTTCCGTGTATGAGGCATAGGGCAGGAACTTAAAAGTAAAGAACGTGGTTACAAATCCGGAGATCAAGCCCGACGCCATCAGGTAAACGCAAGCGGTGGGGCCAAACACAAGCCGGGCATAGTGGGCGAAAAAACGCAGACCCCACCAAGGATTCTTCCAAATCGGAAACAGACTGAACATGCCAACCAACGCCGACATGAAGACGTTGGTCGTATTGACGAAAAAGCGGCTGAATTTATTTTTGAGAACCTCCGCGATTGTCGGACTTTGGATTTCGTCTTCCTGTTCGATTCTCGCATTGGCCATCGGTTCAAGGCGCGCAGGAATGGTTTTCCATTGGTCTCGTTCAACTTCAACCAGGTCTTCCTGCAATGGATCCAACAAGAAGATACGATCCGCGATTGGCAATAACGAATGATAGTCGTGGGTAACAATGACAGAAGTCTTTCCGTGCGTCTCGTGGGTATCCCGAATCAGTTGGGCAACCTGGCGTCCAGTCGATGGATCCAATCCGGAAGTGGGCTCGTCATATAAAATGGCACGAGGGTTGTAGGCAAGTGTCCGCGCGATGGCCAGCCTCTGTCGTTGTCCCCCGCTCAATCTGGATGTAGGTACATTGTTTGGAACTCGAAGTTGTTGGAGTAGTTGTTCGTTGGGAATTGGGTTGGCGTGCTTACCACCGCTGGCCTGCGCAAATTGCAAGTTCCCCAGAGGGCTCATTTCGTCAAACAAAGCGAACGACTGAAACACGACACCCGCGTCGCCGCAGCGGGCTGGCTGGCCCCCAATAGTCACATTTCCGGATACGCGTACGCCTTCACTGGCGTCTCCGATGATCCCCGCAATCATTCGCAACAGGATCGACTTACCAACTCCGCTGGGGCCGACGATGAGTGTTATCTCTCCGGAACGGAAATCAGCATTCGCGTCGGTAACCAGTTGCTTGGAGCCGGCCATGATACAGACGTTACGAAGACTGATCCCGGCGGCGACAGACTCTTCCTGCAATCCGATTGGAACAATGACCTCTTGAGACATGGTGCCCTATTTCCTGTTGGAGGCGGCGTAGGGGATTTCGCCCACAGGGTCAGCCACCTCGACGTCGATCGTCGTTGGCCGGGCATAGCGACTTTCATCCTCAGGAGAAGGGCCGTTCAAGTGCAACAGGAACCAGCGATCGTCTTTGTGGAGAATGCGATGTCTGAGTACCTTCGCGAATTCCGGTGTGATTTTTTCTCGTGGTGAACCGAACAAGGCGACGCCGATCTCAGTAATGGTCGGTTCCAACAATCGATTGGCCTGTTGCAGCGCCTGTTTGGCCCGGGGACTTTTCCAGTTTTCCTCAAACGACTCCCGAAGCCTTTTGTTGTCAATGAAAACCTCCTGAAACACATCCGTGAAAACGACTTGCACGGCGGGATCATTGAGAATTTTGTTCATGGATGACCGGAACGTCGCGGTAACGGCACGGTTTTCTGCCACGCGTTGAATGATTTGTTGTTGCAGTATGACAAATTCTGGGAGATAAGATTTTAGGATGGGAATCACTTTTTCATCAAGGAATCGTTCGAATTCCCGCTCTGCCAAACGTTTCTCGGGGAGCGGGGATCGGTCATAAAGATACCTCCAGCCGAACCGGAATACAGACACTTCCTGCCATATCTCCTGCCCCACCAGAGCGGCCAACGGTTCGCTTTCCTGTTGCACGATCGGCCAGATCTCTTTTTGAATCAACGGGATAATTTCTTTTTCGAAGAGTTGCGTCTGATACTTCTGACCGATTCGTTTGATCTCTTCTTCGTGGTTCAAAAACGCAGCGCGAAGATCGTCTCGAAGGATTCGACTGGCGTCACGCAATGAATCCTCAACGAGTGGGCGGAGCGCGGCGACGATTTCCGATTGGTGTTTCGAGTAACCATCCAAAATCAGTCTCCCGATCTCCTCCCGCTTTTCAGGGGGCAGCATTGTTTTGAGCACCCACTCCGATGTGTTGGGGGCCATGTGATATTCCAGGTAGGCCTGATCGTCGAAATTTGGCGAATTGCCGTAAAAGGTAACTTGGGCTCGATCCGTGTAGTACAGCGCTTTACTGTCTCCGGCGGCGACGCTGGACACAAAACCGATCGGAGCGTATTTTTTGCTGTCAGCCAGAAATACGGGATCTCCGACCCGCAAGACTTGCGGGAAGGTAAGATTGAGCGAAACGGTGTGACGTTGTTTTCCTATGAACTGTGCGAGTTGGAGGGCGGTATCCGGCGATCGGGCCTGCGAATTACGCAAAAAGAGAATGCCCATACTGATTAATGCGATCCAGATCAGTATGCCAACAATAACTCGATACTCAATTTGTTGTCTCATAACAACGAACGCAATCAAGGGAAATGTGGGGACATCGAATTTCGAAGTTGACTGGTCGTGATACGACGACCTTCGATGTTCGGATCCTGTTTCTATTCTAAGAACGACCGAGAATAAGTCATGCGATAGGCGACGCAAAACTCAGGATCATACCGAGTTAGGGCGGCCAATGTTTCAAGTCCTGCCGTTGAAGGCTCAGTTAAGGAAGGAAAAAACTGGAAGTAAAAAACTTAATTGCTGCAAATAGCGTCGAAACGACGATGTGGATTCAGGGCAGGGTATTTTCGCCCTGTTCGATGTTTTGGGGATTGCCCTCGCCTGAATCGTTGCTTTCCTGTTCGAGTGTCGAGGAATGATCGTGAATTATTTTCCATTCACCCAAGATCTTTCGGCACACTAACGTGAAATTGCCGTCTCGGTCGACTTCGGAATTCATTTTTAGATGCCATTCGCCCAAAAACCAACGCCGCGTTTTTTTCGATGATTGATATCTCAAGCTTGTTGAAATGAAGCTTCCCCATTTCATTCGGTGGCGCATAGCGGCTTCGATATCGGTCGAGAGTACCTTGCCATCCACGAGTCGTTTTGCCACCCCCGGAAAATGTCAGATCCTTCGATTTCCAGTAGGTCGCCATGAACTTTTCGAGGTCACCCTCATTCCAAGCCGCCGTTTGGCGCGTCAATATTTGGGCAATCTGCCGTTTCGCATTCTCTTCGTCGGGCTCGGCATTTTGTATTTGAATCGTTCGGGACGAGAAAGGTGAGGCCTGAATCACTGCGCCTACGACGGCGGCCACCAATGCGGCTGTCCCAAAAAGAGTCGGAATTGTCCGGGTCAAAAGAATATGATGCATGGGATTGCCTTGCGTTCGATCCGAATTGTCTCACAATTTCTGTAACGTCAATTGAGATTATATCCGGAATTGACGCAATCAATGATTCGATTCGATTGTCTAATTCATTTGGTTAAGCAAGAATATTGGACTCAGTTTTTACCGATCTATTAATTCGAGTGAGAAGACTATGGGTGCCTACCTGACAAGCTTTCTGGTTGCTGGTGTTGTCCTTGCCGGTTTGTTGGGGCTGATGTCGTTTACTTACACCAGCAAAACGGAGGCGCTGACCGTTGCTATTTCGAATCTGGATCAAGACGAGTTAATTCAATCCGCCAAGGACCAGGGCTCGAAGGGCCAGGTCGACGCAATATTGAGGCTGGGTGAAGAGCCGGGCGATCTTGACAAAACGATTCCGGTACTCGCCGATTTGACAATGAGCCGCGACGAGTTGCCGCGAATGGCAGCAGGAATTGCCTTAAAAGAAATCGGCGAGGCAGGCGTTCCCTATTTGAAGCCTTTAATTGAGTCTGGTGATGAGTTGGAAGTCATCCGCGGCTGTTCCGCGCTAAAAGAAATGTCGGCCGGCGGTAAGATTTATCTGCCGTTGTTTGAGAAGTATTTGCGAGCAGGTGATTCTGTACGGCGAAAACGCGCGCTGTACGCCCTGCAAGGAGTAGGGCTCGACGCGGTTGAATTGGTCGATCTGATCGTCGAAGCTTTGGATGATCCCGACCTCAACGTGCAATGCATGGCGTGCCGAGTTTTGGAGAATCTGGGACCCGAGGCAATGCCGGCAGAGCAAACACTGTTGCGACTTCTGAAGGAGGGAGTGCCCTCGGTTCGCGGTTGGGCAGCAATCGTTCTCGGATCCATCGGCCCCACGGACAGCACCGATACTGCCCAGCTACTTGCCGAAAACCTGAAATCGCCACTGCAGATTGAAAAACAGCGTACGTTGTTGGGAATCAGCCATTTGGGCCCAGAGGCCTCAACTGTTGCCGAGTCCGTGCGGGAGGTCATGAACAAAACACAGAATCATGTCATGCCTCATGCGGCATTTGCGCTTTGGAAAGTAACGGGAAACGCCGATGAGTCGTTGGAGGTTTTCAAGGGCCTGTTAGACCATCCCAGTTATCGCCACGATTCCATTGAATTCGTGGGTAAGATGCAGCAGGAGGGCGCTCCGCTGGTCGGCGATTTGGCCGCGCTGCTCAAGGATTCAGAACCCGGAATCCGAGAACTGGCCATTGTTGCATTGGGTAACATTGGGGCTCCCGCAGCAGAAGTTTCTGCCCAGATTGAAACGACGCTGACCGATGAGGACCCACTGATCCGGTACTATGCGAAGGCTGCTCTAAAACAGATCCAATCCGATTCTTCCGAAACGGAAAGTAAGTGATTCCACGTCCGCCCCGCGACGAGACCGCTGGTCCACAAATGGAAGTTCTGCAGCCACAAGATGGCCCATCAAAATTCCAAGATTCTTAAGAGTCAATTCAATGGTTCGAAATGCAAGGAATCCTATTTCTTCTTTGCCTTTTTCGTTACCGAATTGTAATTGCCACCAAACTTCTTTTTGAATTTCTCAACGCGGCCCATGGTGTCAACGTATTGCTGTTTGCCCGTGTAAAACGGGTGAGAAGCACTTGAGATGTCCACGAAATAAACGGGGTATTCATTCCCATCTTCCCACTTGATCGTTTCTTTTGTGTTGATCGTGGATTTTGTCAAGATAGCGAAATCGGCTGTCTTATCTTTAAAAACGACAGCGCGATAGTTGGGATGAATCTCGGATTTCATTTGAAGTCTGCAATATTTTGTTAGTTACTTTGCCTTCCCTCGAATCTACAATCTTATCGGAATTCCAAAATTCGTCAAACGCCATGATCGCCATTTTTAGCCCAATCAGATGAAGGTTGTCAGGGCCCGATTTGGAAGGTTGCATCTTCCCAAATTCGTCTCGATGAGGGGATTTCGCAAGATTTTGTTTGCATTATATCTTTCGATCCAAAAACAGAACCCATCGAAACCGTTGTTGAGCCCGGTGACACCGCCCGTCGGTCGGAAAGACGCAACCACGATCGTTGGGGAGAATAAAGCCATGGAAAAGCTCAAGGGTCATTTGTTGATCGCCGTACCGGAACTTCCCGATTCCAATTTCTTTCGGTCGGTCGTGCTGTTGTTTCATCACGATGATATGGGGGCCTCGGGCGTGGTTCTCAACCGACCGGCGAGCATCACGGTCCAGCAAGTTTGGAAAGAGGTTGCCGAATCCGAATGCGACTGTTCCGAACCCGTCAATGTTGGGGGGCCCGTCGAAGGACCCCTCATCGCGCTTCATACCAGCCTTGCAGCCGCCGAATCCGAGGTCGTTCCAGGTATCTTCGTTTCCATGGGTCGCGAGAATCTGAGTACGATCGTCACGCAAACGGTGCAACGGTTTCGTCTATTCAGCGGATATGCAGGTTGGGGACCCGGACAGCTGGAAGCAGAAATCGAGGTTGGAGGTTGGCTGACGATGCCGGCCGAAATTGAGCACGTCTTTGAGTCCCCCGACCGACTGTGGAAAATCGTCTGTGAGACGTTTGGGCACCAGATTCTGCAAGCACAGATTGGCAAGCATGTTCCTTCTGACCCATCATTGAATTGACACTTCGTCAGACCCGGTCCTTATTAGCTGGCGAGGTAATAGCAAGCCACCGATGCAGCCAGTGCAGCAGGCAGCGCTTGCGAAAAAAGTGATCTGGCATCGGAACTGCGATTCTCCTAAAAGCCACACGGCCCAGTTTGTGGTTGAAATTGGCTCTTTTCCGATCACCACGAATCTCGCCAATGAGCTTCGCGAAAGTCCAGCCAATCCGTCTTAACCGGCGTTGGCCAGTTCGTTCCAGCCGAACGCGACGGCAACAACAAAAAATGTAGAAGCGAAACAACAACTGGAGAAATCAAGTGAATGTTGAAAATTTGAAATCCACAGGCTGTCTTTGTTTTTCTACGATCGGATTCTTGTTGGGAGCAGCAATCTTCGGTGCGAATTGGGCTCAGGCGGATGATTTCGATTCTCTGAATTTTTCTGCGGCACAATGGGTAGAGTACGAGCGAGAGTTGAACGCAATTTTGAAAACTCGCAGAGACCAGGAAAAAGTCTTCGTACACGAAATTGTTGAGAAGGTCAGGTTGGGAAAAATTCCCTACAAATTGGTTGCGACGAGTTTTCAATGGGGCCGTAACAAACGTCCAAACACGAATTTCCCATTCATTTATTTTGAGCACGTAATTCGATTGCAGGCGAAAAAACTCAAGCTCCAGGACGAGATTCCGCCCTTCGACTACTCGATCTACCGTTCGGCCGGTCAGGCAACCAATGGGCAGTTCTTGAATGCCGGACAGAAGACGAAGATTCAGGAAGCAAGCGGCAAAAACCGGTCTGCCGGCCAAAGACGCTGAGCATCTAGCAGAACACCTGCCCGTTCGCAATCGGAATTTGAAATGCCCTGATCAAGCCAGGGCATTTGTTCTTGCATCGCCAAATGCGCGAATCTCTCATGAGAGCGAGCCGGCAAACTCCCTGTGCACCGAAACTTAAGTCGCAAATTTCGGGCTGTTTTGAATGAAGAAGTGCAGGTGAAGCATTCAGGAGTTTGCGCCGTGCTGGCATGGGGCGCGACTCTGTTGCCGGCCTACTCCTGAAAAAACGGTCTTCTCGACCGTCTCCCAGTATGGGCCGAGACTCTGTTTATAGGAACGTTGACGATTGTCTTGAATCAGTCTTCATAGTTCCTCGCCTGGCCGGTCAGCAGATTCGAGGCTGCTGCCACACCCCCCTAAGTTAAATATGGGGTAGACAGGAGCTTTGGCGTGGATGCGACAAGTCTTCCGGCATTGTCAATCGTACTTATTATTCGGTCAGTGCGGGCCGATCCAATTTTGCAGATACCGTACTTGCGCCTGAAGGCCTGGAGGAGACCCCGTGAGGACATTACCGATCATTTCCAAAGTTGTCGTGATATTTGCCGGTCTTGCGCTGGTAACCTCGGCAAATGCTCAATGGCCTCAAGCAACCGACCATCATCGCTGGTCTCTTGAATTTGGCGCTGTTGCCTACGATCGCCCTGGCACAAATCTCGACATTCCGCTGATCGTTGAATCGGACACGCGGTTTCCGCTATTTGACGCTGAAGATGCGACGGACCTCGGATCAACTGCGGGTGCAGAGATCAAGTTCAATTTCGAGACGCGCTACGGAGATGAGTTTGAGGTCCGATCGATCCTGGCCTTTTGGGATCAAAAGATCGATCAGATCGATGGCCCCAGATTGGACTCACCGTTTTTTATCGATGGGTTTATACCCGACACTTTTAACTACGGCTACAATTCCGACCTGTTCAGCATTGAGATCATGAAACGCCGCGCATTCAAGCCCGGCATCATTGGCATGTTGGGTCCGCGTGTTGTCTCAACGAAAGACAACGTGGCCTATCGCAGCACTCTTCAAGTTGATCCGGGGGATGGGACTCCGCCGGTAACCGCGGCCGCTGATTCTGAAGTTACTGCTACCAACATCCTGATTGGTTTGCAGACTGGATTCGAAATCAACCAACCGATTTCGGATCAATTCTACTTGAAGGGTTTTGTTCGGGTCGGCGGCTACCTGAACCCGACACAGGTTACGATCACGGAGGTTGATTCGATTGACAGACTCGTCGTAGCACCGACAACGAACCGACAGACAATCGAAACAGAAGTCACGAGCGATATTACGAATCAACTGACAAAAAATACGGGCTCTTTCCTCGGAGAGATCGGTGGGCGTGGCTATTACGAATTAATTCCCAACCGAGCAGCAATTTACGCGGGTTACGAAGCGACGTGGATCGATGGTCTCGCTTTGGCGCCGACGCAGTTGATTTTTACTGATGTCAGTCCAACCGTCGAAACCGCCAACACGATTTTCTACCAAGCCGTAACGTTTGGTATGAGGTTTACCTACTAACACGTGCTCTTGTTGTGGCGGCCCCGCTTCGCTGGATAGCCGACATTGGGGCAGATTACGGATTCCTGCGAGCAGCTCTGTCGAAAAATCGTTTCGCCTGAACCCTTCAAGAAAGGAATCTGACAGAATCAGTCACTGGCGATCTTGTCACGGTATTCCTGATTGTTCGCGTCGTTGTAGCGACCGTATCGCTCTCCGTAGTAGGAGTAGACGCCATATTGATAGCCGTATTCACTGTAGTGCGGATTTTCGTCCAAGCCGTTGACAATGATTCCCATCCAGTGTGTGCCGACCCGGTCCAATGCTTCCTTCGCACTTTGCGATGCCAATTTGATACCTTTGCGAATTCGGGTCACCATGTACACGCCGTCGACGATGCTGGCGATCGTCGCTGGTTCCGAGACGGGCAATACGGGCGGAGAATCGATTAAAACGAAATCGAATTTTCCTCGCAATTCATGAATCAACTCTCGAAAGGCCTCTGAGGCGACCAACTCACCTGGGTTCTCGGGACGTTCGCCCGCGGTTAACAAGAAAAGTTTCTCCTGCAATTCGGCCGGTCGGATTGAATCGGCCAGCGGCGCATCCCCGACCAGCACATTCACCAATCCGGGCTCCATGGGTTCTTCAAAATAACGATCCACCCGGGGACGGCGGAAGTCAGCATCGACCAGGATGACGCGTTTTCCAGCCTGGGCGATCGAGATCGCTAAATTGGCAACGGTCGTCGATTTTCCATCGCCCGGCGAGGGGCTGGTGAAGAGGATGGTCTTGATTCCTTCCGCATTCGCCTGAAAGAACAACGACGTGCGAATGTCTCGGAAAGCCTCGGAGACCGTTGATCCTGGACTATGAGCCACTACCAGCTCCGGTACACCCTTGCTCGGTTTGGTTTTGGGGACGTCGATGCGGGGCACGCGTCCGACCACCGGGATATGAAGTTTCTCGGAGATCTCACGGGGGTCCCAAAACGATAGTTCACCTTGGTCGATAAAGATCGCCAAAGCAACACCCGCCAGAAATGCCAACATCGTCCCCAAAGCGATTGATTTTGGCAAAGTCGGCGCAATAACCTGGCCATAACCTGCCGGGTCCAGCACCTTTACTTTGGTCGTCGTGTAGCTCTTGGAGACGATGTCCAAACCGGAAATACGTTCCAGGATCACACGAATCGCTTCGCCTTTCTCGGCAATTTGTGTTCGCAGCATGTTTAACTCACGCACGTCCTGCGTGATCGCTTCCGCTTTTCCGGATAGGGACCGTACATCCTCCCCCAGCGCGTCGAGCTTCAGGCTGAGTCGATTGCGATCTCGCTCTGCCGCCAGTTGATACCAAATGATCCACTGCCGCTCCTCCTGGATGCGAAGTGATTTCAAATAAATATCCGTCTCATCGGGTTCGACCGTGCTCTGGACGCTTTGTTCCCGGATTTTTTCCAACTCGATTGCGTAGGTGTCCAGCTGCTCCTGCATTGCTTCCAATTCCCGCTCGTAGTACATAATTCGGGCGTCCAAAGCGCGGACTCGACTGTGTCCCGGACCCAGTTTTTGGGTGAACTGAACCCGATCAAGCTGGAGCATGTCGAGTTCGTTGATGTATTGCGAAATTCGTTTTTCAAGTTCGCGTCTGGTTAGCAGGCCGGGCAGGCGAAAGGACTGAGAGGCAAATTCATCTTCATCACTTGCGGCTTGTGGTCGAGACAGCTTAAGGTATTGACTGGCTTCCAGTGAAGCGATCTTGATCTGATTTTCGTCGTTGGACTTGAGCGCCGCTTCCAGCAATTCGTAACGATCGTCCAGGTCGCGCAATGACGACTTGACTTCGTCGAATCGTTCCATGGCCTCGCGGAGGTTTTCGGTGTACGGGTTAACGATGCGTCCATTGGAATCCACCGACGTAATCCCGAGCCCTGTGTAGAGCTGCAAACTACGCTCTTCGGCTTTCTTCTTTTCTTCCATCAGCTGGGACGAAAGAAGTTGAATCAGCTCCGCTGTTTCCCGTCCAAACGATTCGGTGTCTTCGTCAAGGTTCTTTTTATAGGCGAACACAATTTGATTCAAAATGATTGGCAGATCGTCCGGCTGAGTACCCTTACACGTGATGGTTAGCGTGGCCTGGGCTTCCTCGTCGGGAAACACGTCGATCATCCCTTTGAGATCGGCTACCGGAAAACCTGCTTCTTGAAAGCTCTTCAGCTCGCCCAGCTTTCCCGTGGAAACGGCGTCACTCAATACCAGCTCGCTGGCAATCAAATTGGCATGCTTGGACAAAGAAACTCGTTCCAGCTGCATGTCACCGTTGATGATCGCTGGCGGAGCTTGTGTCGTAATCATCAAGCGTGTGAACGAAGAGTAGGTCTTGGGGGTCTTGCTGTAGTACAGCAATCCAAGCATTGCTCCTATCAGGCAAAATAGGCCAATCAAATGCTTGCGTCGCTGTAAAGGACCCCAGATATCAAATCCTTGGTAAGCCGGCGTTTGAGGCGGGGGGGGGATTTTCCGGGCTTCGTACGATGGCCCAATCGGCTTGATCATTCCGCCATTGGCGGAACTCAGGTCGGTGGCAGACGTTGGCAGGAGTGACATGTCGTTTGTTCGCGAAGGCCGGATCGGATCGTTACGTCGGAATTCCTTGGTCGGGGACAGCCGTATCGAGAACTTTCCATTATAAATGAGATACTTGCGGATGAAAGTTTTGCCCGCAGAAACCCGTCAGGATTCCGTTAATAGATCCACGAACACGAGGAACACCACACAATGTCCCTTCCATGACAGCGAGAGATTTCTCTTCGAACGGAGGTAGGCGCATCCCTTAGCGGGTCAATTGCCCAAGATCGACGACGAATGATTAGCGCTGGCATCGCCATTCCGCGGAACGAATAACCGTTACCGCTGCCATGATCGAATCTGACGACAAGTCAATTTCGGCCCGTTTCTCGGCCGGTAACCTGCCCGACGTTTTTTGACGTTCGATTGCCCGGAAATCCGTGTACTGAATTCCAAATGCTGACTAGGGTGGAGTTTATTGTCGCTGCGGTTCTGATAGCGTAAACCAGCCACGTGTGGGCGAATCGTACGATAAACTCTGTCGGGTAAATGTCACCCAAGAGGACGGAGTGCGCGCTGTGTGCGCAGTTGTCAAGGCTTCGGGCGGGGGTAGGTCAATCACTCACCGAATAAGATGAATAGGCAAAAATTGCATTGGCGGACGGAGAGCTAATGAAATGGCCGAAGATGCTCAATATGCCCTGCGAGTATCCGTTTCAATAAAAACATGACGTCAACTGAAATTGTCATCGAACCCGGTCGCGCGGAGAAAAACTACTGGCGCGACCTGTGGCGTTACCGCGAGTTATTCCAGGTGCTGGCATGGCGAGATGTGTCGGTTCGCTACAAGCAAACGGTGATCGGGGTGGCGTGGGCTCTTATTCGTCCATTCCTGACCATGATTGTGTTCACTGTGATCTTTGGTCGAATCGCCAAGTTACCGAGTGACGGCGCTGCACCGTACGCATTGATGGTTTTTGCCGGCATGCTGCCGTGGACATTTTTTTCCACGGCCTTGTCAGATGCCTCGAACAGCCTGGTCGCAAACGCAAATTTGATCAGCAAAGTCTACTTTCCGCGCCTGATTGTTCCGGCGGCGACTGTGGTTGTTGCCTTTGTCGACTTCCTGATCAGTTTTTCGATTCTGATTCTCATGATGTTTTGGTACCAGTTCATGCCTGGCTGGCAGATTCTGCTGCTTCCCGTTTTCGTCTTGGTGGCATTCCTGGCCAGTCTCGGGCCCAGCCTCTGGATCACCTCACTGAATGTAAAGTACCGTGATTTTCGCTACATCATTCCGTTCATTGTTCAATTTGGACTTTACATCTCGCCGGTCGGATTCAGTTCGTCCGTCATCCCGGAAAAATACCGTTTGCTCTATTCGCTAAATCCCCTCGTGGGTGTCATCGACGGATTTCGCTGGTGCATTCTGGGTGGCGAAAGTCAAATCTACTGGCCCGGATTCGCTACCAGCTTGATTGTCACCAGTTTCTTTCTTTGGTTTGGTATTCGGCAATTTCGAAAGATGGAACGAACGTTCGCTGATTTGATTTAGCAATTGTCTCCGACCAAAGCTTATCTACTTCCACTGACACAATAGCCTTGTCATCCCCAATAATTTCTGTCGAGAACCTTGGCAAATCTTATTTGGTCGGTCATCAATCGGCCCGACAAGAGCGTTACATTGCTCTCCGAGATGTCGTCGGCCGAACTGTAAGAAATTTTGGTCGCAAAGCTTGGGACATGGCCCGCGGTCGTCAGATCATTCAAGGAGACGAGGTTGAAGAATTCTGGGCATTGAAAGACGTCAGTTTTGAGGTCGCCCAGGGCGAAGTGCTCGGCATCATCGGTCGTAACGGCGCAGGCAAGAGTACACTTCTTAAAGTGCTCAGTCGCATTACCGAACCAACCAAAGGTCGAGTAACGCTTCGCGGTCGCGTCGCCAGTTTGCTGGAGGTTGGAACGGGATTTCACCCGGAATTGACCGGGCGCGAAAACATCTTCCTCAACGGTGCGATCTTGGGCATGACACGCTCCGAGATCACGAAAAAGTTTGAAGAGATCGTTGATTTTGCGGGCGTGGAAAAATTCCTGGATACGCCCGTGAAAAGATATTCATCCGGAATGTACGTGAGGCTCGCATTTGCTGTTGCCGCGCATTTGGATCCTGAAATCTTGATTATTGATGAAGTCTTGGCAGTGGGCGATTCGGAGTTTCAGAAAAAATGCCTGGGAAAGATGAAAGACGTGGCCATGTATGGCCGGACGGTGTTACTGGTCAGTCACAACATGGGCTCCATAAAGCAACTATGCTCTAGGTGTTTGTTAATGGAAAATGGCAAATTGGTTTCGATGGGAGACGTTGACAAGGCGGTTTCCAGTTACGTTCGTGTGCCGAGCGAACAAGTTGTCCATTTCGACAAGCCTTGCTCCCACGAATTTGCTTTCACATCGATCGAATTAACCGACCGATTAGGCGTAGCGACGACAGTTTTTGGCTTCGATGGCGATATCCAAATTCGACTGGGGTATGAACTGGGAGTGGATCAACCCGGAATGGAAGTCGCAATTACGGTCCTTGACAATAACGGCAATCGCATTTTTACATCCGAACGTTCCATGAGTGATATTTCCAGTCTGCATCGGTGGAAAAGGCAAGTTGACCGGCCACTGTCCCGGGGAAGTTTCTGCTCCCGGGGAGTACGCGATTAACATTAAAGTCCTATCTTCCGAATCAACGTTTTTTTGATCATAAAGAAGGCGTTGTTGGGTTTCAGATAGCCGAAACAGGTTCGCCATTCTCGCGATACGACGGTCAGAATGTAGGCGTTGTTTTCTGCAATTGTGATTGGGCGCCAGTTTCATTCCATGATATCCTGACTAAGACAGCAGAGATTCCTCGATTAGGTGGCTTTAATCCATATATGGAAACGGTTGGGTTTCGAAACGAGATTCAACCGATTCACTTCGCGAGACACAGAATGGGTCCGAAATCAACGGATGTGATCAGATTAAACCAGCGTCAAGCGAGATAGTGTTAACCAAGAGCAATGAATAACGGAGTGGACAGCAACATCACTGGTGGAAAAACGAGACCAATTTTTGTGGCCAAGATACTTGGCCGGTATGACGTCACGTACCACCAGTGCGTGGAAACGGGATTCATCCAAACGGACGATCCGGCGTGGTTGGATAAGGCATATAATGACGCGATCACCGCGTTAGATCTGGGATTGGTCTCGCGCAACATCGAAAAGGCGAGGCTAACCGCCAAGCTGATTGAAAGGGCGTTTACGAACGGAACTGATTTCATTGATTTCGGTGGCGGCTACGGATTTTTTATTTAATTGACCGCACGTGTGGTGGTGATACGAGACAAAGGTTTTACACCCCGTCCACTAGTACACCCACTGCGAAAATCTCGTTGCAAAAAGGTTCGAATGGCCAGCCTTAAAGCCTGTCTGCGATCGCAAATTTTGCTTGCTTACTGCCTGGAAGTGCTTGAACATCTTGGGAATCCGAGAGAGACAATTGATGAAATGCCAGGGCGTTGCCGAAGCCGTTTTGTTTTCGACAGAATTGGTTCCAGCATTGGAGATGAAAAGCGCTGACGACTGGTGGTACTTTACTCCGGAAACCGGCCAGCATATTTGTTTCTTTACTTCTGAGTCCCTAGCTTATCTTGCAAACGAACGTCTGCTCCACTTCTATTCAGATGGGCTTTCGAATCATCTGTTTAGTGTCAGGCCGTTAAGGAAAAATCCGTTCCCAAAGGAAGGAATACTATCCGCTAAATGGCGTGGCTTGCGGCCGGCGACTTAAATCAAAACAAACCACAAGGGAAAGTCTGTTGCAAACGGATTATGAATCGGCATTACAACTCCTTCGGAAAATACGGTGAAACAAAAAGTTGAAGTCTTGATCGATGGTTCTGTGTTTGAAAAAACAAATCAGATTGGCATCTGGCGTTTGTTTTATGAAACAATGTGTCGGAATTCTCAAGACGTCGAGTACCGCATTTTGCTTTCTCAAAAGCCACGTCAACCGCTGCCCGAGGGGTGCAAACCGTTTACGCATCCCCACGCAGTCGAGGAAGTCGCCTCAATGTTTTAAAACAGCTTAGAACTCAAATTGACCGTTTCCGAATCCAGAACAGTTACCAGGACGCAACTTGGCATTCTTCATTCTTCTCGATTGACCCAGGAAAAACTCGACCGAATGTCGTGACGGTCTTCGACATGGTTGTAGAATTATGGTACCCCATTTGTGGTGGCAATCCTGAGCCGGCAATTGAGGCGAAACGAATGGCACTCAATCAAGCTGACCACGTCATCTGCATCAGCAATTCGACCGCGAAAGACTTGGCGAGATTCTACCCAGAGGTTTCATCCAAGACGTCGGTCGTGCACTTGGGAGCTGAACATTTGACGTTCTCTGCCACGTCGCCCCGTGAGAAGAACGATCATTAAGCAATGTTTGTTGGCGAAAGGGATTTCTACAAGAACTTCGTGTGTTTGATGCCATGCGTTCGGACCCCCGCCGAGAGGCTGGATTGGTGGTGATTGGCAACTGTCTAGCAATACGCCGAAATTGATCTTGTAAAAGCATTTGGTTTCAACCAATCGTATTCGCCATGCCGGACGTGTATCGGACGCTGAGTTGGCGGACCATTATCGCAACGCGACGTGTTTCATTTTCCCAAGCTTTCTCGAAGGATTTGGAATTCCGATTATCGAATCGCAATCGAACGGATGTCCTGTTATCGCCAGAACAACGTACCGCTGTTTTCCGAGAGGTTGCTGGCAACGCAGCGATTTATTGCGATCCACGACTGGGCGAGTCGATTGCCGGAGCCTGTGCAGAAATCATGAGTCCGGGCAGGCGCTCGGATTTGGTTGAAGCCGGATTTGAAAATGTTAAGCGCTTTAGTTGGGATGTGACAGCAGATCAAATCGCACGCATTTATGAGAAATTGGCCATCAAGTGACCAGACGAATTTCGATATATCAAGAATTGTTGGGCGGTAAATGGCGACGGCACTGATCACCGGTGTGACCGGGCAAGATGGCTGCTATTTGACCAAGCTGCTGTTGAGCAAAGGCTACCGAGTTGTTGGATTGATCGATCCTTTTCGAAATTCAAACCTTTCCGGGCTGAAGTACGTCGGAACATTAGCCATCATCGATCTAAAAACAGTGCGATTTACTTTTGTTCACTGACGTCCAACGGGCGATTCTGAGATAAAGTCTTGAAATTGCGCATCATCTTGAGGCATCGTCATCATGCAGCGCCGCCAGTGAGAAAAAGAAAAAAAGAAAAAAAAAAGCACTCCGTAGCACAGATGTCACCTTGGAGTAACAGAATCATGGTAGCAGAGTCATGAGTAGTAGCAATGAGGTCTTGGAGGGTCTTGGAGTAGTAAAGTGTTGTCTTGGATGTCTTGGTCATGTAGCAGTAAGCAAGGCATCGCAATGCAAAGACGCGATGACTACTCTCACAGCAACTGATCTTTTTGGCGCCAGCACTACCAGCTGTGAGTGTGTAGTATGTCATCATCTTGAGGCGTCTTGCATCATCATGAGTAGTGGCACATAGTGGTCTTGGAGCAACAGAGTCATGGCAGCAGAGAGAGACAAAAGTAGCAGCATTGTGGTCTTCGATGTTGGAAATGTAGCAGCAGAGAGCATGGAGTAGCTAGGCAAAGTGTACCAGTGGTGCATCATATCAGAAAGAGTAGTAATAGAAATCAAGCCACAAGCAACAATGAGTCGACTGAGCAGCAGAATGAGAAAGAGCCAAGAGTGGGACATTGAATGAGTGGTAGCAAGAGTTTAATGATGTATTGATCCTTGAGAGTATTGAACAATTGGCAGCAGAGTATAAGAGTTTTCAAGCTAGTGTTGCCTTGAGAGAACCTTGGAGGACCAGAATAAATAAAGAGAGAGGTGTAAACAAATGGGGCCTTGAGAATCAGTGCAGTGCAACCTTGAGAGGAGGGGAAGAGAACCTTGGAATATTGGAGCATTGAAGTCATGGTAGCAGAGTGATGAGTGATAAGTATGAAGGTCTTGAAGAATGGTTTTGTCTTGGAGTATCAAAGTCATGGTAGCAAGTATTGAGGTCTTGGATATTGCATGGAAGTTCAAAACGTGTTTCAAAAAAATACTCCGCCCGAAAGCAGTCGAATGAGTCGATAATTGACACGTGTCCAATTGAAATCAAGATTCTTTGACACTCCAACCGAAACATCGCATATCACTGCATATCATATCATATGATACGAACCTTTTTGTTGATCAAGAAGAAAACGTAAGAATGACAATTCGATACCCTGAAAAGGAGCAACAACAAGAAAATTATGGAAGCACGGCGCAACCAGTCGTCGTGGGCGGCGAGTACAGTGAGGCGGCGCCTCTGGTGGGTATCGACAATAACGATTTTGCCGAACCAGTCTTTCGAGATGTCCTTTGGGCACTCTTGTTTGTGGCGCATTTGGCCGTCATGGTGTGTTTGGCGATACTGTATGGTTCTTTTTCCACCACAACCAGCAGTGGTACTGGCGAATCGAATACGGATTGGAAAGAAATGGAGGCGGAACTGGACGACGATGAAGCCATTCATCAAGTGGAAGTCTTTGCAGAGCAAGTAGAGGCCTATGTGCAAGTGTATCCCATGAGGATATTGAGCTTTATTTTAGTGCCATGCGCCGTGCTTGCCTTTGCATTTTCCTACGTGGGTACGGCACTTGTGATTCCGTCGTGTCCCACAACCATTGTCCAATGTTGTTTGCTAGGATCCGTTGGTTGGACCATTGTATTGACCATTTTAATGTCGGTATCGACTGGTTCTTGGTTTGCGTGGCTCATGTCAATCGGTCTTATTGGAATTGTCATTTACTATGTCAAGATTGTTTGGAGGTTGATTCCATTTGCATCCGTCAATCTCAAACTATCTCTCAAGGGAGTCAGTGCCAATTGGGGTATCTACATGATTGCCTTTCTCTGTTCCGTCCTGGGATTTGTTTGGACTATTTTTTGGGCATACGTATGCATTGGTGTGCTTGGTCATGAACAACTCGACTCGGTTGCCACAGAGGATTCGTCTTCGTCCATGTCCGAAACTATGGATGATGATGACGACGACGCCTACTACAAAAGTCAAGGAGACCGACCGCAACAAGGATTTACAATATTCTTGTTACTCGTTTCATTGTACTGGACAAGCACTGTCCTGTTGGTGAGTATGCGGCACATACTGGAACGCACGTTGTGACAAACAATCATGCTCGCTTGAGAATGAAAGCAGTATTTATAACTGTGCTCACGTCATTTCTCATTTTTGTTCATCAATCTAGAATACAATTCAGGTGACGGTTGCCGGTGTCATGGGGACGTACTGCTTTGACAAACAAGATGCGGACCAGTGTTGCTCTCCGGCTGTTGTGAGCTCGCTATATCGGAGCCTGACTTATTCCTTTGGGTCCATTGCCTTTGGTAGTTTGGTTCAAGCTTTGGTCACGGCACTGCGAGTGATTGTAGAGAATGCCAGATCTCAGCAGCAAAACAATCAAGGGAATCAAGAGTGTGGAGCAATTTTACTCTGTATACTTGACTGTATCGTTTCTCTGTTGGAGGACATTGTCGAGTATTTCAACCAGTGGGCGTATGTGTTTGTTGGAATTTATGGCTATAGCTACTTGGAGAGTGGTAAAAAAGTCGTTGAGCTCTTTCGAGCACGTGGCTGGACGAGTATCATAACAAATTCTTTGGTTGGCTACGTTCTTGCATTCGCCATGTTTACCATTGCAATCGTCACTGGTCTTGCAGCACTGGCAATCGATGCAATGGTAACTAAAAGCCATACGCTCGATAAAGATGAGATGAGCAAAACCTGGTTACTATGCATTCTTGTACGTGTTTTGTTGTCTGTGCAACTGTGCTATCACTCCGAACTTTGCTGACTCTGTTTCTTTAACCTCAGCCTCGGTCTCATTATTGGCATAGCTGTTTCGTCGGTAATGATGAATGTATTCAAGGGCGCGGTCAATACTTTGATCGTTTGCTTTGCTGATGCATGCACCCGCCAAACTTGAAGCAAATCATCCTCATGACTGTAGAGAACTTGCCGAAACATGGAGCGCAGTCTTTCCTGAAGTCAGTGGAATCAGTTCTGTTCGTCCAACTAGTTGCTAGCTACTGTAGCAGGATAGTTTTGTTGTCCTTTCTTCGTGTTATTAGTCTGACTGAACTTCTAGAGAGGAATTAATTGGTGAACAAGGCACCGGTCCAACCCAAGTTCTACAGTACTATCCCTACTAGCTAGACGCGACTTCCCCACTGCATCGTACAGGGAGCATTGCAGTTGTCCTACTTCAGTATCTACAAGTAAGAAGTATGGCGTACAGTAAAGTAGCCTTCAGAAGAGGTCATGAGCCACTGAAAGGCAGTGTCACCACCGATCCCCGGCCATGGCATCCAACAGCTTTTAAAATACTGGAGCTGTGGACGCGCAGTGGAAGTAAAGGGGGCGTGAAATAAACACGGATTGCAACGTTCACGAATATAAAAACGATTTTGCGCAGCGCGCAGGGGGGAAGGGGGAAGGTGGGAGGGAGGGGGTCATAACCCAGAAGGGAGGGCAGCCGCGCCGGGGCCGGCAGCGGCGCCGCCGGGCATGGCGCCCAAGGTGGGAAGAAAAAGGGAATCTTGCTCATCATCATGGTTCTTAAATCGTCCAAAATTTCATGGCGCCACTGATTTTCACGTCAAAGCAGCTCTTGCCAGCCTTGTTCAGAAGCATTGTGAGGGCATACGTGGCGCCTGCTCAACAGGCGCCATCGCGCAGCGACGAGAGCGACGAGGATTGGCCATCGAACATGCCAGATTCCGCAATGGAAAACGTCATGACAAAAAACACGAGTTGTGCGCCGATGCACAAGCCGCGCCAAAAAGAGCAACTAGTTATAATGTGGCGCACAAAGTGCACGCTTTGTCGCAGTCTGCGCGCCAGTGCAGCGCTTTTTTTGAGAATTTGAGCTCAGTCACGAGTCTAACGAACACAACACTGACTCTTTCGACTGCTCTGCAGCGTCGCCACACTACTCATGACTGCTTCGACGCGACACTGCTGAGCAAATGTTGCTTCTACCATAAGCAACGCTTGTGCTCCCTCTGCGGCCACGCAGAATAGCGCTGCACATGCGAAGTAGAAATCGCAGATTCGAGCAAGCACAGACTGAAGAATGCAGACAGCTCTTGAAGCCTTCTCGAGCCTAAAATGCTGAGTTCTCCTCCTTTCCACCTTTTCATTTAACGATGCATGGATGGACGGGTTTCGGGCCAGGCAGACGTCGCAAAGAACGTGACGCCAGCCTCGGCCCTACGAAGGGCTTCTTCCTGACGTGGAGCCCCCCGTGAGAGGCTCCTCGACGAAGCCATTGCTTCGCCTGCTCCATGTCTCACTCAGCGCCCCAGCCTTTGCTGAAAAGCCGCCCCACGTGGCGCACGCTCTCGACCTCCCCTTCAGCTGCCTTTTCGAGCCACTTTTAGACAGTGCGTAGCCCCTTTTGGCGCCATCGCCGTCGCGACGTCGCCGTGCCAGTCGGTGCGTGGAGTCAAAATCGCCTCCCTCGGCTCCACGCTGACGCCAGTGGGCCGCCTTTTTCTTGTTCTCGCTGGCGCCAGAGCTGCCCTCCAGACAGGCGGATCCAGCGTTAGAGCAGGAAGCGACGCTGCCCCAGCCAGCCGCCTTTGTCCGCCATTCGGCCGCTGACTCGCCATGGATTTGTCCGAGAGCATGCATGCAACCCAGGTTGTGCATTGCCAATGCGCTGGGGCTCCTCTCGTCATTGGCTGCTAGCAATGTGCAGCGTCGCCCGTTGTTCAAGTCGCCCTTGTCACACAAAAGTCTTCCTGCTTGGGCATGTCCCAGAGGGAGCCCTGCAGCGCTGGCAGTTGAGAAAGACTGTATTGCCTTGTTTATGTTTCCCGCTGATTCGTATTTTTCGCCAAGCCACATGTTCCAGATAATCTTGCTCTTGTGATCGTTGGGTGCCCGATCAGATGTCGCTTGTAAAGTCTTAAGAAAAAAGGCCTCACCAATTTGTGCGCCACCAAACGGCTTTGAACAGCATGGGCAAGCGACGCCACAAGTCACACAAGCTCCAGCTTCTCTAGTCATCAGGCGGCCGTAGGTGCATGAGTGACAAAAAAGAGCGCCGCATTCAGCACACATCAAACCCTGATCTGATTGACCCCTCTGTTTGGAGTAGGATATATTTGAATAACAAAAGTCACAGCATACGTCGGGGGAGTCAAGATCGCCAGTGGGATTTGGTTGATGCGGCGAGCCGCAATTTGCTTTGTGCGTGGTGTGCCAGTGTGTCTTTTGATGCTCGGCACAACAATAGTGAGGCTTGCCATTTGGAGGACAACGAGAGCATTTAAATGGGCCAGGTTCACTACAAATGACGCAAGGCTTGTTGTTCTTTTCTTGCTCGGTTGCACTGTTATCGCCCGCCATCGTCGATGTTCTCAATTCTCAATATGATGGATGATAATGATGTGAGCGATGCCACGATGATCTCATGAGAAAAACTGGTGGTCTCAACGTTTGGCTATGAGCTCAATATTCGAATAACAATAACCAGTAACCTAGACTATTGCAAGCCCAAAGCATCTACTACTGCTCCTATTACTGTAGCTACTTACTTTTTAAGGCTCTGCTGCGTCTTGCTGTCATCTTGAATTCAATGGAAGGACTTCGACGTGAACAAGGAAGAGATCAGTAGAGATCGGCGACTTCGCTTCCACTTTGAGGTTAGCAGGGCCACTCTCATCCATGACAATTTCCGTGCAATACGAAGCTGAAGAACCCTCACCAGTTGCCTTTAGTTCGACCACTTTTAATGTAGTTTTGTCCTTTAAGAGTGTAATCTTGGGACCAGAAGTAGATCTCGTATACACTTTCACAGTAGCCATTTCAGTCGACGATAGTTCTACTAACGGAACTGCCTTGCCACCGGGCGAGATGAGCTCAGCAACCTGACGAATAGAAGCCGTCTTATTTTCTGCATCATGAGCTAATTGCTCGAATGACGGTCCATCCCCACCGTAATCGGCAAGAAGCTCTTTTGAGTCGATGATTTCAAGTAGTCGCTGCCTCCCAGCTTTTTCGTTTGAAAATATCTCAATCTTTGCCACAGTCCTTGGCGTTAAAAATTGCTTGATTACCTTCCATGCCAAGCTAAAGGCGAAACTTGCATTCAATATCACCATTTGATTCAAGAGTTCAGGAAAACAGCACCCAATCGTGGCAACGCTCTTCAGAGCCTCGATTGTCTTTTTGTTCATCTGAGACGAAGCAAGCCCCTTAAGATCAATCACCGTGACACTCTCGCATCGAACAGCAGTCGGATCGGCAGCCTGCGCTCTCGCAACCTCTCGTTTGAACTGATACATGAAAGCATTCCACATGTAGTATTGTACATTCTCCAAATCAGTAACACACTCGATTCCTTCCACTTGAAGTGAACCGGCTTGTAGATACGCGACTGGGCAACCGTTCTTGGCAATACCACTGTAAAAGTAAGGGAACTGCGTCAAGAACACGGGAGCAGGACACCCTACTGCACCCTCAATTGTTGGATAAAAGTTGTGTGGCTTGCCATCATTCCAAGTGGGTATGTTCTCTAACATCATTTGAATAGTCGAATCCAAGTCAAACTGACGTCCTCTCAGAAACCGACATAGAGCAAATGGTTCGTCTTCCACGTCCTTGAACGCGACAGTCATTTCCTTAAAGGCCGGGTCGTCCTGCTCGTTGATTGCTTTTCGAAACGCGAGACAAGTTTCCACCTCCTCTTTTGTCAAATCACCGGGATATCCTTTTAACTCAAGCTTGATTGTGGGTTCATCCAAATGTTCCTTTATAATGATTGTTTGGCGGAGTCTCTTGTTGGTTGGAATTGACCTAAGAAGGGAGTCTGGATCATCCATTGCAACAGATCCTCGTGGGCGGTAGTTTGGCAAAGGCGTCGGAATATAGCGCATGGATGGTGTCTCTTCCTCCAGTGCATCATAAAATACGGACCCTCTTTTCCTTGTCTCGTCAGGAACACTCCCTCGTCGTCGAGATTCCACGCCATCGGGCGTGATTCTCACACTCACGTCACCGCCGTTTTTGGCGGCTGCATTCTTCTTGGCGTCGCCATTGCCAACATTTTCACTGATGTAGCAGCTCCGTTTTCTCCCACATCCTTTTTCCTCAATACACTTGAAACACATCCCATCTCTTTTACCAATTAAGGGCTTTACTAGTACCGTTGAAGCGACGATGAAGGCAACAAGAGCACAAACTAATAGCAAATGGAAGACGCGCGCCGCGCGCGGAAGCTTTTTTTGGATTTTTTGCATGTTACAAAGCGGGACTGAGGGTGATAACCTGACACACTCGTGACTGCTTTCTTTTTCATCACATCAATCTCAACAGCACTTTCCAACTTTACTTCTAACTAACTTGTATTGATGCGCCTACCACTGCTTCTTTCAGCCGCAGCTAGTGGTTTCTTACGATCTGTAGCAGCCAAGGGCACAAACGCATCTGCATTTGTCGTTTCGGCAAATAACAAGGATATTTATCAAGTGGACAAGGGAAGTACCTCACGTGCGTTTGCTTCCAGTGCGAGTGACGGAACCATGCCAGTCGATCCTGAATATCCTGGAACTGCTGTTGAACGCTTAAATTCTGTTCTTGCTCGAGTGGCGGAACTCGCTCAAGGAAATGATTTAAATGGTCGTTGGGAAGAAGTCAGAAGAAAGATACTGTGGGCCGGCGGTTTGCGCGACCTCCCTGATGCGATTCCAGGCCAAGGCTACACCGGTCACAGCTTTAATGATTACAATCATGTTGACTTAACTACCATGCTGGACCGTGTGTCGAATAATGAGAACGATGGTGCCGTGAAAGGTATTGCTATTGGCAACAATCTTGGCAACGGCATCCGAGTGGCTTCTCTCCCGGAACTAGGACCTGGCGGGTCGTGGTCGACTTGTGCCATGGGTTGCAACCAGGAGCCTCCAAGAGACGTGGCTCACATCCAGTTCAGGTCACGAATCGCCTTTAAGCTCGTGTGGGTTCCGAATGAGCGATTTGATACATTTGTGCTCGTTGCCGACGATGGTAGCCTCCTGGCTCAGGGAACCCCGTCCGATGGTCCAGCTGGCCTGCCTGCTCTTCGAGAAAGGCAAATGAACTACAGAATTGTACAAGGATCCAAGTATGCTCGTGCCGCAGATAGTCTTGCTTCGAATGCTGCAGCAGAGTGAAATATATGAGCCAAACCTTTTTCTTTATAATACTGTATTGGCAAACACCAACGTAAGTCTAGTCTACACATTTCCTATATCTCGACTCCATCAATTTTTCTTCAATCGTCGGTTATAGGTAAATGTCTTTCCAACGCCATTGTTTGAAGACGAAGCATTCACCATTACCTTGAGCGGAGGTTCAATGGTGCCACCGGTAAGCTGAATGCGCAAAAAGCTGCTCTGGTCATAAAAATTCCTCGAGACATCCCACACATGTGCATCTCCGTTAATGTAGAGGATTGGAATGCTATCTTCAGACATCCTTGACGAATGCCTTCAAGGGTCGGAAAGAATCGAGAATGGTCTCCAGTAGGATTCTAGCATGACTCATAAATCACAGCGTTTGCTTGAGTGTGCTGAAGGATAAGTTCTTTTGTCCATTGCACCTGCCAGTTCAAGCGAACTTGCCATTCGCTAGAGTTGTGGACTCTACCGCCCACAAGATTTAATCCGATGTATAGTGTTGACTTGTGGAAAAAGGCAAAGTTTTCCGTTCGATTTTCTGGCCTCGTCACGTTGAAGGAATGGTCCCACTCATCCTCAAAGTTATCAAATGTGGTATGCCAATGATCCAAAGCAGTATCGATGTTGGCGCAGTCATTCCACTCGTTATCTAAAGACACGAGACATAGAGGTGAGATTAAGGAGTTGCAAGTTCACATACACGCTTTCCGCCCAGCCAGTCGTTCTTCTCACCTGCCATAACCATGAACACAGGTACCGGTGACTCACGCACAATTCGTGCCACAGTAAAGTACTCGTAGAGTCTGCATGCGTCTTCGTTTCTGGCGGTTCGAATGTCTCCAAGATGCTACAATACGGGAGCAACATGTGTGGCAACGCGACAACGTTAGGATGATTAGTTTTAAATGGAACACAGATTGAACTGACAACGTACCAAAAGTTGAACTCAGCATCGTCTCGCAAGTCTCTCAAATTTGTGGGGTGGTTGCGCTGCTTCGACTTGATTATACGGTGCGTACATCAGCAATCTCATAGAACGTCGTCAATATTTACTGATCATCCGGAAGCTGAAAGATTGGTGAAAGAAGCAGGACTCTCAAGTAAAATAATCTCTCTGATTATACAAGAAAGCTCCAAATTGGGGTTTTTTTTTTGCAACCGAGTTAAATATTTGAATCTTTAAATACATAAAATTGGATTTTATTCTTAATTTTACGTAATAATATTTTACTTATAAAGATACAAGCCCCAAATATTGAAAAACACATAATTATATGTCTGTCTGACATTTAACAAATACAAATGAAAAACTTTTCTTTATCACTGCAATTCTCTTATTATCTTTTTTATTTGTATTCACAAAATAAGCCATGGAGGGAAAATGAAAGTGAACTCAAAATCAGTTTTACAAATTCTGATCAAAAACAAATTTTAAAAAATTTATAAACTTAACGGTGATATTCATAATACTTACGCAATTATATATGCAACACCGGAATGAACGTAAAAAAATTGCATGCAATTTTAAGTTATATCGTTTTAAAAGATGATTTAAACAAATATTATGCAAACTTTGAATTCAGATGTCCCTTCAGGATATTATACATATCAAGATATCATTGATATTGCCGACAGCTTGAAACCAACTTTCCTCAATTTGCAAAAAAACATGTTGCCGGATTCTCATATTAGGTGGAAGGCAACTGGCTGCCTTGAAAATCAGTGATAATGTTAACAGTGATGAAAATGAAGCAGAAGTATTGTTTGACGCAGGTATACACGGTGATGAAATCGGAGGTCCTGAAAATGCCATACGCTTGCAAGAGATCTTTGCAAAGATTACGGTAATGTTTCACAAATAACTGAATTAGTTGACAATAGAGAAATTTGGATTTACTTAATGGTCAACCCTATGTAGGGCAAATATGTCAAGATATAATGTTGATCTTAACAGGGATTGGGTTATATGTGGAACGGAGAGGATACAGCACAAGCGAATATTCGCAACAGAATCAAAAGCCTTAAGAGACTTCTGTTTTAATAATCAATTCGTTGTCCATACAACCTATCATTCGCACAGAATACATTTCACTGCCATGGAGTTACAGAGCAAGAGATCAATGTCCTGATTATTCTCACATATATCAATTGGAGGAATATAGTCTCTCAGAATCAGGTTACTCAAATCTTGAATACGGTCAAGGAAATACCGGAATGTATCCCATAAACGGCAGTACAAAAGACTCAAACTATGGTATTCAAGGCTCTGTCAGCTTTTAGTCAATGGAAATATCTCTTGACAAGCAACCACCATCTTCCCCAAATCATGTATTATTATAATATCAATAAACCTTCCATGCTTGCTATGGTTGAATATTCAGGATACGGACTTGAAGGGACTGTAACAGATGCAAATACCGGAGAGATCCCATCAGCAATTATTTTTGTAAATGATTATTTTCAAACTTATTCATAGATCCGATTGTAGGTGATTATCATAAATATGTTTTGCCCGGACTTACACAATAACAGTTAAAGCAAACGGCTATGAAACACAAACAATTAATAACGTTGAAGTTACTGCAAACAGCACAACTAATGCAGATTTTCAAATGGTTCCTTCTGAAGGTCAATTTGCATATAAAATATGGAGTTGCAGAATTCCTGACAATAATGAAGCTGATGAAGGGAATACGAAAACTGTATTTTCTTCACCTGATAATATTAACTATTCTTTAGGCAAGAATGGAACAACGAAGGATATGTACACTCGTGTTATAGACGGACCCGGAAATGATATAAAAGTCTATGAAGGCGATGATTCTCCTGAAATTCATTCTTGCTATGCAAGTGAAACAGCAGACGGACCGTGGGAATTAATTGAACCGGAAACGGGACTTCTGAATTTGATTTTACGGATTGATTTCTGAAGCACAATTCATTCGTCTTGATGATGATGGTGACGGAACTCAAATAATTGATAATGCCGGCTTTGATTTGGATGCACTTGAGTGCTTTGAACATGTTTCCAGGTGTTTACTTATCAGTCTTAAATTATATAATTGATGATTCAGTATTCGGAAATAATGACGGAATTATTGATCCCGGAGAAATTGTTGAAATAGAAGTTACGATCAGAAATAAAGGAGATCTGGTTGCTTCTGTTTTTTCCGGAACATGCTCATCTCTTGATCCCTACATAACTATTATTTCATCTGATGAAAACTTCGGAACTCTGAATCAAAATGAAACATCAACAGGCTATTTTACCATAGAAGCAGACGGAGAAACTCCTGCCGGTTATGCAGCTCTTCTCAATCTATCATTCACATCAAACAACGTGAAGATATTTATATAACACTCAATTGAATTCATCATCGGCTTTGTACTCGAATACTGTAATGCAAGCGGCGGATGTGATGAATATATCGGAAATGTTCTTATCGGAGATATAGATAATTCATCATCATGCGACGGTTACCATGATTATACAGATTTATCAACAGATGTAGAAATGGGACAAACATATCCGTTAACAGTAACGGTTGGCAATCCCTATTCGTCTGATGAATTGGCAGCTTATGTTGATTGGAACTACGACGGCGATTTTAATGATGCCGGCGAAGAATTTGTCATGACATGGAACAGTCCGACAGCTACGGCAAATATAATTGTTCCTGAAGGCATTGCTCCGCATTTAATTATGATGCGCGTACGTTTAACTTACAGCAATACTCCCGTACCAAGTGGAACAACTACCTACGGTGAGGAAGATTATACTCGTGTTTAACATTCGCCATAACTCAAGGCGGAACATTAACAAAAGCAGTTCAATGGATCTGTATCGCAAGTTCAACAGGTGATATAACGTTAAGCACAATTCAACGATCACGGATTGGGAAAAGAAATTTGAACAGGAGGTACATGACATCTATAGGATATGCCGGTGCAACATATTCAGAAACACCTGCCTGCCGGAACATGGTATTACAGACAGTTGACGATGGTGATGACATTCTACCGAAGTTTCAATCATTGTAAATTCTGAAACAGTTGGAGGAGATGTCTCCGGCGGATATGAAATTTGTTTATTCGAAGAAACAGGAACATTAACTCTTAGCGGACACACAGGCGCTGTGTTAAGATGGCAAACAATTAGACGGCGGTTCATGGAATGATATTACCAATCTACAAACCACAGTGAAAACCCCGGATGATCACGGAATACGGCACAGAGCTGTTGTAAGAAATGGCGTTTGTTTGGAAGAGAATTCCGGCAGCATGGATGTTTTAGTTAATCCTTCTGCCGTTGGCGGAACCGCTTCAGCAATTGAAGGTGTCATTTGTACCGGTTCAACCGTTAATTTATCCTTGGGCGATCTATGAAGGAAGTATTCAATGGCAAAGAATCAACAGACGGAGCTGCTTGGATCGATATTTCCGAGCAACCGCAGAAACTTATACAACCGATGCCTTAACTGAGGATATGTATTACAAAGCTGTTGTAAGTTTAGGAGATTGTCCTGATGACGAATCGAATGAAGTAGAGATCTCCGTATCTGAAAATCCGACAGCCGATACATTTACTGCCGATAATCAAACTTTAATATTTACGAACACATCCTCAAATTCAACGAATTATTCTTGGGATTTCGGTGACGGAAACAGTTCAACGCAAGAGAACTCCGTTTATACCTATGCCGCTTCAGGAACATATACTGCTGTATTAACTGCAGGTAACAGTGTTTGTACCGATGATGACGATTACAGCGAAGAAACGCTGCGTTACTGTAGGAATTGAAGGCTTGAAAGCAGGCTCAATGAGTATTTATCCGAATCCTACGGACGGGAAATTGTATAATAAAGTTCCAACAGTTTCTCAAATTATGAATTAGAAACAATTGATATTAATGTTATTATGCTTCACAA